>PXRN01000013.1 GCA_003021045.1 Halobacteriales archaeon QS_4_69_34 | reverse complement strand
CGCCGACCGACGCGCTCGTCCGCGTCACCCACACCGCCATCTGCGGGTCGGATCTCTGGTTCTACCGCGGCGAATCCGGCCGCGAGACCGGCTCGCCCGCGTGCTTCCCCAAGGCTTGTTTGGCTTGCTGCTCACACTCTCGGACGAAGTCGAGGAGATCGACTGCCATAATCGAGCCTCCTCGGCTTCAACGCCACTACTCTCACGGTCTATCCCGACGCCCTACCCCTATTCAACGCAGCAGTCGGAAGGGACTGCACACCTCCTGTGTGAACGGCGACTCGTGGGGCGGCGAGAACGGCGGCGCACAGGGCGAATACGTCAGGACGCCACACGCCGACGGCACGCTCGTTCGGGTCCCCGACCGCCACGCCGGGGACGAGCGGACGCTGAAGGCGCTGTTGCCGCTCACGGACGTGCTGGGGACCGGCCACCACGCGGCCGTCTGTGCGGGGGTCGAGGCGGGTTCGACGTGTGTCGTCGTCGGCGACGGCGCGGTCGGACTCTGTGGCGTGCTCGCGGCCCGCCGGCTCGGTGCCGAGCGGATCGTCGCGGTGGGCCACCACGAGGACCGACTGGAACTGGCCACCCGGTTCGGTGCCACGGAGACGGTCGCCGAGCGCGGCGAGGCGGCCGTCGACAGGGTCGTCGAACTCACCGACGGCGGGAGCAATCACGTCCTGGAGTGCGTCGGAGCAGCCTCGGCGATGGAAACCGCCATCGGGGCCTGTCGTCCCGGCGGGACGATCGGCTACGTCGGCGTCCCCCACGGCGTGGACGAACAGGGGTTATCCTTGTACGACATGTTCGGGGAGAACCTCACACTGCGCGGCGGCATCGCGCCGGTCCGGGCGTACGCCAAGGAGCTGCTGACCGACGTGCTCGGCGGGACGCTCGATCCCTCACCGGTGTTCACGAAGACCGTCGGTCTCGACGGCGTCCCGGAGGGGTACCGCGCGATGGACGAGCGCGAAGCGATCAAGGTGCTCGTCGAGGTCTGAGCGCGGCGGGGCTCGTTCTCCGGAGCGAACGCGAGCGCCCGTGACCGGCGGTCGCCGGCTCGGTCACACCGGCTCGCCGAACGCATAGACCGTGTTGTGCCCCGTTATCTCGACGTCGGCGACGTCGCCGGGCTTGATCCCGTGTTCGGGGGCGTTCCGGACGACGACCTGCCGGTAGGCCTCGTCGTAGCACTTGACCGACTCCCCGGTGCCCGGTTCGACGGCCAGCACCGTGTGGCGATCGCCGACCATCGACTCGTGGGCCGCTCCGACCACGTTCGTCTTTACCTCGGTCATCCCCTTCGAGCGCTCCTTTTTGATGGTGCCGCCGAGGCCGTCCATGGCGGCGGCGTCGGTCCCGGGACGCTTCGAGAAGCGGGTGACGTTCACCCGTTCGGGACACACCTCCCGGAGTAGATCGAGGCTTCGCTCGTGGTCGGCGTCGGTTTCGGTCGGGAACCCGACGACGAAGTCCGTCGCCAGCGTCCAGTGATCGAGGTGGGCATCGAACGTCTCGATTACTTCGCGGAACTCGCTCACTCGGTGTTGACGGCGCATCGCGCCGAGGACGTCGTTGCTGCCCGACTGGACCGGCGCGTGAAGGAAATTATATATTTCGTCGCGTTCGCTAAACACCCCGGCGAGCTCCTCGCGGATTCCGTGTACGCCCTTCGGGTTGGCCATGCCCACTCGAATCTTGAAGTCGCCGTCGATAGCGCAGATCCGATCGAGGAGCTCGGGGAGCTTGCGCTCCCCGTCGTCCCAGCCGTAGACGCCGGTGTCCTGGCCCGTGATCCGGAGCTCCGACGCGCCGGCGTGGACCAGCGCGCGGGCCTTCCGGACGTTCTCCTCGATCGGCGGCGAGTCGATCCGCCCGGTGGCGCGCTTGGTGATGCAGTACGAGCAGTCCGACGTGCAGCCCCGGGCGATGGGGAGGATTCCCACCACGCCGTCCAGGACGGGCTCTGCGTCGGACGTCGGCGTCGGACACTCGCCGTTGCGGACCGCGCCGGGCACGTCGTCCCAGCCCCGGACTCGCGCGTCGACGCCCGCCTCGGCGAAGGCCTCGCCCTGCGCGAGCGCCATGCAGCCGGTGACGACGAGTTCCCCGACCGCCGATTCGAGCTCCGCCGCACGCCGGAGCATGTTCCGCTCGGTCTTCTCGACCACGGTACACGTGTTGAGGATGGCCACGTCGGCCGCGTCGGGACCGGGTGCGCGGTGGTGACCCCCGGCCCGGAGGCGCTGCTCGATCTGCCGTGACTCGCCACGGTTTGCCGTGCAGCCGTAGGTCTCGATGTGATAGCTCGCCATCCCTGATCGTCCGCGCTCGGGGTCGGGCGAGCAAAAACGCGGCGTTTCGCCGCCCCGGCGGTGATGGGAGAGCGGGCCCTCCTCCAGCGGTGGTGGAGCGAGCGCGCCCGGGCGATCGACCCGCCCGCGTGCGGACTGATCCCCGGAGTGTGCTCGCTGTCGGCTGTGGTCGTCCTGTATCGAAGCGTGGCTCGCGATCGGTGCGGACACGACGACCGGCACCGGCGCGGCGGTCGCCGCTCACCCGGACCGCGAGCGGCGTCGATCGGACACCACTGCGGCTCGGTGCGCCGGACTGCCCGCGCGTCCTTTCGTCCCCGACAGCTCCTCGTCCGGTAGGTCGGCGAACGCCTCCGCACAGGTGAGACAGCAGACGCGATGGCTCTCGCCGTCGCGCTCGATCAGCGTGCTCGGGTCCCCCTCCTCGATCGCGGCCGAACAGACCGTGCAGTCGAGCATCATCGTCCGTGCTATGGATTCACTATCTCAAGAAGGACTAGCTCCCTCGAAGCGATTTTCGTCCGATTTAACCCGAATTAACCGTTTTCGTCCGGAGCGTCTCCCGGCTCACCAGCGCTACGGCCTTCCGGGCAGCACCGCGGAACGAGCCGATCGTCGGACGACCTCGCGCCCGTCAACCGGTCGTCGGACGGCCTCGTCTCGAATCCCTCAACGATGGCGACCCCGCTTGACGCGCCGATCCGTTCCGCGCCGGCGTCGAACATCGCTTTCGCCGCCGCGTAGCTCCCGATGCCCCCGCTTGCCTTCACCGGCAGGAACTCGGCCATGAGCGCCACGTCGTCGACCGTCGCGCCACCGGCGAAGCCCGTGGCGGTCTTCACGAAGTCGGCGTCGGCCTCTTTCGCCACGCGGCAGGCGCGGCGCGTCTCCGCCGCTCCGAGCAGCGGGGCTTCGACGATGACCTTCACCGGTACTGGCACCGCTGCGACGACCTCGGCGAGTTCGGTGCGAACGGCGTCGTCCGCGCCGGCGCGCAGGCGGCCGACGTTCAGGACGACGTCGAGTTCGTCCGCGCCGTCCTCCCACGCCCGGACGGCCTCGGTACGCTTCGCGTGGGGTGCGTGCTGGCCGTGCGGAAAGCCGACGACCGTCACGAGCGTGACGTCCGGGACGCGCGCCACGGCCTCGGCGACGTAGCACGGTGGCACGCAGGCGTTCATGCCGTACTCGGCGGCCGCGTCCACGGCGGCCGCGACGTCCCCGGGCGTGGTCTCGGGTCCCAGGACGGTGTGATCGATCCGCGAGGCGAGCTCCGCGCGGTCCATGTGTCCGCCGTCGTAGCGGTCGGTGAATACATCGTCGGTCGACGGCGATTCCGCCGGTGGTCTCTCGCTTCCGCCCTCGGCGATCTCGCCGCTGTCAGCCGACCGATGGCGGTCGATGCGCCGTAGACACCTCTCACCGACGGTCTATCGAGGTCGTCCCGACGAACCGAACGGTCCTCCGTGAACCGACGCCGCTCGGGTGGCTCTGTGCCACGACGAGGCCACGGAGTCCACCTAGAGTACCCCGCGAGCCGCGAACGGCGCTTCGCTTCCCGCGACGACCGGGATCGACAGCGACGCCGGGTCGTCCGCCGAGTGCCGGAGCAGGTGCGAGCAGGGCAGATGCGATCGAGGTCGGTGACGGCAGGGCACGACCGGCTTACCGGTCCTCGATGCCGAACACCGTCGCTCACTCGGTCGGTTCGATTACCCGGTTCTCCAGCGTTCCGATGCCCTCGATCGACAGCGCGACCGTCTCGCCGGGTTCGAGAAAGCGCCCGGTCTCGAGGCCACAGCCCCCGCCGACCGTGCCGCTGCCGATCACGTCGCCGGGGTACAGCGTCTCGCTTGCGGAGACGTGGGCGAGGATCTCCGCGAACGAGTGGTACATCTCGCCGGGCGTCCCCTCCGAAACCGTCTCGCCGTCGATCGCGGCGGTCATCGTCGCCTCGGTGGGGTCGAACGCGTCGGGCGTCACCAGGTACGGCCCGAGCGCGTTGGCGAAGTCCTTGCCCTTCGCGGGGCCGAGGTTGCCCTGCATCTCCCGGAGCTGGGTGTCCCGCGCGCTGAAGTCGTCGAGGACGGTGTAGCCGGCGATGTAGGAGTTGGCCGCCGCGACCGGGACGTCCCGGCCCTCGCGGCCGACGACCGCCGCGAGCTCGAGCTCGTAGTCGAGCCGGTCGGTGTAGGACGGCCACTCGACGGTCGCGCCGGGACCGACGACCGAATCGGGGTTGCCCTTGTAGTAGACCGGGAGGTCGTACCAGGCGTCCGGTGGCTCGCCCAGCGTGTTCTCGACGTGCTCCTCGAAGGCCATGCAGTCGCGCAGCGAGTTCGGCCGTGGGAGCGGGCTCAGGAGCTCTACCTCCCCGGGATCGAAGACGAGCCGAGCGCCGTCCGGACCTCGTTCGACACCGCTGTTCCCGCCGTCCGCCGCGAACGCCGCGGCCTCCCTGGCGGCCTCGATCGCTCGCTCGCCCCGGCGCAGGAACGCGAGCATCTCGGGCGGCGCGATGGCCTCGGCGACCTCGATGGGTGCGGCCTCGCCCCGATCGTCGAGCACGCACGCGTAGGCGGTCGTGACGTCGACCAGTCCCGAGTCGTCCCGGACCCCGACGCGGTGTCGGGGCCCGAGCGGCGTCGGCACCGCGAAGCTGGCGAGTTTCATCCGTCCCCCTCGAACAGCGCGACCGGCCGCACCCACCCGGCGCTCGCGCCCTCGATCGCGACCGGCGTCGTCACGAGCGGGACGTCAGTCCGCCGCGGGAGCGCGTCGAGGTTGGCCATCTTCTCGATCTGGCAGTACTCCACCTCGCGGCCGGCGAAGTGCGCCGGCCAGAGCTCCCCGGGATCGCCACTTTCGGCGTATCGACGGCCCATCTCGCCGAAGGGCTTGTCGAAGCCGTAGGCGTCCGTGCCGATCACCCGAACGCCCTGCTCGACGAGGTGTTCGGTCGCGGCCGCGCCCATCCCCGGGAAGTCGGTCAGGTAGGCGGGCTCGCCCCACAGCTCGTCCGCGCCCGTCTGCACGAGAACGATCTCGCCGGCCGAAAGCGAGTGGTCGAGCTCGTCGAGCTGTCGGTCGAGCTCCGCGGGCGTGATCTCGGTCCCCGGTGTTTTCCACGTGAAATCGAGCACCACCGCGTCGCCACAGCACCACTCGATCGGCACCGCTTCGATCGTCCGCGCCGGGTCCTCGCCGACCGTCGGGCCATAGTGATAGGGCGCGTCGAGGTGCGTGCCCGTGTGGGTGATCGCCTCGATCTCCTCCCACGCGAGCCCCATCCCCTCGGGGAAGTCCTCGGCGGTCACGTCCGCGACGCCGAGCCCGCGGAGGTTCTCGGCGAGGAGCTCCGCGCCCGCCTCGTGGTCGAACGACTCGATCGCGGCCGGCCACGGCTCGCTCGCCACGCCCGGTTCGACGGGGATGCTCAGATCGACGACCCGTGCGTCCGACAGCGAGAGCATGGAGCCCTTCCCGGCCCCCGGGAGGTATAGCTTTGTGTCGTCCGGTCCCGCCACGGCCGAGACGTGGGTCTCGCGCCGGACTGGGACGCGACCGGGATCCCCTGGTGCAACGCGGCGAACGGGCGCTGGTCGGGACGGGCGCGGTAGCTTCGGATGGCGACTCCGTCGGCTACAGCACGGTTCGCTGATCGTTCGCTGATCGTTCGCTGATCGTTCGATATCGTCGAGCGATACCGAAGCCCGAAGTCCCTCGGAGCGGAAGACGGAGGCGCATGGCCGACACCAACAGGCAGTTCGTCCTCGGCGGCCGTCCCGATGGCAAACCCGATCTCGACGCGTTCGAGCTCCGGGAGACGGCGATCCCGGAGCCCGGTCGCGGGGAGGTGCTCGTCCGCACACTCTATCTCTCGGTTGATCCGTACATGCGCGGTCGGATGCGCGACCGGGACTCCTACGCCGAGCCCTGGGCGGTCGGCGACCGGCTGGAGGGCCACGTCGTGGGCGAGGTCGTCGCGTCCGAACACGACGACTGGGAAGCGGGCGAGTTCGTGTTCGGGCGGCTCTACTGGAGCGAGTACGCCGTCGCCGACGGCGCGGACCTCACACCGGTCGATCCCACGCCCGAGAACGTCACGCTCCCGTCGTACCTCGGGGTCCTGGGGATGCCCGGCCGCACCGCCTACTTCGGCACCCTCGACGTCGTCGAGCCGGGTCCGGGCGATACGGTCGTCGTCTCCGGGGCCGCCGGTGCCGTCGGGTCGACCGTCGGCCAGATCGCCGGCCTCGCCGGTGCGCGGGTCGTCGGCTTTGCGGGAACCGCCGAGAAGGTCTCCCTGCTCGAAGACGCGTTCGGGTTCGACGCCGCCGTCAACTACGCGGCGACCGAGGACCACCGCGCGGCGCTCGACGAGGCGGCACCCGGCGGTGTCGACGGCTACTTCGACAACGTCGGTGGCCCGGTCTCCGATGCGGTCCTCACCCGGCTCGCCGTCGACGCCCGGGTCGCCGTCTGTGGGCAGATCGCCCACTACAACGAGGAGGGCGTCCCGACCGGACCGCGCACGCTCCCACAGCTCATCGCGTCGCGTGCCCGCGTCGAGGGCTTTCTCGTCTCCGACTACGCGTCCCGCTTCGACCGGGCGAACGAACGGCTCCGCGAGTGGGTCGTGAGCGGCGACGTCACACACCGCGAGTCGGTCGTCGAGGGCTTCGAGCGCGCGCCCGAGGCGTTCCTCGGGCTGTTCGCGGGCGAGAACGTCGGCAAGCAGGTCGTCGCGGTCGCCGAGCCGAGCGAGTAGCGGGTCGGCCGCCAGATGCGAGAGGGAGGAAAATCGCTCCGTCCGTTCGTCGGCGCCCGACCGGCCCACGACGAGCGAAGGGAGCGGAGCGAGCGACGCTCTTGCCGAGTTCCGTCCGTCGAACGCGTAGTCTCTCTGCTCTCCGGGACGGCACGACGGGGTGTTTAAGACGATCGCGGCCCGAGTTCGGACATGGCCAGCTTCCGGATCGGCAGCGCTTTCGGCATCCCCGTCCGGGTGGGGCTGTCGTTCCTGCTCGCGCTGCCGGTCGTCGCGTGGGTCATCGGCACGCAGGTCGGCCAGTGGGTCGGGATCGTCAACCGCTCGCTCGACGCCGAAATCGCGGCCGACGCGCTCTCGACGGGTTCGATCCCGTTCGTCGTCGGCGCGATCGCGGCCGTCGGGCTGTTCGTCGGCGTCGTCCTCCACGAGCTCGGCCACTCGCTCGTGGCAATGCGCTACGGCTACGGGATCGATTCGATCACGCTGTGGTTTCTAGGCGGGATCGCCAGCCTCGCCGAGATGCCCGAGGACTGGAAACAGGAGCTCGCGGTCGCCATCGCCGGTCCAGTGATCAGCGTCGCGGTCGGTCTCGCCTCCTATCTCGCCTTCCTCGCCGTGCCGTCGATCGTCGCACCTACCGCGGCGTCGGGCGTACTCGTCGACGCCACCCGATTCGTCCTCGCCTACCTCGCGCTGATGAACGTCCTGCTCGCGGGCTTCAACCTCCTGCCGGGGTTCCCGATGGACGGCGGGCGCGTCCTCCGGGCGCTGCTCGCACGCACCCGGCCACACGCGCGTGCCACCCAGATCGCCGCCGAGGTCGGCAAGGCCTTCGCCTTCCTGCTCGGGCTTCTGGGCCTGTTCGCGGGCAACCTCGTGTTCGTCGCCATCGCCTTCTTCATCTACGTCAGTGCCTCCTCGGAGGCCCAACAGGTCACCACGAGAGCCGCCCTCGAAGGCGTCGTCGTCCGGGACGTGATGACGCCCGCCGCCGAGGTCACCACCGTCGCCCCGTCGACGAGCGTCGCCGACCTCCTCGGGCGGATGCTCGACGAGCGCCACACTGGCTATCCGGTGCTCGACGGCGGCGCGCTCGTCGGGCTGGTCACGCTCTCGGACACCCAGGCGGTGCGACCGGTCGAGCGCGACGCCTACCGCGTCGAGGAGGTGATGGCGACCGACCTCTACACCATCCCGGCCGACGCCGACGCGATGAGCGCGCTCACCGAGATGCAGTCTCACGGAGTGGGCCGGCTGCCGGTCGTCGACGTCCGGGGGGAGTTCGCCGGCATCGTCTCCCGGACGGACCTCGTGACCGCCCTCGACATCATCCGGTCGACCGGCTCGTCCCGGTCGACGCCCCGAGCGACGCCCGGCACGCCCCGCCGGCCCGAGGAGAGCCTCCGATAGCTCGCCCCGCGTCGGCCGCCCACGCTACTGCTCCGGGTCGTCCTCGACGACCGTCACGCGCTCTTTCAGCCACGCGGTCGCTTCGTCGAGGCGCGCGTCGTCCTCGCCGACGACCTTGATCCGATTGCGCCGCGCCGCTCGGTCGGGATAGCAGCCGACCGCGAGGTCGAAGCGCTCGCGCGCCTCGGTCAGGGTTCCGACGAGATCGCCCTCGGGCGTCGCGGTGTGAAACGAGCGCGACCGGCTCTCGCCCGCGAACTCCGTCTCCACCCGTTCGAACATCGGCCGCATCTCCTCGGGAATCCCGGGGAAGACGTAGACGTTTTCGAGCACGCAGCCCGGCGAGAGCCCGGTCTCGTTGGGGAGCGCCCGTGCGCCAGCCGGGATCGACGCCTCGGCCGCGGGATCGACGTCGATGTCTGGGTAGGCCTCGCGGACGCGTTCGAGGGTCGCCTCGACGTCTTCGAGCGCCGCCTCGTTCACGGCCAGCGATCGGTCGAACGCCCGTGCGACGGCGGTCATGGTCACGTCGTCGGGCGTCCCGCCGAGCCCGCCGGTGAGGAGGACGGCGTCGAAGGCCGCGGCGTACTCCCGCACTTTGCGGGCGATCGCCGCCTCGTCGTCGGGCACGACGAGGATCCGCTTCACGACGACGCCGCGCTCGCTCAGCCGGCGGGCGAGCCACGTCGCGTTCGTGTTCTCGGTGTCGCCCGCCAGCAGCTCGTCGCCGATGGTGAGGAGCGCGACCTGCATGGACTCACTCCGAGTCAACGGGCGGTCGGCAGTTATACTGTCGGTCGGCAGTCGGTGCTGCGCTCGTCGGTGACCGGCGGCGACGGGACGGCGCGGGAGGCTCTCGGTGACTCTCATCCGATAGCAACGACCCTTCGACCCGGTGCTGGCGACGCGCCCTAGCCCTCGACGGTCACCGACGCGTCGGTCGTCTCGTTCACGCCGTAGATCTCGCCCTGTGCGTCGCCGAGCGCGGACACGGACAGCGCGACCGGGCTCGTTCCCGCCTGCTCGCCCGCGACCGTCACCGTGGCGACGGTCACCCCGTCGGGATCGTCTGCCAGCGCGTTCCCGAGGTAGGCGACGTCGATGGTCGCCGCGGAGCCGTCGTCGGTGACGTTCGTCTGGTTGAGCGGCGGGTTCCCCGCCAACTCCACCTCGCCGATCGAGGCCACGCTCGGATCGTCGAGCGCGACCGTCGCTTCGAGCGCCCCGACGCCGCCGCCGGCGCTCTCGACCCCGATCTCGTAGGTGGCGCTCTCGCCTGACGCAACGGTGGCGTCAGCGGGTTCGAGTCCCACCGCGGCGCTGCCGGCCTCCGGCACGGGTGTGGTGTCGTCCGCCCCGCCGTCGGGCTGTGCCGTCCTCTCGCTTCCCCCGTCGGTGCTCGTTCCGCCGTCCGCGGTGTCCCCGCCGTCGTCAGCCGTGCCATCGTCGGCCGTGCCGTCGCCGACCTTCGCTTTGCCGTTGCCGCCGACAGCGCCGTCGCTCGTCGTGGTTTCCGCCGTCGTCGCATCGCCCGCGCCGTCCCCTCCTCCGGTCGTGGGCTCCGCCTCGGCGTCGGTCGTCCCGGTGTCCGCCGGCGTCCCGCCGTCGGTCGCCGCTTCCGTCGTCCCCGCCTCGGCGTCGTCGGTCGCCGGCGTCCCTGGTTCGGTCGTCACATCGGGTCCCCCGGTCGCGGTCGTCGTCGCGTCGCCCCCGTCCGCCGCGGTGGTCGTCCCGGTCGTCGTCTCGACCGTAGTGGTTTCCGTGTCCGTGGCCGCGGTGGTCGTCGCGCCGCCGTCGCCGCCACCGCTGACGGTCAGCGACGCGCCGCTGGTTCCCGTCACCTCGTAGCTGTTGCCGTCCTCGTCGCCGACGGTCTCCACGTCGAGGGTCACGTCGGTCGCTCCGGCGGGGCCCTCGCCCTCGACGGTGACGGTCGCGATCGCCACGCTGCCGGTGTCCGCGGTGTCCATCAGCGCGGCGTCGATCGTGACCGAGGCGTTGTCCTCGCCGTAGCTCGTGTTCACGAGGCCTGCGTCGCCGGCGACGCTCACGTCCGTGATCGACGCCCCCACCGCATCCGGCTCGGCGAGTCCGACCGTCGCGCTGAACGCCCCGACGCCGCCGTCGGCGCTCTCGACCACGACGTCGTAGGTCGTCGTGGTTCCGGGGGTGACGGTTCGCTCCGACGGCGAGAGGCTCACTGCCGTGTCACCGGCGGCGCTGGCGAGCACCGCGCCGCCCGCAGCTATCACCAGGACGGCCACGAGTCCGATCCCGAGCCGCTTCGACGTCGACAGACCGCGCTCGTCGGCGTTCATCGTCCGCGTTGCTCTCGCTCGCGGCATATACCTTTCGTCGGGCCGAGAAAGGCGGAACCTGCCGCCGAAGACCGATCTACGCCAGCGGCGTCCGCTCGACGACCGTCGCGTCGGCAGTCGGGTACTGCTCGACGATCTCCCCTCGGTCGACGTCCCCCTCCTCGACCATCTCCTCGAGGAGCCACCACGCGAGCTCGACGTGCTCGCTCTTGGCGGTGTAGAACTCCTCGGGGACGCCGAGCGCCGCGAACCGCTCGGCGGGCTCCCACGCCTTCCCGTAGACGAGGGTGCCGTCGTCGGTGACGTCGTCGAACTCCCGTCGGATCGTGCGGGCCATCCGCTTCAAGCGATTTCTGTGCTGGGCGGCGTCTTTGAACACGCTCGTACAGAAGTATACCCTCTCGTGGTCGCCCATCACCTTGAGGACGTCGTGGCTGCCCTCGACCGCGCTCATGTGGCCCTCGCGCAGCTCGAAGCCCTGCTCTTGCATCCGCCGGTAGTTACCGTCGGACATCTCGAACTCGTTGACGTTGCAGAACTCCGCCGCGCCCTCGTCGAGAAAGTCCAGAAACTCGGGCTCGGCCCGGATGCCCGGGATCTCGAACGCCGGCGTGAGGCCCTCCTCGCGTGCGGTGTAGAGGATCCTCTCCCAGTCGGTGCCGTGGAGGTCGCCCCACAGCTCGTAGGGCGGGTGAAAGCGGATCTCGTCGAGCCCCGCCTCGCTCAGCCGGCGCATGTTCTCCCGGCCGCCCGTGATCCCCGTGTAGAGGTGAGTGTGGTGGTCCGTGCCGAACTCCTCTTTCAGCAGCGAGAGGTACCGGCAGGTCTTCGCCATCGCCTCCTGGGGCTCGCCGCCGGTGATCGAAGTGCCCAAGGCGTCCATCCGGTGGGCCTCCGCGAGGACGTCCTCGTCGGACTCGACGCGGCGCTCGTTGGCGTACACCTGCGAGACGTTCTTTCTGTTCTCGCCGAGCGGACAGTAAAAGCAGTCGCGCTGGTCGCAGTAGCCGTAGACGAACAGCACCATCTTGCCGCCCTTCGCGCACTGTTCACAGCCCTTCGAGAGCATTCGGTGAAGGCCGGTTCGTCGCCGGACCTGAAAAGGCGTGCGTTCCACGCCGTACCCGCCGGGGACCGCCCGGGCCGGCCAGCCCGCCCGCGAACGGGTCGGTCGTCGAGGAGGGAACGTCGTGGGGTCCGAGGTCGCGATCCGTGAGAGACGAGCCGCGAGTGCCCACACGCGAGAGACCGCGCTGCTCCGCGGCGGGGCGGAGAAACGCCGGCGCACTACCGTCCGGGCGTCCATCGGAACAACACACCCGAACGGCTATGTGGCGTGGGATCGACTCACGCGCCATGATCTACCACGACGTCGAGACGGCTCCGTTGGCGGAGCTCCGGACGGTACAGGACGAGCGACTCCGCGAGACGGCCGTCCACGCCCACGAGAACGTCCCGTTCTACCGCGACGCGCTCGACGCAGCCGGCGTGGCGCCTGAGGACGTCGGCGTCGCGGCCCTCGACCGGCTGCCCTTCACGACGAAAGAAGACTTTCGGGAGGAGTACCCCGACGGCCTCTTTGCGGTTCCCGACGCAGAGATCCGGCGGGTCCACGCCTCCTCGGGGACCACGGGGAAGCCGAAGATCGTCGCCTACACGGAGGGCGACCTCGACCGCTGGCGATCGGTGATGGCGCGCTCGCTCGCGGCCGCGGGGATCGAGCCCGGCGACACGGTACAGAACGCCTACGGCTACGGCCTCTTCACCGGCGGGCTGGGATTTCACGCCGGGATCGAGGCCCTCGGTGCCACGGTCGTTCCGACCGGCGGAGGCGACACCGCCCGCCAGCTCACGATGCTGGAGGACCTCGGGTCGGACGCGCTCGCGTGCACCCCCTCTTACTGTCTCTATCTCGCCGAGTTCGCCGACGAGCGCGGCGTCGACCCGCGCGAGCTTCCCGTCTCGACGGTGACGATCGGCGCGGAACCGTTCACCGACCCGATGCGCGCGGAGATCGAGGGCGCGCTCGGCGTCACCGCGATCGACGTCTACGGGCTCTCGGAGGTGATCGGCCCCGGAGTGTCGATCGAGTGTGCCCACGCTCAGGAGGGCCTGCACGTCTGGGAGGACCACTTCTATCCCGAGGTCGTCGATCCCGAAACCGGCGCGGTGCTTCCGGAGGGCGAGGAGGGCGAACTGGTCCTGACGACGCTGACCAAGGAGGCCCTACCCGTACTCCGCTACCGGACGGGCGACGTCACGAGCCTCACCCGCGAGCCCTGTGCGTGCGGGCGGACCGCCGCCCGAATGGACAACGTCACCGGCAGGACCGACGACCTGCTGGTCGTCCGCGGGGTGAACGTCTACGTCAGCCAGATCGAGGCCGCGATGGTCGAGTTCGAGGCCGTCGCGCCCCACTACCGAATCGACCTCCGGCGCGAAGGCACGATGGACACGATGGCGATCACCGTCGAGCACCACGCCGGCTACGACGGGAGTAGCGAGCGCCTCCGCGAGCGGATCGCCGAGCGACTGGGGGCGAGCCTCGACGTCGCGCCCGACGAGCTCACCGTCGTCGGACCGGGCGAAATCGAGCGCACCGAGGTCGGGAAGGCAAAGCGGGTGTACGACCATCGGTAGGGCCGAGCGCCGCGCCATCGAGTTCTCGACCAGCCGGAGCGCCGTGGCGCCCCTCCCGTAAGGATTAAACGCCGATGCACCGAACCGGAGGGTATGGACCCCACCGGTCCGGCTGGCGTCCGTGGTGCCGGCAGTGAACGCGCTACCCGCGAGTGCAGCGCTTTCGTGCTCTTTTCGAAATCGACGCCGGTGGGGACACGTCCGTTCGGCGGTCACTCAACGGCGGGCAACGTCGCGGACGGTCGCGGCGAGCACGCGCCCGGTGGATAGCCCGATGGGCGATCCACGGGACGGCGGGCGCGCCTCGCCATGAGGGGCCTGAGTGGCGTCCGTCACGGAGCGGATGCGCACCGTTTTGACGAACCGCGAGCGGCACACGAACACCACCCTGTTTTCGAGAGACACCGATGAGCATCCAACGGGAGCGACGGGACGAATGGGATCGCGTACAGCTACTCGACACGGACGGGCGGCTCCTGCCCGACGCCGACCCACCCGACCTCGGCGACGAGGCGCTGCTCGCCATCTACGAGGACCTCCGGCTCGCTCGCCACTTCGACGAGCGGGCCGTGAGCTTCCAGCGCCAGGGCCGGATCGGGACCTACGCCCCGATCGCCGGTCAGGAGGGCGCACAGGTGGCGAGCGCCCACGCACTCGGCGCGGCGGACTGGCTGGTGCCGACCTACCGCGAGCACGCCGCGAAGCTCGTCCGCGGGATGGAGCCCGCGGCGCTGCTGTGCACGATGGCCGGCCACGGCGAGGGCTACGCGATCCCCGGGGAGCTGAACGTCACGCCCGAGTACGTCCCGATCGCCACGCAGGTCCCACAGACGGTCGGGATGGCGTGGGCCTCGCGGTTGCAGGGCGAAGAGCAGGCCTTCCTCTGCTATCTCGGCGACGGCGCCACGAGCGAGGGGGACTTCCACGAGGGGCTGAACTTCGCGGGCGTGTTCGACACCCCCAACGTCTTCTTCTGTAACAACAACGGCTGGGCGATCAGCCTCCCCCGGGAGCGCCAGACCGCGAGCGCGACCATCGCGGGGAAGGCACGGGCCTACGGCTTCGAGGGCGTGCAGGTCGACGGCATGGACCCGCTCGCGGTCTATCGGGTCACCCGCGAGGCCGTCGAGAAAGCCAAGGACCCCCCCGAGGACGAGCGGCGGCCGACGCTGATCGAGGCGGTCCAGTACCGCTACAGCGCCCACTCGACGGCCGACGATCCGGAGGTTTACCGCGAGGGGGTAAGCGAGGAGTGGCTCGATCGGGACCCGATACCGCGTTTCGGGGCCTTCCTCCGCCGGTCGGGGCGGCTCGACGACGAGCTGGATGACGCGATCCGGACCCGCGTCGAGGAGCGCGTCGCCGACGCCATCGAGGTCGCCGAGGCGGTCGAAGCGGACCCGGACAAGGTGTTCGAGCATGTCTACGCGGAGCCGCCCGACCGCCTCCGCGAGCAGCGCGCCGAACTCGACGCGCTCCGCGAGCGCCACGGCGACGCGCCGTTCCGGAAATGAGGCGTCGACGAGCGCGGTGAAGCGGCTGTCCGGGACTCGTTTTCGGCCCTGCTCTCCGAGTCGCCGGGCCTCAGTCTCCATCCCGGCCCATCCCTGGGCTGTCTCGATCGGCTACGCCTCGATCACGCCCGTCACGGCGGCGGCCTCGTGGGCGGCCGCCTCGCTGATGCCGTCGCCGAGGATGGTGTAGCGATCGCGGATCTCGTGGGCACTCGCGAGCGCCGCGACGACCGTCTCCGACTCGACCCCGAGCTCGGCGGCGGTCGTCGGTGCGCCGATCCGCCGGAGGGCCGCGCGGGCGTCGCGCCACCGCCCCTCCCGCCCGGTGTGGAGGTACTCGGTCAGGAGCGCGCCCACACCCACCTGGTGGCCGTGTAGTGCCGTGCCGGGCGCAAGCCGGTCGAGCTGGTGGCTGAAGAGATGCTCCGCGCCGCTGGCCGGCCGCGAGGAGTCCGCAATGGACATGGCGACCCCCGAGGAGACGAGCGCCTTCACGACGATCCACGCCGACTCCTCTAGCCCCTGTTTGATCGAGTCGGCGCGCTCGACGAGCAGCTCGGCGGTCATCCGGCTGAGCGCGCCCGCGTACTCCGAGTAGGGAACCCCTTGGAGGCGGTGGGCGAGCTGCCAGTCGCGCACGGCGGTGAAGTTCGAGATGATGTCCGCACAGCCTGCGGTGGTCAGTCTCCAGGGGGCGTCGGCGATGATCTCGGTGTCGGCGACCACCGCGAGCGGGGGCTCGGCGGCGACCGAGTGACGGGTGTCGCCCTCCGGGACCGAGCCGCGCCCGGAGACGATGCCGTCGTGGCTCGCCGCGGTCGGCACCGAGACGAAGCCCGCGCTCAACGAATCGCTCGCCATCTTGGCGATGTCGATGGCCTTCCCGCCGCCGACACCGACGAGAAAGCCGGCCTCCTCGGCGCGAGCGGTTTCGACGACGCGCTCGACTGCCGCGAAGCTGGCCGCCTCGACGACGACCGTCGCCGGCTCCGCGCCCGCCGCGGTGAACGCCTCGACGACGCGATCGGCAGCGATCTCCCGGGGAGTGGGGCTCGTCACGACGAGCGGGCGGCCTCCGAGGTGGAGCTCCGAGACGGCTTCGACCGTGGAGTCAAGGACGCCGTGGCCCACCACGACGTTGCGCGGCAGGCGTATCCACGTCGACTTCTCGAACATGCCGCCGAGTGATGCCGGCGGACGCATAACTCCCCCGGCGCGCTCCGGCTGCTGGGGCCACCCGCGACGCTTCCCGGGACGCCCGCCACACGCGCGGCTTCGGAGTGTGGGAGGAGGACGAACGCGCACGTGCTCCTCTCGTTTGTCTCCCTCGTGGACCGCGAGATCGCGATAGTCGGACCAGCTAGGGCGTCGGTCTCCCTGGAAGCAACTCCTCAACGGGACAGTTCAGTTCACGGCTGGCAAAGCAGTGTATAGTGACGGATCACATGCCTCTCAGCGATAGAGATCGAGCCGCTGCAAAATCGACCCCAGCAGTACCGCAACGGGGATGATCTCGAGCCGACCGACCCACATGTTGATTATCAACATCCCCTTGGCCGTATCGGGCATATCCGGACCGGTGATCCCGGAATCCAGACCGACGTTACTCTGCGCACTCATCACGTCGAAAATCACGTATTCCAGCGGATGAGCTGGCGATAGTACACGAAGAACGACGGCAACGCCGATTGCAAGGAACGTAACCCAGAGGACGAACACTACTGTCGCCTCGGTGTACTCACGCTGGGCCTGTTCTTCGCTGAGTCTGCGCTCACCGATCTGCAGATACCGGATCGCAGTTCGTGGCCGAAACACATCTTTTATCTGCCATATCGTTCCTTTGATAAGCGTGATCACCCGAATGAGCTTGAGCCCACTAACCGTCGATCCGGCCGCTGCGCCAGTGAGCATCCCGACACACGCTAACAGTGTCGCGCCGGCGCTCCAGACCTGTTCCGTCCCACCACCGATCGTCGCGCTTCCAAAGCCGGTGTTCGAGGTCGCGGAGACGAACTGGAACAGACTGATCCTGAACGTTTCTTCTAGCGTCCCGTACTGTCCGTTCGCGTATAGAATCCCCGATAGCAAGAGTGACCCGACCGTGAACCAGATGAATACCCACCGTGTCTGCAGGTCGGCATAGAGGTTCCGCAACTCACCTTTGAAGATCAGATAATGGATGGGGAACGCAATACTACCGGCGACCATTATAGGAATCGTTGCATACTCGATCAGTGGGCTGTCGTAATGCCCGATCGACGCTGCGTGGACGGAGAATCCACCCGTCGCAATACCGGTCATCCCGTGATTGATCGCATCCCATAGCGGCATTCCGACGAGGAGAAACAAGACGATCGACCCGATAGTGAGACTCACAAAAATCTTCCAGATTTCACGAACCGTTGTCACGATACTCGGGTGAATCTTTTCGGATCGGGCTTCGCTTTCGTAGAGAGTATACGAACCACTCCTTCCACTACCTCGTCGGAGAATGGCGACAGTCAACACGATCACTCCGACGCCGCCGATCCACTCGATGAACGACCGCCACCAGTGGAGTGATCGCGGTAGTTCATCTTCGACAGCCGCCATCGTTAGCCCGGTCCCAGTGAAGCCGCTCATACTCTCGAACACCGCATCGAGCGGGCGGAGAAATACTGCGGTCGTCGCATTCATCGGCGGTGTATTCGTCCAGACTGGGACCGGGTCGACTTGAATCGTCCAGGCGACCAACAAAAACGGCAGGCTACCGAGGACACCGATAATGGCCCATGCGGTGGCCGCGGTGACCATCGCTTCACGTTTTTCGGGCGGGTCCGCCCCCCGGCATCGCCACACGAATCCAGTGCCGATTCCAGCCACGATGATTGCAGATACGACAAAGGCGGGAACAGCGTAGAACTCGCCATTTACGGCTGCTACGACGACGGAAGCCACCATCATCAGGGAGATAGCTTGGACGATGCGACCGACGTCGCGCCCGACAGTGTTCGTGTTCACTCTCATCGTGGACCGTTGCCTATCATACAAGCATCACGTCAATAATTCCAGACGTTCCACCGCCCGTCATGTTGTTTTATCTTCATAATGGCCGAAGACGTCCGTGAGTGCCGAGTCGGCCCCGCTTGCGGAATAGACCGTCAATAGATCACTAGCTTCGATCCGCGTCTCCCCTCGTGGCGTCAGTGGTTTGCCATCACCCTCACGCTCGATGGCGACGATCAAGACATCGTCGGAGAGGAAGTCCTCCTCGCCTGCTTCGGCGAGTGTCATCCCGGCAACCGGTGCTTCCTCTGTCACCCGGATTTCGAAGATTTCTGCTTTCTCCCCGATTCGCATATAGTCAACGATAGCTGGCCTGGCTACCGCCCGATAGAGATGGCCGGCGATGAGCTGCTGAGGGTTTTCGATCGTGTTCGCCCCGATCCGACGGAAGAGATTCATGTGCTCGGCATCGTGGACGACCGACGTGATCGTCGGGACACCGAATTCCTCCGCGAGCAGACAGACCATGACGTTCGTCGCGTCTTGATCAGTCGTTGAGATGATCGCGTCAGCCTGCTCGGCTCCGGCATCGCTCAGCGTTTCTTTCGTGGTAGCGTCCGCGTTGAGCACTAGACAGTCGAACTGGCTGGCGATGTCATCGGCTTTCCGCGTGTTCCGTTCGATAACCACGACCTCGTTTCCGGAGCGAGTAGCGGTGTCGATCAGCGGCGTGCCGATGTCACCCGCGCCGACGATTATGATGTACATCGTTCGTTCACTGCGCCGCTATACGTCCAGTAGAGCTCTCCCTCGCCGGTGAACTGTCTTTCCGATCGCACCCGATGGAGTTGCGGTCTATGCGGGCGCTCGTTCCATCCATCGGTACGATCATGGCACTCGATCACGGCCGTATCTGTGCCGTGGTCCTCGATGGATATGATTTTCTCGTTTGACCTAGCTCCGATTCCTGGAGCGGGCTCGGAACGAGCGTTTGAAAGTGATTCTACACGATCGAGGACAGCGTGGATCTCTTCATCGCCGAGTTCGCCGAGCTCGGTTGCGACGGATGGCGAGAGGAAATCCGGGGGGATCGAGGTACTGTCTGTTGACATAGTGTTGTTCGGGTTTCTACGATTGCTGGCTTTCAAACCAACGGGTCGGGCGGAACGTGATCCCTGGTCAAACACGCCTACGCCGATCATCGTACCGATGCTGATGAACGTGATGTCGGCTAGGCTCATGTCCCGCGAGAGCTCCGTCTCTACTGTGCCCGATTCGTCCCCGATGGGATCCGACTCTCGGAGAGGTTCAGTCATGTTCGATCATAGCGGATGTGTTGTTGACGGATAGCAGTTCGACATCGTTGCTCGACTCGTTCCGATCATTCGGACGGATCACCTGCAATCCAGCGGCCGTACACCGACGTACTTCCAGTGTCCTGCTGCGCCATGACTACTGCGTTCTCGCTCCCCCGATTGACCGAGTCCGGAACCATTCCAAAGACGAACTGTTCGAGCAGTCCCCCGGTCGGGGCCCCCAGTACGGTTACATCGTACTCGTCCGAACGGGCGACGATGGCTTCGGTGACGTTCTCCGTGCTCTCGGATCGAGTTTCGACCCGTTCGATGTCGGCGAGGATACGTTCGGTGGTCTCGATGATGCGCTCCCCCTGGTTTCGCTCGTTCGCCGAAGCATCCCTCCCGAGGAAGTGGACAACATCGACGCGTGCGGTCGAATCGATCGCGAGTGCACGAGCCGTTTTCGCAGCAAGCTCGGAGTGGGGGCCGCCACTCACCGCAAGGAGTATCCGCCGAATCGGCGTCTCGTCGACGGCCTGTTTCTCCACGAAGACCTCACAGCCGGCACGGGCGACGACTTTCTCGGCAGTGTCCCCGCCGAGCAGGCGTCGTCGTTGCGAGCGTCCGGCCTCGATGGACAGAACCACCCCCTCGCACTCGTGGGTCTCGACCGCATCGAGAACTGACTTCGATTCGTCATGGCTGAGATGGATACGTCCCATGGCTGGCACGTCGGCCCTGGCGGCTGACTCGACGAACTCCTCGGTCGTCTCGTGCGCCTCGGCGAGGATCGGGTGGTCGGACGGAACTCCATCGAGCGGCGTCTGTCGCGCAACAGTAGCCAGATAACACACCACAACACCCCCGCCGCGTTCGCGCGCGATGGCGGCTGCGGTCCGCAAGCGCCGCTCGACGCTCCCTGACGCGACCTCTGTGGAAAGAGGGACGAGCAGGCGATATCGATCCGCGGGGATCTCGACCCCGGATCGCATCTCTGTACTCATCGTCTGATCGTCTCCCTGTAACGCACGAGTTGGATACCAGTTCGTTTCGGGTAAGGTAGCTGCACGCTGCGGTAGCTTCCGACAGGCGGCCACAGTTCTTCATCGGATAGAGCGTACATCCCCCGCTATATTCTTCGCAGTCATAAAACTCCCGGTCTTATTTTTCGATAGATAATTCTAACGGCCTATTTTTGCTATTGGTGATTTGCCCCCTCTCGATCCGGGCTGGTTGCCGGAGCATTAGCATCGCCGACGACTCGGTCGAAAAGTACTTGGCTCGACGCCGGTTTGGCAATCCAGTTGTGACAACCGATTCCGGATATTACAACCCTCCGGGTCTTGGGGGTGGCCCCTCCGACTCCACTCTTCGTGATGTTGTGATCTATCGCGTCGCAAAAGGGCGACTCTATTTATGCCCTGGAAATCACACGTATATATGGTCTACCGGCTCGACCAGATCGACGAACGGATTATTTATCGGCTAGTCGAGGACGCTCGCCGTGTTTCCGCACCGGACATCGCTGATGAACTCGACGTCTCTTCTGGGACCATCAACAATCGTATCAACCAACTCGAAGCGGAAGGCATCATCAGGGGCTATCACGCAGCTATCGATTACGAACGTGGCGACGATCTGCTGACCAACCTGTTTATTTGTACCACGACTGTCACCGACCGTGGAAAATACGCCAAGCAGGTTCTACAGATCCCGGGTGTTGTGAACGTGCGCGAAGTCATGGCCGGGCGCGGAGACCTACGCGTCAAGGGTGTCGGAGCAGATACGGACGACATCACCCGAATTGCGAAGGCGATCGCGAACCTCGGTATCGAAATCGAGGAGGAAGACTTCGTTCATCGCGAACACTTCCACCCCTACCACCCGTTCGGCCCCGATACGAAGGGGGACGAACGGGCGATGACCGATTTCATGAGCCTCGCTGGCAACGCGGAGGTCATCGATCTCAGCGTGAGCCCGGGTGTTCCGATCACCGAACGAACGCTCGCGGAGGCCAATGAATCCGGACTGCTCGACAACGAGGTGCGGGTGATCGCTATTGAGCGAGAGGACACAGTTATAACGCCGACTGGGGACACGATAATCGAACCGGACGACCTCATTACGGTGTTCTCTCAAGACGGGGTTTCCGGCGACATTCTACGGGTATTCACCGGCGAGGCCTCGGATAGTGAGGGGTGAACTCCACCAGTATCGGCCGCGCTGAGTGGAACTACTGTCGGCCAAAGGTCCTCGGCAGAACGTCTCGGCTGTCACGGCACGTCCGGGGAAATCACGACCCGCCTGCTTCGGGCACTGCGACAGGTGTTCGGCGAGGGGGTCGCCGGCGTGCTGGACGATGCGTCGTACTCACGGCGAACGCCGTGACCGACTTCGCCGAAGCAACGTCGATCGAACCGATCTCCCTCCCAGGGATCCGGCTCCGGTGAACCCTAGGGGGTGCTGGCGGCAGTTCGAGCTGACTCTCGGGAACCGATCCTTCGAGAAGCAGGCGGCTGTTTCGGTCGTACGATCGACGTTCCGGTCCGCTCGGACCGCGGTCCGCTCAGACCGTGTCCAGAATCGAGAGCACACGTTCTTCGGCCGCGCGGTCGGGGCCCTGCTTCTCGCCGGTGCGGTCGCTCTCGCGGTGCTCCCGTACGGTGTCCGTCATCGCCGCCTCGATGGACGCCGCGTCCCAGCCCAGACCCGCGAGCTTGGCCGTCGAGAGCACGTGCGGGTCGGGCGCGTAGAGCGGGAAGTCCTCGGGCGCGAGGCCCGCGGCGGCGAGCTCGCGCGCGCCGGCCGTCACGACCTCGATCTCGGTGTCGAGCGCCCCGGCAACCAGCTCGACCAGTCCGGCGAGCGTCGTCAGCCGTCGGTCGCCCGCGTTGTAGGCCTCGCCGGGCTCGCCGTGCTCCGCGACGACCCGGAGGGCGCTGCCCACGTCCGGGGCGTAAGCGCGGTGCCAGAGGTTGGTACCGTCGCCGGGAACGAGCACGCGGTCGTGGGCGGCGATCCGGGCGATCCAGTAATCGAGGCGCTCGGTGTAGTCGTGGGGGCCATAGACCACGGGCGGGCGCACGCTCATGGCAGCGACGCCGCGCTCGGCGGCCGCGAACACTGCTCTGTCGCCTTCGGCCTTTCGCGGGCCGTAGGTGTCCCGCGAGTCGTCGGTCGCCTGCTCGTCGGTGCAGTCGTGGAGCGCGGTCTCGCCCTCGCGCTTTGGGATCTCCTCGACGCCGTAGGCCGCCCCGCTGGAGACGTAGACGTAGGCCGCGGCGTCGGCGAAGACCTCGGTCGCGGCCTCCACCTCCCCGGGGTGGTAGGCGACGCAGTCGATCACGACGTCGGGGCCGACCTCGCGGGCGGCCGCTTCGAGGTCCGCCCGTACCCCGCGGTCGCCCGCGACGTGGGCCACGTCCGCGGCGTCGGCGAAGGGGTCGTCGTGATTTCCGCGGTTGAAGACGGTGACGTCGTAGTCGTGCTCGCGAAGCTCTTCGACGGTGTGGCGGCCGACGAACCGCGTGCCGCCGACGACGAGTGCGTTCACGGCTGTGGCAGTCGCCGGTCGGCTAAATCGCTGTGGGCCGTCTCCCGGACAGTTCACTCGCTTCGGGTCGGGGGCCGATCGGTCGCGACGAGATACTTCGCGGATGGTAGTCGAGCGCGACCGCACGTACCGCGAACCGATACGTCCGAGAGACCGCACTGCAGCCACGATGCGACCGTACCGCCCACGCTCCTCCCCGGTCGATTCGCCCCCGGGCTACCGCACCGCAACAGCGCCACAGCCCTCGCACCCTCATCCCCCGCGGGTGTCGCGTGCCGACGGAACGGTGCGCTGACCGCGCGCCGACCACACGGCCACCTGCCGGGTGTCCGCGCTGCCTGCCCTCCTACGCTGCCTGCCGTCGCTCGGTGGGATCCTGCATCCCGCCCTTGACGCCGCGGTGGACGAGGTAGGCGTTGACGGGGTATGCGACGGCCAATCCGATCGTGAGCGAGAAGGCGAGCGCCGACCAGAACAGCAGGTCGCCGATGTGGGCCTCGCCGGCGAGCCAGACATCGGTCCCGATGGCGGCCATCTCCATGACCGTGATCGAGGGCGTCTCCGTCAGGAGGGCGTCCTTCGCGGCCTCCCCGAACCCGACACCCTCCTGCACGAGCGGGCCGACGGTGAGCGCATAGCCCATCGCGTAGGCGAACGCGAACGTGACGACGATCACGAACGAGGTGCCGAGCGCGAGCAGGCCCGCCGCGAGCGTCACCCCGATCACTTCGCCGGCTCCACAGCCCGAGTAACAGTGCGCGACCGACCGACAGCCCTTGCGCCAGAGCGAATCGTGGCTGATCTGTGCTCTTCCCGAATACCAGTACATCGCCAGCCCGAGGGGACCCGAATAGAGCACCGTCAGGCCCCAGACGAACTGCATGAGCGACGCCAGATCCGCGTTGTTCGCCCGGATGTCCCACACGAGCACGGCGAGCGACGCCGCGACGAGGACTGTCCAGCCGGCGAGATAGGCTGGGTTCGTCAGTACCCCTTCGAGGATCGCTTCGATAGTCACGGGGACTGCTATGGGTTCCCCGTTTTACTCGCCGTCGGTTTCGATACCGAGGGAGACAGCTCCTTCGAGTGCGGATTTCCGAACAACCGAACCCGGAGGTCGTGACCGGCCTCCGCGGGAGGGAACGAGGCGGGCGACCGCTCAGTCCGCGCCGCCGCGCACCGCCGGGCGCTCGCCCTCGGCGGTGGTGGCCGCATCCGCCGGCGGCGAGGTCCTGACGTCGGCGCTCTCGCGCTCGGCGATGACCCCGGCGTAGGCGTCGGGCATCACCTTCACGAACCGGTCGAGCGCCTCCTCCCAGTGATCGAGGACGTACTGCCCGCGATCCGAATCGGTGTAGGCGACGTGGTTCTCGACCAGTCGGCGGAGCATCCGCTCGTCCTTCCCGTCGAGCTCGGCGGTCGTGCTCACCATGCCGGGATTGACCGACGCCTCGAAGTCGCCCTCGCGGTCGAGCACGTAGGCGACACCCCCCGACATGCCGGCGGCGAAGTTCTTGCCCGTGTCGCCGAGCACCGCGATCGCGCCGCCGGTCATGTACTCACAGCCGTGATCGCCGACCGACTCGACAACCCCCTTGACGCCCGAGTTCCGCACCGCGAACCGCTCGCCGGCCTTACCGTTGACGTACACTTCCCCTTGGGTCGCCCCGTAGAGGGCGACGTTGCCGATCAGGCTGTTCTCCTCGGGCTCGTAGGGGGCCTCCGGTGGCGTGGCGACGACGAGCTTGCCGCCCGAGAGCCCCTTGCCGACGTAGTCGTTCGCGGCCCCGGTGAGGTGCATCGTCACGCCCGAGGCGAGGAAGGCCCCGAAGCTCTGGCCGGCCGTGCCGTCGAAGTCCACGGTGATGGTGTCCTCGTCGAGGCCCGCGCCGCCGTGGGCGCGCGAGATGCGATTGGAGAGGGTCGCCCCCACGGCTCGATCCACGTTCGAGATCTCGCGGTCGAGGTGGACCGGCTCGCCGCGCTCGATGGCTCCTTCCGCGTCGGCGATCAGCTCGTGGTCGAGCTGTGCGTCGATCGCGTGGTTCTGGGCGCGCGTCTTCGTTCGCCCCTCCACACTCGTCCCGTCGGCGGCGCTACCGTCGGTATCGTCGCCGTCACCGCCGGGTTCGGCGAGCACCGCCGAGAGGTCGATCTCCTTCGCTTTCTCCCGGGTGACGTCCTCGCGCTGGGCGAGGAAGCCGGGCCGGCCGACCATCTCCTCGACGGTCGAGAAGCCCAGCTCGGCCATGATCTCCCGGAGCTCCTGGGCGATGAACGTCATGTAGTTGATGACGTGTTCGGGTTGGCCGGGGAACCGCTCTCTGAGCTTCTCGCGCTGGGTGGCGACCCCCACCGGACAGGTGTTCTGGTGGCACTGGCGAGCCATCACACAGCCCGACGTCACGAGGGGGGCGGTCCCGAAGACGTACTCCTCCGCGCCAAGCAGGGCCGCGACCGCGACGTCTCGTCCGGTCTTCATCCCGCCGTCGACCGACACCCGGATGCGCGAGCGAAGCCGGGTGTCCCGGAGCATCTGGTTGGCCTCTGCGAGTCCGAGCTCCCAGGGCAATCCCGCGTTCTTGATGCTGGTGCGGGGCGACGCGCCCGTTCCCCCGGAGTGGCCGGAGATGTGGACCGCGTCGGCATTGGCCTTCGAGACGCCGGCCGCGATGGTGCCGATGCCCGCCTCGCTGACGAGCTTCACGTTGACGTCGGCCTCGGGGTTGGCGGCCTTGAGGTCGTGAATGAGCTGTTTCAGATCCTCGATCGAGTAGATATCGTGCAGCGGCGGCGGCGAGATGAGCCCGACGCCGGGTGTCGCGTAGCGGACGTGGGCGATCATCTCGTTGACCTTCTTGCCTGGGAGGTGGCCGCCCTCGCCCGGCTTCGACCCCTGGGCCATCTTGATCTGAATCTCGTCGGCGGCGCTCAGGTACTCGCTCGTGACGCCGAAGCGGCCCGAGGCGACCTGCTTGACGCTGCACTCTTTCTCGGTGCCGAAGCGCTCGGGGGGCTCGCCGCCCTCGCCGGTGTTTGACTTCCCGCCCAGCCGGTGCATGGCGACCGCGTTGTTCTCGTGGGCCTCCGGCGAGAGGCTGCCCAGACTCATCGCCGCGGTCGAGAAGCGTTCGACGATCCCGTGGACTGGCTCGACCTCCTCGATCGGGATCGGCTCGCGGGGACTGTCGAACTCCAGGAGTCCCCGGAGCGTCTGGAGGGTCTCGCTCTGGTCGTTCATCAGCCGGGCGAACTCCCGGTACTGCTCGTAGTCGCCCTGTCGGACCGCCTGCTGGAGCGCGCCCACGCTCTCGGGATTCCACTCGTGGAAGATCCCCCCGGAACGGTGCTCGTACTCGCCCTGGCGCTCGATGTCGGGGTCATCGGAGAAGGCGATCGCGTGGCGGTCGTGGAGGTCCGACTCGATCTCCGGGATACCGATGCCCTCCGTCCGGGCGGTGGTGCCCTCGAAGTACTCCGCGACGAAGTCTGAGTCGAGGCCGACCGCCTCGAAGATCTGGGCCCCCTGGTAGCTCTCGACCGTCGAGATGCCCATCTTCGCCATCGTCTTCAGCAGGCCGTCCTCCAGGGCCGCTCGGTAGGCCGCAAGCGTCTTCTCTAAGTCCGTGCCGTCCGCGTCCGCCGTGAGGTCGGCGATCGTCCGGTAGGCCAGATAGGGATTGACCGCGCCCGCGCCGTAGCCGACGAGCGTGGCGACGTGGTGGACGGCGCGTGGATCGCCGGATTCGACGACGAGCCCGACGTGGTTGCGCAGGCCGTTGCGAGTGAGGTGGTGGTGCACCGCGCCCGTCGCCAGCAGCGAGGGAACCGGCACGCGATCCGGACCCGCCGCACGGTCCGAAAGCACCACGACGTCGTGGCCCTCCTCGGCCGCGGCGGTCGCGTCCCGACGAGCCCCCTCGACGGCCGCTTCGAGGCCCACGTCGGGCTCGTAGGTGATGTCGATCGTCGCGGCGGACAGTCCGTTCGCGCCCGCGTCGTCGCTCGCGCTCTCGGCGCCACCGCCGTCTCCGTTCCCGTCGCCAAGCTCCTTGATCGCGGCCGTCTCGGCGTCGGTGAGCACGGGCGAGTCGAGCACGAGCTGGCGGGCGTGTGCCGGCGACTCGTCCAAGAGGTTGCGCTGGAAGCCCAGCCGGCTCTCCATCGAGGTGACGAGCTCCTCGCGGATGTAGTCCAGCGGCGGGTTCGTCACTTGCGCGAACAGCTGCTTGAAGTACGTAAAGAGGGGGCGGTTGAAATCGCTCAGTACGGAGAGGGGGGTGTCGTCGCCCATCGAGCCCACGGGGTCTTTCCCCTCCCGGGCCATCGGTTCGAGGAGGTTGTCGAGCTCGTCGTGGGTGTAGCCATACAGCGCCTGGTGGGCGCGCAGATCCTCGACTGCCTCTCTGGACCCGCGGTCGGCGTGCTCGTGTGCCGGCCCGTCGACGACCTCGTCGAGGTGGCACTGCTCGCGGTCGACCCACTCGCCGTACTTCGGGTCGGTCAGCCCCTCGAACACCTCTCTGTCGGGAATCACGCGCCCTTCGGCCGGGTCGGCGAGGAAGAGCTGTCCGGGCCGGAGGCGGCCACGCTCTTCGATCTCGCTCGGCTCGTGATCGAGCGCTCCGGCCTCGCTCGCCATCACGAGCCGGTTGTCGGTCGTAATATCGTACCGACACGGCCGGAACCCGTTCCTGTCGAGCACCGCGCCGACGCGCTCGCCGTCGGTCGCGGCCACGAGGGCGGGGCCGTCCCACGGCTCGATCAGCGAGGCGTGGTAGTCGTAGAACGCTCGGCGCTCCTCGCCCAGGCCGTGCTCGTCGCCGCGCCACGCCTCCGGGATCAGCATGCGGAGCGCGTGGGGCAGGTCGCGCCCGCCGGCCATCAGGAGTTCGAGCGCGTTGTCGACGCTCGCGGTGTCGGACTGGTCGGGATCGGCGATCACCGGCTTGATCGTCTCGAAGTCGCCGTCCGCACGCTCGTTCTTGAGGTCGGTCTCGCGGGCGCGCATCCAGTTGATGTTGCCCCGGATGGTGTTGATCTCGCCGTTGTGGATGACCTTCCGGTAGGGATGGGCGAGATGCCACGCGCCGAGCGTGTTCGTCGAGAAGCGCGCGTGGACCATCACGAACGTCGATTCCACCCGCTCGTCGCGGAGGTCGGGATAGTAGCCCGCGAGCTGGTCGCCCTTCAGCAGCCCCTTGTAGACCACGGTCTGGCGGTCGAGCGAACAGACGTAGAAGCGCTCCGCGCCCGCTGGGGCGCGCTCTTCGACTCGCTTTTCGACCGCCCGGCGGGCGACGTACAGCCGTCGGTCGAACTCGTCGGTGGCGATCGGTTCGCCGTCGGGGCCCACGGCGTCGGCGCTGACGCCGTTTCCGGTATCCGTGGCTTCGCCCGCGGCGTTCCCGGCATCGACATCCTCGCTGGGAGTCACGAACGCCTGGAAGACGGCGGGCTCGGAGTCGAGCGCCGTCCGACCGAGGTCGCCGTTGTCGGTCGGCACCGTCCGCCAGTGGACCACCGAGAGGCCGTGCCCGGCGAGCGTCGTCTCGAAGAGGTCCCGAAGCTCCTCGCGTGCCGCGTCGTCCTGGGGGAGAAAGAGCGAGCCGACCGCATACGTCTCCGGGAGGTCGGCGTCGAGTTCGTCGGCGAAGAAGTCGTGGGGGGTCCGGAGCATGATGCCCGCGCCGTCGCCGGTCGACTCCTCCGCGCCGGTCGTGCCGCGGTGTTCGAGACAGGAGAGCAGGTCGATCCCGTCGGCGACGACCGAGTGGGCCGCGCCGCCGTCGAGGTTCATGACGACGCCGACGCCGCAGTTCGCCCGTGCGTCGGCCGGATCACAGAGCCCGGCCGTCCCGGCCGGGTGTTCGACGGCGGGTGGTGACCGTCGTGAAACCATGAGTGTCGATGATTATGGCCCGCCGAGATAAGAGGTTGATGCTCAAGGTATAGTTGTGCGTTAATACCAAATAAGGCCGTGTGGCGGCGAACATCGACGGGCCGCGGTGGGTCGGGCGAAGGAAGCGAGCGGCGACGACGCGACCGGCGGCGAAACGGGGTGCGCGAGACGCCAGCGATGGGACATGGGACGAAAAAGGGAACCGGAACCCTCAGTAGGACTTGGCGAAGTACGCCGTCGTCGCGGCGGGCTCGCCACAGATCACACACTCGTCGCCGGGTCCGGTCTCGTCGGCGGGGCCGTCCTCGCCCTCCAGGGGCACCATGACGATCTCCGCCGCGATCTCGTCCTTCACGGCGGTCTCACACGCCTCTTCGCCACACCATGGGCTCTTCACGTAGCCGCCGTGGCGACCGATCGTCCCGAGGAGCTCCTCGCGGCTCCCGGCCTCGCGGACGCCCTCCTCCAGGTTCCGTTCGGCGGCCGCGTACAGCTTCGCGTACACCGTATCGAGGTGCTCGGCGACCGTCGCGGCGAGTCCCTCGCGCCCTTCGACCACGGACTCGCCGTCGGGCCGGTGGACGAGCGTCGCTTCGTCCTTCTCGACCTCGTTGGGGCCGATCTCGATCCGGAGGGGCGTCCCCAGCAGCTCCCACTCGTTGAACTTGAAACCGGGGTTGCGCTCGTCGCGGTCGTCGAACGCCGTTCGTATGTTCGCCGCGTCGAGGTCCGTGGCGACCTCCTCGGCGTATCCCATGACCGCCCCGCGGCTGTCGTCCTGCCAGATCGGTACGACCACGACCTGTTCGGGCGCGAGCGTCGGCGGCAGGACGAGTCCCTGGTCGTCGGCGTGGGTCATGATCAGCCCGCCGAGCGCGCGCCACGAGAGCCCCCACGAGGCTGTGTGAGCCGTCCGCTCTCTTTCGTCGGCGTCGACGTAGGTCAGCTCGAACGCCTCCGCAAAGGTCGTCCCGAGGTAGTGGCTGGTCGCCCCCTGGAGGGACTTGCCGTCGGGCATCAGCGCTTCGAGCGTCGCCGTCGTGTCCGCGCCGGGGAACTTGTCGTGGGCGGGCTTGCGTCCCCGGAGGGTGGGCATGGCGAGGACGTCCGTATAGAGGTCCTCGTACTGGTCGAGCCGGCGCATCGTCTCCGCCCACGCCGACTCACGGTCGCGGTGGGCGGTGTGGCCCTCCTGCCAGAGGAACTCCTTCGTGCGGAAGAACGGCTTGGTGTCGGTGGCTTCCCACCGGACGACCGAACACCACTGGTTGAGGAGGAGGGGGAAGTCGCGGTGGCTCCGCACCCACTGGCTCATGAACGGGGTGATGATCGACTCGCTGGTGGGCCGGACGGCGAGCCGTTCTTCCAGCTCGTCGTAGCCCCCGTGGGTGACCCACGCGACCTCGGGGTCGAACCCCTCGACGATCTCCGATTCGCGCTCCAGATACGACTCGGGGATGAACATCGGGAAGTAGACGTTGCCGACCCCCGTGTCCTCGAACCGGGCGTCGAGGTACTCCTGGATCCCCTCCCAGAGGGCGTACCCGCGGGGGCGGGCGACGATGAACCCCCCCATCGGCGCGTAGTCGGCGAGGCGGGCTTTCCGGACGACCTCTGCGTACCACTCGCCCGTGCTGTGCTCTTTCGACTCGGTGATGCCGAGCTCCTGTGTCTGCGGTTCGCTCATGTATGCTGTGACTGTCGGGTGGGTTAAGGGTGGTGCGCTTCGTGCCGGCCACGGCGGCGAAGGGAGGGGGTGGCTCAGGGGCCACCCGGAGGGAACGCGGGCCGACGGCCGGCTCGGCAGCGGGCGGGTCACGCGTCGAGCCGGCCTGCATACCACCAGGGAGCGCCCGCGGCGACACGGATCCGCCGTCCGCACGGCGCGGCCGCTCCGCCATCGACAGGGCTACGTCGTGCCGCTCGGACCGGCGGGTATGGCGACCGAGGTCGTCGAGCTCGGCCCCGAGGACGCCGGCGAATACCTCCGGCTCTACCGCGAGTACGAGTGGTGGGCCGACCGCGAGCACGCCGACGTCGAGCACGCACTCGCACACACGCCGCTCGCGGTCGGGTTGCGCGAAAACGACGAGTTGGTCGCGGCGGCACGCGTGCTCACGGACTTCGTCTACTACGCGAAGGTTTACGACGTGATCGTCGCCGAAGCGCGGCGCGGCGACGGGCTGGGCAAGCGGTTGATGCGGGGAATCGTCGACCGTCCACGCCTCTCCGAGGTGGACGTGATCGAGCTCCGCTGCCGCGAGGGTCTGATCCACTTCTACGAGGCCTGTGGCTTCGCGGAGCACGACCCGACGATCGAGGTGGACGACCGCGAGGAGGCGCTCGTGAAGATGAACTACGATACCTAACCCTGCGGTCACTCCCGCTCTGACCCGACCGCGAACGGACTCTCGCCGTCGGCCCACTCCCAGCCGGGCAGCCGCGTCTGGAAGCCCGCGGCGAGCGCGGCGTCGAGGTCGTCCATCCCGGCCGGCCCTTCGGTGTGGGTCGTGACGTCGGCGTAGTGGAAGGTCGCCTCGCCGAGCAGCCGCAGTGGTTGGGTGCCCGCGAGGGCGCCGGCGAGCTCGCGCCCGAGGAGTTCGTCGACGACGAAGCCCGGGTAGTCGTCTGCGACGTCGAGGTCGCGCAACAGGGCGACGAGCGCCGCGACGTTGACCGCGAGGTCGCCGTCGGCGAACACCGCATCGACCGCCGCGCGGTACTCCGCCGTCGAGACGGTCCCGACCTCCGCGTCGAACGCCGCCCCGAGGTCGGCGCGCACATCGTTGATCAGCGGGACGACCCTGTCCGCGCGCTCGCGGACCCACTCGTGTTCGGCGGCGACGATGTCGGCTGTGAGGCGCATCTTCACCTGCTCGTGGCTTCGAACGGGTGTCTTGTGTGGTCCGGGCCGCACCGGTGGCGTGGTCGGACTACACTGGTGGACTTTGCGAAGGTTTTTGTGTACACTCGCTATACGGGTCGGTACAGGCGGGTTTTCGGGACTCTTCGCTCGCCGACCCGGTCGCGGTTGGCCGGACTCACCGGCCCAGCACTCGCGTCGTGCGAGCCGTCCCTTCACCACCACATGCGACACTGTCTCCGTCCCCGACGTTCGCCCTTCGACGGCCGCCGTTACCGGCGGAACACCCGTTGGCGGAACGTCCGCCGGCGAGCGTCGCGTCGCCTACGTTACAGCCGCGAGCCATGAGCACGGTAGACCAGCAGCTCGACGACCTGCAAGCAACGATCACCGACGAACTGCCCGCGGACGTCTCGGTTTCGGACGTGACCTACGAGGGACCGCGACTGGTCGTCTACACGCGCGACCCGAAGGCGTTCGCGCGCGACGGCGACCTCGTGCGCAACCTCGCGGGCACGCTCAGAAAGCGCATCACGGTGCGCCCGGACCCGGACGTGCTGACCGACCCCCGCGAGGCCCGCGAGACCATCCGCGAGGTGGTCCCCGATGCGGCCGGCGTCTCCGAACTCGACTTCCACGAGGACACCGGCGAGGTGATCGTCGAGGCCGCAAAGCCCGGAATGGTGATCGGTCGGCGCGGCTCCACGCTCCGGGAGATCACCCGTGAAATCGGCTGGACGCCCGAAGTAGTGCGAACGCCCCCGATCGAGTCCGCGACGGTCTCGAACGTCCGGAGCTTCCTCAAACAGGAGCGCGAGGAGCGCCGGGACATCTTAGAGCGGATCGGCCGTCAGATCCACCGCAAGAAGCTCTCCGAGGAGGAGTGGGTCCGCGTGACGACCCTCGGTTGTTGCCGGGAGGTCGGCCGGGCGAGCTTCCTGCTCTCGACGCCCGACACCCGCGTGCTGATCGACTGTGGCGACAAGCCCGGCTCCGACGACGTGCCCTACCTCCAGGTGCCGGAAGCGCTCGGCTCCGGGGCGAACTCCCTCGACGCCGTGGTGCTCACCCACGCCCACCTCGATCACTCGGCGCTCGTGCCGCTCCTGTTCAAGTACGGCTACGACGGGCCGATCTACACCACCGAGCCCACGCGGGACCTAATGGGGCTTCTTCAACTAGATTACCTCGACGTCGCCGCCAAGGAGGGGCGAAGTCCGCCCTACGAGAGCAGCATGGTCCGCGAGACGATCAAGCACACCATCCCCATCGAGTACGGCGACGTCACCGACATCGCCCCCGACGTGAAACTCACGCTGCACAACGCGGGCCACATCCTCGGCTCGGCGGTGGCCCACTTCCATATCGGCAACGGCCTCTACAACGTCTGCTTCTCGGGCGACGTCCACTACGACGACACGCGACTGTTCAACGGCGCGACCAACGACTTCCCTCGCGTCGAGACTTTGGTGATGGAGTCCACCTACGGTGGGCGCAACGACTACCAGACCGACCAGGCCGACTCCGAGCGACGCCTCATCGAGGTGATCAACCGGACCCACGACCGAGGGGGGAAAGTCCTCATCCCCGCGTTCGCCGTCGGTCGCTCACAGGAGATCATGCTCGTCCTCGAAGAGGCGATGCGCGAGGGGACGATTCCGGAGATGCCCGTCCACCTCGACGGCATGATCTGGGAGGCGACCGCGATCCACACCACCTACCCCGAGTACCTCCGGGACGACCTCCGGGATCGCATTTTCCGCGACGACGGCAACCCCTTCCTCGCCCCGCAGTTCAACCACATCGACGAGGGCGAAGACGAGCGTCGCGATGTCGCCGACGGTGATCCCGCCGTAATCCTCTCGACGTCGGGGATGGTCACCGGCGGCCCGATAATGTCGTGGCTCGAACACCTCGGCGGCGATCCCGACTCGACGATGACGTTCGTCGGCTATCAGGCGCAGGGGACGCTGGGGCGGCGCATTCAAAATGGCTGGGACGAGATCCCGATGAACAACGGCCGCGGGCGCTCGAACACGCTCAATCTCAATCTCAACGTCGAGACCGTCGACGGGTTCTCGGGCCACGCCGACCGCCAGGGCCTGGAGAACTTCGTGAAGACGATGAATCCCCGCCCCGAGAAGGTGCTCTGTGTCCACGGCGACGAGTCCTCGGTGCAGGACCTGTCCTCGGCGCTGTATCACGACTACAACATGCGGACGTTCGCGCCGAAGAACCTGGAGACGTTCCGTTTCAAGTAGACGTCTTCCGACTGAGCAGGCAATCGGACGAGCGTTTATGTCACGCCGGTACGAGACCGGGTGTGAATGGCGAACGAAGGAGAGGAGTTGGAAGATTCACTCTCGAAGTTCCAGCGGCGTTTCGCGCAGTTGCCCGATGTTGAGGAGCCACCACAGACGTTCCTTCACCTTCTCGGACAGGAGTCCAAAGAGACGGACTGGAACACGATTCTGTCGTACTTCCTTGACCCATCGGAACCACATGGCTTCGGCACGGACCTGCTTGAAGCGTTCTTATCGTCGTTAGAGCCGAACCCAAAACTGAACTTCGATTTCGACCGTCTCGATTCTGGAAACGTCGAAGTCAGATCAGAGTGGGTAATGCGTGATTCAGGAGTCAGGCCGGA
>PXRN01000012.1 GCA_003021045.1 Halobacteriales archaeon QS_4_69_34 | reverse complement strand
TTCACCCACGAGGACAACCGCAACGGCGGGCACTTCGAGTGCTGCAAATGCGGCTACACGGTCAACGCCGACTACAACGCCGCCAAGAACGTCGGCCTCCGGTACGCCCGGCAGCGCCGACACAGACTGCGTTCCTCGCCCAAGCCGGGGAGCGCAGACGCACCAGTAGACGTGCGTGTGAATGATGGGACGGTGAACGGCTCCGGGTTTGCCCCCGTTGGGGCGGCCTGAGAGCTGGAAGTCCACATCAAAGCCCCACCCTCAGGGAGCGAGCGGGGTATCCCGCGAGCGAGCAGGGTGGGGTAGTTTACCCGCCGGAACCGTCGCGTCGACGCTCCTCGACGAACAAGCGCTGGACGTCGACGATGTCTACGCCGTCACCCTCGTCGTTGAAATCGAAGGCCGCCTCGTCGGCGCGCCCTTCGAGCGCGTCGAGGTTCGCGAAGAGCGCCTGCACGTCGACGACATCGAAGCCGTCCTGTGCGTTGACGTTCTCGAAGCGACAGTCCCCGTCGGGATCGACCGGCGGGTTCTCGAAGCCGTCGACCACGGCGGGCCGACTCGTGCCCGACAGGTCGACCGTCCTCGTGGGCTCGTCGGAGTCGTTCGAGTCGATCTCGAGGGTCGCCGCCTTCTCGCAGCTGCCGACCGTCTCGGGCGCGAACGCGACGGTCACCGCGCGTTCCTCGCTGGGCGGGACGGTGAACTCGTCCGGCGAGGCCGCGAACGCGCTCGCGTTCGTGCCGGTCGCGTCGGTCGCCGATACTGCGAGCGGCGCGCCGCCCTCGTTCGAGACGGTCACACTCGTCGAGGCCGTCTCGCCGACCGTCACGGGGGCGAACTCGACTGCCTCCGGCGAGACGGCAACGTCGGGTTCCGATCGCGTCGGCGTTGCAGTCGCGGTAGCGGTGGCCGTCGTAGTTGCGGTCGCGGTTTCGGTCGGCGTCGTCGTTGTAGTCTCGATGGGCGTCGCAGTCGCGGTGGCTGCTTCGGTCGCCCTAGCCGTTTCGGTTGCGGTTGCCGTGGCCGTCGCGGCTGCAGTCTTCGTTGATGTCGTGGTCTCGGTCGCGGTTTCGGTCGGCGTGGACGTCGCAGTCGCGGTCGCGGTGGCAGTAGCCGTCGTCGTATCGGTTGCAGTGACAGTATCGGTTGCGGTCGCAGTTTCAGTTGCGGTGTCGGTTGGCGTGGCGGTCCGTGTCGGCGTCGTCCCAGCTTCGCTCTCGAACGCCACCAGCGGCAGGAAGTCGGTGTTGTTGTTCTCGACGTCGAAGTCGTTCGGCGAATCACAGAAGCCGTCGCCGTCGGCGTCCGTACAGGTCTGGCTGAAACCCGTTCCGTTGGGCGTCGCGTAGAAGTTCCCGCCGACGAACGGCCCACCGACGACGTTCGGGCCCGAGGAATTCGAGACGTTCCAGCGGTTCGATTCGTTCTCGAAGCTGCCCGCGAACTCGACGTTGTCGGTGTTGTTCAGGGCGTTGTCGAAGATCGTGTTGTCGGCCGAGCTACCGGCGAGAGCGACGCCGGCGCCCCCGCTCTCGGTGACCAGGTTGTCCGTCAGGACGTTCCCGGCGGCCGACGAAAGACGGATGCCGTCGCCGTCGTTGCCGGTCGCGGTGTTGTCGGCGATGACGTTGTTGTCCGAACTGACCTCGAACCCGTTCTCGTTGCCGTTCGCGGTGTTGTTCGTCAGCGCGTTCCCCGCCGAGAAGAACGCGGAGATACCGCCGTCGCCGTTGCCGTTTGCGGTGTTGTTCCGCAAGGTGTTGTCGTCGCTCGAAATGAACAGCGAGATGCCGTCCTCGTCGTTGCCCGTCGCAGTAGCGTTCCACAGCGTGCTGCCGTCGGACCCGTCGAGGATGATCCCGAAGGCGTTCCCGCGGGCGACGGTGCCCGAGAGCGTGGCGTCGTGCGATCCGTCGAGCTCGACCCCGTCGTCGCCGCTGTCCCGGACGACGTTCCCGCGCAGATCGGCCCCGTCGGTGTCTCGAAGCAGGACGCCGTCGTCGCCGTTGGCCCGCGCCGCGTTGGCGCTCAACGTCGCGTTCCTGGAGCTATCGACCCGGATGCCGATACCGGCGTTGTTTCTCGCCGCACTGTCCGAGAGCGTGGCGTTCGGCGACCCTGTGACGTTGATCCCGGCCGCGCCGTTGTCGCTCGCGGTGGCACCAGTGATCGTGCTTCCCGCCGCGGCGACGAGCGTGAGTCCGTCGCCGCCGCTGTCGTTCGCAGTCACGTTCGCCAGTCCGATGCCGGGCGCGGACGTGGCGACGACGCCGTTGCCGTTCGCGCTCGCGTTCGCGTCGCTCACCTCGCCGTCGTCCACGCGGTCGTACAGGACGCCGCGGTCGAAGCCGGTCACGACGAGGTTCGTGACGGTGACGTTCGAGAGCCGCGCCGAGCTTTCGACCTCGATCCCGACCGTCTCGAAGGCCGATCCGGTCACGGGGGCGTTCCGTTGGTTCACGGTGTGGCCCGCGCCGTCGATCGTCACGTCGCTCGCGGTGACGTCGATGCACGTGCCGTCCTCGGTGAAGTTGACGTCGGTGTCGGCGTCGGTCGCCGTGACGTCCTCGGCGAGCACGTAGTTCCCGGGCGAGTCGATGGTGGTACAGGAGTCGATCGGCGTCGCCGCACCGGCCGAGACGCTCACGAGCGCGCCGATCACGAGGAGTAACATCCCGGCCGCGAGCGCGAGCGTCGCGTGGCGTCGTCCGAAGAACGCGTCGTCCATGCGCGGTTCAGAGGACGAGCGCGTATATATTGGGCATCAAAAGAGCTAGACCGACAGTACCGCGCCGCTGTCGTCCGGGAGAGGAGATCGCGAGCGCGGTCACCCCGGATGGTGGACGTAGTCGGGCGGCCCGTCAGGACGAGGAGACGGTGACGTCCTGTAGCGTCAGCTCGCCGTCCTCGACGGTGAGCGTCACGTCCTGGACCTCGAACGTCTGGCCGCCCGCCGTGGCCGTCCCGCTGACCGTGTACGTCCCGGCGAGATCGACCGTTCGTTCGTCGATCGTCCCCTCGTCAACGGGCTCGCCGCCTTCCAGCACCGTTCCGTTGACCTCGACGCCGCTGGCGGTCACCTGTGCGTCCCCGACGGTCGCCGAGTCGATCCGGCTGACGAGTTCGCTAGCGCTCTCGTTGCCCTCCGCTTCCCCGCCGGTGTTCTCGACCGTGACGTTCCGGGCCGTCACCGACGCCGTGTCGATCACGAGCGTCGTGTTCTCGGCGTCGACGGACAGATCCTCGCTCGTCACCGATGCTTCGCCGGGGATCGTCAGGTTCTGGAAGGTGAACGTCCGCTCCTCGAACGTCGCGTTCGGCAGGCGCGAGCCCCGCACGAGCACATCGTCAAGGACGATGTCGAGGGATTCGACCGTCACCTCCGCGTCCCGCACCGTCAGTTCCGTCGGTGTGTCGTTGCCTTCGGGGGCCTGCGTCGCCGTCTCGGTGGGCGTGGCTACTTCGGTGGGTGTCGCCGTCTCAGCAGGCGTAGTTGTCTCCGGCGATGGGGTGGTTTCACCATCGTCGCCGTCCTGTTGCTGTTGTTGCTGCTGTTGGCCGTCCTGTTGCTGTTGTTGCTGCTGTTGGCCGTCCTGTTGCTGTTGTTGCTGCTGTTGCTGTTGGCCGTCACCGTCGTCTTGCTGGTCGTCGCCGCCGTCGGCCACACCGCCGTCGCCGCCGGCTTTCGCCTTGCCGTTGCCGCCCGCGGCACCGCCACCGCCGTCGCCACCGTCCTGCTTGGCTTTCCCGCCGGCGCCGTCGCCGCCGTCGGCAGCACCGCTACCGCCGTCCTGCTTGGCCTTGCCGTCGCCGCCGTCACCGGCTGCCGTCGCGCTCTCCCGTTTGGCTTTCCCGTCGCTCGCGCCACTCGTCGCGGACTCGGCCGATCCGCCGTCCATCGATCCGTTGTCAGCCTGCGTCGTCGATTGAACGCCCGTATCCGCGCCGGCTGTGAACGCCACGGCTGCGCCAGCCGCGAGCACTACTGCTACCGACGCGAATACGAGGAGTGATCTCCGTGATGGTCTCATAGTTCGCCTGATCGGTTCGCCCACCACTGATATAATAGTTGCGGGCGTCGGTCCGCGTGACCGGACGGACGGATCGATGGAGGGACGCGGCACTCTCGAAGGTGTGCGCGGGAGTCTCCGGTTCGACGGTCGTTTCGAACGTACCAATTCCGAACGAGGAGACCGGAAGACAGCGGTGGCGGACTGTCCGGTGTCGTCCCGATCGCCCGATCGACGGTTCTCACGGCTGTGATCTCGACTCGGTCGATCGAGTCCGGAGAGATCGGTCCGGGAGCGACGGCGACAGGTCGCCGTCCGTTCTCCGTAGACACCGCAGTCACCGGGAGTGTCAGGACCCCTCGTCCTCGGCTGTGAGACCCCACCCGGCCTTTCCGGCGGCCATCTCGACGGCGAGATACTCCCAGCCCACGGCCTCGGCGGTCGCCCTGTCCTCGTCGGTCGTCCCGACGAACACGTGGCGGTCGGCGGTGACACGCTGGCGGACGGCCGCGAGCCCGCCGATCAGCCCCCGCTCGCCGGCGACGAACCCCGGCTCGACGCCCTCCCGGTCGAGGAACGCCCGCAGCTCGTCGTAGTCCTCGGCGGCCACGCCGACCTCTACGGTCCACCGACCGGCGTCCTCGACGGCGGCCGCCGGATCCGAGAGCCGCCGGAGCGCGTCGAAGCCGATCACGAGCGCCATCTCGCCGCCCGCCCGGGACATGGACGATCCTCGGTGCCGACGGGGAAAACTCCTCCCGTGGCCTCGACCACGGAGATCGATCTCCCGTGGCGCTCGTCGGTCGATCCGTCTCGCCGCCCGCATACCCCGACCACGGTGGGACGGCGAGCCCGCTCCGCGCATACTTTAGTGGCGGGGCGCGTCGAGTGGGGTATGGTCGAAGGCGAAGACGCCGACGAGTCGAACGGGGCGGACGGCGAGGGCGGCGTGCAGTTCACACAGGTCTCCGGCGAGGGGTCCGGGGACGAAGGCACACCGACCGAGCCCCGGGAGAGCGAGGGTGGCCAGACCCAGGCCGACGAGGCCGGCGGGGGGACGATGGTCGAAGACGAGCGGACCGAGGGCCATCCGGACGCGGGCGAGGACGACGAGGACGCCCACGGGGGCATCGAGCCGGTCGGTCCCCGGGAGACCGCGCCGATGAGCGAGTACACCGGCCGACAGGTCGGCGTCGGCGTCCTCGTCGCCCTCGTGGGGCTGCTCGTCGCCTTCGGCGTCCCGATCGCGTTCGCGCTCGTCTGAGGCGGGCGACTCCCGATCGGCGGGTTCGGGGGTTTCTCATCGGTGGTCTCCACCTCGCACCGTGACGGCTGTGCTCGGGGCTTCTCACTCGCCCGGCCGAACCACGACGCGACCGTCCGCTACGCCCGCGCTCGCGCCGTCGACGAACCTCGGCGCGCCGAGCAAGAGGACGACCGTCCGGTCGTCGACGCGCTCGAACGCGAACGCCGTCCCGTCGGTTCGCCAGCTCCCGTCCGTTCGTCCGCTTCCGTCCGCCGCCCGCTCGCTGTCCGTCCGCTTCCGTCCGCTTTCGTCCGCTGCCCGTCCGCCCTCGCCCGTTCGCTCGCCCCCCACCCGTCGTGCGCGCCGGTCGAGCGAAGTCTCGAGCGCGCCCGCGAAGTCGGTCGCGTTCGCCGCATCGTCGAAGCGGAGCACCCATGCGTAGCCCCGCTCGCCACCCTCGCTGGCGCCACCGGTGTCGTCGGTCCCGCCGGTCCCGGGGCCGTCGCTGGCCGCGGGGCCGCTACCTGTCTCGGGGCCGTCGCTTCGCTCGAACGCCAGCCGGCGGTCGTTGCCCCAGCCGGCGGCCGCCCGCGCGGCGCGGGCGTCGCTCAAGGCTGGATCGAGCGCGACCCGGACGAACAGCTCGCCGGCCGTCGTCCGCTCGACGGCGCGCCAGCCCGCCTCCCCGCTCCCGGCGACGGCCACCCGGAGGGGGACGGGTGGCTCCGAGCCGGGCGAGAGCCGGTGGATGAGCTCCTCGGTCGTCCGGGGCGCGCTCTCTTGGACCGCCCCGAGGTCGGTCGGCGAGTCGATCCGCGAGGCGACATACTGCGTGCCGAAAAGATACGGCGCGAGGGTGTAGCGCTCGCCGGCGCTCGCGTTTCGGTACCGCCGGGCGAGGCTTCTCCGGGCGCGTTCGACTCGCGGGAGGTACGTACGCCGGTAGGCGTCGGTCGCGGCGACGGCCGCGCCTTCGAGGACGGCCTCGAAGGCGAGGTCGCCGTCGGTCGAGCCCGCCGCGCCCGTGCCGTGGGTCGCGTTCACGAGAGCGTCGAACCAGCCCGCCCGGATCTGCGTGACGTGGACGAACTCGTGGGCGAGCGTCGTCTCGGCCGTCGTGCCATCGGCGGCGGCCCGCACGCTCAGGGCGACCGCGTTCGGTCCCCGGGTGAGCCCGGTCGCGGTCGGTCCGTCCCCGATCGACGAGCCGACGCCGAACAGCCGGAGGAACGGCGGGAACGCGAACGCGTCCGCGGCGAGCGTCCGTCCCGAGCGGATCCGCACCGCGGTGGGCGGCGAGACGTCCGTCCCGAGCAGCCGCTGCATCCGCGCGAACGTCAGGTTCGGGTCGACCGCGACCGGCAGCGTCCCGTTCTCGACCCGGATGGAGTGGCGCTCGGCGGCCGCGCGGACCCCGGGCGAGTCCGTCGCGGCCGGGAGCGGCGTCCTCGGAACGGTCGCCGTCGGATCGCCCGCCGCCGGCTCGGTCGCGCCGGTCGCGGCCGTGGTCGTCGCTGGCGTCCCTTCGGCCCCTGACTCCGCGGCGGTCGCCACGCTCGAATCGTACTCCGTTGTGGGCGCTGCCCCGGTCGTCGCCGGCAGCTCCGTCGTCGGCGTCGCGGTCGTCCCGCCGGTGGCCGCGTCCGGCGTCCCGAGCGGAGCACTACAGCCCGCGAGGACGAGCGCGACGGCGAGCCCGAGGACGGCGTACCGTCTCATGCCACTACCGGGAGCCGGGCGAACGCGGCACTTACGGGAGCTCCCGCGCGATGGTGTCGCGCAGCTCCCCGATGCGCTCGGCCGACATCGAGAGCCCCCAATCGCCGAGGGCGACTTCGAGACGGCCGGTTGCGGTCGTCTTGCCGGCCTCGTGGACGGGCGCGACCCCCGAGAACGCTTCGTGCACCGCCGCCGGACTGGTCGTCTCGACGACCGCGCGACCGGGCTGCTCGTGGAACAGGCACTCGACGGCGCTCGTCGTGTCTCCCGCGTCGTCGAGTGCGATGTCCGCGCCGGTTTCCAGAGTGACCATCTCCGCGAGCGTGACCGCGAGCCCGCCGTGGCTCGCGTCGCGGACCGCCAGCGTCGCCCCGTGGTTCGTCACCGCGGCGAGCGTCTCGACGAACTCGCGTGGCCGGTCCGGCAGCGCCGGGAAGTCGTCCATGCCGTCGAAGTTCGCGAGGTACGCCGAACCGCCGAGGCCCGCGCCCGCCCTCTCGCCGTCGCCGTCACCGCTGCCGTCGGCGTCACCGTCAGCACCGAGGGCGCGATCGCCGACGATCAGCACCGTGCCATCGCCCTCGAAGGTCGTCGGCGGTGGGTCGTAATCCGCCCGCGTCCCGACCATCGCCAGCGTCGGCGTCGGCGGGATCGGCCCCGTGGCGGAGTCGTTGTACAGCGAGACGTTGCCGCCCACGACCGGGACGGAGAGCTCGCTACACATGGATGCGAGACCGTCGACGGCCCTCGAAAAGCCGCCGTAGACGCCGGGCTTCTCGGGGTTGCCGCCGTTGAGGCAGTCGACCGCGGCGAGCGGCGTCGCGCCCGCCGCGGCGAGGTTCGTCGCGTTCTCGAGCGCGATCGCCCGCGCGCCGTCGCGGGGGGCCGCCGCCGTCCAGCCCGGCTCCGCGCCCGCCGACAGCGCGAGGCCGACCCCCTCCGTGGCTCCGGCTCCGTTGCCGGCTCCGCGTTCGCCGTTGCCGCCGGCCTCGCGGATCGCCAGCACGGCGCTGTCCGCGCCCGGCCGCACTGCCGTCCGGAGCCCGACCTCGTGGTCGTACTGGCGGTAGACCCACTCCTTGCTCGCGGTGTTCGGGTCGGCCACGACGGTCTCGACGGCCGTTTCGAGGTCGGGCGCGGGCGTCGGGAGGTCCCGCTCGGGTCGTTCGGGCGATTCCGTCGGCAGGTCGTGTGACGGTGCGCCGTCGGCGAGGAAGGCGGCGGGGACGTCGACCACCTGCTCGTCGTCGAAGGCACAGACGTAGTTCCCTGTGGTCACCTCGCCGATGGTCGAGCAGCCGAGCTCGAAGCGCTCCGCGATCGCCTGCACGCGGGCGACGTTTCCCGGGGCGACCTCATAGCACATCCGCTCTTGGGACTCGGCGAGCAGGATCTCGATCGCACTCATCCCGGGCTCGCGCTGATGGACCGCGTCGAGGTCGATTCGCGCGCCGAGGTTGCCCTTGGCGACCAGCTCGGCCGTCGCGCCGCCCAGCCCGGCCGCGCCGAGGTCGCGCGCGGACTCGATCATCCCCTCTTCGACGAGCGTCTCGTTGGCCTCGATCAGCAGTTTCTCGGTGTAGGGGTCGCCGACCTGCACCGCGGGCCGATCCTCGGTTTCGGCGTCCTCCGTGAGGTCCTCCGAGGCGAAGCTCGCCCCGCCGAGCCCGTCCCGGCCGGTGGCGTTGCCGACGAGCACGAGCCGGTTCCCGTTCTCCTGTGCCTCGGCGGTGACGAGCCGGTCGGCGTCCAAGAGGCCCACACAGGCGACGTTCACCAGCGGGTTGCCGGTGTATCCGGAATGGAAGGCGACGCTGCCGCCCACCGTCGGGACGCCGATGGCGTTGCCGTAGTCGGCGATGCCCTCGACCACCCCCTCGAAGAGATACCGGGAGTGCTCGGCGTCGAAGTCGCCGAAGTACAGCGAGTCGAGCAGGGCGATCGGGTACGCGCCCATCGAGAGCGTGTCCCGGACGATTCCGCCGACGCCCGTGGCCGCGCCGTCGTAGGGATCGACGTAGGAGGGGTGGTTGTGGCTCTCGATGCCCAGCGTGAGGTAGGTCTCGGCGGGCTCGTCGCCCGGAGTGGGGACGGCGACCACGGCGGCGTCGTCGCCCGGGCCGACGACGACGTGTGTGCCCTCGGCGTCGAACGCACCGAGTAGCGGACGCGAGGAGCGGTACGCACAGTGTTCACTCCAGAGGTTCTCGAACAGCGCGGCCTCGGCGGGCGTGGGCTCGCGCCCGAGCTCGGCGACGACGCGCTCGCGGTCGGTCCCTGACAGCCCCATTTGCCTTCGGTTTCGGCGGCCGGCTCAAAGCGCTTTCTGATCGGTGCGCCAGCACGCCGATCTCCCCTGCCTTCGTTCTGACGACCGATCGTCGGGAACCGGGTCGCTTTTTCCACGCCCCGGCCGAACGGCAGCCGTGCTCTCGGTCGAACTCCACGCCCACTCGGCGCTCTCCTTCGACGGGCGGGACCCGATCGAGCTGCTGCTCGCCCAGGCCGAGGCCGTCGGGCTGGACGCGCTGGCGGTGACCGACCACGACGGGATCGACGCCAGCCGCGAGGCGGCCGAGCGCGCCCCCGACTTCGGTCTCGTCGGGATCGTCGGCTCGGAGGTGACGAGCGCCGCCGGCCACGTGCTCGCGCTCGACATCGAGGAGGGCGTTCCGGCGGGCCTACCCTTTGCGGAGACGCTCTCGGCGATCCACGAACAGGGCGGTCTCGCCGTCGTGCCCCATCCCTTCCAGCGCTCGCGCAGCGGCGTCGCGCCCAACGTCACCCGCGAGGCACTGGCGGGCGCGGACGCCGTCGAGGTCTACAACTCACGGCTGCTCACCGGACGCTCGAACCGCCGGGCGGCACGCTTCGCGCGCGAGCGCGACCTGCCGGCGACCGCCGGCTCCGACGCTCATATCGCCGAGATGGTCGGCCAGGCGGTGACGCAGGTCGACGCCGCCGAGCGCTCCGCGGGGGCGATCATCGCGGCGATCCGTGAGGGACGCACGGCCGTGATCGGCAAGCGCACGCCGTGGCGGATCAGCTTGCGGCAGGCCGCCGGCGGCGTCGAGCGCCGGGTGAGATCCCGGCTCGCCGGATCGTTCTGATCGCCCGCGTACGGTCGAGCGCTTGCGCGCGGATCCCGGCAGCCTCTCGGTCGGGTCGAACTCGCTCGCCGATCGCCGAATCGGCCACAAGCTTATTATGGTTGAGTTCGTAGCCGGCGATGGAGTCCCGTCGACTCCCCACCCGGGGGCGCGGTCCATTGCGTGGCATCACCCGCACCGTTTCGCCCTCCGCGGTGGTCTTCTACGCGCCCGAGCGCGGTGTCCAGTCGCCCTCAGAGCCGTTTCGATACGTAGGGGCCGTCCTGGTGGTAACCGCGGTCGCGGTAGTACTCGCGGGCTCCGATGCCACTAATGACGCTCAGCTTCGGGTAGCCCGCGTCGGCGGCCAGCGTCTCGGCACGATCGAGGAGCTTCCCGCCATACCCCCGGTGTTGCCAGTCTACGCTCTGCTCGCCGTCTCGCGGGCCGTGCCCGCTCGGTCGCTCCGTGGCCTGCTGGGCCTCGCCGACCTGCACCATCGGACCGTAGACGTGCAGCTCGCGGACCAGCGCGGCGTCGACGAGCTCGTCCCGCGTGGGATCGTCCGGAAACCGCAGCCGGCAAAAACCCACGAGCACGCCGCTCTCGGGGTCCTCGTAGCTGAGGAACCGTTCGGTGCCGCCCGCCGAGCCGTAGGTCAGGGTGTTGGGTTCGACGCGCTCGGGCGGGCGGTCGTTCGTGCCGACCTCCCGACACCGGATGCAGTCACAGCTCCAGCCGTGCTCGGCCATGCGCTCGCGGGCGAGCTGTCTGAGATTTGACTTCCAGACGCCGGCGTCGATGAAGTCGGCGGGGATGTCGCGCTGGACGCGCTGGAGGCGGACGTATTTCGGGAGGAGGGACTTGATCTCGGCGACGAGCTCGGCGGCTTCGTCGTTCCGGAGGGGCTCGTACTCGTCCCGTCGCCACATGTCGTAGGTCGCGGTCCCCCGAACCACGAGCGTCGGGTAGATCTTGAGGTAGTCGGGTCGCCACCGTTCGTCCTCGAACAGCCGTCTGAAGTCCTCGATGCACATCTCCCGGTCCATCCCCGGCTGTCCGGGCATCATGTGAAAGCCGACCTTGAACCCCGCGTCCCGGAGCCGGCGGTTGGCGTCCACGGAGGCCTGCGTGCCGTGCCCGCGGTGCATCGCCCGGTTGATCTCCTCGTAGGTGGTCTGGACCCCGACCTCGACCTTCGTCCCGCCCAGCCGGAGCATCCGGTCGATCTGCTCGGGGCCACACCAGTCGGGCTTGGTTTCGAAGGTCGTCCCGACGTTGCGCACGTCGGCGGTCTCGTTTTCGGCGATGACGTCCTCGGTGTACCGCCAGTCGTACTCCGCCGGGTCCTGTGCGAAGCTCTCACCCTCGGCCGGGGCGGGATCTTTCGAGACGTCGTAGTCGTTCATCGCTTCGAGCGCGCGCTTGACGAACCACTCCTGGTAGTCGGCCGACCGCGCCGTCATCGTCCCGCCCATCAGGATCAGCTCCACCTTGTCGACGGGGTGGCCGATCTCCCGGAGCTGTTCCAGCCGGAGGGTGACCTGTCCGTAGGGGTCGTAGTCGTTCTGGACGCCCCGGGCCGCGGCGGGCTCCGCGCCGGTGTAGCTCTGGGCCGAGGAGAACTCCGAGCCGGGACCGCCGGGACAGTACAGACACTTGCCGTGCGGGCAGCCCTGCGGGCTGGTCATGATCGCCACCGGCGAGACGCCCGACGCGGTGCGGACGGGCTTTCGCCGGAGCACGGCTTCGAGCTCCTCGCGGCGGCCCTCGGGCGCGCGGTCCATGAGCTCGGCGTTCGTCGGCACCTTCGGCGCGGCGACCTCCCCGCAGGCGTCGAGCTTCGCGGACTCGACGTCGCCGCGCTCGATCTCGCCGTCGAGAATCCCCTCGACGAGCGTCGCACACGCCCGCTCGAACGCGTCGCTCTCGGCGGCGTCGGCGTCCCCCTCGGGTTCGGGAGTCGCGGACTCGGATTCGGACCCGGTGCTCATGGTTCGTTCCCGTCGCACCGTCCCCGCCTGTCGGGAATAAGCGTGTCGCTCGGTCCCGGGCCGCCGACCGTCGTCGGGGCCGAGGGCGGTGGGAGCCGGCGGTCCCGCTAGCCCTCCTCGCCGCGGCTCTCGGCCCTGCCGACCAGGATCGTGTCCTCGACCAGCGCGTCGATCCCGCGCCGGAGTCGCTCCGAGAGCGCTTGGTGGGAGATGCCGAGCTCGTCGGCGAGGTCCGCCTGATCGATCCCCCGCGGAATCTCGAAGTAGCCCGCCTCCCCGGCCCGCCGGAGCGCCTCGAACTGGCGGTCGGTGAGCCCGAACCGGCCCGAAGGCTCGCCCTCCAGCGCGCGGATCGCCCCGATATCGAAGGTGAGCCCCGACTCCGCGACGTAGTCGGTTGTCTTCGTGACCGAGTCCCGGGTCGGATAGAACACCCGGAGTTCCCAGCTGCCCCCAACTCCGTAGGCGTCGGTGATCGTCGCGTTCGAGTTCGTGATCATCTGGAGGACGACCTCGACCTCGGAGACCCACTCCATGCGGTAGAGCTGCTCGTCCTCGAACTCGGCGAGCAGCGACACGTTCCGGGTGCTCGAATCGTCCTCGATCGCGCGCTCGATGACCTCGTCGTCGGCCCCGCGCGCCCACACGAGCGGCATGGCCGCGTCCTCGCCGCTTGCGACGACGCGCTCGACCTCGAACTCGACGTCGGACACCGACGAGAGTGCATCGTACAGGGCGAACTCCACGGCCGGAATCGTGCCTCTGACGATGCACGCCATGGGGTTCGGATTCCATCTACGGTGGCATAAGTCCCCCGTCTCCCGACGAACGCGTCGTCTGAGCGGATCGGGGACCTCCGGCACGCTCCCTGCCGATAGACCGGTCGGCCGGCGGGCCGTCGTACCGGACCGGTCGGCCCGGCACGACCGTCACGTAGACGATCGCGCGACGCCCACGCGGCGGTCACGCGACGATCGGCTTGCGCGTCCCTACCGGTAGTTTTTGATGCTGGAGACCGCGGTAGTTTTTGATGCTGGAGACCGCGGGTCGTGGCGTGGGACCGACGTTCCGAAGAGCGCGGAGCCCGAGCCCCGGCTCGCCCGGCGGACGGGCAGGTGGAGCCGACGGACCGGCATCCTCACCTCGCCCCGCGGGGCGGCTCGCGCGACAACGGACGGTCGTCCGCCGATGAGCGAGCTCGCCGCCGCGATCGAGGACACCAAGGGCGGCGTCGAGGGGTACAGCAGGGCCATGCACGACGCCCTCCAGAACCACTTCGGCTTCCCGATCGTCCTGACGGGGCTCATCTATCTCCCCCAGGAGGACGCGGTCCGCGTCCGGATCCGCCCGGAGTCCGACGACGCGATCGTCGCATCACAGCTGGGACGGGGCGACGCGGACGTCGATCTCAGGGGCATTCAGGGCGACATCACGTTCGAGTTCGAGTAGGCCGCGAGCGACCTCGAACTCGACGCCGGTGACTTCGCACACGCCGACGGAGGCCCCGCAGTCGAAAAATCCCTCGTGAGAGGGGGTGAAGGGATTTCGCGGCGTCCGTCGGCGCCGATTCCGGCGGAGCGGCGACGACGGACGGGAGGCCGGCCACGATCGGCTCAGTCGTTCGCGAACTTCTCGGCGTTGTTGAGCCGCCACGTGAAGATGGCCTTGAGCACCACCACGAGGCTGTTGCGATCGCCGCTGCCCCAGATCGCCGTCTCCTCGGGCGTGTCGTCGTCGGTGTAGACACTCACGAGGATCGTCTCCCGGTCGACCATGAGCAGGCGGCCGGCGGTCGTATCCGACCACTCCCAGAGCGTTTCGAACAGCTCCGCGCTCGGGATCTCCGTCCGGATGCGGTCCCGCGTCGCCGGCGAGACGCCCGCCAACTGGATGTCGACGCCCCGCTGCTCGACCGCCGCGAGCGCCTCGATGACCTCGCCGGTCAGCAGCTCCTCGACGCTCATGTAGACCACCTCGGTGTCGGCCTCGCCCACGAATTCGAGGACGCGCTCGGTGACGGCCTCGTGGCCCGAGACGGTCCAGACGCCCGTCTGCTCGCGGCGGCGCTGGGCCGGTTCGAGGTCGGCCAGCACCGTCGAGAGCCGCTCGACGGTTTCCTTGTAGTCGAGCTGGAATCGCCGCGTCGTCGTCTCCCGGGAGGCCGCCGAGAACACCTTCGGCGAGGCGTAGCGCACGTCGACCAGCCCCTCCTGTTCGAGGGCGTCGACCGCGTCGTAGACCCGGGTCCGGGGCACCGCCGAGGCCTCGCTGATCTGGCGGGCGGTCGCCGGGCCCAACCGGAGTAGCGTCGTGTAGACGCTCGCGGCGTACTCCGAGAGGCCGAGCCTCCCGAGCAGCCGCACCGCCTCCGCCTGCGTCCGCTCGCGCTCGTCCTCGCTCATCGCCCACCCCCGCCACATCGGCGCGGGCGGTCGTCGACCCCGGTCGACCCCCGCTCCCGGGGGTGGCCCCGGTCCGGGACGGATCGCGGGCCGGTCGGCCCCTCGGAGGGCGGCGGGGGACCGACTGGATCGGGGCCGGGACCCGGGCTGGGGTCTGTGCCGCTCGTCTCGCGGTCGGCACCGACGTGTACGCGAGAGTGCTCGCGGGGGCCGAGTGGAGCGATGGTGTACATGCCGGTGTCCACTAGCGGCCCGCCACGTATGAATTCTTTGTGAGGATTCGAGTCAATCGACTTGCCGGCCGACCGGCGGCACTGTGATCGATCGAGTCACCGGTAGACGACGAAAACACGACGTCCCCGGTAGTTCCGCCACGGGCGACCGTTGGTGTTGTCAGTTCTGGAGTGACGATCGAAACTGGCTTTATCGGTGGGTCGGACGTGTCCTTACGGATCTGCCGATCCGTACTCGCCGGTGGTGACCGTCCGATGCCCGGAAACGTCGAACAGCCGACGGCGGTGGAGGTGCTCCAGGAGCTGGGGCTCAAGCAGTACGAGGCGCGGTGTTTCGTCGCGCTCGCGCGCATGCCCCACGGCACCGCCAAAGAGGTCGGCGAGATCGCCGAGGTGCCCCGGACGCGGGTCTACGACGCCGTCGAGGCGCTCGAACAGGAGGGCCTGGTCGACGTCCAGCAGTCGAGTCCCCAGCAATTCCGGGCGATCCCCGTCGAGGAGGCCGTCGGCCTGCTCCGGCGGCGCTTCGAGGAGCGCTTCGAGACCCTCGACGAGAGCCTCGGCGCGCTCGAGCCGATCGAGGAGGAGGGCCTCCGCGAGCGGGGCAACGTCTGGACCACCCGCGGCGAGGCGTCGATCACCGACCGCGCCATCCAGTTCGTCGACGCGGCCGAGTCCGAGGTCGTCCTCGTGGTCGACGGGCCGGGATCGTTCTCCGAGGACCTTCTCGACCGCCTCGGGGCCGCCGCCGACCGCGGCGTCGCCATCTACGTCGGCGCGCTCTCGGAGACGAGCTACGAGCAGGTTCGGCGGGCGGTTCCCGACGCGCAGGTGTTCGAGTCGGGCTTGGAGTGGCTCCAGCCCCGGCCGGGCGACGAGACCGACGAGCAGATCGCCCGCCTGCTGATGGTCGACCGGGAGACGCTCCTGCTCAGCTCGGTCGGCTCCGAATCCGCGGAGACGGCGATCTGGAGCGAGGGCGTCGGCAACGGACTGATCGTGATCGCCCGGCGACTGCTCGCGACCGGCCTCGACGAGTCCGCGGACCCCGGGCGGCCATGACCGCCGCCGACGATCCAGGAGTGACGGATACTGATCCATGAGCACAATCGTCGAGATTCGCGTTCCGGCGGCGGACTTCGAGCTCGGGCGCGCGCTAGAAGGCGTCGAGGCCGACGGGTTCGAGCTCGGACAGATCGTCCCTACCGACGAGAAGCGCATGCCGTTCCTGTGGGTCCACGACGCCGCCGACCACGGGGCCGTCACGGACGCGCTCCGCGCCGACGAGGAGACTGGTGACGCCGATTTCGTCGGGGAGGTCGATGCCCACGCGCTGTTTCGCATCGGTTGGGAGGAGGGCGTCAACGGACTCGTGGAGGCAATCGTCGCCCACGACGCGACGATCCTCGGCGCCGTCGGTACCCCCGAGCACTGGGATTTCCAGCTCCGCTTCGCGGGCGAGGCCGACGTGCCGGGCTTCCGGGCGGCCTGCGAGGACGCCGGCGTCGACCTCGATCTCCGACGCATCTACAGCGCCGCCGATCCCGAGCTGGACGACGATGCCACCGGGCTGACGCCGGTCCAGCGCGAGACGCTGCTGACCGCGCTCGAGGTGGGTTACTTCGCCGTCCCGCGCGAGACCACGCTGGTCGAACTCGCCGCGGAGCTCGGGATCTCCGATCAGGCGGTGAGCGAGCGCCTCCGGCGCGCACAGGCGAAGCTACTGACGACGACGCTCGTCAGCGGCACCGATGATCCCGCCGAGCCCGGCCACGACGTCCGCTCCGGCGACGCTGCTCGCCCGAACGGGGGGTGAATCGCCCGTCCGGGTGGGTGGGTATCCAAGCCGTGTGACTATGCGCTCGCGCATCTCGTGGTCACAACGAGGCGATCGTTGGATGCCAGAGTGCCAAAACTGTGAGGCGTTCGTGACCGACCAGTACGTCCGGGTGTTCGCCCCCGACGGGATGGGCGATGTACGGGTGTGCCCCCGCTGTACCGACAAACTGCGCGACGGCGCGGAGGTCCGCGAGGCACACTCGCCGCGCCACTCATGAGTGATCAAGCCGTGAGCCACGTGTTGACGGGGAAAACGGCCGAAAGCGAGCGGGGGGCGCGATCACCGGCCTCATCTCGCGAAGAGGCCTCGATCCGTAGAGAGGCCGCCAGCGTCGTGGAGTTCACGATTCCCAGTGACGAGTTCGTCCTCCGGGAGACACTGGCCGCGTTCGACGACCTCGAACTCGAAGCCGAGCACGTCGTCGCTCACGACGAGCGCATCGCGCCGCTCGTCCGGGCACGATCACCGACGGCCGACGGCGAGGCGGTCGTGACGGCGGTCCGGGACGATCCGAGCGTCGCGGACGTGGAGGTGCTCGCCGACCTCGACGACGAATGCCTCCTCAGAATGAAGTGGACCCAGCAGACCGAGGCGCTCCTGCGAATGCTCGTCGTCGAGGAGGGCGTCATTCGGTCGCTCACCGGCAGTGCCAGCCGCGACAGGTGGGACGTTTCGGTCCTGTTCCCCGAGCGCGCGGCCGTCTCGCGCACCCACGAGCTCTGCGAGAACGCAGGCCTCACCCTCACGACGAAGCGTATCTACCACCTCGACGAGGGGGGCGAAAGCCAGTTCGGTCTCACTCACGAACAGCAGGAGGCCCTCGTAGCGGGGGTCGAGCAGGGGTACTTCGACATCCCGCGACAGACCACAGCCAAGGAACTCTCCGACGCCCTCGGCATCTCCCATCAGGCGCTCTCCGAGCGGTTTCGCCGAGGCCACAGGACCATGATCGAAAGCGCGCTCGCCGTCGATCGCGAGCCCGAAAGTACCGGGTAGCCACCCGGGGGGAGAGGGTACCGAAGCGTGCGGTCCATCACCGAGATCAGAAACGCGCTTACAAGCGCTGATGGCGGCGAACCGCGATCACACGAGTGCACCCGGCGTGGAGCACGGTTCGTGCTCCGACGCCCGGTCGGGGAACGCCCGTGACCGTTTCCGATCTCCGGCACTACTGGCGGTAGCGAAACGAAGCAGGCTGGTCTCGTTCAGTTTCCCGCACCGAAACTCCTCGCTCCCCCTCTCTCGTGCTCGTTTCGCTGGATCCTACACGTGTCTGTGCAGCTCCTGGTGGAGGCTCTCCCAGCACTCCGGGCACAGTCGCTGTTCAGCGCGGCGATTTACCTCCTCGTCGCTTTCGTCGATGGTTTTGATCCGATGGCGGGGGTAGGAACTCTCCTGAACGGACATGCTACAGAAGGGGCATCGGCCGTTCAGGTCGGCTTTACTGGTGGTCGATGGGTCGGATGGCGCTTCTGACATGGGTTGGATCGTGGGGTCGGCCTTCGTTCGGCCCTGTTCGCGCACGTCCCGTACGCTTCCGTACCTGAAAAGCCTGTTGTGAGGATATGAATTAAATAGCTCCACGGTATCTCTCGGACGGGAGTCCCGCGAGGAGCGACCGAGAAGCTCCGTGAAACGGGACAACGCATGGGAGTGGCGACGGATCCCTCGATCGCTCCGACGGCTCGGTCGTCCGCGAACCTCTCGGCGTTTGAGCCGCTACGTGAAGATGGCCTCGAGCACCACCACGAGGCTGTTGCGCTCGCCGCTGTCCGGGATCGCCGTCTTCCCGGGGGCGTCGTCGGTGTAGACGCTCACGAGGGTCGTCTCCCGGCCGACCACGAGCGGGCGACCGGCGGTCGTGTCCGACCTCCCCTGGAGCGTCTCGAACAGCTCCGCTTCGCGGGCGAGGCCGACGTGCCGGGCTTTCGGGCGGCCTGCGAGGACGCCGGCGTCGACCTCGATCTCCGGCGCATCTACGGCGCCACAGCTCCTGGCGCGGGCGACCCGAGTTGGACGACGATGCCACCGGGCTGACGCCGGTCCGGCGCGAGACGCTGCTGACGACGACGCTCGTCGGCGACGACCGCGATCTCGACGTTCGTCGGGAGAGCCCGACGCTGCATCCCGCCCCCGTGGATGGCCCTCCCCCCCGGGGGGACATCCAAGCCGCGCTTTCATACACCAGCGCGCTCGTGGCTAGAAACGAGGTGAGAACGGAATGGCACACTGCCGGAACTGCGAGTCGTTCGTGACCGACCAGTACGTCCGGGTGTTCGCGCCCAACGGGATGGGCGATGTACGGGTGTGCCCGCAGTGCACCGACGTGATGCGCGACGGCGCGGAGGTCCGCGAGGCACACTCGCCACGCCACTCGTGATCGACGGCATCGCGGGAGAGCGCGGGATCTGGAATCGACGCGGACGCATGGCGACGCCGACACCGAGCCGAGCGCGGACGCCAAGCCGGACGTGGACGGGGAGCTGGACGCGGCGGCCGCCCCCGAGAGGAGGACCACCCCGGAGCGACGGCCAGCGTCGTCGCGTTCGAGATCCCCGCGAGCGAGTTCGTCCTCCGGGACGCGCTGGCCGGCCTCGACGACGTGACCGTCGAGGCCGAGCGTCGTCGCCCACGATGGGGACCGCATCGTCCCTCTCGTCTGGGCGTGCTCGGGGACGACCGCCAGCGAGACGATCACCGGGGCGTTCCAAGCCGACCCCAGCGTCGAGAGCGTCGAGGTGTCGCCGACCTCGACGGCGGGTGTCTCTACCGGATGATGGACCCGCGGGGTCGAGGGTGCCGAAGTCACGACCCAGTACCAGACTCGAAAACGCGCTTACAGGCGCTGATACCGACCGGGATCCTGCCGCAGTAGCACGGGGTTCTTCTCGGCCAATGTGTCTACGCCCATCCGTAGGAGATCGTTTTCTGTCTGGTATCGGACGTCAGTGTACTCACGGCGAGTTCTCGCGTCCGGACCGCGCTCCCCGTTCCGTAGAGACACCTGCATCAGGAGAAGGACGCTGACAACGATCCAGAGGATCGTACTGTCCGCCCTGCTCGCTCTCGGATACCGACTGGAGCCGACCGAGTCGCTCGGGATCCACCTGGGAACCGACCGCGGTGGAATGTCGCTGGTGTCAGTTGGGGACCGCACACGCTGGTCGAAGTGAGCCGCCTGCCTGCGCTCACAGGACGCCACTTTGTGGTCCTCTGCCGGTCAGAAGCGGTTGCGCCAGCGTCGGGTGCGAAGCACCTCGTCTTTCATCGCCGAGCACTGCTGTTCGGCTCGTTCCTCGCCGAATTCGTCGGAAAGATCGCCGACACACTCTTCCCACGAACCGCCGACCCCCTCCCAGTATCCGAGAACGCTGTTGCGGTCCCAGCCTTCGGGGAGGTCGTCGAGACCGGAGACGCCCTCGTCGACGATATCGGCGAGACGCTCGCCGTCGGCTTCCGGCACGTCGTCGGTTTCGAGGTCGGTGGTTTCGAGCGCCGAAGCGCGGTAGGGAGCCGACCCGCTGGTTTCGAGACCGACCACGTACGCGGGCTGGTCGGCCGTCGCCGATACCTGCTCGTACTCGTCGTCACCCCCCTCCTGTGGGAAGTGAAACTGTTCGGCGAGCACGGCGGCGACGACGCCGCGGCCGTCGGGGGTCGCTACCACATCGCCGGTGTCGTATCGGGTGCCGACCATGTGGAGGGCTCATCTCGCGCAGCATGAATGGGCTCCCCTTGCATGAACAGCCCTCGCGACAGTAATGCAGCCGGTGGCGAACCGGCTTCCGATTGCTACCATAACTGTTTACGAACCAGCCAGATACACCTCACTTATGATCACGATGCCTCCATCGGTAGCTCGGTACCGCGAGTTGACCTGTGAGACGGAGCTGATAGCCGAGCGAGGCCGTGAACCAAGCGCCTCAGTCGCCATGCAAGAAGACGAATTTCTCGACGCCGTCCAGCGGCGCACGCAACTGGATTCGCGCGATAGAGTGTACACGGCGACCCGCGCGACGCCCGGCGTTCTCGGTCAGCGCATCACGGAGGGTGAAGCCGAGAACATCGCCTCTCAACTCCCCGAGCCGCTTGGCCAGCTGCTCACCGAAGAGGGCGAAGAAGCCGAGGCGTTCTCGATCGACGAGTTCGTCGACCGGGTCCTGAGACGGGAAAGCGAGGAGGGGAACGTCGACCGGGCGGGCACCGTCGATCACATCGTGGTGTGATGGACGTGCTCGGCGACGCCGTCAGCGGAAGCGAACTGGGACGATGCACACGATCGGTTGCCCGGCGATTTCGACTCCCTTTTCGAACCGGTCGACATGAGCGAGAGCCAGCGGTAACGAACTCGGTCACCGATCGATCGGGTGTCACCACGATCGACCGCCCGGGCCCCGTATCCGTGGTTCCGGGGGAACCACCCTGTCCTCGCAGCCCGAACACCGATTTAGACGGCAGCCCAGATCTCGGTATGGACGACGACCAGTTCTTCAGCGGCATCGAATCGCGCGCCGACCTCAAATCACGCGACGAAGCGGCCGCCGCAGCCGAAGCTACCCTTCGGGTACTCGGCGAACGGATCGCACGCGGACAGGCCCGGGACCTCGCCGATTCCCTGCCGGCGGACCTCGGGGATGCGCTGACTGCCTCGGGAGACGAACAGGCGGACGAATTCCCGCCCGGGGAATTCGTCGAACGGGTACGTGACTACGAGCGCGAGCAGATCGCAGAGATCGACGTTACCGCCACACAGCTCCACGTTCAGGTCGTTCTCGAAAGTCTCGCCGGCTCGGTCGACGGCGGGACGTGGAACGACACCCGCACACAGCTTCCCAGCGAGTATTCACGCCTCTACGAAACGGGCTGAGAGCGCACAGTACTCGAAAAACGGAGCCTCGTCGTGGGGTGTCAACGGGCGGATTCCACCCCGCGTACGAAAAGGTGTTTTCCGACGCAGGGGAAGGCGCTTACAGCGAGAAGCGAGGAAAGCACGATGGAGGTGCTGACCGTGGCCGATTGCCCAGTGTGCGGCATGGACGTCGACGAGAGCGACCCCCAGAGCGGACGGAGGACGAAGGTCTGTGGAACGGGGTGTGCAGAGGACTTCGAAAACGAGCCCGAACAGCACACCTAACTCCCTCTCCTGCTCGGAGCAATCGGATGACGGCAGGGAGTCCATCGCTCCCGGCGTGGCGGTTCCCTGATGGGGTCGGCTGTAACTTTTCCGGCATTCGATGGCACCCGGGGGGATCGAAAGACGGCAATGGCTTACGACCGACCCGATGAGGGGTCGATCCCCCGAACCCGGAGGCTCCCGTCGGTCGCCGTTCTGTGTTCAGATCATGTTCCGGCAGTTCTCCGCACACCGGGGCAGGATCTCCGCGCAGGCCTGGCAGTGGTCGTGATCGTGCCGTTCGCACTCCTCGGCACAGGCCTCACAGGCCGCCGCACAGGCCTCCGCGACCTGCGGGCGGAGCTCGGACTGGCGGGTGCACAGCCGCGCACACAGCGAGGCGATGTCCGCGACGTCCCGACAGCGCCGGAGACACTCGGCCATCTCCTCGCCGTGGCCCGCACACTCGTCGGCACACCACTCACAGACCTCCGCGGCTTCGATGCAGCTGTCGACGCACGCTTCCATCTCGTCGCTCAGGCCGATCTGTTGGACTGCCATCGCACGTCGGTCGAGGGGTCCCTCCCTTTCGTCCGTTGTGGGTAACGATGTTCGGCCGTCGGACAGACAGACTCCGGGTTCGTTAGGCACCGACGCCCGATCGCCCTCCCGACGTCGGGGGAGGAGAGACGCGGAGGCGGCGATCAGGGACGGCGGACACGTGGAGTCCCAGCAGGTGACGGCGATAGTGGCTTCACGCTCCACCGTCAGGAGCTGGTATGCCCGGCATCGACGACACCGACAGGGAGATCCTCCGACTGCTCGTCGAGGACGGCCGCCGCTCCTACCGGGACGTCGCCGAGCGGGTCGGGCTCTCGCCGCCCACGGTCTCGGATCGCGTCGATCGGCTCCGTGACCGCGGAGTCGTGCGCCGGTTCACCGCCGAGCTCGACCGGTCGCGGCTCGTCGAGGGCGAGGCAGTGCTCGTCGATCTCGACGTCGAGCCCGGGGCGGTCGGGGCGGTGCTCGACGTGCTGGCCGACGTCCCCGGCGTCGAGCACGCCGACGGAACGGTCGACTCGCGCGTCGTGTTCCGGGCGCACATGGATCGGAGCGAGCTGCGCGAGCTCCTCTCCGGGACGCTCGACGAGGGGTGGATCAGGGCGTGCGACGTACGGTTGATCGCCGGCACGGTCCGGAACCCGGGGGCGAGCGGGGCCGCCCTCGCGATCGAGTGTGTCGTCTGCGACCGGCCGGTCGACGGGAACGGGGTGACGGTCGATCTCGACGAGCGCTCCTACGACGTCTGCTGTTCGTCCTGTGCATCGAAGCTTCGGGAGCGCCACGACGAGCTCCGACGGGCCGCCGATGGCGGGCGGAGTACCGAGCGGCGTCGCCGCGGAAACGGATGAGATGGCCTCCCCGACGACGAGCCGCTCGGCGCGTGCGACCGATCGCGGCGCGGATACCAGCACGCGGAGAGCCTTCCTTCGGACGGTTGCGATTCGCCCCCGTGCGCGTCGGCCTCTGGGGTATGGGACGACGGTGGCGGGCAATCTCAAGCGTCCCCGTCCGCCCCGGCATCGTCGGTCGTCTCGTCGTCCCCGCTCGCCCTGGACGTGCCACCCACCCTGGCGTCCGACGCCGCTTTGATGTCCGGTCCCGCTCCGGCGTCCAGTCCGTCGGCCCCCGTCCCGGCAGCGACGGCGAGCACCGGAACGGGCGCCCGGGCGAGCACGCGCTCGGTCGTGCTGCCGAGGACGTGCGCTAACCCCCTGCGCCCGCGTGTACCCATGACGATCAGGTCACAGTCCTCCTCGCGGGCGTGGTCGACGATGGCCTCGCTCACGCTCAGTCCCCGAACGACCGCCGTCGTGACCGGGACGCCGCGCGCGTCGGCCCGCTCGGCCAACGTGGCCGTCGCCGACTCGCCCGCCTCGCGGAGCGCGTCGAGCTCCGGGCCCATCCCCGAGGTGTTGAGCAGGAGGGTGCTCGCGCCCTCGTCGACGACGTAGCAGACGTGGACCGACGCGCCGAGTTTGGCCGCGAGATCGAGCGCCGCTTCGGCCGCGCGGGCCGCCGCGTCGCTGCCGTCGGTCGGCACGAGAATGCGATCGTACACGGCCCTCCTACGGCGGGCCGACACTTCAATGGGCGCCCGGAACGATCGCCCCGACGACCCCGAGCCGGGATCGGGCCCGTCAGGCCTCGTCCGTCGGCCGTTCGGCTCCCTCGCGTATCTTCACGGCCATCCCGGTTTCGAAGTCGACCATCCCCGTCGCCGGGAGCACCGCGCGCCCGACGGCGAACAGCCCGTCGTCGGGGCCGACTACGCAGACCTCGTCGCCGGGACGCACGGCCGGGTCGACCCGCCGGACGAACTTGGCGAAGGCGTTCTTGCCCTCGCGGACGAACGGCTCGCTCTCCTCGCCGACGGCCACCCGCACCCGGGGCGACGCGAAGGCCCCGAGCAGCCGTCGACCGCCCGCGACCCCGAGCGTGAACCGGCCGTCGATGCCGTAGGAGACCAGCCGCGCCCGCCGATCCCGTCGATCGGTCTCTCCCTTCCCGTCGTCGACCCCGCGCGCACCCTGCGGGGTGGCGGCGAGCACCTGTCGGGGTCGCCCGGCGGTCGAGCGACGTACCGCGAGGTCCTCACCCGGGGGGAACAGCGCCGCGCCCGCTCCCGCACCGAACTGGTAGTCGGCGACGACCCGCAGTCGGGCGAGATTCTCGGCCGTCACACGCAGCCGGTGGGCGCGGACCGGCATAACGCCGTCCGTTCGTCCCCGCGAACGCCGCCGTTCACTTCCACGAGTTACGGCCCGCGAGCAGCGCCGCGCCGCACGAACTCCGGGAGAGCGTGTGCGACCGCCGGCCGGTGTGCCGGGCGATGTAGCGACGCTTATGGGGATGGCCGCACTACTCGCCGTCGACATGGACGAGCGAACGCGCATCCTCACCGGCATCGGACTGCTGATCGTGGGCGGCATCGTCGTGCTCCTGTATGCCCTCCCCGCGTCGTTCGCCCCGGTGTCGGCGTCGATCCCGGCCCTCCTCGCCATCGCCGCCGCGGTCGGAATGGCAGCCGGGACGCTGCTGATCGGCACCTCGGGCGGATCGGTCTGAGAGGGGTCGTCGTGAGCCGTTTTCGTATGCCGTCGGCATAGGAGTCGTCGGCTACCGGTGACAGACACGACAATCCCTATGAGCGGCTGCGAAACCCGACTCGCGCGTCGTGGTCCTGTCCGACCGCTTCGATCGGCATCTCGTAGTGTGGCTCCACGGCGGCCCGTGGGGCGCAGTCCCCTCCCCGCGGACGGCCGGCGGCGCGCTGGCGCGGACCCCGGTGATCCTCGCGGGGTCGAAGCGCCTACCACGACCGGCTCCCGGACATCGTCGGCTCCGGGCACCGTCACGCGGCTCGCTACGTCCACGCGTTCTCCCGCGATCGGTGTGCACCCGAGAGCGAGCGGGTCCGGCGTTTCTCGAAGCCGGCGCCCATCCGTCCCCGTTCACAGCAGGAACCGATCGGCGTGCTCGCTGAGGTCGGTGAAGCCGTCGACGGCCGCGACGAGTTCGTCGGCGGCGGACTCCTCGAACGCCATCGCCTCGACGCGCACCCCCTCGTGACGGAGATGCGAGCACAGCCGGGCGAAGTCGCCGTCGCCGGTACACAGGACGACGGTGTCGACGTGGCCCGCGAGGGTGACGGCGTCGAGGCTCATCCCGACGTCCCAGTCGGCCTTCTTCGAGCCGTCGCCGAAGGTCTTGATCGCCTTGATCTTCGTCTCGAAGCCGATGTCGACCAGCGCGTCGAAGAAGGCCTCCTCCTTGGGCGAGTCCGCCCGGATGACGTAGGCGATGGCGCGGGTGAGCCGCCGGTCGTCGACGGCCCCCGAAAGCAGGGCGGCGTAGTCGATGTTCCGCGAGTACACGCTTTGAGCGGTGTGATAGAGGTTCTGGGCGTCGGCGAGCACCGCGACGCGCTGGTCGGGATGGATGTCAGTCATGCACGACACTCGCTCGAACCGCCTGAAAAGCCTTTTCACCTCCTCGACTCGACGTCGCGTCGCTCGGGTGGGCGGCAGGTATCGCACGTGACACAACGTATAAATCCCCGCGAGCCGATCGAGAGGTATGCGACGCGTCACACCCGATCCGAGCCGGCCTCCGACCGGGGGGTGTGGCGACCGCTTCTCGCCGGGTAAACGCACGTAGCCGCAGGTTCACGGCGGGCGTGGCACCCCGTCGCGGACCGCTCTCGATTGGGACAGCGGCGACTCTCGACCGACGACCGGCATCGAACCCGAACCCGAACTCGACCGACGACCGACGACCGACGAAACCGACACCCATGATACACGAGATCGACCTCGACGGCGTGTTCCCCGCGATGGCCACGCCGTTCGACGCGGATGGAGGCATCGACTTCGACCGACTGCGCGCCGACGCCCGACGGCTGGAGACGGCCGGCGTCGACGGGCTCGTTCCGGTGGGCACCACCGGAGAGAGCGCGACGCTCACCCACGACGAGCACGTCGCCGTCGTCGAGACCGTCTGTGAGGCCGCGTCGATCCCCGTGATCGCGGGCGCGGGCTCGAACGCGACCCACGAGGCCATAGAGCTCGCCGAGCGCTCGGCCGCCGCGGGCGCGGACGCGCTGTTGCTCATCTCGCCGTACTACAACAAGCCCGAGCCAGCCGGCATGGAGGCTCACTACCGGACGATCGCCGACGCCGTCGACGTCCCCCAGATCGTCTACAACGTGCCCGGCCGCACGGGCCGAAACGTCGCCGTCGACACCGCCGTCGCGCTCGCCGCCCACGAGAACGTCGTCGGCTACAAGGCCGCCAGCGGCGACCTCGGCCGCTCGGGCGAGATAATCGAGCGCACCCGGGCGAACGACTTCTCGGTGCTGTCGGGCGAGGACGCGCTCACCCTCCCGCTTTTGGCCGCCGGCGCGAGAGGGGCGATCAGCGTCGCCGCGAACGTCGAGCCCGGGCGGGTAGTGGAACTGGTCGACGCGGCGCTCGACGGCGACGTCGCGAGGGCACGCGAGCGCCACCACGAGCTCGGCCCGCTATTCCGGGCGCTGTTCGTCGAGACTAACCCCATCCCGCTGAAGGAGGCCCTCCGGATCAGAGGGCACGGTGCCGGACGGCTGCGCTCGCCGCTCTCGCGGCTCTCGACTCCCCACCGTGAGGCCCTCGAAGCGATCCTCGCCGCCCTCGACGGGGATGACCGAGCGGACGCGGCGGCCGACGCCGGGGCGAGCACCAGCGACGACGGATCGGAACGGGCGACCGGATCGGAGACCGGGGAGCCGGCGGGGATCGAGCGATGACGGCGATCGGGGTCACCGGGGCGACCGGACGGATGGGGCGGGCAGTGCTGGACGCCGCCGCCGACCGTCCGGACGCGAGTACGGCGTTCGCGCTCGCCCGCGACCCCGAGGGCACAGCGATACCGGCCGGGGGCGGGGAGCGAGCGCCGGTCGTCGATGCCACCGACCTCCCGCGCGCGCTCGCCGAGTTCGCGCCCGACGCCGTGGTGGACTTCACCGCCCCCGCGGCGACGGTCGAGTACGCCGTCGCCTGTGCCGAGGCGGGCGTCCCCTTCGTAACCGGCACCACGGGCCTCGACGACGAGCAGGACGACACGCTCGGCGCGGCGAGCGAGCGGATACCAGTGCTGCACGCGAGCAACTTCTCACGTGGGGTGCAGGCGCTGCTCGCGGCGACCGTCGAGGCCGTCGGCGCGCTCCCGGGCTACGACGTCGAACTGACCGAGACTCACCACGACGGAAAGCGCGACGCGCCCAGCGGGACGGCGACGACGCTGCTCGACGCCATCGATGGGGTTCGAGGGAACGATCCAGCCGACCGCGTTCACGGCCGCGAGGGCGACCATCCCCGGCAGGCGGGCGCGATCGGCGTCCACGCCCGCCGGGCCGGCGACGTGCACGGCGAGCACGAACTCCTGGTAGCCGGCAACGACGAACTGCTCACGCTCACCCATCGCGCGGAGAGCAGAGGGGTGTTCGCTGCGGGCGCGCTTGACGCGGCAGATTGGCTCGCCGGGCGCGAGCCGGGCCGCTACGGGTTCGGCGCGGTCGTCGGCGACGGCGGGGCCGGGACCGGGACCGGGACGACCCCGGGAGCCGACGAGCGGGCGACGGACGCCGGCCTGGAGGCGAGCCGATGAGCCTCGAAGCCGAGGTCGACGCCCTCTGGGAGCGCGCCGAAGCGGGCCTGACGGCGGCCGAGGCCGGCGACGAGGAGCGCGCGACGCTCGATGCGTTCCTCGACGCGCTCGAAGCCGGCGAGGTGCGTGCGGCCGAGAAGGGGGTCGGTGCCGGGGCGGATTCGGGAGGCTGGACGGCCAACGAGTGGGTCAAGCGCGGCGTCCTGCTCAACTTCAGTCTGCGCGAGACGCGAAAACGGGAGTACGGCGGGGTGGCCTACCACGACGTGCTTCCGCTCTCCGGAACTGCCGAGCTGGGCGAGCGCGGCACGCGCAACACCCCCGACGGCACGGTGATACGGCGGGGTGCGTACGTGGGTAGCGATGCCATCCTGATGAGCCCGAGCTTCGTCAACGCCGGTGCGTACGTCGGCGACGGCACGCTCGTCGACTCGTGTAACACGGTCGGCTCCTGTGCACAGGTCGGCGAGAACGTGAAGCTCGGCGCGAACACCCTCGTGGGAGGGGTGCTCGAACCGGTCGAGGACGCTCCCGTCGTGATCGAGAGGGGCGTCTCGCTGGGCGCGGGCTGTCGGGTCACCTCGGGCTTTGTCGTCGGCCGGGACTCGGTGGTCGGCGAGAACACCCTCCTGAGCCCGCGAGTTCCGGTCTACGATCTCGTCGAACGACGGGTGATCTACGGCCACCTGCCCCCCGAGCGGCGGGCGTTCACGCGCTACGTCGACTCCTCGATCGGCGAACACGACCTCTTCGAGGGCGGAGCGTACAAACCTGCGGTCGTCGCCACCGACGTCGAGGAACGAACCCTCGACGCGACCGCGCGCGAGGAGGCGCTGCGATGACGGCCGCGAGCCCGGTAGCCCACGATGCCGCGGGTCAGGGGGCCGCCGGCGGTCCGCCGGTACGGCGACTCGCCGACTGGTCGGCCGCCCGCCTGCGCGAACTCGCCGACGAATACGGGACGCCGCTGTACGTGCTGGATCGTGACCGCGTGGTCGCGAACGCCCGCCGGCTGCGCACGGCGTTTCCGGACGCCGAGATACACTACGCCGTGAAGGCCAACGCCGTCGGCGCGGTGCTCTCGGCGCTCGCCGGGGCAGGCGTGGGCGCGGAGTGTGCCTCGGCCGGCGAGGTCGAGCGCGCGCTCGACGCCGGGTTCGCGGGCGAGGACGTCCGCTATACCGCCGTGAACCCGCCGGCCGCGGACCTCGATTTCGTCGTCGGGCTCGGCGAGGACCTGACGATCACCGTCGGGGCGCGCGACACGCTCGACCGGCTCGCCGAGCGCGACTGGACGGGTCGGCTGTGCGTGCGCGTCAACCCCGGCGTCGGCGCGGGCCACCACGCGAAGGTGACGACCGGCGCGGCACCGAAGTTCGGCGTGCCCATCGACCGGGCGGCGGCGCTCGCACGCGAGGCAAGCAGCCGCGGGTTCGACGTGGTGGGGCTGCACGCCCACGCCGGCAGCGGCATCTTGGAGGCGTTCGACGCCCACCACGAGCTCGCCCGGCGGCTGGGCGATCTCACCCGTGCGGTCGAGGCTGGCGACGCGGCCGGAACCGGGGCGGGACGCTATGGGGGGAGCGACGGGATCGACCTCGAGTTCGTCTCCGTCGGCGGCGGCTTCGGTGTGCCCGCCCGCCCCGAGGAGTCGCCGCTCGACCTCGACGGGGTGGCGGGGACGACCCGCGAGGCGCTCGGGGCGGTGGACGCGCGCCTCGCCATCGAACCCGGCCGGTACTTCGTCGCGGACGCGGGCGTGCTGCTCACCCGGGTGAACACCGTGAAGCCGACCCCCGGGACTACGGTCGTGGGCGTCGACGCCGGGATGGGGAGTCTGCTTCGGCCGGCCCTCTACGACGCCCACCACGAGATCCGGTCGCTCGCGTCCGACGTCGCCGACCGGGAGACGATCGGGACGACCGTCACCGGACCGGTCTGTGAGACCGCGGACGTTCTCGGCCGGGACCGCGAACTGCCCCGGCCCACCAGAGGCGACTACCTCGCGGTCGGCACCGCGGGAGCGTACGGTTACGAGATGGCGAGCACCTACAACTCCCGGCCCCGCCCGGCGGTCGTGGCGCTCGGCGGAGAGACATCCGGCAGCGACACCGACGACCGCGGGGCGCGCGAGGACAGCACCGGCGGAACTGCCCGGCTCGCGGTCCGTCGGGAGACCCTCGACGACCTCGTGAGGCTGGAACGATGATACGCTTCGAGAAGTACCACGGCACCGGCAACGACTTCATCCTGATCGACGCGACCGAGCGCGTCCCCGACCGGCGGGCGCTCGCCTGCGAGCTCTGTGACCGCGAGCACGGCGTCGCCCAAAGGACCGCCGACGGCCCCGGGACGCCGGACTCGGTGGGTGCGGACGGCGTGCTCTTTCTCGCTTTGGAGGAGCGCTACTCGCCCCCACGGGTGGTCATGACGCTCGTCCAGCCCGACGGCTCGACGGCCGCGATGTGTGGCAACGGCGCGCGGTGTGCGGCCGCGTGGGCCGTCGATCGAACGGGTTCGCGGCAGGTGATGGTCGACACGCAGGCAGGCACCCGGCGTGCCGAAGTGGACGCGGGTACGGCGGCCGGGGGGGCGGACGACGGCGTGGAGGTGACCATCGGGATGGGGTCTCCGCGCTTCGATCCGCGGAGCGTGCCGCTGGCCGCCGATATCGCGGAGCCGCTCGTCGCGGAGCCGGTCGCGGGGCTGACGGTGACGGCCGTCGACACGGGGGTTCCACACGCGGTCGCGTTCGTCGCGGACGTCTCGACCACCGACCTCAAGGCGGTCGCGCCGGCGGTGCGTCACGCTCCGGCCTTCCCTGAGGGGGCAAACGTGACGATCGCCTCGCGGCGGTCGGGGGGCGGGTTCGACCAGCGGACCTACGAGCGCGGCGTCGAGGGCGAGACCGACTCGTGTGGCACCGGCGCGGTGGCGGTCGCCGCCGTCGCGCGCGAGCGCGGACTCGTGACCGACGACGCCGTCGCCGTCCACCCGCCGGGCGGCCGCCTCGAAGTGAGCTTCTCGGCGACCGGCGCGTCGCTCTCGGGGCCCGTCGTCCGGGAGTTCGACGGCGAGACTCCAGCAGTGACCCCCCGGGCGATCGACGCCGTGGACGACTGATCGACGCCACTTGACTCCGATCTCCCGACACCAGACATGCGCTTCGACGCCGTCGACTTCCTCGAACGCGCCGTCCGAACGCCCTCGAACGAGGACGCCGGACCGATGCGTGAGCTCCTGTGTGCGGCCCTGCGGAGCCACGGCGTCGAGCCGCGGGTCGATAGCGCCGGCAACGTGCTGGCAACGCAAGGGCCGGACGGCGAGACGAGTCGAGCCGTGAGCGATCCGGCAGGCGGTGCGAGCCCCGGCGAGACCGGTGAGGGCGACGTGAGCGGCCCGCACGTCGTCCTGAACACCCACCTCGACACCGTCTCGCCGCACGTGTCCTTCGAGCGCGAGGGCGACGTCCTCCGGGGCCGGGGGACCTGTGACGCGAAGGGGCCGCTCGCCGCCTTCCTCAGGGCGTTTCTCGCCGCCGAGCCCGAACGCGGGCGGCTCACCCTCGCGGTGACGCCCGACGAGGAGACCCGCTCGACCGGCGCAGCGGCGCTCGTCGGCGGCGAGGACGGCTGTGGCAGCGACACCGCCCGCGGCGACAGCACGGTCCTCGGCCTCGACGCCGACCGGGGCGACTGCGTGATCGTGGGCGAACCGACGGCGCTCGACGCCTGCAACGCCGCCAAGGGACGCTTCGAGGGAGTAATCGAGGTTCGGGGCGAGAGCGCCCACGCCGCCGAGCCCGCGTCGGGAGCCAACGCGGTCGGGGCGGCTGCGCCCGCCCTCGATGCCCTCCGGACATTCGACGACCGCGAGGCTTCTCTCGCTCACCCGGCGCTCGGCGGGCCGACGCTCACCCCCACGCGGATCGAGGGCGGCGAAGCGACCAACCAGGTGCCCGCTGCGTGTCGAATCACGATCGACCGGCGGAGCGTCCCGCCCGAGACGGGTGCGGGCTTCGAGCGCGCGCTCGACGGGCACCTGCGGGCGGCTCTCGACGGTGCCGGCTTCGGGCCCAGCGGCGGGGTCGGAACCACGAACGGGTCCGCGGCCACGGACGGGACCGGAACCACGGACCGAACCGCGAACGGAGCCGGGGGCGTCGAGGTCGCGTTCCGGCTGGCCGAGCGCGAGACCCCCTTCTTGGAGGCGTTCGAGACGCCCGCCGACGCGCCCGTGGTGGCGGCCCTCCGGTCGGCCTCGGGGGGGCGGGTGCGGCCGTTCGCCGCGGCGACGGAGGCGTCGTACTTCGCCGCCTGCGTGCCCACGGTGGTGTTCGGGCCGGGCGCGCTCGCCGACGAGGCGGGCCCGGTCGCCCACGCCGACCGCGAGTACGTCCGCGTTCCCGCCGTCGAGGCGGCAGCCGACGCGCTCGAGGCGGCGCTGGCGACGCTGCTCGGGTGATCGTTCCTGCCGGAGCGGGAAACGACAGTCTCCGCGACGGCCGTCGTGCGGTCGGTGGGAGGTCGGACGCTCGGTCGTGTGGGTGGCGCAGCGTGCGCCTTCGGCGGGAGCGCGCACGCTCGCGCGAGGGATGAGCGAAGCGAGGGCCGTGGCTGCGTGGGGGTGCGGTGGCCCGAGCGGAGTATCGGCTGGGGAGGCGTGTGGTGCAGTCGCGGCGTGGCTGCGGGCCATCGCCATCGCCGTCGTCGCCGCCGTCGCGGGGAGGCGTGTGGTACAGTCGCGGCGCGGCTGCGGGTGCGGTCTCTCGTGTGTATCGGCGCTCGCAGCGTTCGTCGTTCGTGGCCGTCCTCATGCCCCTTCGATGATCGATCCCCGGGATCGACACCGAGCTTCAAAAATCACTCCAGCTCGCCCACGAGATCGCTCGCCAGCCCCGTGTACCCGGCGGGCGTCAGCCCGCGCAGCTCGGCTCGCGTCTCCCGATCCACGTCGAGCTCGCCGAACAGCTCGCGGAAGTCCCCCAGACTCGTCCGCCGTCCCCGAGTCAGCTCCTTCACGTGCTCGTAGGCGTCGGCGTGGCCCTCCCGACGGAGAACGGTTTGAACCGCCTCGCCGATCACCTCGGGGGTGGCCTCGAGGTCCTTGCGCATGACCTGCTCGTTCGGCACGACCGTCGAGAGCCCGTCGCCGAGCTTCCCGTAGCCGATCAGGCAGTGCGCGAGCGCCGCTCCGACGTTTCGCTTGACCGTCGAGTCCGAGAGGTCGCGCTGGAGCCGGGAGCTGGTGACGTACTCGCCGAGGAAGCCGAGATCCGCGTTGGCCTTCGAGAGGTTGCCCTCGCTGTTCTCGAAGTCGATCGGGTTGACCTTGTGGGGCATCGTCGAGGAGCCCGTCTCGCCTTCGTCGCTGGTCTGTCCGAGGTAGCCCTCGCTCACGTACAGCCACGCGTCCCGATCGAGGTCGAGCAGGATCCCGTTCGCCCCCCGTAGCGCGTCGAACAGCGCCGCGAGGTCGTCACAGGGGTTGATCTGCGTGGCGAGCGCGGCGTGCTCGAGCCCGAGCGACCCGACGAACGCCGCCGAGAACGCCCGCCAATCGACGTCGGGGCAGGCGGCGTGGTGGGCCGCGTAGGTCCCGCTCGCGCCGGCGAGCTTGCCGGCCAGGTCGCCCGCGGCGGCCTCGATCCGCCCGATCGTCCGGCCGAGCCGCGCGGCGTACACCGCCATCTCCTTGCCGAACGTCGTCGGGGTGGCGGGCTGACCGTGCGTGCGCGCGAGCATCGCTAGATCCCCGTGTTCGCGGGCCATTCCGGCGAGCGCGTCCCGGAGGTCCCGGAGCTCGGGTACGAGAACCTGCTCGACGGCGGGCTTCAGCAGAAGCCGGTGCGCGAGGTTGTTCGCGTCCTCGCTGGTGAGCGCGAAGTGGATCCACGGGCCGACGGCATCGGCGTCGAGCCGCGCGGGCAGCGACTCCCGCAGGAAGTACTCGACGGCTTTCACGTCGTGGTTGGTCGCCGGAATCCCGCCGTGACCCTCGGTCTCGATCGCCTTGACCAGCGCCGCGTCCTCGGCGTCGAACTCCTCGTACAGATCCCTGAGGGCGGCCCGATCGGCGGGGTCGATTCTCAGGGGCACGGCGTCGAGGTCGGCGAGCGCGAGCAGGTACTCGACCTCGACGCGGACCCGCGCGCGGACGAGCGCGGCCTCGCTGGCGTACTCGACGAGGGGCTCGGTGTAGCGGGCGTAGCGCCCGTCGAGCGGCGACACGGCGAAGAGGGGACCGCGGTCGGCGTCGGGGCTGCGCCCGGACCCGCCATCGCTGTCGGCCATGCGCGTCGGTGGGTCGAGCGATCGAAAAAGCGTGCCGGTCCGTCGGGAGTCGTTCCGGGCCGCGGGGACTCACTTCCCCGACGCCGGAAAGTACCGCCCGTGGAAACCGAACGGGAGCGGATGGGGGGTCCTCGCCCGGGCGCGTTCCTGGAACGACCCTCCGTCGAGGGCGAGCAGCGCCGAGCGCTCCGCGTCGACGTCGAGCAGCACCGAGAGCACTACGCCGTCGTCCTCGCGGTCGGCGTCGGGGGTCGGCACGAACGCCGGCTCGCCGGCGTAGACGCCCGGCTCGCTCCACGTCCACACCTCGCCCGTCTCGACGTCGATCTTCACCAACTCGTTTGCCGCCCGGTCCGGGTCGGCGCTGCCCTGTCCGTAGACGTACCGGTGGGGCTCCATTTCCGTCCCGACGGCCGGCGAGACGCGGGGGAACTCGATGCCCACGTCGGCGATGGTCCTCGTGCTCACTCGACCGCCGTCGAGCGGGACGCGATACCGGCACAGCTGCCCGGTCGAGGCGTCGGGGGTCGAAGTGTCGAGGTCCGCCAGGTAGAGCCCGCCGAGCACGCTCGCGTCCCCGTAGGCCACGAGGTCGATCACGACTTCGTCACCGGATTCGAAGGCGTTCGCGCAGTGGAAGGTGAAAAACGACGAGACGCGGGGGTCGGCGATCACGTCGCCGGTCGCCCGATCGAGTAGCAGAAAGCGGGTGCCGCGCTCGGGCTGCCACTCGTAGGCGTCGATGAAGCCCTGCTCGGGCCGGAGGAAGTCGATGGGGGCCGCGGTGAGGGGGTGCTCGACGAGCACCGCGAACCGCTCGGTGAGCGCGAAGTCGTGCATGTACGCCGGCTCATCGACCCGAACCGTGCCGAGGAGTTCGCGTTCGGTGTGTCCGTCGGGAAGCCGGTAGAGCTCGTAGCGGTTACGGAGGCCAAAGCGGGTGCCGTAGCCCACCAGCTCGCCGCGGCGGGCGTCGCGGGCGGGGTGGGCCGTGGTGTGCTGGGCGCCGACGTCGTCCTCGAACTGGACGACCCGCTCGGTGGCGAGCGTCCCGGGGTCGACGGCGACCGCGACCGGGCTCTCGGTGATGGCCGCGAGACGTCCCCCGAGCCGGACGACGTTCGCGTTCGCGTTGTCGGTCGGTTCGGCGGTGAGCGCGCGGAGCCGGCCGAGCACGCCGCCGGCGGGCTCGGCGAACGCGCCGGCGGTCGGTGCTCCAGACGCTGCCTCGCGGTAGGCCCGGGTCCGGAGGAAGCGGTTCGTGTAGGTCACGCCGTCGCCGAAGGAAAAGCCGGCGAGCATCGCCAGCCCGTCGAACCAGTGGGCGACGCGCTCGCCGCCGGCCTCGAAGGCTCCCGGGCCGTTGCGGACGTACTGGCCCGACAGCCAGTCCGGGAACCGCCCCTCGACCGAGAGCTCGCGTCCAGATATCTCCTCGCGGACCGACCGGAAGCCGAGATCGTAGCCGGACACGCCCGGCGTTCGGACCGCGGCCACATACGTGCTCGCACCGCCATGCGCCACCACCTCCTGCGCCGGGGAGTGTCACCTGGGCCGTAGGCACATACGTGCTCGCACCACGGTCGCTCGGGAACGGCCTGCCGCTCGGCGCGTCGACGGTCGTTCGCCGACCGCCGGGCGGTCCTCGGGGCCGTCGAGTGCGCCGATCGAATCGCTTTTGCTCCGGAGCGCGGGAGTGTCGCCATGCTCACGATCGCGGGACTGGCGAGCAATCGCGGGCGGAACCTCCGTCACGTCGCCGACCGGGAACCCGGCGGCGCAACACTGGGAGTGGTGCTGGCGAACGACGCGGATGCACCGGTGCTCGACGCCGCGGCCGAGCGCGGGATCCCCACCGAGGTCGTCGAGCGCGAGGCAGGCGACGCCCGGGAGGCCCACGAGCGCCGCGTCCTCGACGCGCTCTCGGGATACGACGCCGATCTGGTCTGTCTCGACGGCTACATGCGCGTGCTCACGAACGAGTTCCTCGACGCCGCGCCGACGACGCTCAACGTCCATCCCTCGCTGCTCCCGGCGTTCCCGGGCTTGGACGCCCACGACCAGGTGCTCGACGCTGGCGTGCGCGTCACCGGCTGTACCGTGCACATCGTCGACGAGACGGTCGACGGGGGACCGATCCTCACCCAAGAGCCCGTCCCGGTCCGGGAGGGCGACACCGCCGCCACCCTCAAAGAGCGGGTGCTCCGCGAGGCCGAGTTCGCGGCCTACCCGCGGGCCATCCGGTGGTTCGCCGAGGACCGGGTCGAAATCGAGCACGACGAGGACGGCCGACCGGTCGGCGTCTCGGTCGCCGGCGACGACCACGGTGGGACGGCTGTCGACGAGCGCGGTGACGGCGGGACGACCAGCGGCCCGGACGACGGCGAGGGCGCGTTCCCCGCTCGTCGGTTCGTGAGCGTGGACCGCGAGTCGGCGCTGCGCTACGGCGAGAACCCCCACCAGGCGGCGGCGCTGTACGCCGACGGGACCCACGAGGGACCGAGCGTCGTCGGCGCGACGGAGCTGAACCCCGCGGCGAGAGCCCTCTCCTACAACAATTATAATGACGCCGACGCCGCGCTCGGGCTCGTCCGGGAGTTCGAGGAGCCCGCCGCCGTGGTCGTCAAACACACCAACCCGGCGGGCTGTGCGACGGCCGACACCCTCACGGAAGCCTACGCGGACGCGCTCGCCACGGACCCGATGAGCGCCTACGGGGGGATCGTCGCGCTCAACCGGGAGTGCGACGCCGACACCGCGGCACGGGTGGCCGACTCGTTCAAGGAGGTCGTCGTCGCGCCCGGCTACACCGAGGCGGGGCTCGCCGCCCTCCGGGACCGGGAGAGCCTCCGCGTGCTCGCAGCCGGGAGCCTCGACGGTCCCACCGATCGGCTCGCCGAGAAGCTCCTCGTCGGCGGGCGACTCCTCCAGGAGCGCGACCGCCAGCGCTTCGTGCCCGAGGACCTAGAGGTCGTCACCGAGCGCGAGCCCACCGACGAGCAGGTCGGAACGATGTGCTTCGCGTGGCAGGTCGCAAAGCACGTCAAGTCCAACGCGATCGTCCTCGCCGACGGGACCGAAACGGTGGGAATCGGCATGGGACAGGTCTCGCGGGTGGACGCGGTTCGGCTGGCGACGATGAAAGCCGACGAGCACGCCGAGGGGAAGGACACGGCGGGTGCGGTGATGGCTTCGGACGCCTTCTTCCCGTTTCCGGACGGGGTCGAGGCCGCCGCGGACGCGGGCGTCGAGGCGGTCGTCCAGCCCGGCGGCTCGAACAACGACGACGACGTGATCGCCGCCGCCGACGAGCACGGACTGGCGATGGCGTTCACCGGTCGGCGGTGCTTCCGACACGACTGAAGGGAGTGTCGGACGCTCGTCGTGGAGCGGAGCGGAACGACGGTGCTTCCGACACGACTGAGGGCGGTCCGAAGGAGTGCCGAACACTCGTCGTGATCCGGTTCAGTCCACCGACGACCGCGACCACGCCGCGACCGGAACCGTCGCTCGGCGTCGACCGAGGACCGACACCGACGGCGTTTAGCCGCGGCCGCACCAACGGCCGGTGTGTCCGACGATGCGGACGGCAGGCGGGGGCTCGGGGTCGTCGTCAGCCGTGCCGACGCGGCGTCGGTACACGTCGGCGAGCACCTCCTCGATCTCGCCGCGTGGGAGACCCGCATCGACGACGCCCGCCCGGACGCCGCGGGCGGCGGCACGGTCTATCGTCTCCCGGACGCCGAACTGCGCGCGTTCGACGCCCTCCACCTCGAACTCGACGGCGTGGCCGCCGCCTTCGAGGACCCCGCTCTCGTGGTCTTCGCCTCGAAGCACGCCGGCGACACCGGCCCCCTCTTGACCGCCCATCACACGGGAAACGTCGGGACCGCCGACCACGGCGGCCGCCCGGGCGAGCTCGCGCGTGCCGCGCCGAACGCTCATTCCCGCGTTCTCGACGCGCTCGCCGAGCACGCGCCCGGGCCGACCGACGCCGCCCCCGACGGCTACGCGGTCGGCACGGAGTGCACCCACCACGGCCCCTCGCGGGTGGGCGCGCCGTCGCTGTTCGTCGAGCTCGGCAGCGAACCCGCCCAGTGGAACGACCCGGCCGGCGCGCGGGCGGTCGCCCGGGCGATCCTCGATCTCCGTGGCACGGCCCCCCACCGCGACCGGCAGCTCGTCGGGTTCGGCGGCGGCCACTACGCGCCCCGGTTCGAGCGCGTGGTAGGAGAGACCGACTGGGCGGTCGGCCACGTCGCCGCGGCGTGGGGACTGGCGGCGCTCGCCGACCTCGCCGCCGAGCGCGAAGAACCCGACGCCGTCCGGCGAGCGGTGATCGGGCGCGCCTTCGAGCGGAGCCGCGCGACCCACGCGCTGCTCGACGGCGACCGTCCCGGAATCGAGCGCACCATCGAGAGCCTCGGCCATCACGCCGTAAGCGAGACGTGGGTCCGCGCGACCGCTGGCGTCCCGCTGGAGCTCGTCGCCCGCCTCGAAGACGCCCTCGAAAGCGTCGAGGACGGGCTCCGGTTCGGCGAGCCCGCCCGCGAACGCGAGGCGTCGGGCGATGGCTCCCCATCCCCCAAGGATTCGGTGGACGGGAACGACCTGTTCGGCGGCGGGGACGACCCCTTCACCGTCGCCTCGCTTCCCGGGGCGCTGCTGACCGAGGCACAGGGGATCGATCCGGAGCGGACGCGCGAGGCCGTCGTCAGCCGCGCGCTCGCGTTCGAGACTGCCGAGAGCGGGACGCGAATCGCCGGCCGGATCGCCCTCGCCGCCGGGAGCGCCACGGGTGGCGAGGACGGCCCGGACGGCGTGCGCTCGGCGATCGTCGACGCGCTCGCCGGCATCCTCCGGGAGAAGTACGAGGCGGTCGAGCGGCGCGCGGACGCGGTGCTCGCCCGGCGGCGGACCTTCGACCCGGAGCGGGCGCGCGAGCGCGGCGTTCCCGAGGGGCCGGCGTTCGGACGGCTCGCCGACGGGCACACGGTCGAGATCGACGGCCGGACGATCGACCCGCGAACGGTGTATACCGAGCGAGAGCGCCGTTTCCCCCTCTGAGGAGGACGAACGGACTCGCGCCGGACGTCGTTCGCGTCGAGCCCGTCGGTGGTTCGGAGTCTCCGGGTCGGCGCACGCGACGATACGACCGAACGTATCGGCCGGAAGGGGAAAGATACATACTGGTAGTGCGCGAGCACGGCACAAATGGACTCGATCATCGAAGACGCGATCGACGAGGCCGAGGAGGACCGCAGCACCCGAGCGGGCGAGGAGGCTCCGACGCCCGCCGGCGAGGCCGACAGCGGCACGATGAGCGACGAGGAGCTCGCGGGCATCGTCGACGACCTCCAGACACAGATCACGGTCGTGGGCTGTGGCGGCGCGGGCTCGAACACTATCGACCGGATGAGCACCGAGGGCATCCACGGCGCGAAGCTCGTGGCGTTGAACACCGATGCCCAGCATCTCGTCGATCAGGTCGACGCCGACACGAAGATCCTGATCGGGCGCGAGCGCACCGGCGGCCGGGGCGCGGGCTCGGTGCCCAAGATCGGCGAGGAGGCCGCCCGCGAAAACATCGAGGACATCAACGCCTCGCTCGACGGCTCGGATATGGTGTTCGTCACCACCGGGCTGGGTGGGGGCACGGGCACGGGAGCCGCGCCAGTCGTCGCCCAGGCTGCCCAGGAGGCCGGTGCGCTCACCATCGCCATCGCCACCATCCCCTTCACCGCGGAGGGCGAGCGCCGGCGCGCGAACGCCGACGCCGGGCTCGAACGCCTCCGCTCGGTCGCCGACACCGTGATCGTGATTCCGAACGACCGCCTCCTGGAGTACGCGCCCAACCTTCCCCTCCAGGACGCGTTCAAGATCTGCGATCGGGTGTTGATGCGCTCGGTCAAGGGGATGACCGAGCTGATCACCAAGCCCGGACTGGTGAACGTCGACTTCGCTGACGTCCGCACGGTGATGGAAAACGGCGGCGTCGCCATGATCGGACTCGGGGAATCGGACTCGGAGAACAAGGCGACCGACTCGATCCGCTCGGCGCTGCGCTCGCCGCTGCTCGACGTGGAGTTCAAGGGTGCGAACAGCGCCCTCGTCAACGTCGTCGGCGGGGCCGACATGTCGATCGAAGAGGCCGAGGGCGTCGTCGAGGAGATCTACGACCGGATCGATCCCGACGCGCGCATCATCTGGGGTGCGTCGGTCGAGGAGGGCTTCGGCGGGAAGATGGAGACGATGATCGTCGTCACGGGCGTCGAATCGCCCCAGATCTACGGCAAGAGCGACTTCGAGCGCGAGAGCACCGGCCGACTCGACGACGACATCGACTACGTGGAGTAGCCGGCCCCGCCCCACGCGGCCGGGATACCCGGAACTCCGCGGACCGGGCGGGCTTTGTGCCTGGCGGCCGTGGCCGCTCCATGCAGCGCGTGGACGCCGCCGGGCTGGAGATCGGCGAGGGGTGCCCACCCCGGATCATGGGCGTCCTCAACGTCAGCGCGGAGTCACCCTACGATCCCAGCGTGTTCGCCGCTCCCGACGCCGCCGCCCGGTACGTCGACCGCGAGCTCGTCGGCGAGGGCGCGGAGATCGTGGACGTGGGGCTGGCCTCGGCGAACAAGCGCTTCGAGACGCTCACTCCGGCCGAAGAGCTCGACCGGCTCGACACGGCCGTTGAGACGATCGAGCGCGTCGACGGCGAGCCCGTGTTCTCGATCGAGACGCGCTACGCCGCGGTCGCCGATCGGGCGCTCTCTTCGGGCTTCGAGATGGTCAACGACGTCTGCGGGTTCGCCGACCCCGAGATGCCCGCGGTCTGTGCGGCCCACGACGCCGCCGTCGTGAAGATGGCGAGCCCGCCCGACCTCGAACGGCCGGGTGCGATCGTCGGCGTCGAGAACCTCCTCGCGGCACTCGAACGCGGCGGCCTCACCGAGAAGACAATCGTCGATCCCGCGTTCGGCGGCTGGAGCGTGGAGAAGACGCTCGCCGACGACCGCGAGACGTTCCGGCGGCTGAGCGAGTTCCGCGCGCTCGATCGTCCCCTCTTGGTGTCGATCAACCGCAAGAACTTCCTCGGGGACCTCGTCGACCGGGAGACCGACGGACGGCTGCCCGCGAGCCTCGCGGCCACGGCGCTTGTCGTCGAACGCGGTGCGGACGTGATCCGCACCCACGACGTGGTGGAGACCCGCGACGCCGCGCTGATCGGCCACGCACTCGGGAACCGCGACGGCGACCGACGGAGCGACGAGCGGCGACACGACGCCCCCCGCGACGCCACGGGCGACCGGGCCGACGGCTCCAGGGGTCGCCCGGACGGGAGCTGAGTCGACGTGGACTTCCCCGAGTGGGAGCCGGTCTACGGGGCGATCCTCGCCGACTTCGGCTTCGAGCGCGCGGCCGACGAGCGTGCCCGCGACCGCCTCGCCGACCTCCTGCCTCCCTCTATCGCATCGTTCGACTTCGATCGGCTCGATCTCGGGGGCTCGACGGTCGCCGTCGCCGGCGCGGGGCCGTCGCTCGCCGACGAACTCGACCGGATCGGCACGACCGACCGGGTCCTCGCGGCTTCGACGGCAGTCGACACGCTGCTCGACGCCGGCATCGGGATCGACGCGATGGTCACGGACCTGGACAAGAACCCCGATACCGCGCGTGCGCTCGCCGGACGAGGGGTTCCGGTCGCGGTCCACGCCCACGGCGACAACCCCGAACTCCTCGCGGAGGTCGTGCCGACGCTCGACGCCGCGAACGTGCTGGCGACGACGCAGGCTAAACCCCGAGGAGCGGTCGAGAACGTCGGCGGGTTCACCGACGGCGACCGAGCGGCGTTTCTCGCCGACCACTGCGGGGCGGGTGGTCTGAGATTTGCGGGCTGGGAGTTCGACGATCCATCGGTCGGTCGAACGAAGCGCCGGAAGCTGGTGTGGGCCGAGCGCCTGCTCTACTGGCTCGAACGCCGCCGCGGCGAGCGATTCGCTCTGCTCGACGGGCGGCGCGAGGGGATCGACGCCGGCGCGCTGCCGGTCGGGTGAGCTATCCGTTCGACGAGCGCTACGGGGGTGAAGAGCGGCCGTGCCGAAAGCGAGTCTAACCGTCGTCTCGACGGGCCGATACCGAACGTCACGGGAGTCTCCGAGCGCTACCGCCAGTCCTCTCGGAGCTGCCGCAAACCGGGGACGAGCCACCTCGCGTACGAAAGGCCGAGTGCCGTGAGTACGACGAGCGCCACCGCGGCGAGAATGCCCGCACCGATGCTGCCCACGAGTACCCAACCCGCGACCGCTATCCCGACGAGCAGAGCGGCGAACCCGACGAGCGGTTTGAAGTCGATCATCCTGAGGTCGCTACACCGACGAACATCATAAAACGAACCTACGCCATCGGTACCATCACCGCGGTGCAACAGATCCCGTTTTCAGGGTGTCAGCACGACCTTCCCGGTGCTCTTTCGATCCTCGATATACTGGTGTGCTGTGGCGGCCTCGCTCAACGAGAAGGTCTCGCCGACGATTACTTCAAGGTCGCCGGCCAGCAGCGACCCGGTGAGGTCGGGCACCGCGCCGAGCACGCGGCCGGGATCGCGAGTGACCGCCTGCCCGAGGTGGTAGCCGATCACCCGGTGGTTGTTGAACAGGAGCGTGCCCGTGTCGGGCTGGCCGGGCTGGCCGCTCGCCGCGCCATAGGAGACCATCCGTCCGAAGTGAGCGAGACAATCGAGGCTCTCGGTCGTGGTGTCGCCGCCGATGCCGTCCAGGACGAGGTTTACGCCCTCCCCGTCGGTGGCGTCGTCGACGGCGGCGGCGAAATCGGCCTCGGTGTAGTTGATCGGGTGATCCGCCCCCAGCCGCTCGGCGAGGTCGAGCTTTTCCTCGGTGCTCGCGGTGGCGAACACCTCTGCACCCGCTTCGCTGGCGAGCTGGGTCGCCGCCGTGCCGACGCCGCCGGCCGCGGCGTGAATCAGCACGCGCTCGTCCGCCTCCAGTCCGCCCCACTCGAACAGCGTGTTGTGTGCGGTCAGGAACTGGACCGGGAAGCCGGCGGCTTCCTCGAAGCTCATCGCCTCCGGGACGTCGAACAGCGCGCTCGCGTCGGCGGTGGCGTACTCGGCGTAGCCCTCCTGGGTCATGGCGACGACGCGCTCACCGACCTCCCGGCTCGCGTCCTCGCCGACGGCGTCCACGGTGCCGGCAGCCTCCATGCCGGGCACGTAGGGCGGCTCGGGCCCGCCCGGGTAGTGTCCGCGGCGCTGCATGATATCCGCGAAGTTCACGCCCGCTGCTTCGACCGCGATGCGCACCTCGCCCGGCCCGGGCTCGGGGACGTCGCGGTCGGCGCTCTCCAGAGCGTCGCTCGTGCCGAACTCGGTCGCCTCGATGACTTGCACACGTGCCGTTCGGCCGGGCGGGGCATAAATCGATCCACATCGTGACTCGCCCCGCCACGACTCCGGATCGCGGTCGCGTCGGGGCCGTCTGCGGGCCGTGTTCGTCCGGACCTATCCGTTCCCGTCACCTCCCGACGACCCGCCGTCGGTCGACGGGCCGGAGTCGGTCCGGTCGCCGTCGCGGGTCGACGCCCGGTCGTCGACACCACCGGAACCGTCGCCGGTGTCGGTACCGGCTGCGGCGTCCGGATCGACGGGCGTCGGACCGGGTTCGGGTTCCTCGACGTCGTCCCGGCCGGGATCGAGTGGGTTGTCGGCGGTCGCCCGCCCCGTGAGGGGCTCGCCACGCACCAACTCGGCCAGGAGGATGCGAGCGAAGTGGACGATCAGGACGAGCAACAGCGGGCCGAAAAACAGGCCGTACCATCCAAAGAGGAGCGGACCGACGATGTAGGCGATCAGTACCAGCCCGGTGTGGAGGTCCCGCCCGGAGACGTAAGGCCGGAGCAGAACGTCGGGGATCGTATCGACGACGACCAGCGCGACCAGCGCGAACGCGACCGGGAACCACAGGAACGCGGGATCGACGAGCACGGCCTGGATGGCGATGGCGACCGCGAGCGGGACCCAGACGAGCTTCGGGCCGACGACGGGGATCAGGCTTCCGAGTCCGGTGAGGAGACCGGCAAGCACCGGTGAGGGGACGCCCAGCCCGCCCGGCGCGAACGCATCGAGGACGGTATAGGAGACGGCAGCGACGATCGCCACCGCGAAGGCGTTCAGGATGTTGCCGAAGTAGATGGTCTTGAGGTTCGCGTCGACGGTCGAGAGGTAGGTCTCGGCGGGGCTGTCCCGGGCAGCGAACTCGGCGCGGAACCAGCCGGCGAGGCGGTGGTCGTCCCGGAGCAGATAGAAGGCGATCGCCAGCACGACGAACAGGTGCAACAGCGCGTTCGCCGCGCCACTGAGATAGCCCGCCAGCGAGACGAGTGCAGTGCCGATCGCCCCCGTCGCACCGGGACCCAGATACCGGCCGGGATCGGACGTGGCGTTCGCCACGACCGTCCGGAGATCGCCGCCGGTCGTGGTAGTGTTGAGGTAGGGCCCGACGAGATCGGCGTAACCGCCGGCATCGCCGGCGAGTTGGGTTAGCTCTCCGGCGGCGACGATCGCGGTGTAGGCGATCAAGAGGACGATCGGCAGCGCGATCGCCAGCAGCGCGACGGCCGCGGCGAGCGCGTTCGGCCGCACGCGATCGGCCAGCCGCCGATAGATGGGTCGCGTGATGTAGTAGACGAACAGCCCGAGCACGAACGTGCCGACGTAGGCATAGAGGACGAACGCGAGCACGAAGCCGAGCGCGAGCGCCGCCGCCCAGAAGGCGATCCGCGAGCGGTCGTAATCGTCACGGAGAGTCATGGACGGGCTGGATCGGGACGGCGCAAAAACCTGCCCATGTGGTGGCTGTGAGCAGGGAAGCCGGCCTCCCGCGTGGTCCCGCCGGCAGGCGCATGGCACACGCTTATGCTCCCGCCCATCCTGTGTGAGCACATGGCAGACATCGAGGCCGAGCGGGAGATGAGCCGCGCGGATGTCGCCGACTACCTTCGGAAATTCGCCGACGAACTCGACGCGGCACGGGAGATGAGCTTCGGCGACGAGCAGGGGGAGGACGCGACCGGGGCGACCGGCGGAACCGATTCGGCGGGTCGAACCGGTCCCTCCAGCGGCGATCCGGCCGCGTCCGACGACGCCAGGGCCACCGAAAGAGCCGGCGACCGGGAGAGCGACGAGCACGGACACAGGGGGGAAGACGCAGTGACCACGGGGTCGGGGACGGACGATGCGGCCCGGCGTGGCGAGAAAGTGACGTTCATGGTCGGCAACGAGAGCGCGACGATCAACCCGCCCGGAGCCGTGACCTTCGAGATGGCGGTCGACTCCCAGTCGTCGCTGATCGGCACCGGGACTGGCCGGACCGCCCGGTTCGCGCTCCACTGGGACGAGGAGGACGTGCCCGCCGACGACGAGCTCTCGATCCAGTAGCCCACCCGTCGCGTTTGCGGCGCAGCCACCGACTCAGGACGGCCGGGCGAATAGCCGCCGGACGTCGACTAACTCCGCCGTCGCCGGAGCGCAGCCGCGAGCGCCGAGCCTGGAACGCAAGAGATGCAAACGAGCGGCTGCCGGGGCGATCACGGTTCGCCGCCGTGTGGACGACCGTCCGGAAGCGAACGGGACGGCCCGGTCGAAGCGCTAGAGTAGTGAGATCGAACGCGCCGTCGGGCTACGAGCTGCTTTCGTTCACCGTGTAGTTGGCGATGGCGACCTCCGGCGCGTCGTTGAGCGACACGTAGAACGTGTAGTTGCCGGGATCCTCGTCGGCGTACATGTCACGCACGCCGTCGCCGTTCTGGTCGCCGTCGACGATCGAGACGACCTCGTCGCCTTGGTTGAGCGCGACCGGCTCGCCCGTGGTCGGGTCCTCGTCCATGTTGACGATGATGCCGTGCTTGGAAGTCTTGTCGATGCTGGTGACCAGATCCTTGAGGCTCTTGTCGGTGCTGACGCCCATGTCGTTGATGCCGGAGATGTTCCCGCCGCGGTCGATGCCGAACACCGACGCGCTGAGGGGCTTGAGGCTCGTGAAGTTGAGCCCCTCCGTGTAGACGATGAAGCGCGAGAGGTTGTCGGTGGCCGCCTCCTCGTTGATGTTGTACTTCGTGCCGTTCGGCCCCTCCTTGCCGCCGAAGACGCTGAAGCTGATCGGCTCGCCCGCGCTGCCATTGTACACCGAGAGGTTGATCAGACCCGTCACGTTCGGCTTGTCGCCGGCGACGAGGAGCTCGTAGGCTTGCCCTTTCTCCTCGCTTACGTCGCTGGGATCGACGGTGGTGCCGTTCGAACCGCCGTCGGCCATGCCCGTGCCGCCGTCACCGCCGTCGGCCGCGGTGGTCGCCGGTTCGAGGCCCGGAGTCTCGGTCGCTGTCATCCCCTCGCCGTCGTCGGCCGCCCCGCCGTCACCGCCACCGCCGCTACAGCCGGCGACGACCAGCATGAGCGCGACGAGCCCGATGACGAGCACGCGCTTTCCCGGCAGCACCCTCGATACCCCGCTTTTGAGCGTCGAAATCGGTCCAGTTGCCATGTTCTCGTGTTTAACGTGCCCCTAGTCTGTAATAGTCTTTGTGTCTGCCTTCCCGGCTGCGTCGCCGACGCAAACCGCCGCATCGAACACCGGTCGCGCTTGCGAAACGCTTTTGCCCCGTTGCGCAGACGGCTACCACAGATCGCACATGGTAGATCGTGATAGGCGTCCCGACAGCCGGACGCGCCGGCGGGACTTTCTGAAGGGGACCGCCGCTGCCGGCGGGGCGGCCGCGCTCGCGGGCTGTCAGGGCAGCATCGCGCGCAGCATCGTCACCGGCGAGCCCCCTCAGGCCGGCGACGACACGTTCAGAATCGGCGCGCTCGGCCCGGAAGTCAAGGCGCTCGGCGAGTCGATCGGCAACGGCGCGAAGCTCGCCGCCGAGCAGCTCAACGCACAGGGCGGCGGCATCGGCGGCAAGCAAGTGGAGGTCCTCACCGGCAACACGCGGGGCCTGCCCGGCAAGGCCGAACAGGAGTACCGCCGGCTCGTCGCCGAGGAGAACTGTGACATGACGATCGGGACCTTCCGGACGACCGCGCTCAACGCGATCCTGCCCCTGATCGCCGACAGCCAGAGGATCCACATGACCACGGGTGCGGCCGGTCCCAGGCCCGCCCGGCTGGTCAACGAGCAGTACGAGCGGTACAAGTACCACTTCCGGCCGGGACCGATCAACTCCTTCGACCTCGCGGACGCCCAACTGGAGTTCACCAAGGCCAAGGCCGGGGACTTCGGCTGGGAGACCGCGGCCGTCCTCGTCGAGAACTTCGACGCCCTCCGGCCTTTCGCCGAGCGGCTCCGTCCGATCCAGGAGGTCCTCGACGTGCCGATCTTCACCAAGACCTCGACGAACGTCCGGACGTGGCAGCCGATCTTCGATCAGGTCGCACAGGCCGGCGCGGACATCTGCTTTGTCTTCCTCGCGCTCACGGGCACGAAGGCCGTCACCCAGTGGGCGAACAAGCAGTACCCCTTCGAGATGGGCGGCATCCACGTCTTCGGCCAGCAGCCCAACTACTGGGAGGCGACCGGCGGCCGGTGTGAAGCGCTGTTCACGATGAACGCGATGACTCCCCAGACGCGCAACACCGAGCGGACCCAGAAGTTCATGAAACGCTACATGGAGGCCTTCGGCGGCGCGCCGATGTACAACGGCCCCATCAGCTTCGACGCGGTCAACATGTACAACGAGGCCGTCGAGAACGTCGGCGGAACCGAGGACACCGACGGGATCATCAACTACTTAGAACAGATGGAGTACACGAACGGCACGATCATTCCGCGATTCGAGTTCCGCGGCCCGGACGCGAAGTTCGCCCACGACCCGGTGTACGGCGGCTTCGAGACGGGCGTGCCCGTCTACCAGCAGTGGCAGGAGGCTCCCTCGACCTCCGACAAGGGCATTTCCGTCGAGAGCGGCGGCGTCCAGGAGTCGTTCTACCCCCCACAGAGCGTCTCCACCGAGGAAGGGGCGACTTACCCCGACAACAAGAGCGCCGACTACGTCAAGCCCCCCTGGATGCGATAACGATGCTCGAACTCGTTTCCCTCCAGACGAACTACGCGAACGTCCTCCTGAACGCGCTGTCGATCTCGGCGCTGTACGCCCTCGTCGCCATCGGCTTCACGATGATCTTCGGCGTCGGCGGCGTCCTCAACCTCGCCCACGGCGCGCTGATCACCGTCGGGGGCTTCACCGCCTTCTGGACCACCGGTGCGCTCGGGCTCTCGATCTGGGCCGGCCTCCTCGCCGGCGCGCTCCTCGGGGGGCTCGTCGCGGCCGCGCTCTACCTCGGCGTCGTGCAGTTCGTCCAGGACGACGCCGTGGTCGTGTTGTTGCTGACGCTGATCATCGGGTTCATGATCACCAACGGGCTCCGCATCTTCGGGCAGGCCGGGACGATCTCGATCCCCCAGATCATCGGTGGATCGACGTCGTTCCTCGGCACCCCGGTGGAGAACGTCTCCATCTTCATCTTCGTCGCCTCGTGGGTGCTGATCGGGGCGCTGTTCGCGTTCGTCAACTACACCGCGACCGGGAAGGCGATCCTCGCGGTGAGCATGAGCGACAAGGGGGCCTCCCTCGTGGGCATCCCGAGCACCCGGATCAACCTCTATACGTGGATCATCGGCGGACTGTTCGCGGGCTTCGCCGGCGTGCTCCTCACCTCCCTGCAGGGCGGGAGCTGGGACATGGGGATCAGTCCGCTGGTGCTCTCGTTTGCGATCGTCGTCCTCGGCGGACTGGGATCGATCCGCGGGAGCGTCATCGGTGCGTACATTATCGGGTTCATCGACACGATCACCGTCTCGATTTTCGATCCACAGCTGGCGGGCCTTACAGGCCTCGCCATCCTCATCGTCGTCCTGCTGGTACGACCGCAGGGCCTGCTCGGCCGGGAGGCGACGGCATAGATGTCGACCGCCACTGACCGCGACGGCCACGACGACCGGGGCCGGGGCCGGGGGGGCGACCTGACGTCGCTGCTCGACCCGCGCTCGCTGCCGCTGCGCCACCAGTTCGGGCTCGTCGGGCTGGTCCTGTTGGCGATCTTTCCGCTGTTCGTCCCGACGACGGACATCCCGACGTTCATCGGCGCGATCTACCTGATGCTGTTCGCCATGAGCTGGGATGCGGTCTCGGGGTACACCGGCCAGATCAGCCTCGGACACGCCTTCTTCTTCACGCTCGGGGGCTACGGCTCGGCGATCCTTAACATCCAACACGGGCTCAATCCCTTCCTGTCGATCCCGATCGCTACCGCCGTGGCCGCACTGGGCGGCCTGCTCATCGGCGTGCCGGCGCTACGCGTCAGAGGGCCCTACCTCGCGCTGATCACGCTGATCTTGATCCCCATCACGCGCCAGCTGTTCGTGCTGTTCAGCGATAGCTTCCTGTTCATCGCGCCCGGGGGGCTCGGCGGCAACAGCGGCTTCACAACCCCGACGACGCCGCTCGTGGGTGCCCAGCCGGGAGCGGTCATCACTGTCGGCGAACTCGGGGGGCTGGGCAGGTTCGTCGTCGGGAACCTCGCCAGCTACTACGTGGCCTTCCTGCTCTTTTTGATCGTGCTCGTGGTGTTGCTCGCGATCACGCGCTCGGACGCCGGGAACGTCTTCAAGGCGATCAGCGAGGACGAGAGCGCCGTCGCGGCCTCGGGGCTCAACCCCGCGAAGTTCAAGATCTTCGCGTTCGTCCTCTCGGCGGCGGTCGGGGGACTCGCCGGTGCGATGGCCGTTCACTCTCCGGCGCTCAACCCGCTGCCCCAACAGCTGCTCACCATCGAGCTGAGCCTCACGGTCATTATCGCCGCCGTCATCGGCGGCATCGGGACGATCGTCGGGGCCGCGGTCGGCGCGTTCGCCTTCGAGCTCACCGAGTTCATCTTCGGGCTGTCCACACTCCAGTTCCAACTCCCGCTCGTCGGCCAGAGCCTCGAGGATCTGTTCCCGCTACCGCTGTTTCTCATCGGCGTCCTGACGCTCTTTTTCCTCCCGGAGGGGATCGTTCCCGGCAACATCGAGCTCGGTCGGGACGCGCTGACGTGGCTGCGCCAGCGCCGTGGCGACCGAGAGGCGGCCGCCGACGGCGGGGAGAGCTGGGCCGAAACCGAGTTCGAGCCGGCCGGCCGGCGGAACCTCGAAGCGACCTCCGGTCCGGGCGGACCGAGCGGGTTCGAACGCACGGTCGAACGCTATCGCAAGCGCGCGCTCGAGTACGGACACGACGCGCTCGATCGTACCCGGCGCGTCATCCGGGAATACAGGAGATAATCACATGAGTACGACCACCGACGCCGACACGAGCGACGACAGCACGAGCACTGGAACTGAAACTGGATTGGCGGCCGAAACTGCAGCCGGGCCGGACGACGGAGTGCTCGTCGTCGAGCACCTCACGAAGCGCTTCGGCGGGCTGACCGCGGTCGACGACCTCTCGTTTGCGGTCCAAGAGCAGGAGATCCTCGGGTTCATCGGCCCCAACGGCGCGGGCAAGTCGACGACGTTCAACTGCATCACCGGGACGTACCCGCCCACCGAGGGCACCGTCTACTACCGCGGCGAGGACGTCACCGGCGAGTCCGCCTACGACATGGTCAAGCGGGGGATGGCACGCACGTTCCAGTCGTTCGCCCCGCTGTACGACCGCACGGTCGTCAAGAACGTCGCGCTCGCGCTCACGCCCGACAAGCTGTTCAGTCTCTCGGGACTGCGCGGCGGGACCCGCGACCGGGCCGTCGAGATCTGCGAGCGCGTCGGCCTCGGCGACCGGCTCGACCAGACGCCCGGCGAGCTCCCCCACGCGGGCCTCCTGCGGCTCGAGCTCGGGCGGGCGCTGGCGACCGACCCCGAGCTGATCCTCGTCGACGAGCCCTTCGCCGGGCTGTCGAACCAGGAGGTCGGGGAGGTGTCCGACCTCCTCGCCGACCTCCGCGCGGAGGGACTGACACTGGTCGTCGTCGACCACAACATGCGCGGGCTGCTCGACCTGATCGACCGCGCGATCGTCATCACCTTCGGCTCGATGATCGCCGAAGGGACGCCCGAGGAGATCAGAACCGACGAGCAGGTCCAGGAGGCCTACTTGGGTGGAGAGCTATGAGCACCGACAGCGACGCCGACGACGGCACGAGAGGCACCGACGCCGGCACGGACGACGCGGAGAGCGTCGACACCGACGTGCTGTTCGAAGAGGGAGGGACGAGCGGGGAGGCGACGGCCCCCATCGCCGACGGGGAGCTCCTCTCGGTTTCCGACCTCCGAGTGGCGTACGGCAAGGTGGTCGCGCTCCGCGGGATCGATCTCTCGGTCGACGAGGGCGAGATCGTCGCGGTCATCGGTCCCAACGGCGCGGGCAAGTCGACGCTGGCCGACACTGTGATGGGCTTTCTGGACTACGAGGGGAGCGTCCGCTACCGCGGCCAGGAGGCGCGCGAGCGCTCGGTCAACGAGCTCGTCGAGGAGGGGCTGATCCACTGCACCGAGACCCGGGACCTCTTCGGGTACATGACCGTCGAGGACAACCTCACGCTCGGGGCCTACCGCCGGAGCGGCGACGTCGACGAACGCCTCGCCTCGACCTACGACCTCTTCCCCCGGCTTGAGGAGCGCGCCGACCAGGACGCCCGGACGATGAGCGGCGGCGAGCAGCAGATGCTCGCCATCGGCCGCGCGCTGATGGGCGATCCGGACCTCCTCCTGCTCGACGAGCCGACCCTCGGGCTCGCGCCCGTCATCCTCGAAGACATCAGCGACGCCATCGAGGAGATGCGCGCGGAAGGCGTCACCATCCTGCTCTGCGAGCAGAACGTCACCTTCGCGATGAACCACGCCGACCGCATCTACTTGCTCGAGAACGGCTCCATCGAGCGCGAGGGTACGCCGGAGGAGCTCCGGGGTGACGAGTACATCCAAGAGGTCTACATCGGCGGCTGACCCGACGCCCGCTTCCGTCCGGACTGCTTCACACCCGGACGACCGAGAGTCCCGCGATCGCCCGGACCGCCGGCAGTCCCGCGCGGCCGCCGGCTGCCCGTCGGCTGCGCTCGCCGGGAGCCGATCGCGGCCGGCCCGTGCGATTCCGGAAGGGCGATATGCCGGGTCGGAGTAGCGGGGCCCGATGGCCCTCCCCGAGCAGGCCCGCGAGCGGCTCGCGGACGTCGTCGCCCTCCAGCCGACGAAAAACGCCGACCTTCAGGAGCGCTGGGGCGTCGAGAGCGGCAGCGAGGTCCACGCCTACCTCGAAGCCGAGCTCTCGGAGTACTACTACCGCGACGAGGACAGCCTCGTCCGCGCGACCCCGGAGGCCGCCGACCTCGTCGACGTCGATCCCGGCGTCGAGGAGGGTCCGGACGGCCGGATCGTTCGCGTGCCCGAGCTTCAGGCACGGGCCTTCGAGGTGCTTCCGGGACCGGACGAGGACTCGAAGAGCGTCGTCGCGGTACTGCACGCGCTTCGGGACGCCTTCGACACCGATCCGACGGCCGAGGAGGTCCGCTCGGCGCTGCGCGCGCTCGAACGGAAAGGTGTCGTCGAGGTCGTCCGCCGGGCGGTGCCGACCTTCCGCCTCGCCGTCGAGCGCGAGTCCGTCGACGTCGAACGGCTCGACTGATCGCCGCCCCGCCCGTCGCTCACTCGGCGTCGGGCCGTCGTCGCGCGCGCCGGCGCGCGAGCAGCCGCTCCGCCGTCCGTCCGGGGCCCCCCTCGATCGGCCAGCCCCGCGTCCGCCACGCCGGTGGCTCGGGTTCGAACTCCGGACACGAGTCCCCACACTCCGTGGTCGTCTGCAGGCGTCCCTTCGCTCTACACCACGGTAGCAGTGCGTTCCCGCCGACGGCGCTCGCGGTTCCCGGCTCGCCGCCAGCGTCTCCGGCACCCCGCCCGTCGGCCTCCCGACCGCCGGCCCCGCTTCCGCCGCGCCGCAGCTCGAAGTGCCGGCAGTCGGTGCGCATCCGCTCGGCGTAAGCCCGCCAGCCGCGCCCGTAGGCCCGCTCGGCGATCTCCCGGCGCTTGTCGGCCTTCCACTCCGGGGATACGTACTCGAAGCGTGCCGCCGAGCGGTCGTGTTCGCTGCCGGCGGGCCGCTCGGCGATCCGCGTCCCCGGTGTTTCAGGGGCGAGCGTCGCGGGATGCCACGCGACGCGCACGCCGTCGATACCCCTCCCGCTTCGCGCGCCACCCTCGGGCTTGCCGTCCGTGCCGTCGCCGTCCGCGTCGACCACGAGGACGCCCGCCTCGACGGGGAGGTCCTCGAACAGCACCGGCTCGACCGACGCGCCGGTCGCGCGGGTGGCGACCCACACCTCATCGGCGAGCCCGAGGGCGACGTCGCGCTCGATCTGGCCGGCGAGGGTGCGCGCGGCGCTCGCCGAGAGGTCGGGCTTGTTCTCGATGGCGACGATCCGAGAGATCCAGTCGGGGTAGGCCCACTTCCGGCGGAGCTCGATCCGACCCCCCGATCGGCGGGTCTCGACGATCCCCCGATCGGCGGCCCGGTGGACGGCCTCGCGGACGTACCGCCACGGGTAGTCGGGCTCGGAGAGACACTCGCGGTAGTACGCCCACTCGGCAGGCGCGCCGCGAACGACGTGCAGGAGGTCCGAATCGAGCGCGTCGGGGCCGAAGTGCGCGCGTCGTTCGAGTGCTCTCCGATCGGCCTCGACGACGATGGTGTCCCAGCGCCGCTCTTTGATGCCGAGCTGGCGCGCGACGAACACGGCCATAGCGGGGTCGCGCTCGCCCGCCGGCGGCCACTCACGCTCGGCCCACGCACAGACCCGGAGTTCGAAGCCGAACTCGCTCCCGGCGGCCGTCATCGTTCCCACGTCGGACGGCGGCGGCCAAGCCGCTTCCGGGTTCCGACGACCGGCGTTCGGTAGTCGGGGCGGTCGTCGGTCCGACGGCCACTCGGTCGCCCGATCGCCCACCCGCGACTCCGGAGTCGGCGGACGGATTCGTTCGTCCCGTTCGACTGCAGTCGTCGCGTTTCTCGCGCGAAGACTCGAGACACCGCCGGTGTCGATCAGTAGCCGTTCTCGTCGAGAAAGCGGTGGGCGTCGAGGAAGACCTCGCGCGGGCCGTCCTGGGTGATGGTGTTGACCGCCTGCTCGTAGTCGCGCCACTGGTGGTCGTGGTGCTCCGTCGAGAGCTCCGCGCTCGCCTCCTGTGACTCGGCGATGAACAGGTGGACGGTCTTGTGGATGGTCTTGCCGCCGGCCTCGAAGACGTAGTCGTACTCCTCGCGGAAGCCGTCGATCAGCCGGAAGTCCGTGATGCCCGCCTCCTCGCTCACCTCGCGGATCGCCGTCTGCTGGAGCTCCTCCTCGCCCTCGATGCCACCCTTGGGAAACTCCCAGTCGCCGGGGCGGCTCTTCAACAGGAGATACTCGCGGTGGCCCCTCGTGTCCCGAAAGAGGATCGCCCCCGCACTCGTCGCTTCGACTGCCATGTCCGGCGTACTCCGCCGGCGTTTAACTCCCTGTTGTTTTGCCGCCGCTCGGCGGGCCCTTCGATGGGTTCCCGGCCCCTGCGGGACGACGAGCGCGGTCGCCGCCCTCGGAGTCGGTTCGGTGGCTCGACCGACGGCCCGGAGCGCTTTTGACCCACCGGCCCGCAGGGACGTCCCCGTGCCCTTCGTCACGACGCTTCGGTTTTCGAGCGGCGACCGGGCGACGCTCGAATCGGTCGTCGGGGAGATCAAGCGGACCGCGAGCCGGAAGGGCGTCGAGTTCAAGGGGCCCCACGCCGACCCGCCGAGCGAACACCGGGCCCCCCAGTCCAAACGTCTCGACGCCGACGGCGCGCGCTTTCCCGACTGGGAGTACGCCGTCTACGTCCGGACGGTCGCCATCGTGGGCCACGACGCGTTCGCCCGCTCGGTCGCCGAGGGCGCGTTCCCGCCGGGCGTCCACGTCGAAGTCGAGGTCGAGCGGATCCGGCCCGCGGGCCGCTCGAAATGACTTAATCCACGGCGACTTTCGGCCACGCCATGAGCCGAACGACCGGCACCCACGACCGCCTCGTCGAGCTCCGGCGCGACCTCCACCGCCATCCCGAGCCGGCGTGGCGCGAGTTCTACACCACCGCACGGATCGTCGCGGAGCTCGAACGGATCGGCGTCGACGGACTGTTCGTCGGTCCCGAGGCCCTCGCCGACGGCGAGCGGATGGCCGTTCCCGGTCCCGAGGAACTCGACGACTGGATGGAACGGGCGCGCGCGGCCGGCGCGCAGGAGGGGGTTCTCGACCGGCTCGCCGGCGGCTACACGGGAGCGGTCGCCGTCCTCGAACGCGGCGAGGGCCCTACGGTGGCGCTCCGGGTCGACATCGACGGCCTGCCCCGTACCGAATCGACGAGCGACGAGCACCACCCCGTCCGCGAGGGCTTTCGCTCCGAGACCGGCGCGATGCACGCCTGTGGGCACGACGCCCACGCGGCGATCGGTATCGGCGTGCTCGAAGCCGTGAAGGGGAGCGACTTCGCGGGCACACTGAAGGTCCTGTTCCAGCCCGCAGAGGAGGTCGTCGGCGGCGGGAAGACGATGGCTGAGTCGGGCCACCTCGACGGCGTGGACTACCTCTTTGCCACTCACGTCGGCCTCGATCACCCCACCGGCGAGGTGGTCGCGGGCATCGACGACTTTCTGGCGGTGCATCACCTCCGCGCGGAGTTCTCGGGGAGTGCGTCCCACGCCGGCGCACGGCCGGAGGCGGGCGACAACGCCGTGCTGGCGATGGCGACCGCGGTCCAGAACCTGTATGCGATCCCGCGTCACGCCGACGGCGCGACCCGGGTGAACGCCGGGATCGTCGGCGGCGGCACCGCCACGAACATCGTCCCCGAGAGCGCGTTCGCCGAGTGCGAAGTGCGCGGCGAGACCACCGAACTCATGGAGTACACCCGCGAGCGCGCCGAGCGCGTGCTCGAACACGCGGCCGCGGTACACGGCTGTGACGTCGCGCTGACGACCGTAGGCGAGGCCCCGAGCGCGCGAAGCGATCAGGAACTCGTGGACGCGGTGTTCGACGCCGCACGCGGGAACGAGCGCGTGGATTCGCCCGTGGAGCGCGACGCCCTCGGCGGCAGCGAGGACGCGACCTTTCTGATGCAGCGGGTGCAAGAAGCGGGTGGGCTCGCCTGCTACGTCGGCGTCGGGACCGACCACCCCGGCGGCCACCATACCGCGACGTTCGACGTGGACGAGGCGTCGATCGGGATCGGCGTCGAGGTGCTCACGGAGGCGATCTCCCGGCTCCCCGAGGGGCGGCCGTAACCGGGAGAGAAGGTGACACGACGCCGGTCGACGACCAGCCGACAGCGGGGTCGGACGAGGGGTTCAGCTACCCGAACGTTCGAGACGTCCTCGACATCCACGAGGCCGTCGTCGACGCGGATCCGCGGACCGAACCCGGCAGTCGTGCGCGTGGCGAAATCGAATCCGCGCTCGATTACGTCGAGTACGGACACTTCGGCGACGGGCGACGAACTCCACGAGGGTTCGCCTGAAACGCCGAGGAGTCTTAAAGACCCTACCGACGAGGCGGAGCTTCAACCCCACGAGAGGGCGTCGGACTGTTGCGGTTGCTCGCTGCGAACCACCCGTTCGTCGAGGGCAACAAGCGCACCGCGCTGGGGGTCGACGGCGTACTTCTACTTCTCCGACGGGTATCGACCCGACTACGGCCGGGAGATCGAAGCGATCGTGGTGCTGCTCGGCGTCTGGGAGGACCTCGTCGCGGTGGACGCGGCGACCGAACATCTCGCTGATATTACGAACCGTATCGACGTATCGGCGATCCTCGGAGCTTCAGGCGCGGACTCGGGCGGTGATCGTGAGTCGTCGGAGTGAACGGCCGCGGATCGCGGACGAACCGAACGATTGTGCCCGCCGAGTGCAATCGATGATACACACGGGAACCGAACAGGGCCGACGCTCGGGGGACGTCAGGGAGGCCATCGAGCGGGTCCGTTCGGGCGAGCCGACGCTGGCGGAGGCGATGGAGAGCCCATCGGTGCGGCAGGAGGTCGTTCGGCAGGTGATCGAGCACGACGTGGGCGAGCACCGCGACATCTACGATCGGCTGGCCGAGAAGTGAGCGACGGCGCGGCCACCTGGCGATCGCTACACCCGAGTCGGCATGGGTATGGTCCGCTCCAAGGCGGCGAGTGGTTCTACCGCGAGCTCCCGAACTCCCTCCGGTCGTTCGTCCGCTCGCGGGTCTTTCGTCCAGGTTTACAGCGGGTTCGGCGGAGCGAGTGCCCGGGAACACGAGCGACGAAGGGCTCCCTGTAAAGGAGCGGTCTTCAGTACTTGTGCTCGGCTCCCGTGGTCGCGTAGATCACGTCCATCAGTCCGTCGCGCTGGGCCTGCCAGCCGGTGAACTCCTCGGGGTGCTCGGGGTAGTCCTCGTAGTGATCGAGGAGCCGGTCAGCGTGGCGCTTGGTTTCATAGAGGTCGAACAGGGTCCGCCAGTGGCCGAAGCTTCTAACGGCGGTGCGCAGCTTCAGGAGCCAGCCGACGCTCGCGCTGCCCGAGTAGAGCGCCTCCGAGAGCTTCTCGGCGGGGAGCGCGGCCAGAAGTCCCATCAGGTCGTCGAGGCCCGAGGCCCCGACGAAGACGTTGTAGACGTCGAGAGCGGCGTAGCGTCCGCCGAAGTGATCCATCACGCGCTCGTTGTACTCCCAGAGCGCCGCCTCGCCGACGTCGCCCGCCTCGATGGCCCCGACGGCGGCCTCGCCGGCGTACGTGCCGGCGTAGGCCGCCCCGGCGATGCCGCCGCCGGTGGTGGGGTTGACGTGGCCCGCCGAATCGCCGGCGGCGACGAACCCGGGTGCGACCGCCGAGTCGTAGGGTCGGCGGGTGGGCAGGGCCGCGCCGAGCTTGTCCGTCACCTCCGCGTTCCGGAACTCCGGCCGATTCCTGAGGTCGCGCTTCAACCCCTCGACGAGCTGCATGGGCTGTTCGGACATCTGGAAGCCGAGTCCGGCGTTGATCTCCGTCGGCGTGCGCGGGAAATACCAGAGGTAGCCCGCGGCACGCTCGGTGGGCTTGAGCACGAGGGCGTCGTCCCACTCCACGGGCGAGTCGACCTCGATGACCTCCCGGTAGGCCGAGGAGAACTGCGAGTAGTCCACGTTCGTGTCGAACGTCGCCCCCGAGAGGTCGGCCTCGTCCTGGAGCACCGAGAGCGCGCCCGCGCCGTCGATCACGACCGCGCAGTCGTACGCGACGGGCTCGCCGTCACGGACCGCGCGCAGACCGGTCACACGTCCGGCGGAGCCGTTCGCGTCCGCGTTCGAACCCGTACCCGTACCCGTCGTGCCGCCGGAGTCAGTCTCCTGAACCACGTCCTGGACGACGGTGTCATAGTGGATCGTGGCTCCGGCGCGTTCGGCCGCTTCGACGAGCAGCTTGCCGTACTCCCAGCGGTCGACGACCGCGAGCTCGCCCGGCACCGGGATGTCCAGCACGGCGTCCTCCTGGGGGATCTCGAAGCGCCCGTGGTCGACGGCGGTGTTGGTGAACGCGGGCTCGATGTGCGATTTCGGGATGGCGTCGGGGAACGCGTCCGCGCCCTTGAGCGCGTCGCCACAGGCGATGTGGCCCGTCTCGGACTCCGATTTGCGCTCGACGACGCAGACCTCGTAGCCCGCGCGCGCGACCGTCGCTGCGGCGTAACAGCCCGCCGTGCCCGCGCCGACGACGGCCACGTCGACCTCGTGGGTGGTCATCATCGGGGGCTGGCGCGCACGGTGGAAAACTCTTCCCTCCCGTCCCCGAGAGGGCCGACGACGGCGACGCGTCGACGTCGGTGCGGGCCGGTCAATCGGCCCGCTCGGGCCGGCTGCTCTTCCGACCGAACGCCCCCTTCGCGGTCGCCGTACTCCTCGCGAACAGATCGTAGAGCGCCTCGCGACGCCGGTAGAACAGCCACGCGCCGAGGAGGAGATAGATCGCGGTGTAGACGTAGAGCACGTCGATGCTGCGTGCGGTCGCCTGCGCCTCGGGGAGGGTCTGGATGACCGCGAACTCGATGCCGACCTGCGAGACGAACAGCACGAGCAGCGCGACCGCCTCGCGGAGGGTGATCTCGAAGTTCGTCAGGAGCGCGAGCGCGAAGAAGCTCTGGGCGGCGGTGATCCATATCTCCGCGACCTGCTTCTGATCGAAGGGGAGCCCCCCGAGGTGGCCCGCCGCGATCGAGTAGACCACCGCGAGCGTCCCGATCAGCAGCGTCCACTGGTTGAGCTTCGAGGAGATCAGTGCGTTGAACCCCGCCGTCGAGCGCGCCTTGTTGACGAGGTAGGCGACGACGATGAGCTCGGGGCTCTCGCTCGCCAGCGGTGCGAGCCACTGGATCATGAAGAACTCGGGGATACCGTACTGGAGGCCGAGCTCCTCTAAGCCCGTGGCGAACGGTTCGACCGCGGTGAAGATCATCGCCCCCGAGAAGGCGAACAGCACGAGGACGCTTCCGATCCGTGGCCCCTTCGACCACGACTGGAGGTAGGCGGGGACACCGACGTGCTCCTCTCCTGTGTCGGTGTCGCCGCGGACGATGATGGCGATATAGAGGACATAGAGGCCGACGAGAACGAGGGTATCGAGCAGTCCGATCCCGCCCGCCGCGCCGCCGCCGTTCAGCGTCGCCCCACTGAGCGGGACGACGAAGGCGAAGGCGGTCGCCGCGAGCAGGAAGACGATCTCGAGCGCGATGGCCCGATCGAGCGTGATGGCGTCCGCGAGCACGCCCGATCGCTGCTCGACGGCCTCGTCGCCCGAGCGACGCGCCCGGTAGACGGTGAAGAGTGCGATGCCGGACCAGCCGAGTCCGATCAGGATACGGTTCGCGCCGGTCATGTTGGCGACCGCGAGGTTGGCGTTCTGCATGCCCCGGGCCGTGCCCTCGAACGCGCCGGCGTTCCACGCGTACAGCGCGTCGACGGCGTACTCGGGTGCGACCGCGAGCACCGCGAGCACGGCGATGGCAAACGCCTGCGGGACGTCCTTCTCGGCGGTCTCGGCCCCCCACGCAAGCAGAAACGAGGCCCCGAGGACCGCGAGCCCGGCGACGGCGACCGCCATCGCGGGGGTGACGTTCTCGCCGGGGTGGACGGTCCCGTAGCCGCCGTAGGAGACGAACGTCACGATCCACGGCACGGTCAACAGGAGGGCGACGGCGACCGCGACGAGGGGGTGACGGAGCCGAAAACCCATTGGCGAACCTTTCCCCGAGCCGACTATACGTCTTCTGCTTTCCTCTGGGGGTGTGGCCGCGGCTGGGGACGATCGTCGGCGAGGAGACCCGCTGTGGACGGCCGAGCACCCGCCGCCTGTTCGTCGGGTCGGCGATTCCCGGCACGTGGCGCTCGTGTGCGCCGGCGGCCCCCGAAGTCGGCGTACGCGTCGGACGGGCCCGATTCCCGCTTCGATCGGCTGGAGTTTTCCCCGTGCGCCCCCACCGCCGTCCCATGCAGGTGTTCGGTCTCCTCGGCAGTCCGGTCGAGCACTCGCTCTCGCCACCGATGCACGAAGCGGCCTACCGCGAACTCGGCATGGACGCCCGGTATGTCACCTTCGAGCCCGCGGTCGAGGAGTTCGAAGGGGCGATCGAGGGCGCGCGAGCGCTCGGGATCCGTGGACTGAACGTGACGATCCCGTTCAAGCGCGACGCCCTCACACACTGTGAACCCGACGCACTGGCGGCACGGATCGGCGCGGTCAACACGCTCGATCTCGGCGAGCGAACGCCGACCGGCCACAACACCGACGCGGCCGGCGTCCGCCGGGCGTTCGTCCACCACGGCGTCTCGCTATCCGGCCGAGCGGTGGTCGTCGGCGCGGGCGGTGCGGGCCGGGCGGCGGCGTTCGCGCTCGCCGACAGGGGGGTCGTGGTCGCGGTCGCCAACCGCACCGTCGAGCGCGCCCGGGAACTCGCCGGCGAGATCGACGCCGCGTCGGGCCACGGCCTCGATGCCCTCCCCGAACTGCTCGCCGACGCCGACCTGCTGGTGAACGCCACGAGCGTCGGGATGGAAAGCGACGAATCGCCCGTACCCGCCGACGCGCTCCACGGGGGACTCGCGGTGCTGGACGCGGTCTACCGGCCCGCCGAGACGCGACTGCTCCGGGAGGCCGCGGCGGCGGGCGCGCGGACGATCGACGGGACGTGGATGCTGCTCTATCAGGGCGTCGCGGCGTTCGAGCGCTGGACCGGCCGCGAGGCCCCGGTGGCGGCGATGGGCGAGGCGCTTCGGGCACGTATTTAAGTTCCGGGGGCGTCCATGGAGGTATATGACGCTGCTCGACACGATCAAGTCGCTGCTGGGCATTGGCGGCTCGGACCGCGGGCGCGACCGCCGGGGCGGTGGATCGACTGGGCGCGATCGGCGCACGAGCGGCGGGGCGGACCCCGAGCCGGCCGCGGACACCGAGGCGGCCGTGAAAGGCACCGACGACACCGGTCGGGAGCCGAGCGATTCGGCCGTCGGCGAGCCGGCCGTCGACGACGCGGACGCGGTCGGCGACTCCGAGGGGCCCGTCGCCGAGGGCGGGGACGCGACCGGCTCGACCGAGAGCATCACCGACCCGAGCGACGATCCCGACATCGCCGCGGAGCCGGGCGAGGCAGCCGGGCCGAACGAGAGTCCCGACGCTTCCGACGCGGGGGGGATGGCCGAGGGAACCGCCGACGTTGACGCCGCCGGCGAGACCGACACGGAGACGGGGACCGAGACGACGAGGCCCGGAGAGGGGGGTCGGACGGCCGATGCGGACGAGGACGCCGCCGCGGCCGGGACGGACGCGTCGGGCTCGACCGAGAGCATCGCCGACACCGACGACAGGTCCATCTCGGCGACCGAGCCCGGCGAGGCGGCCGGGCCCAGCGACGCCGGGGGCGACACGGCCGATCAGCCCGTCGACGATCTCAAGGGCGTCGGCCCCTCCTACACGGAGGCGCTCGGCGACGCGGGCGTCGACACCGTCGCCGACCTCGCCGACGCCGACCCCGAGGAGCTCGCCGCGGGGACCGACATCGCCGAGTCGCGGATCGAGCGGTGGCGCGAGCGCGCGCGGGCTCGCCGACAGTAGCCGTCCAGCACCCGACCGACGCCTCGAATCGGTCGACGGCGATCCGGGCCGCGAGCGGAACCGCAACGCCGTTAACCCGTTCGGTCGTACTCCGGCCGTGAACCCGGAGCCGGTCGTCCACACCACCCGCGAGGCGTTCCGGGCGACGGCCCACGATGCACGCGCCGATGCGCGGATCCCCGTCGAGGTTCGCGTCGCCGTCGACGACCCCTTCGAGGCCTACCGGCGGGCGCGACACTCCGCGGGCGAGGGCGGGTTCTACCTCGAAACCGGCGGCGGTCGGCCGGGCTGGGGGCACTTCGGCGTCGACCCCGTCGCGTTTCACACCGTCGAGGCCGCCGACGCTGCCGAGCGGGGCGATGCCGCCGATACCGTCGAGAACGACGGGGACACCGATGCTGCCGGGAGCGATCGGGAGGACTCCCTGGCCGCGCTCGCGGCGTTTCTCGAGGGCGAGACGCTCGTCCGCGGGGCGTGTGAGATCCCCTACCCCTGCGGGGTCGTCGGCTGGCTCTCCTACGACATCGCCCGCGAACTCGAATCCCTCCCCGACGACGCGCGGGACGACCGCGGGCTCCCGCGGCTGCAGCTCGGACACTACGACCGTGTGGCCGCGTGGGAAATCCAGGCCAGCGAGGCTGGAGCGGGCAGCGCGGCCGGCGTGGAGACGACGCTGCGCGTGACGGCCTGCCCGCGCGTCGACGACCCGGACGCCGCCTACGAGGCCGGACGCGAGCGCGCCCGCGGACTCGCACGGGCCGCGATCGAGGGCGATCCCGCCGTCGACAAACCCGCGAGCGGCGCTGCCGTCGACGATCGCGTCGGCGGTGAGTCCGACGCGGGGCTGGCCGAGGCCGTCGCGGCCGTCTTCCCGGGCGGGACGATAACCGGCGCGCCCAAGCCCCGCACGATGGAACTGATCGACGCCGTCGAGACCACCCGGCGTGGTCCCTACACGGGTTCGGCCGGCATCTTCGGCTTCGACGGGCGGGCGACGCTCTCGATTCTCATCCGCACGCTCGTCCGACACCGGGGGGAGTACCACCTTCGGGTCGGTGCGGGGATCGTCGACGACTCGGACCCCGACCGCGAGTACGACGAGACGCTCGACAAGGCCCGCGGCGTCCTCGAAGCGGTCGATGCCGCACTCGGCGAGCGGGCCGGAACCGCCGTGGAAGGACGATGAGCGGCACTGCGTCCGGCGCGTCCGGTGTGACACCCGCGAGCGAGGCCCAGCCGAGCGAGCGGCCTTTTCCGGTGTCTCCGGGAGCGAAGCGAGCGGCGGCCAGCGAGAGCGCGGCTCCCGCCCGGCAGGTTCTTTGGCCGGGATCGAGCGAGCACGCGAACGGAGCGAGCGCGCGAAGCGAGGTCTCGATTGAAAGAGGTGTGCGTCGATGATCCTCGTGATCGACAACTATGACTCCTTTGTCTACAATCTCGTCCAGTGTGTCGGCGTCCACGCGCCGGTCGAGGTGGTACGCAACGACACCATCGACCTCGGGGAAATCCGCGCGCTCGATCCCGACGGCATCGTCGTCTCACCCGGCCCCGGAACGCCCGCCGAGGCGGGCGTCTCGATCCCGGTGTTCCGCGACCTCAACTATCCCACCCTCGGAGTGTGTCTGGGCCATCAGGCGCTCTGTATGGCAGCAGGTGGGTCGGTCGGCCACGCCGCGGTGGTCCACGGGAAGTCCTCGCGGGTGGCCCACGACGGGCGCGGGCTCTTCGCCGGCCTACCGAGCCTCCTCGAGGCCGGCCGGTATCACTCGCTCGCCGTCCAACGCGTGGACCTGCCCGACGCGCTAATCGAGACCGCGAGCACCGCTGACAGCCACGCGCCCGGCGAGGGGCGGATCGTGATGGCGGTGCGCCACGCACGAAAACCACACGTCGGCGTGCAGTTCCACCCCGAGAGCATCCTGACTGAGGCGGGCGCGGCGATGATCGAGACCTTCTGCAAGCGGTGTCGGGAAGGGAGGTCCGACGAGGATAGCCCCGAGACGAGCGAGCGCGAGCACGCGGACCGACGAGAGCGCGCGAAAAACCGGGACGGCGAGCGCGAGCGAGGCGAGGGCTAAGAGCGATGCAGTACCACGTCGACGGCGAACTCGTGCCCGCCGAAGCGGCGACGGTAAGCGTCCACGACCGGGGCTTTCGCTACGGCGACGCCGCCTTCGAGACCCTCCGGGCCTACGGCGGCGCGGTCTTCGAGTGGGCCACCCACGAGGAGCGGCTCCGGCGGACGGCCGAGCGGCTGGGTTTCGCCGAGGCCGTCCCCGCGGACCTCGCGGTGCGCGTCGCCGAAACCCTCGACGCGAACGGTGTGCAGGACGCCTACGTCCGGCTGTCGGTCTCCCGGGGGACCCAATCGGGACGGCTCACGCCCGGTCTCGGGCGGGACGTCGACCCGACTGTGGTCGTGGTCGTCGAGCCGCTCCCCCGGGGTGGTCTCGCCGGCGAGCCGGTCTGGAGCGAGCCGGCGACCCTCCAGATCGTGAAGCCCCGCGCCGTGCCCGACGCGGCGATCCCCTCGGGACTGAAGACCCACAACTACCTGAACGGGGTGCTCGCTCGCCTCGAGCTGGAGCGGGCCGCCACCGAGGCCTACCGCGCCGACGAGGCGCTGATCCGGGACGGCGAGGGGTTCGTCGCCGAGGGCGCGACGAGCAACGTCTTCTTCGTCGACGGGGGCACCCTGAAGACGCCGAGCGCCGACGGGCCCCTCCTCCCGGGCGTGACGCGCTCGGTCGTGCTCGACCTCGCGGCTACGGAGGGCTTCCCGACCGAGACGGGCCGGTACGCGCCGACCGACGTCCGGGGGGCCGACGAGGTCTTCCTCACCAACACCACGTGGGAGATCCGGCCCGTGGACCGCGTGGACGGCGTCGCGGTCGGCGCTGGCGGCGGGGGCGACAGCAGTGATGGGAGGGAGGACACCGGGTCCGACGTCGGGAGCGAAACCGGGACGCACGCCGGACCGATGACGCGCCTGCTCTCGCGGTTGTTCGACGAGCTGGTCGAACGGCGCCACTACGGAGACAGCCACGCTGGCGGACGGCGGGAGCCGTGAGCGCCATCGGGGACCCAACAGACGAATGTCTGTTTCCCCGGGGGAGAGCCTCGTTTGCCTGTAGATCCGATACTGGGCTCTGCCTTTTTTGCGGTGCTCGGTGTCGTACTGATCGAGGTCGGTCTCATCGGGTGGCAGGAACGACGGGCGATCTCACTCGATCCGGAACAGTGGCTCCTCGACCGCCTCGCTCCGGCACTCCGGACAGCGCGAGGGCCGGTTCGCGCGGTCGTCGAAGCCGTCGAACCCACAGTCGCGACACGTCGGTGGCGCGACCAGCAGTCGGGCGTCCGCCCCGTCGAGTGATCGGGCGATGTGTTCGACGTGCTCTAGAGCCGTCCCGGTCGTGATGTCGAACTCGTCGGCGAGCGTGCCGGCCGCGGCCGGCCGTTCGTCGAGATGCTCGGCGATGCGCTGTCGGGTGGTCGTCTCCGCCTCGCGCATGGTCGAGGGTTCCGTCACTCGCTCAAATCCCTTCCGGCTACGACAGCGCCGCGGACGAAAGGAAAGAGGGATGGGCGGTCGCGGGCCGATGCCTCCTCGGCGTCGGGTCCCGCGGGAAGTGTTCAGGTGGCCCGACAGGTGTGTCAGCTACTCGATCAGCACGCCGGGATTCATGATGCCGGCGGGATCGTAGGTCGATTTCAGCTCCCGGAACCCCTCCCGGAAGCCCGCCGGGGCCTCCTGGCCGTAGTGTTCGCGGTGGACCCGCCCCACGGCGTGGTGGTGGGTGATGGTCGCGCCATGCTCGATCAGGGTGTCCGAGGCGGCCTGCTTGACCGCCCGCCACTGCTCTAGCTCCCGGCCGGGCTCGACCGGCGCGAGCAGCGTGTAGTACGGCGCGGGGCCGTCGGGATAGACGTGGGTGAACCGACACGACAGGAAGCCCGCTCCGCAGACCTCCTGCATGGTCCCCCCCACGCTCTCCTGGATCGCCTCGTGCAGGTCGAAGAACCGGTCCCACGTCACCGCGGTCTCGAAGGTGTCGGCCATCACGCCGATGCTCACCAGCGCGTTGTAGCGGTAGGGAGCCTCGAAAAAGGAGCTGCGCCAGTCGTCGGTCTCGCTGCCGTCGCGTTCCTCGCCCTCGGCTGCTTCGTCTCCGTCGTCCACCCGCCGGTCGTCCGTTCGTCCGTCGTCCGTCGACTCGTCCCCGTCCCGGCCCTCGTCGCCAGCGGTATCGTCACCCTCATCCTCGGCGCCGTCGGGTTGCTCGTGGGCCGGCCCCTCCGAGAGCTCTCCGCCGTGGCTCTCACCGATCTCGATCGCGCGGTCGAGCTCGCTTTCTACCGGGTGATCGAACGACTCGAAGCCGAGCAGGAGCACCGAACTGCCGTCGAAGGCGATCTCGTTGAGCATCGCCTCGTTGGCATCGAGCAGCCGGCAGTTGGCGGGCGAGAGCCGCGCCTGCACCACCTCGCGGGTGGCCGCGACCCCCTCCTCGAACGACGCGAAACGCAGCGTCGCACGCGAGCGATGCCCGGGACGGGGCTGGACGCGCAGCCACGCCTCCGTAATGACTCCGAGGGTCCCCTCCGAGCCGAGCACCAGCCGGTTGGGATCCGGGCCCGCGCCGGAGGCGGGCAGCCGGCGCGTCTCGAAGGGCCCCTCAGGCGTGATCATGCGGACGTTCTCGACGAAGTCGTCGATGTGTGTATAACGAGTAGCGAAGTGGCCGCCGGCCCGAGTGGCGATCCAGCCACCGAGCGTCGAGAACTCGTAGGACTGGGGGTAGTGCCGGAGCTGGAGGCCGTGTTCGGCGAGCTGATCCCGAATCTCGGGGCCGAGCGCGCCGGCCTGGATCCGGGCGGTGCGGGAACGGGAGTCGACCTTCAGGACGCGATCGAGTTCTCGGGTGTCGAGCGAGACGACGCCCCCGTACGCGGCTCTCCGGGCGGCACCATCGCTCCCGTCGCCACCACCGTCCCCGTCGTCCCCGACGCCACCGACGTCACCAGCCCCGTCACCGTTTGTCACCTCAATTCCGGCCCCGTTACCGGGGTCGCCGAGGTCGCCCTCAACGCCGCCGACGACGCTCGTTCCGCCGCCGAAGGGCACGACCGCGACGCACGCTGCGGCGGCCCACGCGAGGAGGGCCTCAACGTCGCTTTCGTCCGCGGGTCGCGCGACGACGTCCGGCGCGGCCGAGAAATCGCCGTGGAACCCGCGAACGAGGTCGCGGTAGGACTTGCCGTAGGTGTGGCCGACGCGGGCGCGCTTCGCGGTCGTGCAGAACCCCGCGAGTTCCTCCGGGACCGCGAGGCGCGGCTCGGGAACCGACACCGATTCGATCTCGGGTGGATCGAGCAGCGGTCGCTCGGGAAATCCGAGCGACCCCTCGATGCGCGCCGCGAGCTCGCGGCGCTCCTCGTCGTCGGGGAACTTGTCGGCGTAGCCCCAGCCCCAGAAACTCAGCTCGCGCTCGTCCATACGCGGAGCGGGGTCGAGAGCGACATAAAACCGCCCCTCGCCGGGAGGCGTTCGAGTCGGCGGCCAGGAGCGTGGCGGCCGAATCCCCGTCGGTCGGGGCGGCGATCCGTAGTCGGGTTCAGTGAGAACGGATGTCGGGGGGAGGGGTGGATCTACTGGCGTCGCGGTCGGCGCGCGGCGCTGCTCCGTCAGCGCCGGGCGAGGCGAGGTGCTCGTCCCTCGCACCTCGCTGCGAGCGGGCAGCGACCCGCGAGCCACGCGAGCGACGGCGGTTGCGGTGCGGTGGCCCGAGCGGAGCATCGGCCGGGAGGCGTGTGGGTCGCGGTCGCGGAGCGGTCTCCCGTGTACATCGGTCCCACGGCCCGCGCCGCGGCTCGGCCGATCGACCGAGCTGAACCGTGAGAGTCGGTCCGCGGTGGCCGTGTAACGGGGACAGTCGGGGCGCGGTCGCGGTTTTCCCCTGTAGGCCGTGACCTTGCGGTCCGTGACCTGGATCCGTCGTTCGCCTGCCGTCCGTGCTCTCGCCACCGATCCCCCGAGCCAGCGCCCGCAAAAAACGGCGCGGCTCAGCCGGACAGCACGTCCCGAAACGCCTTCGCGTACGCCCCGGGTGCCCGGCGGCGCGACCCGTCGAGGGCGTCCCGGAGCGCTGCCGTCGCGTCCCGCTCGATCCCCGCGCCGTGGCCGACGAGCACCCGGTCGGGCGCGAGTTCACGGAACGCCCGCCGCGGGGGCAGGAGCCGAAGCATCGGGTGGACCCCGAGGCGCTCGTCCCGCGCCCGGAAGTAGCTCGCCGTCCCGACTGCCTCGGGGATCACGGCCACTCCGTCGTCCTCCTCGTAAAGCAAGCCTTCCTTCCAGACGGGATTGTTCACCACCTCGCGGAGCCGATAGCCGGTGTCGGCGAGCTCGCCGTCGAAGCGCTCGACGGGCGCGTCGAGGCTCGTAGCGACGCCGTCCATCCACGACGGCACCCACACCGAGACGCCGTGTCGCCGGGCGAGCGCGGCCGCGTCGCGCTCGTGACGATCAAGCAGCGTCACGACGCCGGCGACGTCGCCAAACGGCGCGAGGAGGGCGTCCAGCCCCTCGGCGTCGACCGGATCGACCAGCCACACGTCGGCGTCGCCCGCCGGCTCGCCGTCCGCCGATCCACCGCCGGTCGTGCCGCCGACCGCGAGCGCGTGGCTCGCGCGCTGCATCGTCTCCTCCGGGTAGGCGATCCAGCCGACGCCGCCAGCCCGGCGGTCGATCTCTCTACACTCGCCCCGACCGGACCCTTTCATCGGCATGCGCGCCACCGCACGTGGCGACGGTATAAGCGCATCGTCGACGGCAATCGGCCAGCGTCGGCTCGACGGTCCCGGCCCACGCCCGGATGGGGTCGAACGCGGCGGATCGTCCGGCTCGCGCCCTCAGGCCGCGGTCTCGGCGGCCGACTCGACCGCCTCGTAGTCGGGCTCGTTCGTCGGGTCCTCGGCGATCCACGCGTAGGTGATCTCGCCGTCGCCGTCGATCACGAAGACCGCGCGCTGGGCGACACCGTGGAAGCCGAGGTCGCCGATGTCGATGTCGAGGCCGTAGGCCTCGATCACGTCGCCGTCCATGTCGCTCACGAGGTCGAACTCGAGGCCGTGCTCCTCGCGGAAGGCGGCCTGGGAGAAAGGCGAGTCGGCGCTGACGCCGTACAGCGTCGCGTCGGCGTCGCGGAGCCCGTCGAAGTCCGACTGGAACGCGACCATCTCGTTGGTGCACGGCGGCGTGAACGCGCCCGGGAAAAAGGCGAGCACGATCGGTGCCTCGTCGAGGTGCTCCGAGAGGGTGAACGACTCGGGATCGTCGCCGGCGAGCTTCGCAGTGAAATCGGGGGCGCTGTCGCTTGCTTCGAGCATCGCCCTCGATAGCACTGCCGGGCGGAAAAGCCCGCTGCATCGGCCCCGTCCAACCGGCTCCGAACGACGGCCCGCCCCGGGGCGGGACAGCTTCGAGGGCGGGAGAGGAGAGAGGCTCCGGACGCTGCAACGTGTCTCGGTTACGAGCGAGCGTACCGGTCAGGGTTCGCTTCGAGCGGTCCGTCCGCTCCGGGGCGTCTCCTCGTGCCTGGGCTCGCCGTCGAGCCACTCCTCGGCCCACGCCTCGATCTCGTCGAAGACCGGACAGAGCGATCCGCCCTTGGCGGTGAGGCTGTAGTAGGTGGCGACCGGGGCGTCGGCCTCGACCCGCCGGTCGACGAAACCCAGCTCGCCGAGATCGGAGAGCACCCGCGAGAGGGTGCGCGAGCTCGCGCCCGTCGAGCGCTTCAGCTCGTTGAACCGCTTCTCGCCGCCCTGGAGGTCGTGGAGCACGACCAGTCGCCACTGCGAGCCGATCTGCTCGATCGAGTCGATCACCGAACACGGTCCGTGCTCGTCTCCTCTCTCTACGCCCCGTTCCTGTCCCGTGGCGTCCGCTGGCATCGATGTCACCCGGTTACACCGACGTTAGCGAGCGCATATATGGGTTCGGGTCCGAACCAAGTAACACGATGCAACCGATGACGACGATCCGACCGACTTCGGGCCTCGCGCCCGTCCGAGAAACCGTGGAGACGACCGACGGAACACACCGGGGGGTGAGCGCCTGATGGCGCTCGATGCGGGGATCGGCGGGGTCCTCCTGCTCGTCGGGCGCGTGCTCTTCGGTGGGTTCCTCGCGTTCTCGGGCATCAACCACTTCATGAACACCGGGATGATGACGGGCTACGCCGAATCGAAGGGCGTCCCCGCGGCCGGGTTCGGCGTGATCGCCACCGGCGTCATGCTGGTGCTCGGCGGGCTCGGCATCATCCTCGGCGTCTACCCGATCGTCGCAGCGGGGATGCTCGCCGTCTTCTTCCTCGTCGTGACGCCGATGATGCACGACTTCTGGGCGGTCCCCGAGGACCAACGGCAAGACGAGATGACGGACTTACTGAAAAACGTCGAGCTGCTGGGCGCGTCGCTGGTCTTTCTGGTCATCGGCGGAGAGGCGTGGGCGTTCTCGCTCGGGCTCACACTGTTCGGCGGCTGACGGCGCGACACGCCGTAGACCGCTGGTTCGCACCAGCGACCGGCCCGCTATCGGACCGGGAGCGACGCCGTTCAGGTGCACAGCGCGGCGAGAACCGACCGCGCCTCGGCGCGGCCGTTCTCGACCAGCGCACGGGGGAACCGCCGCCGCGAGCCGGCGAGGGCGTCCGCGAGCGCCCCCGCGGCGTCCTCGAAGACGCCAGCGCCGTGGCCGACGAGGATCCGATCGGGCTCGAGGCCCGCGAACGCCGCCCGCGGCGGGAACGGTCTGACCAGGAGGAGGACGCCGAGGCGCTCCGCACCGGTCAGCCACACGGGCGCGGTGCCGACCGAATCCGAGGCCACGAGCGTCGTGCCGTCGTAGAGCGCGAACTCCTGCCAACCCGGCCGGGTCGACACGGCGAGCAGCTCGTAGCCCGTGTCGGCGAGCGCGCCGTCGAAGCGCTCGACGGGAGCATGCAGTTCGGCAGCGACGCCCCGCATGTCCCGGGGGAGGTGGACGGCGACGCCGTGTCGCCGGGCGAGCGCGTCCGCGTCGCGCCGGTGGTAGCTCGAAAGCACCACTACCCCTGCGACCGTGCCGTACTCGGCGATCAGTTCGTCGATCCCGGCTGCGTCGACCGGATCGACCACCCACACCGCCCGGTCGGCCCCGACCTCGGTCTCACCGCCGCCCGCGCCGCTCTCGTCCACGCCGCTCTCGGCGTCCACGTCGCTTTCGCCGTCAGCGCCGCTCCCGGCGTCGCCTCCCCCATCGTTCCCAGCGGCCGTCGTTCCGCTCGTGCCGTCGGCGACGAGCGCGTGGCTCGCGCGCTGCATCGTCTCCTCCGGGTGGGCGATCCAGCCGACGCCGCCCGGAAAGCGGTCGATAACTCGATACTCGCTCGCTCGGGAGGTCACCTTCGCGGGCATAGATCGGCGACGCTCCCCGGGCCCTAAATCCCGAGGGCTACGGGAGCGCCTGGAGCCCCTCGGTCAGCTCGAGGACGGTCGCGCCCTTGCCGATGTCCGAGGCGACGGTGTAGTAGGTCGCGCCCTGCTCGGCTGCGAGGTTTTCCGCGGTCCAGAACGCCGTGCCGTCGGGCGCGAACGCCGCCAGCTCCGTCGGCGGCTCGATGTCGCTCGCCGCCGCGGGGACGGTCGAATAGTCCTCGCCGGCGTACAGCGGCCCGAGGTCGAACGCCCGGACGCCACCCTGGTACCACGACGTGAACAGCTTCGTCTCGGTCACGTCGAAGTTGTGGGAGGTGAGCGCCGCGTCGTCCGGCTGGTCGGGCGCGTCGACGTACGCCACCAGATCGACCGGGTTCTCGGGATGGCGCTGGTCGGTCGACCGTTGGAGCGGGACGCCTTCTTCCATCGTGTCCTTCTTCGTGGTCGGGAGCCGGGTCACGCCGTCTGCCTCGGGATAGATGGCCACCCCGTCGCCCGAGAGCAGGTCGACCGCCCGGCTGTCGAACACGCGGATGCCGCCGTGGTCGCCGGTCGCGCCGAGTTCCTCGTGGGCGGTGCCGCCGAACGTCTCCGCGCCGACGAAGGTGTACGCGCCGTCGGGCGTCGGCTGGGCGTAGTGAGCGTTGGACTTCTCGCCGCCGTTGGCGTACTTCACGGTGCTCGGTGCATCGCCGTCGGCGTACTCGACCGCGCCGAAGTGCGCGACCGCGACGGGGTTGGTCTTCGTCGCCGCGTGGACCGGCGAGCCCGTCCGTTCGGTACCGGGCTCGCCGCTGACGTCAACGACGACGCCGGCCTCCCAGTAGCAGAGGTACGCGAGTTCGCCGTCCGCGTGATCGGCCACCCAGATGTCGTGCAGCGGGTTGACGTTCGCGTTCGCCATGTCCTTCCGGGCGTCCCGGAGCATCCACGATCCGCCGGTGCCGCGCTCCTCGTCGGGGACTTCCGTCCCGTTCGCGTAGTCGCCCTCCCCTTCGAGGGTCGTCGGGTTCTCGGGGTCGGTCACGTCGACGACGACCATCCGCGAGTGATCGAACGAGTCGGTGACGGTGAGGTAGGTGTAGCCGTCCTTCAGGAAGGTGTTGTGGATGTCATCCACCGTCGGGAAGAAGGTGAGGTACGCCGGGTTCGCCGGGTCGGTCACGTCGAACACGGAGATACCCGCGTCCCCGGAGTTGTGTGTGAGGATGGCGACAGTGCGGCGCTCGCCGCTCGCGGTGACGTAGTCGTCGACCTTCACGTCGAGGCTGTCGCCGTCGTGGTCGCCGCGCACCCGCGCCGCCGTCCGGGGAAGCGACGGCTCCCGGAGGTCGACGGTCGTGATCGCGCCGTTGGTCGCACAGAACGCCCACCGGCCGTGGACTACGAGCTCCTGGACGCCCGGTGCGGGGGCGGTGCTGTGGTACTCGTAGGTGTCGTAGTTCGAGGCGGCGGCCGCGCTCGTGGTCCCACCGAGACCGAGCACGCCCGCGCCGAACGCTGCGCCCGTCGTCTTGAGGAGGGTGCGTCGGTTCGTCGGCGTTTTTCGTTCGCGTCGAGTCATTGGGTGGTCTCCGTGTCGATGAGGTTGCGGTTCGCTTCGTCGAAGTCGGCCCAGTCGCCGTCCTCAGTGCGGGCGCAGGCGGCCCGTACGTCCACGAAGCCGGGGCCGACGTTGACGACGGTGTACTGTGCGCCCCGTCCGGTTTCGTCGGAACCGACCGGGTGGTAGTTCCTCGCGGTCGCCTGGATCGTGTTCATCACGTCGACCGGATCCGCGCTGTCCTCGTGGCCCTGCTGGTAGGCGTCCATGGCCGTCGCCACGCAGCCGGCGAGGATCGGCGTCGACATGCTCGTCCCCGAGATGGCCGCGTACCACGGCTCCGCGTCCACGCTGAGCGCCTGTAGGGCGTCGCCGGGTGACATCGTCGACATCACGCTGTTGCCGGGCGTGCCGGCGTCCGGCCGGTAGACACCGTAGGGACGGCCGGGGTCCTCCTGTGTGTGGTCGAACAGCTGCCGGAGGTTCGAAAGCGCCGGCTCGCGCGCGTGATTGTTCGGTCCCGCGAACTCCTTTTTCTCGTACTCGCCCTCTTTCCGGCGGCCCCGCCCCGAGAAGTCGACGACCGTGCGGTCGGCCTCGTCGAAGCCCGTGTCGGGGACGTCGCTGACGTCGTGGGTCGCCGGCGAGACGAGCGTGTGGGGAGCCTCGCCGTACTGGCTCAAATTCGACTCGCCGGGGCCGTCGTTGCCCGCCGAGAAACAGGAGACGATCCCCGCCTCGAAAGCGTAGTAGGTGGCGACGTTCACCGGCTCGAAGGGGTCGAAGTCCCGGCCGTCCGTCACCGGCGAGTAGGAGTTCGAGGTCACCTGCACGTCGGTCTCGCCCGCCCGCTTGCGCGTGACGATGCGGTCGAACGCCGCGACGACGTAGACGATGAGCAGCGTCTGGCCCAGCGAGTACACCGTCAGGTCCGCGTCTGGCGCGTGGCCCTCGTACTGGCCGCCGCTCTGGGCGCCCGCGCCGGCGACGTTGCCCGAACAGTGGGTGCCGTGGCCGTTCTCGTCGGTGTCCGTGTCCTTGGCGTCAACCCACGCGATCGGCTCCGCGGTGAGAGTCGAGCTTCCGACCGGGGTCCAGTTGTGAACGAGGTTCGCCGCGATGTCCGGGTGCTGGCCCGCAGTTCCCGTATCGAGCACCGCCGCGTGCACCGACTCGCCGGTGTAGGGCGCGTCGAGCCCCGTGCCGGCGTGGACCGCCTCGGCGTTCGTCAGCGCCCGCGCGTCGTCGTTGTCGTACTGGAGCTCGCGGTTCGGGTAGACGCCCCGGACCGTCTCCCGGGCCGCTATCTCCCCTATTGCGTCGGGATCGAGCCCGCCGAACGCGATCGGGAGCGTCTCGAAGGCCCACCAGCGTTCGGCGACGTCCGAGAGGTCGATCGCCGCTCGATCCTCGAAGACGACCAGTGCCTCCTGGACGCCGCCCGCCGCGTCGAAGCCCTCGGGGATCTGTTCGTCCGCCGATGCCGTGCTTGTCGCGGCCAGCGCGGCCGCGCCCGCGCCGACGCCCTTGAGGAACGTCCGGCGCTTCGATCGGTGTGTATCGTCGGGTGTCATGATCGGTGTCTGGATGTCGATGGGTGTCCGGTCGTGCGTTCCGCGCTCTACGTGCTCGTTCCGAGGACGTACTCGGTGCTCGACGTGCCGGGGACCGCGACCCACGAGCCGGCGCGGTTGCCGGCGTCGGCGTCGGTGTTCACCTCGACGGGGCCGAACTCGTAGGCGTTCGTGAGGGTCGCGCCCTCCGGGGCCTCCGCGAAGTAGGTGAACGCCGCCGTCCCCGCGAGGTCGTCGCCGTCGGTGACGCCGTCGCCGTTCGTATCGAAGTACACGAAATCGAACTCCGTGCCCGGGACGACCCGCGCTACGTCGTCGCTGTACTCTTCGAGCACGTCCCACTCCTTGGGAACGCGGTCGCGGACGACCACGGGATCGTTCGCCTCGACCGAGACGTCGATCCGGTTGGTCTGCCCGCCGGTGAAGGCGCTCCCGTCGTCGTTCCGCGTTCCGGTGACGACGAACCGGTCGTCGACCTCCACCCCCATATCGAGGTGGGCCTGCACGTCGTCGCCGTTGAACACCCCGGGGACGTCGACGAGTTTCGCCACGACGACGTACGCGCCGCCGGCCTCGCCGGCGAAGGACAGCGCCGGCGACCCCTCCAGCCCTTGAGCCTTGGCGACGACCGTCGGGATCCCGTTCTCGCTGGGCTCGGCGGCGTCGTAGACGAACAGGTCGACGTGGGGGTCGCCCTGCGCCGCGCCCTTGTTCCCGCCCGAGAGGTGGGAGAACTCGACCGACAGCCGGTAGGTGACGGCCTCCTCGGGCGCGAGGTAGCCCGCGACCGCCCGGGAGTCGGCGTGGCGATTCAGTCCGACCGTGTCGCTCCCCACGGTCGAGAACTCCCGGGTCACGGCGTCGATCGCCGCGTCGGGGTTGACGCGACCGAAGCCCTCGTAGGGGTCCCGGCCGCCGAACTCGTAGGTCGGCGCGTGCGCGCGGTGGTACGGCGCGGCGATGAAGGGGGTCTCCGAGGCGGTAGCGAGGACGATTCCCTTGAGCCGGAGCACGTCCTCGTAGCCCGTCTCCTCGGGAGCCGGTAGCGAGAGCCCATCGGGGGCGTCCTCCTCCATCGCCTGTGCGAGCAGGCCGGCGACGCCGTTCGTATACGGTGCGGCCATCGAGGTGCCGGAGAAGCCGACGTAGCCCCGGACCGGCCCGTCGCTGTCGGGGGACTCGGCGCGGACGGCGTTGACGGCGTCGTCGAGCGTGCCACCGGGCGCGGTCACGTCCGGCTTGCGGTAAATCTCGCCGGCGGGCGAGTCGTTGCTGCCGTCGGTCTCGTCGTCGTCACCGTTGCCCCGGACGACGGTGCCGCCGGAGGTGTACGCGGTGAGCCCGTCCATCGGGCCGGTCGCCGCGACGGCGATGGCCTCGTCCGCTCCCGAGGGACCGGTCGAGCCGGTGAGCGGACCGAAGTTGCCGGCCGAGGAGACCGTGAGGATGCCCCCCTTCGCCATGTCGCGCACGAAAAAGTACGTATCGGAGAGGCCGAGCCGCTCGGTCTGGAGGCCGCCAAAGGAGAAGTTCGCGGTCCGGACGCCGAACTTCCCCGTAAAGAAGTCCGGATAGGTCGAGAGCGCACCCAGTGCGTTGCCCAGCCCCTGGATGGTCACCAGCGAGGCGTTCGGGGCCGCGCCGGCGTGCAGCGTCGGCGTCTCGCCGAGCCGATCGCCCGTGGTCTCGGCGGGCGGGAGCAGCGCGCCGACGCTCACGCGCTCGACGCGCGCGGCGCTCGTCACCGTCTCGCTGGGCTTGACGTACACCGTGTACGTGCCGGCCTGCGCGGCGTGGGTTTCGGCGACCGTCATGTCGCCGCTGGCGCTCGAATCGCTCGTGAGGCTCGTCTCCTCGACGGTCCGCCCGTCGGGAGCCTCGATCTCCAGGACGAGGTTCTCGCCGTAGACGCCCGCGAACACCCCGCCCTCATCGCGGCTCTCGGCCTTGCCGCCCACCGGGGTGACTTCGTACGCGAGGAACTCGCCGGGCAGCAGCGCCGCCCGGGGTTCCTCCTCGACCACGGTCGACTCGTCGATGGCGCTGCCCTGACCGGTGCCGGCCGAGATCGAGGAGGTGTGGCTCCCGTGGCCGTCGCCGTCGCGGGCGAGCGTGCCGCCCTTCCAGCCGACGAGGCTCGGCGTGTCCGGGTCGACCGGCCCCTCCGGGATCGGGTCGTGGTCCTCCGGAAGCGATTCGACGGTCGTCTCGTTTTCGATGAACGTCCCCGTCAGCTCGTAGTCCGCCGCCACGTTGGCGTAGGTTTCGATGGCGATCGCGTAGCCGGGCTCGACCGGCCCCCTGAGGCGCTCGCCCGCCCCGCTCAGCGGGTTGAATTCGGTCGAGGAGGCGACCACGTTGCCGTTCTCGTCGAGCAACAGCAGCTCGTTGTCCTGCCGTTGAGGGGTCCACGTCGCGGTGGCCTCCACCTGGTTGGCGCCCGCGGGGACGTCGAGCTCGTAGGTGTTCCGCTCGGTCTCGCCGGCGTCGGCCACGCCCGGGCCGAGCGTGCCGGTGTAGGGGCCGACGTCGCCGACGCCCTCGCCGCCCGTGTCGACGTTGGTCACCTTCTGGAGGTCCAGTTCGTCCTCGCCCTCCACGATACGGACCCGGTTCCACGCCAGATCCGGGTGGCGGGCGTCCACGCCGGTGTCGCCGACCGCGACCGTCCGGTCGGGCCGGCCACGGTAGCCCCGCTCCCAGACGCGGGAGAGCTCCCACGTCCGGGGGTTGGCGAACTCCCGGTGGAAACTCTCCCCGGCCGCCGCCGTGCCGGCCGCGCCCACGCCCAGCAGACCCGCCCCGGCGACGCCCGTCGCCCGCATGAACGTCCGCCGCGAGAGGCCGCTCCCCGCGACGTCGGCCGCGCCCGCGTCGGCGTCGGTCGATATCCCTTCGGCACGATCGCTCGCCTCGTCCGGTGGGCTCATACACGGGATGGAGCTCGTGGGGGCAAAAACGAGGGGCCTAATGGCTATGGTGTGAGAAGTACTGTGTACCTCGATCCGTCCGGTTCCAGCCGCAGTTCGTTCGGCGTGGCGCACCGCGAGGCTCCTCCCGTCGTCACTCCATATATCGCCACCGAGGACGGTTTAATACGAATATAGAAATCTTTCGCCATCGAACCATCGCGTGTTCGGTCGTGTGTCCGGTGCTCGATCCCATTTCCAGTGACCGCTCGCGGCTCGGCCTCGATTTCGGTTCGCTCCCGGGCGAGCAGCACAACACCGGGAGTCGTCGTGTCCGGCGAGCGGAGTGTCCGTCGCTCCTCGACCCTATCCGTCGAGCACCTCGGCGGCGTTGTCGCGTGGTTCGTAGCCGAGGGTCCGCATCGTCTCGGTGATGGAGTGGAACCGCTGGTCGTTCCGGGAGACGGCGTTGACCGTCGTGGGGCTTTCCGGAAGCTCGACCGTCGCCGCCTTCCGGTGGACGTCGCGGCAGTCACGGGGGCTGAGCCACGTCGCCCGGGCGAACCGTGCCGCCCCCGGCTCGACATCCGCGCCGGTGTTCGCCCGGAGCGCCGCCTCGGGCATATACCAGCCGATGCGGAGGTTCACGGCCTCGATCCCGTGGACGTCGGCGTAGTACGTCGTCAACCCCTCACAGGCCACTTTGCTCACCCCGTAGTAGGAGTCCGGCCGCGTCGGCACGTCGGGATCGACCGTCCGGGCGTCGCCGATCGTCATGCTCTCGGGGTCGCTCCCGTCGGCGGCGTTGTACATCCCGACTGCGTGGTTCGAGCTCGCGAACACCATGCGGTCGATCCCGTTCTCGACCGTCGCGTCGAGCACGTGTTTCGTCCCCTCGATGTTCGTCCGGGAAACGGCCTCCCAGTCGGCGTCCGGTGACGACGCCCCCGCGAGGTGGATCACGGCGTCGAAGTCGTCGATCATCTCCAGCACTTCTTCGGCCCGGGTCACGTCGAGCGTCTCGCTGTCGATGTCGTCGTGCTCCTCGTAGGTGAACGGCTGCAGGTCGTGTTCGTCCCCGTCGAACGCGCCGAGCAGTCCGCGGCCGACGTTGCCGGCTGCGCCCGTGAGTGCGATGCGAGTCACGGGAAGTCGACGGGAGCCATCCGCATAGTACTACCGACCCGAACGACGGCGGCCGACCGCTTCCCCGCGAGCACTGCGCCGCTCCCTCCCGTGGGTAGAGAGCGGGCGACGGAGGTGTCCTCCGGCTCGCTTCCTGACCCCTCGCGAGAACCGTTCACCGTCCCGCCACGACCCCCATTATCCGCTTGAGACGTCCCCGAGAAATCGGATGCTCCGGCGGGGATTCGAACCCCGGTCATTGCCGTGAGAGGGCAATATGATTGGCCGGACTACACCACCGGAGCCCCAGTACGCTCGTGGCGCGGGTTTCGGTTGTCCCGAACCGCGTTTAACCGTTGTGTTTTCGGCCGCAGGCGGATCCTCAGGACTCGTCGTCGAAGGGCGATCCGGCGGCGTCGGGCTCGTGGCCGGCGAGGCTCACGACGTTCTCGCGGCCGAGGCGGAGCCTGCCGAGCGTGTCCGTCTCCTCCATCTCCGAGAGCAGCGTACTGACCTTCGACTTCGACCAGCCGGTCTCCTCGACGATCCGGACTTGGCGCATCCGACCGCCGTTCGCTTCGAGGAGCGCCACCACCCGGTCCTCGTCGGTGCGGAGGGGCTCGTCGAGCGTGGCTCCCGACGGCTTCGTGTCTTCGGCCCTGTCGGACATCCGGTCGGCGGACGTGGGATCGGCGGGCATCGAATCCACGGGCGCGGAGCCGGCGGACGAGGACCCTTCGGGTGTGGCCCTCTCGGGTGTGGGCTCCTCGGGGACAGACCCTTCGGCCGCGGCGCTCTCGTGGGGGGCCGTCGCGACCCCACCCGCGCCGTCGTCGCGTGACTCCCCGGCGTCGCCCGAGCGCCGAACGAGCGCCGCGCCGAGGCCCAGCGCCGCGAGGAGCGTTCCCGCGATCCACGGCGCGGGGGAGTCGCCGGGGAGGACGAACCCGCGGGCCCTGGCGGACGCCCGCGGTTCGAGGACGACCCTCGGGTGCCGATCGGCGAACGTCCGCTCGCCGAACCACGTGACTGCAACGGTGCCGTTGCCGGTCTCGTTGGTCCGTGCGTCCGGCGGCGGCGTGGCCGACTCGATGGCGAGTTCGGGACCGGCCGCGACCGAGAGCGATTGGTTGGGGCCCACGTACAACCCGCCCTCGAAGGCGTCGCCGACGACCCGCCGATCGCCGTCGGCGACCGTGAAGTTCGTCCAGATGAACGACATCTCGACGATGCCCGTGGTCTCGGGCCGCTGTACGACCCGTGCACGCCGGTCGAACCCGCCGACGGTCATCCCGCGGCCGGTGGCGTTCGTGCCCGTCTCGACCAGCCCTGTCGCGCGCTCCCGGAAGTCGGTGAACAGCGGCGTCTCGCCGCCGGTGAACGCCGCGGCGTAGTCGCGGAACTGTCGGACGTCGCTCCGGTTCGGCAGCGGCCGGGTGTAGCCGACCGTCCAGCGCGCGGAGCCGTTTGCGAACACCTCGATCGTGTAGCTCGCTGCCGTGAGCCCGCGCCCCTGGCCGGCGACCACTCCGGCGGGAGGGATCGACCCGGCATCGGCGGCCGCCCAGTCGTCGGCGCCTGGTTCCCCGCTGACTGCCGTCCCCCAGCCAGCGGTCGCTCCGCCGGTGGTCACCCCGGTATCGGTGGCCGCCGGGCCGGCGAGCGCCGGGCCGACGCCGACGGCAGCCCCCGCCAGCAGGACGCCGACGAGGAGGGCGATCCACGGCCGGTACATCTATTATACTCTACGAGAGGACGTATAAAAGCGCTGTGCTGATCGCCCGCCGCGACGGCCGGCGGTCGCGTCGGTCACCGGGCACCGCCCACGCTTAAGAGGGCGGAGCGATAGGGACAGAGCAACCTGCCCATGACCGAGCACGAGACCCCCATCAGCGAGATCATGACGAGTCCCGTCCGCACGATAGCGCCCGACGCGACGATCGCTCAGGCGGCCCACGAGCTCGCCGGCCACGGCATCGGCGCGCTGGTCGTGAGCGAGGAGCGCATCGAGGGCATCCTCACCGAGACGGACGTCGTCGAGAGCGTCGGTGAGGAGCTCGACCCGGGGACCCGGGTCTCACAGCTCATGAGCGAGCCGGTCGTCACCATCCGGCCGACCGACTCCATCCGGGCCGCCGGCGAGCGCATGGGGCACAACGGCGTGAAGAAGCTGCCCGTCACCGAGGGCGGCGAGCCCGTCGGCATCGTCACCACGACCGACCTCGCGCACTTCCTGCCCCGCTACCGCGTCGGGATGGCCAAGCAGGCCGAACCCGACGTCGAGAAGGGCGAGTACGAGTGAGCCCGAGCCGCGGGTTTCCTGCTGCGGGTCCCGCCCGTCTCGGACACCTCGCGCGACCGTCGCCGAACGGCGGTGTCGCCATCACGGTCGCGGGTGAAGTCCGTGGTCGGCGGCGTCGCGATCGACGCTGATCGCGGATCGATACCGGCTGTCGCGGCGGCGCGGCCGCGCCGCCCGTCGGCGCGCGAACGCCGTACGAGGGACGACTGAGCGAGGGCCGCGACTGCGGTCGTCGGGCGGCGGTGGTAGAGGGTCCGAGCGAAGGAATCGGTCGGGAGGCGCGTGGGCGTGACGGCTGCGGCGCGAGCGGCGCGGCTGCGGTGCGGTCTCTCGTGTGTATCGGCGAATCCCGTCGCCCCGCCGGCTCACACAGTCGTCCCGTCCGCCACGCTCGCGGTCCCCGCCGTCTCGCTTCGCTCGCCCTCCCCTCGAAACCCGCGTGTCACGGGGCGAGCCGGTTCTTGCGGCCCTTCATGTGCTCCTCGTAGTGGGCGAAGGTGAGCGGACACCACTCCGCGGCGAGATCGAGCACCCGCTCGGTGAGCTCGCGGATCTCCCACTGCGCGTCGGCCGCGGCCCGCATGTCCGCGACGTGCATCAACATCCGGACGTTCATCGACATCACGAGGTTGACCGCCGTCCCGATGGGCAGGACGAACCGGGCGTCCTCGGGGGCCATCCCCGAGTCGAGCAGTTCCTGGTAGGCCGCGACCGATCGCGCGACCGACTCCCGGAAGATCCGCTCGCGCTCCTCGACGACGCTCTCCTCGACCGCCCCGTCCCGCTGCTTGCGCCCGACCCAGTCGGGATCGGTCACCGCGGGCGGCGTGACGACCATCTCGCCGGCGCGCACCGCGGCGGGATCGACCTCGTCGAAGGCGACGTAGCGCATCGACTGGACGTCGAAGCTGACGTGCCGGTGACGGGTAAGCTGGGCCATGCACGACCGGCTGATGCCCTCCACGGCGAAGGTCGCCTGCGGGTGCTCGAAGGGGCCGAAGTGGCCGTGGTCGAGCAGATGACCGACGAGCGTCCGCTTTTTTGCCGCCAGCGTCTCGCCGTCGATCGCCGCCATCGTCTCCGCGAACGACTGCTCGCCGACGAACCCCGCCGCGTAGTCGTTTCTGGCCGCGGTGCAGACGACCCGCTCGGGGTCGTCGGTCGCTTCGAGCAGGCGGACGTCCATGCCCGACGGCCGGACCCCAGTCACATAAGTCGTGCTCCGTGGCGCGAACCGCCGGGTGGATCGAGCAACGCCGGGGCCCACGGAGCGGCCGCTTGCGGCGTCGCGTGGCTGTCCGGCCCCGTCGAGCGCGGGGTCGAGCCGCTACTGTTCGACCTCTGGTGTCTCGTCGAGCTTCATCCCGTCGAGCTTCTCGACGATACCGTCGAGCTTCTCGTCGAGGTCGTCGACGAACGCGTCCGTGTCCTCGGTGGTGATCGCGCCCTGACTGGAGGGCTCGATAAGGGACTCCTCTTCGAGCACGCGCAGCGAGTAGCGCACCTTGTGGTGGGGGTAGCCCGTCTCGTTCGACATCTTCACGATGCCGATCGGTTCGCTGCCGATGACCATCTGTAACACCTGGAGGTGACGCTCCAGCATGTCGACCTCTTTTTCGAGTCGATCTATCATGGCGTTTGTTAACTTGTGGTTGACCGGTTTAAAGCTTGCTGCCGTTCGCCGCGCGACCGGCCTGGGCCGAGGCCCCGTGACGCCGGCCCAGCCGAACCGACTGGCCCGACCGCGGCGCTTGTTCGCCGCGAGCGGCCCGCGACCAACGGGAGCCGGAGGGGGCGGGCAGGTATGCGGTGTGACACCGCGCTAATTAAATAAGTTCCGGACTCCGGTCAATGAAGGTTCTTCATACCACTCAATGGCATCACGTGTCCAACGCCCGGGTCGATCGCCGAACGGCGGTTCCGCTCGGGATCACCCGCCGGCTCTCGGGCATCCCAGCCATCGATCGGTCCGTCGTGGCCGGACGGCCGACGAGACGTGCTCGTCGGCCCGTGCAGACGGGATCGACGAGCGACTCCCGTCCGGCACTAGTCGCCCCGTCCTCGGCCGGTTCGCCTCGTCGCACGACCGCGGGGGTCCAGCCGCGGGGTTCGAACCACAATCGGTTTAGCCGGCAGGTCGGACGTGGGGGGTGATGACCGTAACTATCGTCGGCACACAGTTCGGCGACGAGGGCAAGGGCGGGATGGTCGACGTCTGGAGCGGGACCGCCGACGTGGTCGTCCGGTATCAAGGGGGCGACAACGCCGGCCACACGGTCGTTCACGACGATGCCGCGGCCGACGGGGGAACCGTGTCGGCGAGCGCGACCGACTCTTCGATACAAACGAGCACGGAGTACGCACTCTCGCTCGTGCCAAGCGGCGCAGTGCGCGGGAAGACCGGCGTGCTCGGCAACGGCTGTGTAGTCAATCCCGAGACGCTGTTCGCCGAGATCGACGCGCTCCGCGATCGCGGCCTCGATCCCGACGTGCGCGTCGCCGAGCGCGCCCACGTCATCCTCCCCTACCACCGGGTGCTCGACGGCAGCGAGGAGGAGGCCAAAGGCGAGCTGGCCGTCGGCACCACCGGCAACGGGATCGGCCCGGCCTACGAGGACAAGGCCGCCCGCCGGGGCGTCCGAATCGGCGATCTGCTCGATCCCGCGGTGCTCCGGGAGCGTCTGGAGTACGTCGTTCCCCACAAGCGCGCGCTCGCCGACGTCCACGGCGTCGAGACTGGCGCGGCATTCGCGGTCGAGGAGCTGTACGAGCAGTACCGCCGCTACGGCGAGCGTCTCGCCGAGGACGGGATGACCGTCGACGCCGGCGCGTTCCTGGCCGATCGGCTCGATGCCGGCGAGAAACTCATGCTGGAGGGCGCACAGGGTACACACCTCGACATCGATCACGGGACCTACCCCTACGTCACGTCCTCGAACCCCACCGCCGGCGGGGCCACGACCGGCTCGGGGCTCGGGCCGGGCGTCGTCGGTGAGGGCGAGATCGTCGGTATCGCCAAGGCGTACCTCTCGCGGGTCGGCACGGGGCCGCTGCCCACGGAGCTTGGCTTCGTCGAGGGACAGACCCCCGCGGGCGGCGGCGACCCCGACGCGGGCGAACTCGCCGACGACATCCGCGAGGCCGGCGGCGAGTACGGCACCGTCACGGGTCGTCCGCGGCGGATCGGCTGGCTCGACCTCCCCCAGCTGCGCCACGCCGCCCGCGTCAACGGCCTCACCGGGATCACCCTCAACCACGTCGACACGCTCGCCGGCCTCGACACGGTGCGGGCCGCCCACAGCTACGAGCTCGACGGCGCGGAGCGCTCGACGGTGCCCGCGGCGACCGAGCGCTGGGCCGCCTGCGAGCCCCAGTACCGGGAGTTCGAGGGGTGGTCCGAGGCCGACTGGGCGGCGATCGCCGCCGAGGGCTACGACGCCCTCCCGGCGAACGCGCGGACCTACGTCGAGTACGTGAGCGAGGCGATCGACGTCCCGGTGTACGCGGTCGGCGTCGGTCCCGACCGCGCACGGACGGTGATTGTCGAGGACCCGTTCGAGGGATGACGATCCGGGGGCTGCTCGGTTCGGCGACGACCGCTCGTGACGGGCCGATCGAGGAGCTCCGGGCGGTGGGCCGAACGCCACGCTTTTGCCACTACCGTCCGTCGGCCGGCCCATGAGGGGAGCACGCCGATGAAGGAGTCGCTCATGGAGATCATCTGCTGTCCGCTCGACAAGCGGAAGCTCGACCTCGAGGTCGTCCGACGCGACGACGAGGAGATCGTCGACGGCCGGCTCGTCTGCACCGAGTGCGGCGAGGTCTACCCCATCGAGGACGGCATCCCGAACCTCCTCCCGCCCGACATGCGCGAGGAGGCGGAGGCCTGAACGCTTTTCTACCGGCCACCCGAGCGACCGTCCATGCCCGAAACGTTGTCCGTCCGGCTGAACCGGGTTCGCCTCCACTCGATCGAGGTCCCCGAGAGCTTCGCGACGGACGATTCCTTTACCGTCGCGCTCGACAACCACGGCGAGGCGACCCACGCCCACCTCAGACTCGACGAGGCGCTCTCGGAGGTCGCCTCGATCGCCACCACCAACCACTACGTCCGCTCGGGCGCGACCGAGCGCGTTCCCGTGATCGTCCACGAGGCGAAGCCGATCAGTGGAACGCTCACCGTGGCGACGGCCTACGGCAGCGAGAGCGAGAGTGTCCCGGTTCGGATCACCGAACCCGCCGACGCACAGGGAACCGTCGAGATCGACGCCTCGCTCGTCGAGCGCACCCAGCGGACGGAGCCCGCAGCCGGATCGACGGACGCCGGGTCGGCCGGCGCGCGCTCCGCCGGCGCGCCGCGGACGGGCACAGCGACGGCCAGCCCACCGGCGGGCCCGACCGAGAGGAGGGTCGCCCCCAGTCGCGGGATGGCACTCGGGGGCGCGCTCGCGCTCGTGCTGGCCGGGATCGTCCTCGTCGTGATCGAGCAGCTCGCCGTCGTCGTCGGCGGGCTGGCGATCTTCCTCGGTGCGGTCGCGTTCGGCTACTTCCTGTTGCGCTGATACGGTGTGCCGCGGTCGATCCGCACCGCGCGTCCCCGATGCAACGTCGTTCGTCGCCGTCAGTCCTCTCGCTCGCCGTCGTCACCGCCGTCCTCCCCCCTATCGTCCTCGCGGGTCGGGACGCCACACAGCCGGCCCTCCCCGTCTACCCGCTTCGCCCGGAGGAACCGGGTCCGGTAGCGGTTCGCCCCCTCGCCGAGGTCCGCTTCACGAACGTCGTCGATCCGCCCCTCGGCCACCGTGTCGACGAGCGCTTCCAGCTGTTCTTTCTCGCTCGGGGTCAGCTCGAACTCGTAGGTCCGAGTCCCCTCACGCTCCAGCAAGGTCAGCTTCCGGGCGGCCGCGATCACGAGCGAACAGGGCTCCCGACAGGGAAACTCGCCGTCCCCACGAGGCACGCCGAGCGCTTCCGCCTCGCTTTCGTCCCACTCGCGGCGCTTGAGACACTGTGAATCCACACAGCAGGCTTCGGCGAGCCACCCGACCGCCTCGGGGGCGAGCCCGTCGACGATTCCGTAGATGCCGGTCTGGCGTGTGGCGGTCTCGCGGTAGTGGGTCACGTCGAGGTCGCCCTCGCGCTCGCGGAACCAGTTGGCGACCGTCGCCGGGTAGAAGTAGTCGACGGCGCGGTAGAGGTCCCGGCCGTCGAGCGCCGCGAAGACCCAGCCCCGCCGGAGCGTCGGCGCTGTCTTGAGGGGCCGGTAGCGGCCCTTCGGGTCCTCGGTGGCGATCTCGCGCGCGTCGAGTGGATCGGCGCGGACGTCGAGCGCATCGATCTCCCGGTCGGCGTCGGCGGCGTGGCGGAGCTCGTAGATGCGCTCGCCATCGCCGTCGAGCCCGGCCTTGATCCCGAGCTGGCCCCACTCCCGGCGCACGCCCGTGGCGAGCGCCTCGTAGCGCTCTCGCACGCCGTGCTCGTCGGCGCGTTCGAGCCACCGGAGGTACGCCCGCCGGGCCGGGTCCTCGATCCCCTGCCAGTAGTGCCAGTTCGAGACGAACCACGGGTTCGCCGCGGCAGTCGCCTCGAACGCCGCGGCGTCGAGACCCGCGCGGGTCTCCTCGGGCGTCTCGAAGACGTAGCCGTTCGCCTCCCGCTCGACCCGGAGTCCGTCGCAGGCGACGCCATCGGGGGCGGCCTCGCGGAGCGCGTCGAACTGGACGCCGTTCATCTAATCGCCCGCGGCGGGCTCGGGGCCACGGGTGCGCCGGCGCACCGCCGCGACGGCCTCTCCTACGTCCGCGCCCGCGTCGGCCGCGCGTTCGAGGAGCACGTCCGCCATCAGCGGTTCGGTGCCGACCGCGCCGGCGTACCAGATCCGCGTGCCTTCGACCGCTGTGGGGACGTCGTAGCCTTCGCGGTAGTCCTCGGTGAGGCCCATGTCCTCCGGGATGTCCTCCTGGGTGTGGTAGCCGTCGGCGACGAACAGGGGCACGACCACGACGTCATCGCTCTCGAAGAACTCGGCGACGTCGTCGACCTCGGGTTCTTCGTCCATGAACAGCGCCTGCACCTCCTCGAACCGATCCATCGCTTCGAGTCGGTCGGCGTGGTAGTGGATCGCCTTCGCGGAGTTCTCGTTGCGCCCGGTGCCATGGCCCACGACCGCGAGGCCGAAGCCCTCGCCCACGTCGGGGTCGCCCGTCACCGACTCCGCGCGCCGGACGATGACGTCGGTCATCGAATCGTGGGTCCCGGCGGGACCACAGTAGTGGACCGTCTTCTCGACGTCGCGCGCCCGGAACGTCGCGTGGTCGGCGCTCGTTCCGTCCGAGTCCCACGCCGCGACGTCCCAGCCCTCCAGGCGGAGCTCGCGCGGGATGATCTGCTCGGTGAAGTACCCCTCCGAGATGAACAGGGGCACGACGTAGACCTCCTCGCTCTCGACGGTACGTAAGACCTCGCGGAAGGAGGGTTCTTCCTTCCAGAAGGCCTCCCGGACCTCCGCGAAGGCCCCCGACGCGCGGATCGTGTCGGCGTGGTCGAACGTCGGCGCGTGCGAGCCCGGGTTGAGGTGCGAGCCGTGGGCGACGACGACGAGCGCTGGCATGGGAAGGACAGAGGGCCGGCGCAGGCTTAGTGGCTTCGGCTCCGGAACCCGTCGTGTTCGCTTCGGGGATCGTGCTCGGTCGAGCGTTCCGGTGAGCCGAGGCGGACCCCCGAGCTCTCGGGCACTTGCGCCCGCGGACGGCCGGCCCATTCGGTCCTTCCCGGTGGCGAACCGGCCGGCGGTCGTTGCCTCGACACCGCCATCGACGGGCGGCCGTCGGGCCGCCGTCCGGACGTCAGCGCTCGACGGACGCGACGCCCATCAGGGGGTAGCCGTCCTCCATCGCCATCCGGGCGGTGACACGGACTCCGGCGCGGTCGACGACGACCGAACACTCCACGAACCGACCCGTGAGTTCGGTGTAGCCGTGCTCGCTCGCCCGCTCGACGGCCCCGACGTCGATGTCGACGGCGACCGACTCGCAGTAGGGTTGGTTCTCGATGGCCGCCTCGATCGCGCGTTCGAGGCTGTGCGCGCTGTCGGGGCTCACCGGCGTGCCGGCGAACTGGTGATAGAGCGAGCCGAACTTGACGCCCGCCTCGAAGCACGCTCGCTCGGCGCTGGTGGCCTCGGTGTCGTCGGCCGCCCTGTCGTCCGCCGGCCCGGCGTCCGCCGGTCCGTGGTCGATCGGCGTGCCGTCGGCCGGCCCGTCGTCGGTCGCTTCGTCGTCGCTCGGGGTCACAGGGAGCGGTCGGTCGGCGTCGGCTAAACTCCGTCGTTCGGCGTCGTCCGTGCCGACCGCCCGACTGCGGTCGCGTGCTCCACACCGGACTCTCGGCGGGCGGTCCCCGACAGCCAGACGGAACGGCTTTTAGGCGGCCGGCGAGTGGTGTAGACATGGAGTACGAAACCAGTCTCGACCGTGCGATGGAGTCGGTGCCCGACCTCGACACCGGCGAATCGCGACTCAGCGTCCCCGACGCACAGGCCCAGAAGGACGGCGCGTTCACCCGCCTCACCAACCTCGGGGCGGTCGCCGACGCGCTCTCCCGTGACCCCGAGCACATCCACCGGGTCGTCCAGCGCGAACTGGGGACGAACGGCCAGTACGACGACGGCCGGGCGCGCTACAACGGCAGCTTCTCGGGCGAGGACTTCGATTCGGCCATCGAGAGCTACGTCGAGGAGTTCGTCCGCTGCTCGGAGTGTGGCCTCCCCGATACGAAGCTCGTGATGGAGGATCGGACGCGGATGCTCCGGTGTGAAGCGTGCGGGGCGTTTCGACCCGTGACCAAGCGCACGAACACGGGGACCACCGAACAGCGCCCCGACGTCGAGGAGGGCCGAACCTACGAGGTGAAGATCACGGGCACGGGCCGAAAGGGCGACGGCGTCGCCGAGAAGGGCAAGTTCACCATCTTCGTCCCCGGCGCGAGCGAGGGCGACGTCGTCGACGCCCACATCGAGAACGTCAGCGGCACGCTCGCGTTCGCTCGCCGGGCCAGCTAGGATCCCGACGCATCGACGCTGGAGTCCAGCGTCGGCGCGGACACGCGCCGAACCGCACGTTACTTACCGCCGGTCGCCGCAGGGTCAGGCGAATGGCGGGGGATGGGCCGGTGTTGCTCACCGGGGCCTCGGGCCGGATCGGCCGGGCGATCATCGGCGGGCTCGCCGGGCGTCTCGGCGGTGATCCACCTCGCCGGCGAGCCCCGGCCCGAGGCCCCGTGGGAGAGCGTCTTCCAGAACAACATCGACGGGACACGAACGGTGTTCGCGACCGCGGTCGAGGCGGGCGTCGAGCGGGTCGTCTTCGCCTCTTCGAACCACGTCGTGAGCGGCTACGAGACCGCCGACCGGACGCCCGAGCTGTACCGACCGAACGACGGGTTCCGCCTCGACGGCACCGAGCTCCCCCGCCCGGGCAACCTCTATGGCGTGAGCAAGGCCACCGGCGAGCTCCTCGGGCGGTACTACCACGACGCACACGGGATCTCGGTGGCCTGCGTTCGCGTCGGCAACCTCACCGTCGGCCACCCGCCCCGGGACTACGAGCGCGGGCAGGCGATGTGGCTCTCGGGGCGGGACTGTGCACACCTGTTCGATCGCTGCCTCCAGGCGGAGTACGACTTCGAGATCGTCTACGGCATCTCCGACAACGACCGGAAGTACTACTCCATCGAGCGCGCCCGCGAGGTGCTCGGCTACGATCCCCGGGACGACGCCGCCGACTACGACGCCGACGGCTAGGACGGCGGCGATCGGCACTGATCGCCCGACCGCTGGCCGGACTGGTGGAGAGCCGGCTACACCGCCAGTTCGACCGGCTCGATCCCGCGCTCGTCGAGCAGTTCGTCGATCCGCTCGGCTCGGGGAGCGACCTCCTCGGGACGGTGTGAGTCCGTGCCGACCGTCACTCTCACGCCGTGCTCGGCAAGGGCGTCGAGAAACACCGGACTCGGGTGGAAACTTCCGTAGTCGTCGAGCACCCGTCCTGCGTTGAGCTCGGGGACCGTCCGCGAGCGCACGAAGGCCTCGGCGGTCCGTCGGTAGTGCTCCTCGCTTGCCAGCCCGCGGAGGGCAGGGGTGCGCTCGATCAGATCGGGGTGGGCGGCGACCGCGAACAGCTCCGACTCCACGAGCGAGACGACCTTCTCGAAGTACCGATCGACGAGTGCGCGCCGTTCGCGCTCCGGTTTCTCGGCGAAGTAGGGCTCGACGTGAACGTTCGTATCCTCGAGGTGGTGGACGCTCCCGATCGCGTAGTCGAAGCCCGCCTGATCGAGGAAGTCGGCGATCGCACCTTCCTCGCGCGGGTCGTAGTCCATCTCGACGGCGTCGTGGACGGCGATGTCGACGCGCTCGCGGAGCCCCTCGATGGCCCCGCGGCGGCGCTCGTAGGTCACGTCGAGGTTGAACCCGAGCAGGTTCCGCTGCCCGCGCATCGGTTCGCGCTCGCTGACGGTGCAGTGGTCGCTGATCCCGATTCCCGAGAGTCCGGCCTCGCTCGCCGCCCGGACCATCGCAAAGAGGAATCGCCCGTCGGAGTACGTCGAATGGGTGTGGTAGTCCTGCTCCATCGACTCGCTCGAACCCACTCGCCCGGCCGGCAACTACCTGTCGCCACGTATGCGAACGGCCGGACCGTGATCCAGGGCGAGGGAGATACGGCCGTCGACCCGGGACGGTCAGCGCTCCTCGAACAGCCCCTCGACGTCTGCGTCGCGGGCGGCGCGGCGCTCGGTGTGCTCACGGAGGCGCTGGTAGACGAGCCCTCGACGCTCGGGTTCGCGCACGAAATCACACACGAGTGTCACGAACGCGCTCGTCGCCTCCCCCGAATCGAAGTCCGCGCGGGCGTACTCGACGGCTCGCTCGATCGTGGCCGCCTCGAACTCCTCGAACGCCTCGGCGAACACTTCTGCGGCCACCGCACACGCCGCGACGTCGAGGTCCCCGAGGCCGAGTGCGCGAGCCTCGTGAGTCAGTTTCGGGGGTGGTCCGCGCTCGATCAGTTCGGGATCGTCGCCGAGCGCGGCGAGGTACTCCCGGGCGTCGGCGACGTTCACCCCGCGGTAGGTCTCGGGAAGCCCTCCCAGATACTCCCGGGCGCTCTCGGCGAGGCCGGTCGCGCCCGCCCAGTTGCGCTCGGTCGCGTGATGGACGGCGGCGGTGAACTGGATCAGTCCGTGGAGGAAGCGCTCGTCGTCGCTGCCGTCGCCTCCGCGATCGAGGGCGAGCCAGCGCTCCTCCCAGGCGTCGTGGGCCGCGTGATACCCGCCCGCGTTATAGACGGCGATCCCGGCCCGGAGGTGGGCGTCCACCCGTGAATGCTCGTCGCGCCGCCCCAAAACCGCTTCGTCGATTCGTGGACCGCGCGGTCGAGACCCTCTCTCGGTTCCGCCTCGTCCCGCTCCGGGGACCGCCGAACGCACGGTCGTTCGCGCGGTTTTTGTCCGCCCGCCGCGACGCCCGGACATGGCCAAGCAGCCACACCTGCTCGTCGCCGAGGGCGACCTCAACGACCTCGCGCTCCTTCCCGGTGATCCCGACCGCGTCGAGCGGATCGCGCGCCAGTGTGAGGCGGTCGAGCCGATCGTCGAGAACCGCGAGTACGCGCTCGTCAACGCCGAGTACGAGGGTCGACCCCTCACGATCTGCTCGACCGGCATCGGCTGTCCTTCCGCCGCCGTCGCGGTCGAGGAGCTCTCCCGGGTCGGCGTCAGTACGCTGATTCGGGTGGGTACCACCGGAGCGCTCCAGCCCGGCATCGAGATCGGGGACGTGGTTGTCGCCACCGGTGCGGCCAAAGAGGAGGGTACGACCCGGCGCTACGAGTCGGATGTCCTCCCCGCGGTGCCCGACTACCGGGTGCTTTCGGCGCTGGTCGAGGCCGCAGACGCCCGCGAGGAGCCGGTTCACGTCGGGCCGATCGCCACCGACGACGCCTTCTACGCCGAAACCGACGAGTACGTCGACGCGTGGGAGGCCGCCGGGCTGCTCGCGGTGGAGATGGAGGCCGCCGCGATCCTCTCGCTCGCGCGCCGGAAGGGCCTGCGGGCGGGTGCGATCTGTACCGTCGACGGGAACCTAATCGAGGGCACCCAGAAGGGCGAGACCGACGAGGGGGAGCTGCCCGCGAAGGCTCGCGACAACGTCGGACGGATGATCGACATCACGCTCGACGCGGCCACCTCATTGTAACCTGATCGTGTGCGCTACCGACCGTGCCGTTGTGCCATCCGGCCCGCGTCCTCGTCCGGCAGCCCGCGTTCGTCGCGTTAGCCCCCGCTCACCGGCGGGAACAGCGCGAGCTCGTCGCCCGAGTCGAGGCGGGTGTCGAAACCGTCCTGTTCGACGACGTGCTCGCCGTTGCGGAGCGCCTGAATGTGGGGGTAGAGCTCGCCGTCCTCGTCGAGCACCTCGGCTTCGAGCTCGGGGTGGCGCTCGAACAGCGCCGCGAGCGCGTCGGCGAACGTCGCGTTCGGCCCGACCTCGACGTCGACCTCGCGCTCGCTGGCGGTCTCGGCGAGGTTGGCGAAGAGCCTCCAGTGCATGCCTCGCTTTCGCCCTCCGGAACAAAGAGCGTTGTCGGTTGCTGTCTCGCGTCGTTCGTGGGCTCCGGCGTCGACGCTAGATCGGGAGTCGGCTCTGGGCCTCGTCGGCTATCTGGTCGAGCTTGTCCTTGAACTCCTCGACCGAGCGCTCGACGTACTGGACGCGCTCCCGGGGAATCCGCCGGACGACGTCGTTGCCCTCGGCGTCCGTGTCGACCTTCACGAGCCAGTGGTCGTCGAAGTACGCGATGCGCTCGTTCTCGACGACGGTTTCCACGACCCCCTCCTCGGGGTCGTCGTAGACGATGGTCGCCCTGCCGAGTTCGGGTTCGGCCATGCCCGTCGGAACCCCCGCCGGTCGGATAGTTCCACCGGCTGCGAGCGACGGCGGTCCCTTCGGCGAACCGGAAGCGAAGGAAGGCTCGGATGCGTCGGCATCCGTGATCGCCACGTCGAATTCGCGTCCCGTCCCCTCGAACGAACACCGGCCGTGACGACGCACACGACCGACCACGTGGGTCAGAGCCCGGTCAGATCGGCTTCGAGCACGAAGTCCGGGTCGTCGGAGAGCCCCGCACGCGCGGCCGCGGCGTCGGTGACGTTCCGGGGCGTCTCGGGAATCAACACGCGCGTCCGGTCGGCGCCGATCGCGGCCGCGTCCGCACCGATAGCATCGAAGAGCGCCCGCGCCGCGTCGAGGTCCGCCCACGCGCCGACGCCGTACTCCGCCCAGCGTTCGGTCCCGCCGTCCGTGTCCTTCCCCTCCGTCTCGGCCTCGCGCTCGAAGTCCCGGACGCGGTAGGCCAGCCCGCGCGTGCCGCTCCCGGCGGCCCGACCGCTCACATCCCCGCTCGACCCGTCACTGGGCTGTCTGACTGCGAACACGGCGGTCTCCTCGGCCGCCCGGCGGAGCCGCTCGCGGGTGAGCTCCGAGAGCGCCCACGACTCCTCGGCGTCGAGCGCGAGCCCCCGAAGAGCGGTTCGCGCCGTCGAGCGGTTCCAGTAGCTCCACGCGCCGTCGGGGTCGGAGACGACGTCGAGATCGGCTCCGGCATCCCCATCGATGGTCGTATCGCCGTCTCCGTCGGCGGCCGGGCCGTCGCCGACGGCCGGTTCCGGATCGGGCGCGGGATGGGCCCACCGGAACTCGGCCGCGGGCGTGAAGCCGGCCGCCCGGGCGACGCCGAGGCTCTCGGCGTTCCAGGAAAAGACCATGTTGCGGAGCACGCTCGCGCCACGCTCGCGCGCCCAGCCGGCGACCGCGTCGTTCAGTCCGAGGGCGAGGCCCACACCCCGGTGGGCCGGGGCGACGCGCATCCCCTGTGCCCACGCCTCGTGGCCCGAGAGGAGCACCCCCTGACAGACCCCGGCGGGCTCGCCGTCGCGCTCGATCAGAAAGGTGCGCTGGCGGTCGCCGTCGCCCGCGATCCACTCGCGGTAGATGCGGGGGATGTAGTCGCTCGCCTCGCGGCCCGGCCACGTCTCACGGGTGAACGCCGCCACCGCCGCCTCGTCCTCGGGGCGGGCCTGCCGGACCTCGATGGACGGATCGTCGGCGTCGGTAGAATCCATGTCGGTGTCGCTCACGCCCACGGGGTCGAGCGATGGGTCAGCTCGCCGGCCAGCGGCGTACGCATCGTCGCGGCGACCCCCTCGCCGTCCTCGGCCTCTCGGGGACCTCCGCTCTCGGCGTTCGCCAGCGCCCACATCAGTTTGACCTTCGCGGTGCCCGGCAGCAGGTCCTCGCCCTCGATCACGCCCGCGTCGAGCAGGTCCCTGCCGGTGTCGTAGACCCGATCGCAGACCCGACCCTCGATACACTGGCTCGTCATCACCACGTCGGTTCCGCCCTCGACCAGCGACGCGACGGCCGGTATCCAGCCGGTGTGGACGTGGCCGAGTCCCGTGCCCTCGATCACGAGGCCGGCCGTTCCCTCGTACGCGTCGAGGACGTCGGGACCCATGCCGGGCGTGAACTTCAGTAGCTCGACGTCGGTCTCGAAGGCGGGCGCGACGGCGAGGTCGCGCTCGTCGCGCTCGACGTGCTCGCGACGGAAGGAGATCCCGTTGTCGCCTTCCCGTCCCCCATCGCTCCCCCGGGCCACGTCGTACTCGACCGTGCCGAGCGGTCGCGCGCCCACGGTCTCGAAGGCGTCCCGCCGGGAGGTGTGGTTCTTTCGCACCCGGGTGCCCCGGTGGAGCGCACACTGGTCGTCCGAGCTGCTGGCGTGCATACAGACGAGCACCGCCGCGCAGTCCGCCTTGGCCGCTTCGACCGCACAGACCGCGTTCATCACGTTGTCCGAGGAGGGCCGGTCGGCCGAGCGCTGGCTGCCCGTGAACACGACGGGAACGGGCGTATCGAGGGCGAACGCGAGCGCCGCCGCCGAGAACTGCATCGTGTCCGTGCCGTGCATCACGACCACCCCGTCCGCGCCAGCCTCGATCTCCTCGTGGACCGCGCGCGCGAGCTCCGTCCAGATGGCGGGCGTCATGTTCTCGCTCAGGATGTTCGTCACGACCCGTCCCCGGTAGTTCGCGCGGCCGGCCAGATCGGGCACCGCCCGGAGGACGTCCTCGGCGTCGAACTGAGCGGTGACCGCGCCCGTCCGGTAGTCGACCGTGGAGGCGATCGTCCCGCCGGTGCTGATGAGCGAGACGGTCGGGAGGTCGTCGTCGAACGCGACCGCCGAGGCGTCCCTCCCGTCGGGCTCGCTGTCGCCCTTCGCGTCGGTGTCGGCATCGGTAGCGCCGTCCTCGTCGTTCGCGTCGGTGTCGATCCCGTGGGCGTCGGCCGCGAGAACCTCGATCGAGGCGGCCTCGCGGTCGAGACCGACGTTGTAGCCACCGTCGAGTTTGAGCACGAGGCTGGCGGGCGTCGTCGAGGGGAGCAGGACGCCCTCGTAGGTCCGTCCCGCGCGCTCGACGCGGACGCGGTCTCCCGGGTTCATGCTTCGAGTAGGCCCGCCACCGGACTTGAACCCGTCCCTTCCGACTGGCAGGCGGGGAGTGGCTCGCGGCAATGGGTCGGTCCGATCGGGAACGGCGGTCGCAGCTCGGATCCGGCGGGAACGCGGCATGGGGGTGCGATGAACACCAGCCGGTCGTCGTGAGCGGTGAACGAGAGCCATTCCCCACCACCAGCGAAGAGAACAAGAGCTCGTGGGCATCGAGGGGCGGAAAGTGGGGTTCGTCGCCGAGGCCGACGGCGACACGGCCCGCGTCGGTCCCAGTCTCGATCCTCCGGTCGAACGACCGGTCCGCTCGAACGGGAGGGGAGCGCGGGAGGGGAGCGGATCGAGCGAAAGAGCCATTCGCGCCGCGGGCCTCAGACGAGTATGGTCGAGCGCACCGAGGAGCGAACCCGCGAGAGCGAGCGGAACCGCGAGAGGAACGCGGGGACCGTGACGACGGGAAGCGACGTGCTCGCGGGCGACGACCGGCCGACGCGCGAGGGAGACACGCCCCGGGAGAGCGGGGAGCGATCGACCGCGGACGCCGACGGGGCTCCATCCGAATCACGCCGCCGCGAACGAGGCGGCGAAGCGTTCTCGCCGCGGACGTTCGCCGTCGCGCTCGGGCTTGCCGCCGTCGGCGTCTTCCTCGGCGGTTTCGTCCCCGTCGTCGGCGCGTTCGGCGGCCTCGCGGGCGTCTTCCTCGTGGCCTTCGGGTTCGGCCTCGCGAGCGAGCGCCGCCACTACGTCGAGACCGGACTGGCCGGTACAGCCGCCGCCGGCGTCGGCACCTTCTTCGATTTCCTGCTCTGGTCGGTGCTCGGCGTCGGGCTCGCGGTCGTCGCGCTCGGGGCCGGGGCTGGGCTCGTCGTCGCCCTCTCGGGCCACTACTTCGGGCGCGACCTCCGGGTCGGGCTCACGGCCGACCTCTGAGCGGTGCGGGTCGCGGTGCAGGACGGTAGCGGTGTGGTGGCGGTACAGTCGTGCGAGCAGTCACACCGCGAGCGGACGGACGACCACCGGAGCGAGACGCTCCGAGCCCCCGTTCGCTCGGTCCGAGGGACGTCCCTCGCTACTCACGGGGACGAGGGGAGTTCGGGAGCTCGCGGTCTTTTCCTTTCGCTCTTGCGAAGCACGTTGTTGGTGGAGAGCTGTCTGTCGATCTCGCCGTTACGGAGAGGTGATCGATGGGGAGGTTGAGCGTCGTTCTTCCCGGCTGAACGGGAGGATTGACCGATCCGGACGATCCTCGCTGTCGCTACCAACAATCTCCTTCCCAAGAGCGTTTCCTTTAGGCTCTTACAGGGGGTTCGGCAAAGCGAGTGCCGTCGGAGCTTCGCTCCGGCGAGCCTCCGCTCGCTCCGCTCGCGGAGACGCCGCAGGCGCGAGCGACAGAGGACTCCCCGCAAAAAAGCGGGCCGTAGGTCCTAGCCTCCGAGGAACTCCCGGCGGACCCCCTCGTCGGCGAGCAGTGCCTCGCCGGTGTCGACGTAGCGGTTCTGGCCCTGGACGAGGACGTACCCCCGATCACACCGTCGGAGCGCCTCCTTGGCGTTCTGTTCGACGACCAGCACCGCAGTGCCGGCATCGTTGATCGCGTCGACCCGGTCGAACATCTCCGCGACGAGTTCCGGCGCGAGCCCCGCCGAGGGCTCGTCGAGCAACAGGAGGTCGGGGTCGAGCATCAGCGCCCGTCCCATCGCCAGCATCTGCCGTTCGCCGCCGCTGAGAGTGCCCGCGCGCTGTGACTGGCGCTCCTCCAGGATCGGAAACCGCTCGAAGACGTCGTCGAGAGTGTCCTCGGGTATCGAGTCGAGGATGTACGCGCCCATCTCCAGGTTTTCGCGCACCGAGAGGCCCGCGAAGACGTTCTCGTTCTGGGGGACGTAGCTCAGCCCGCGGCGGATGATGGTCTCGGGCGCGTCGCCGCTGATTTCCTCGCCGTCGAAGGCGATCCGCCCGCCCATGTAGGTGGCGAGCCCGAAGACCGCCTTCATCACCGTCGACTTGCCCGCGCCGTTGGGGCCGACGATGGTGACGTACTCGCCGTCGCCGACCACGAGGTCGACGTCGTCGAGCACCTGCAGCTCGCCGTAGCCTGCGTCCAGATCGGACACGGAGAGCAGACCGTCGTCCCGGTCGGCGTCGGTCCCCACGCCGGTCGCCGCGGCCCCGCCTTCCGTCCCGTCCGGCCCTCCGGCCGCGCCGCCGGCTTCACCGTCGGGGTCGGACGCCGCTCCGTCGGTCACGTTCTCGGCCGCCCTCTCGTCGGCTGTCCCCTCGTCGGCCGCTGTGCCGCCGGTCGCCGTCACCTCGCCGGTCGCGTCCTCGGCCCCCGATCCGTCCCCGCTCATACGTTGGCTCCGAGGTAGGCCTCGATTACTTCTTCGTTCTCCTTGATCGCCGCGGGCGCGTCGTCCGCGAGCACCCGCCCGCGGTGCATCACGATGATACGCTCACAGTTGTCCATGATCACGTCCATGTCGTGTTCGACCAGCAGGAAGGTGTAGCCCTGCTTGCGGAGTTCGTGGATGCGATCGAGGAGCTTCTCCTCTAGGGTTGGGTTCACGCCGGCGAGAGGCTCGTCGAGCAGGACCACCTCGGGGTCGGTCAGCAGCGCCCGGGCCATCTCCAGGAGCTTTCGCTGCCCGCCCGAGAGATTGCCGGCGTACTCCTCTGCGAGGTGGTCGATCTCGAAGAACTCGAGGGTCTCCCACGCCCGCTCGCGGAGCTCGCGCTCCTGGGCGCGTACCGACTGGCGCGCGCCGGGCAGCACCGACCGCCAGAGCGCCTCGCCGCGCTGGGCCTTCGGCGCGAGCAGCATGTTCTCGAGGACGGTCATATCGCCGAGCTCCCGGGCGATCTGGAAGGTGCGGACGAGGCCGCGATCGGCGATCTCGTGGGGCCGGAGCCCGGTGATCTCCTCGTTGTAGAGGTGTACCGACCCGCTCGTCGGCGTGTGGACGCCCGTGATGCAGTTGAACGTGGTGGACTTGCCCGCGCCGTTCGGCCCGATCAGCCCCGTGAGCGAGCCCTCCTCGACGTCGAAGCTCGCGCCGTCGACCGCTGTCAGCCCGCCGAACTCCTTGCGGAGGTCGTCGACCCGGAGGGGCCGCCCCGGCGGCGTCTCGCGGGCGGCGCGCTCGACGTCGGACTCGGCCTCGGGATCGATCTCGCCGACGGTCGCCGGTCCCTTGCCCTCGATGGCGCTCCGGGTGTCCGGGGCGGCGGTCGCGGCGTCGTCCTCTGTTGCCGGCGTGTCGCTCTCGGCTGCCGAGGCCTCCGTACTCTCGCTCATCGTCTCTCGCCCCCGTCGGTCGCCGCCGGGCCACCCCCGCCCTCGGGTGCGTCGCGCCGCGAGAGGTCGACGGCGGCCGCCGGCTCCTTGCGGTAGCCGAGCAGGCCCTCCGGGCGGCGCTGCATCAGGTAGACGAGCACGATCCCCAGCAGCACGAACCGGAGTGTACTGACCCTGTCGAGGCTGTAGGCGAGCAGCGGGGCGGCGTCGAGCGAACCGAGCGTGGCGGCGGCATCGGTGAACGTGCTGGGTGCGCCGCCGAGATCGAACGACGCATCGACGATCCGCCCGACGAACGTCGGGCCGAGAAAGAGCAGGCCGGCGAAGAGCCCGCCGCCGATCACGCTGCCGGTGTTCGATCCCGAGCCCCCGATGATCAGCGCGACGAACACGTAGAAGGTGACGATGGGCAAGAAGAGCGCGGGCGTAATGAGCGACTGGCTGCCCTGCCAGAGTATCCCGGCGAGCCCCATCAGCGCACAGCCGAGCACGAACGTCTTGATCTTGAACCACTGGGTGTTCTTGCCGAGCGAGCTCGCCACGAGCTCGTCCTCGCGGATGGCCTTCAGCACGCGACCGAAGGGTGAGTTGCCCACCCGCGTGAGGAGGAAATAGAACAGGCCGACGAAGACCACGAGCACGAGCGTGTACGTCCAGCCGATGACGGTCGTGTTCTCGAGCCCGAACCCGCCGAAAAAGTCGAAGATGGCCCCGCCGAGCGCGGTCGGCGGCGACGCCGGGCTCGCGGGATCGGTGTAGTAGACGGTGCTCACGGGATTGACGGGACCGGGGATGCCGCTCGCGCCGCCGGTTCCCAACTCCGCGCCCGCGACCGAGAACCGTTGGAACGTCGTCGAGTTGTAGGTGAGCCGGATGATCTCTGAGAGCGCGAGCGTGACGATGGCGAGATAATCCGCCCGGAGCCGGAGGGCAGGCAGCGCCGTGAGCCCGCCGACGAGCCCCGCGGCGACCATTCCGCCGACGATGCCGACCCACAGCGGGAGCCCGAGGCCGGGAACGCCGCCAGCCCCGGGGTCGACCGGCGCGGTCAGCATCGCCATCGTGTAGGCCCCGACCGCCATGAACCCGGCGACACCGATGTTGAAGAGGCCAGTGTATCCCCACTGGAGATTGAGCGCGAGCGCGAGCAGCGCGTAGACCGCCGTGAGGAAGGTGAGTCGCCGGAGAGTGCTGACGATCCCGTCGGCGTCGAGCCCGATCAGGACGCCGAAGACCACGAAGAGCGCGTAGAGCGCGAGCACGACCCCAACGATCAACACGGCGTCGTTGTTCAGTCGTCCCGTCAGGCGGTCGGTGGTGCTCATCGCCGGCCCTCCCGTTCGAGTCGCCGGGGCCGGCGATCCGTCGGCCCCCGACGCCGATCGCACGCCGGCCTCGTCCCACGGAGATACCCGCTCGCCCTCCTGCGGTCGTCGCTTTCGTGGCCGTCGTTCATGCGGTCGTCACCCCCCCGAACAGCCCGGCCGGTTTGAAGATCAGGACGAGGATCATCACGCCGAAGGCGGCGGCGGTGCTGAACTCCGAGGGCAGCCAGATCAGCGAGAGGTTCTGGGCGATGCCGATAGTGAGCCCGCCGAACATCGCGCCGTAGACCGAGCCGATCCCGCCGAGGATGACCGCGGCGAAGATCAACAGAAGAAGGACCCAGCCGAAGTCGAAGGCGATCGTTCCCCGCCAGAGGACGATCAGGTAGCCCGCCGCGCCGCTCAGCCCGCCGCCGACGAGCCACGTCGCGCGCACGACGCTCTCGGTCGGAATGCCGGTGACGCGCGCGAGGTCGCGGTTGTCGGCCATCGCGCGCATCGCCGTCCCCAGCTTGGTTCGCTGGAGCAGCAAGTGGACGCCGACCAGCAGCGCGACAGCCCCGAACGTGAGCGTGAGCTCGTGGGCGGTGATCGAAATGGGGCTGCGGAGAACGGCGACTCCGGAGATTTCGAACCCGAGGATCGCGAAATCGGGAATCGTGATGGGCGGGATAGTGAGAATAGAGGGATCGCCGGCGGTCAGGCCAGAGCTGCTCGTCCCGAAGACGAACGCGAGCACGTAACGGAGCGCGAGCGCGACCCCGATGCTGGCGATGAGCAGCGCGATCCCCTCCTGCTCGCGCATCGGCTTGAACGCGAGCCGGTCGATGCCGAGCGTGAGGAGGGCGGCGAACGCGACCGCGACGACGAACCCGACGAGGGTCGCCACGGGGGTCGAGGTGACGCTCGCACCTACGGTGCCGGCGTTAGCGTCACCGCTGACGCCCAGCAAGAGGAGGTCGCCGAGGGGAAGCGTACCCAGCCCCCCGATCACGTAGGTCGTCGCCCAGCCCGCGAACGCCCCGGCCGAGATGTAATCGCCGTGGGCGAAGTTCGCAAAGCCGAGGATGGCGTAGGTCATCGAGAGACCGACGCCCGCCAGTCCCAGCACGAGCCCGAGGATCAGTCCCTCTTCGAGGAAGGTGGCGAGGCTGGCGACCGAGAGCGATCCGGCCGTCACCTTCCGAGCGAGGTCGAGGAGGAACAGGACGGCGACCAGCCCGAGCACGAGCACGAGCGGACGTTCGACGACCAGCCGCCGCCCACGAGAGTAGGTATCGGCGATGCCCATGAGGGATGTCTACACAATCGCGGTCGGGAGAACGTAATAAGCTTTGCCACTACGTGGCCGCTTCCCCCTGTCGGCACGCGATTTTTCCACACGGTCGTGCGATCGTATCAGCACGAGTTTCTCCTCTCTGCTTTCCCCTCGCGGCGGCGGCCGACGTGGCGAGCGGACGGCAGCTCCCATCGATCGACGACAGCGGACAAAACCGACGAGACGTGTTCGCCGGCTCGTGCCGACGAGGTCGTCGAACGACTCCTGTCCGGCACGATACGACCGGCGACGCCGTTCACACCGGCGTCGTGGGTCGGACCGGACGGGGCCCGGTCGGGCCGGATCACCCCTCCGGGGCGACGGAGGGAAAGCGATTTGCCGGGGGCCGGGAAACTGGTGGGCGATGATACGGACCCTCGACGACCTCGCCGTCGACGGCGCCGCCGTCGGGGTGCGCGTCGACGTCAACAGCCCGCTCGCGGCGTCGGGGTCGGCGGGGGAGCGCGACCTCGCCGACGACTCCCGGCTACGCGCACACGTCGACACCCTCTCGGAGCTCCTCGAACGCGGCGGCCGGGTCGCCGTGCTGGCCCATCAGGGCCGCCCCGGCGGCGCGGAGTTCGCGCCGCTTTCCCCCCACGCCGACCGCCTCGACGACCTCCTCGACCACCCGGTGGAGTACGTCGACGCCACCTTCTCGGCGACCGCACGCGAGTGCGTCGCCGAGCTGGAGTCGGGCGAGGCCGTCGTCTTGGAGAACACCCGCTTCTACGCCGAGGAGTACATGGAGTTCGCCCCCGAGCGCGCCGCCGACACCTACCTCGTCGCCGGGCTCGCGCCCGCGCTCGACGCCTACGTCAACGACGCCTTCGCGGCCGCCCACCGCTCACAGCCATCGCTCGTCGGGTTCCCGGTTCGAGTACCGGCCTACGCCGGCCGGGTGATGGAACGCGAACTTGACGTTCTGGGGGGGATCGACGATACGCCGACGCCGCGGGTCTACGTGCTCGGGGGGGCGAAGGTCGGCGACTCGGTCGACGTCGCCGCGACCGTCCTCGAACGCGGGCTCGCCGACGCCGTTCTCGCCACTGGGCTCGTGGGCAACGTCTTCCTGCTCGCGGCAGGCAGCGACCTCGGGCCGGCGAGCACCGAGTTCGTCTACGAGGAGGGGCACTTCGACGAGGTCGACCGGGCCGGCGACCTGCTCGACGAGTATGGGGAGATCCACACGCCCGTCGACGTCGCGGTCGAGCGCGACGGCGAGCGCCGCGAGATCGCCGTCGAGGACCTCCCGCCCGAGGCCGGCGAGCCGGTCAAGGACGTCGGTTCGGCGACGGTCGCGGCCTACGAGGCGGTGCTCGACGGGGCGGAGACTGTAGTGGTGAACGGCCCGGCGGGCGTCGTCGAGGAGCCCCCCTTCGCCGCCGGCACCGAGGGGATCTACCGCGCGGCCGCCGGCGTCTCACACGGCATCGTCGGCGGCGGCGACACCGCGGCGGCGATCCGGCGGCTGGGCATCGAGGGGTTCGAACACGTGAGTACGGGCGGAGGCGCGGCGCTTTCGATGCTGACCGGCGCGTCGCTGCCGGCCGTCGAGGCCCTCCGGGAGCGTGCGGATTGACTCGCCCGGCGTGGGCGCTGCGGGTGCGGTCGCGGACCTGTGGGTCGCCCTCGCCGACGAGCAGCGCGCGCACGGCTCGCACCTGCTGACCGCTCCCAACCGCGCGACGATCCGCGAGGCGATCGTCCGCCACGCCGTCACCGACGGGCTCCTGGTCGCCCGCACGGACCCGGAACGGGACGGCGAGGACCACGGAGCCGACGGCGAGCACGGCTCGGGCGCGGACGCGGCCGGCGGGAGCGACGACCGCGACGCCGGGACCCGGGCGATCAGGGGACCCGAGGACCCCGAGCGCCGCGACGACCCCGGAAGCTCCGAGGACGCCGCGGACACCGAGGACGGACTCCTCGGGTTCGTGATGTTCGGCCCGGAGACGGGCCGCTACGCCCAGGACGTCTCGCGCGGCGTGGTCCGGAACCTCTACGTCCGGCCCGACTGCCGCGGGGAGGGCGTCGGCGCGGCACTGCTGGGGGCCGCCGAGGCGGCGCTCGCCGATCGGGGCGTCGAGGTCGTCGCCCTGGAATCGATGGCCGGGAACGGGGCCGCACGGCGGTTCTACCGGCGTCGGGGCTACACCCCTCATCGGGTCGAGCTGGAGAGGACGCTCGAAAGCGACAACGAGTGAACTACCCCGCCCTACTCGCTTACCGACCGCTGGCTCGCTCGCTGAGGGCGGGGCTTCCCGGTTCGACGACGCGCTTTGCATCCACCGTCCGGGTGGACGCAGGGAGCGCAGTCTCCGCGGGCGCTGATTCGGCGTGACCCACGCCTACTTTCGAGAGGCCGCGAGAAAGGACGTTGAGGGCGGCGTTGGCGTCCCGGTCGGCCTCGAAGTCGCACGCCGGACACGAGTGTTCGCGCACCCACAGCGGCTTGTCGGTTTCAACGCCGCAGCAGGCGCACTTCTTGGTCGTGCCGTGCGGTCGGACGGCAGCAAAGTACGTCCCTTCGCGCTCGCACTTGTATGCGAGCATCCGTCGGAACGTGGCCCATCCGGCGGACGCCCGGTCGCGGGAGTTGCCCGGCAGTTCGAGCAACCCCTTCCCATCCAACTTTTCGACCGCTACGAGGTCGTACTCGCGGGCATAATACGTCGAAAGCTTGTGCAGAAGTCCCGGCGCTTTCGCTTGAGGTCGGCGTAGCGCCGGGCGACCGCCCGACGCTTCCGTTCCCAGTTGGCGGAGTCGTGCTCTTTGCGCGAGAGTTTCCGACGCTCTCGGTCGAGCCGGTTGCGTTCGTCGGCGAGGTCGAGCGACCCGACGGCGTGGCCGTCGGTGTCGTGAGCGAACGTGAGGATACCCACGTCGATGCCGACGACCTTCTCCGGTTCCCCGGGTTTCGATGGGGCTTCGCGGTCGACTTCGACGCCGAAGGTGGCGAACCACTCTCCCGTGGGCTCCTGTTTGACCGTGACTTGCTTGAGCCGTGCGTCGTCGGGTATCTCGCGGTGGAGGACGATCGGCACATCACCGATCTTCGAAAGGTGGAGCACAGCACGGCCGCCCTTCTCGTCGAGCTTGAAGCCGCGCTGGCTGTACGTGAACGACTGGAACTCTCGGGGCGGTTTCCACCGCAGACTGCCGACACGGTAGCCCTCCTCTTTCAGCCGAGACAGCCCTCTGAGGTTGTCGTAGAGCCGCTCCACGACGACCTGCAACGTGCGCGAGTACACGTCTCGCAGGTCGGTCCACCACTCTTTGAGGTCGGGGAGCTCCGATCGGAGCGTGGTCATGGCGGGGGTCTCCTCGTGCTGATCCAGCCGGTAGAGGAAGTGGTTGTACACCTGCCGACAAGTATCGACGGTCCACGCAAGCCGCTCGCGGTGGGTGTCGGTGGGGTCAATCCGATACTTGTAGGCGTAGTACACGACGCATCGGCGTTAGGGCGGGCGGTTTGTAACGCCTTCGCAACGACTAAGCCGGGGCCGGGCAAACGGCAGACAGCGCCAGGGGAGCTTGGGCGGTGCAAGCACTCGATTTGTAATCGAGAATTCGTGGGTTCGAATCCCACCCCTGGCTCTCATCCTGCCGTCTCCGGGACCGACCACACAGCCGAGGTGGACGACAGCCCAAAACTGCGGAGTCGCGTCACAGCCGGACTCCCCGATGCGGACCACTTCCGCTCCGGTCCCCGAACGTACTTGTGAGGTGCCGCGCCATTCGGTTGTGGCAACAGAACACATGGCACGAACTGGGGCCGACGGGAGGACGGACGGGTGCGCGTACTAGCCCGTCTCAGCGCCCGCGCGGACGCGGCCTACGACCACACGTACCACCACGAGCTCCGCGGGCGGCTCTGGCGCGCGCTTGGGGGAACCGACTTCGAGGAGAGTCACGGCGGGGACGACCCGCCGGGCTTTGCCTACTCGAACCCGTTCCCGCCGGGGGAGATGGCGGAGGGCGACTCGCGGACGCTGCTGGTCGCCTCGCCCCACGAGGAGCTGCTGACTCACGTCGCGCGCGACCTGCGAGCGGAGCCGGAGCTGAACATCGGCGAGATGCCGTTTCGCGTTGAGGACCTGAGTGCGCTCGCACCCGATGTGGGCGAGCCGGGGAGTTCGGGAACCATCGAGTCCGGGACGGGGCTGCTCGTGCGCATCCCGCCGTGGCGATGTGCGGAGTACGGGATCGACCATCCCGGCGGCGACACCGCCGTCTATTGGCGGCCCGAGCACACGATGGAGCCGCTGCGAAACCAGCTGGCGGCGAACTTAGACAAGAAACACCGCCTATTTGGGGCCGAGCACCTGCCCGGGCCGAGCGACCGGGAGGGCGAACTCTTCGAGAGCTACGAGCTGATCAAGACGTTCGCGCTGCCCATCGAGGTGACGCAGGGCGAGGAGCTGACCTACGTGCTGAGCAAGTGGCGCTTCGGGTATCGGGTGCGGGACGACCACCATCGGCGACACCTGAATCTCGCGCTGGATTGCGGACTCGGCGAACGGAATTCGCTCGGGCTCGGGTTCGTGAACATCGTCGAACGGACGCGACCAGGCGAAACCGAACTGGAGGGTACTGATGCTTTCGCCTGAGGAGTTCCGCGAGGAGTATTCGGATGAGGAACTCGCCGACGAACTTCCCGACTCACCGGTCGGCTCGCTCCGGGACATCCAGTACCTCTACGGGAAGCTGTATACGCTGGCGACGACGGGTGGGGGCCAGTACGCCCCCTATCTCACTCCGGATGCCGCCAGTGACCTCGCCGATACCGAGGACAGCCTTATTGTCGTCCGTGTGGACCTCTCCAGCGAGGAACCGCGGCTCGCGGACGACGAGCGCGGCCCGGTGTGGGCAACACGGTATAGCGAGGAGCTGGTTCAGAAAGTCGCGCACTGTTACTATCAAAATCGTGGTAACGGGATCGACCATAGTATCACCCACAAGTCAGGGCAGGACAAGTCTCCCGAACGGTTGGGAGAGTACGCAACACACAGATTCACCCGCTGGCCGACTGAGGATGCAGTCCAAGAGGTCGCTGAGAACCACGAGAACGGGAGGATCATCGAACAACTACATCAGATAGGCGAGTCGGAGCGGCTCACTGATACGCTCTTCGGAAGCACATTGTTGGTGAGTCAGAGCACCTCTCGAAGAGCGTGTTCGAGTGCTTCTCTCCCTGGTTTGCGGAAGAGTTGGCGGCGT
>PXRN01000011.1 GCA_003021045.1 Halobacteriales archaeon QS_4_69_34 | reverse complement strand
TCGTCGACGACGACTACCAGATACTCACGTTCTGATCCGCGCTCGACGACCGTTTCGGGCGCACCCGGCGGCCCAGGATGGCCGTCGGTCGCGGCCAGTTTTCTTTTCCCCCGGCCCGGGCGCGTGGTCGCTCCGCACCCGGCCCGGGCTTCGAACTCCCCGTGGGTCGCGGCAGCCCACGACGTCAATGTCGGTAGTTCCCGCCGCGTCGGCACAGCAGGATAAGCTAGACGACGGCGTTCGGTGTTCGATTGACATCTCATACTGTCGGACAGAACTACGTGAATATCGACCGACAGTGAACGCTCGATAGCGGCTGGATAATCCGGCTGCGTCTTCGAAACGATCCCGTCCGACAGTATCAGTAATAACGCTGCTGGGTCGTTCTCCGGTCTGATATGGCTGTATTCCACCCCTCAGACCCCGGGTCTCGCCCATTTCGTATCTATCTGCTTCGAACGGGCGGCTTGTAGCATTCCGTGCCGAAGCGGCCCTCTCGATCATAATTCCAGTTTCATCGATCCGGACGACCGAACCGTCACGGCTCGCGGCGACGGCGAGGTGGTGCAGGAGTACGATCACCTGCTCGTTTCTACTGGGGCGCAAGCCGTACGGCCTCCCATCGACGGTCTCGACCGAGAGGGTGTATACACGCTCGGATCGATGTCCGACGGCAAGGAACTCAGGGAGTACGTCGGGCGAGCACGCTCGGAGGACGATCTCCAACAGCCCGATCGCGGGCCGGCCTGCGAGTTCCTCGAAACCTGCAATGGTCCCGTCGGCATCGTCGGCGGCGGATACATCGGTGTCGAGATGGCGGAAGCGCTGGCAGCGAACGATTTCGAGGTCCATCTCTTCCAGCGCGGCGACCGGGTTCTGAAGTCGTTCAGCGAAGCAACGAGCGAGGCGGTTCTCGACCACCTCAGCGAGCGGAACGTGGCGGTGAATCTCAATGCAGAAGTCGAAGAGCTCGCCGGTAGCGATGCGGTCGAAGCGGTCGTGACGAGCGACGACCGCGTCCCCGTCGAGATGGTGCTCGTCGGGACCGGTGTCCGCCCGCGAACGGAACTCGCCGAGGAGGCCGGGATCGAACTCGGGGAGACAGGGGCTATCGCGGCGGATGCCTACCGGGAAACCAATCTGCCGGACGTGTACGCGGCGGGTGACTGCGCGGAGGCCGAGCACGTCGTCACCGGCGAGCCCACCTACGTTCCGTTAGCGCTGACCGCCAACCGGCATGGACGGGCGATCGGTCGAACGGTCGCGGGAACGCCGACCGAAGGTGGGGGAGTAGCGGGTACGGCCGCGGTCAAGGCGTTCGAGATGGAGGCGGCCCGCACTGGTATTCTCGACCATCGAACGGCCCGGGAGGCCGGGTTCGATCCGGTCACGGAGACGGTCGACGCGAAGTCGCGTGCCGGCTACTACCCCGCAGGCGGGACGGTCACAGTCACGCTCACGGCCGACCGCGAGTCCGGACGCGTGTTGGGCGGCAGTCTCACCTCCGAATATGGTGAGGGAGCCGTCCACCGGAGTCATGCTCTCGTCGGCGGGGTGACCGAAGGAATCACTGTCGATGAGCTATCCGACTATGATCTCGCCTACGCACCACCGTTCAATACGACCTGGGACCCAGTGTTGACGGCAGCGAAGGTACTCGACGGCCATCTCTAATCGTCACGGGCGCCCTCAGTACTGACGACGAGCACGTCGCGGCCACCCACTGTAGTGACGAAGCCCCCCAGCTGCCTGTGCTCGGGGCACCGGATACCCGACTATCCCTCCTCGTGTATGATTCTCAATACTATCGTCTCGGCGTCGGTGTCTTCGCGGTCCCACGACAGCTCCCGTCTTCAACGGCTCGTCGCTCGATGATCGTACCACGACTCACTTCTCGACCCTGCGACTACCCCCCGGCGGCAGGAACTCGGCGATCAGGTCCGGGCTCGCCACCTTGCGGACGAACGACGTGTCCCGGAATCGCTCGCGGAACTCCCGGTAGAGCAGCTTCGCCATGTCGTTCTGTGCGTAGCGACCCGGCTCGACTGTAATGGTCGTCTCGGCGCGCTCGCGGATCGGCTCCGGCGGGCCGCCGATCACCCGCGTTTCGGGCTCGCAGGTGATCCCGACCGCCACGCCGACGGGGGTATCCTCGAAGTAGGTGCGCTCGCCCCGCACCGCGAAGCCGCCCTTTTCGAGGTACTCGCCGCTCTCGGGCGTCTTCGAGACCTGCTCGGACTCGACCATGTAGGCGTCGCCGGCGAACGCGCCCTCTTTCCAGACCGACGAGTAGGAGACCGCGAACCGAGCGGCCTCGTGCAGGCTCGACGCGGGAAACTCGACCTCCCGGGCGGGCTCGCTCGGCCCGGTCGCCTTCAGGACCGTGACCGGGCCACCCCGGGCCTGCGTGTGGACGAAGCGGTCGCCACGCTCCAGGTACTTCTCGACCAGCGTCTCGTTGTCGTCGGCGTCACGCCCGCCGATGACGAGAAAGTCCTCGCTCGTGTGGAACCACCTGAACCGCTCGTACCACATCTCGTTTCGCTTGACGGGGATCGACGCCCGCGAGAGCCAGTCGACTTCCGCGGACTCCTCACCGTCCTCGTCGCCGTCATCACCGCCCGTTTCGCTCGCTTCGTCCCCGCCGGCCGCCCGCTCCTCGCGCCGACGCTCCAGGGCTTCGAGCTCCGCACGGCTCTCTTCGAGGGCCGCTGCCGCGCCCTCCTGTTTGCCACCGATCCGCTTTGCCTCCTGATAGAGCCGGTCGGCGTTCTGCTCGACCCCGACCCGTGGATCGAGCGCGACCTCGCGGCCGTCGATTTCGATGAGAACCACCCCCTCGCTCGGCTCGACGTCGACGATCGCCTCCGCGGCCGGTATCCCCCGCTCCGCGCCCTCCGCGAGGCGATCCTCGATCTCCGCCCAGCCGGTCCCCGCCTCGCGTGCCTCCCGGACCGTCGAGAGGACTTCCGTGACGAGGTCGTAGCGGGCGTACAGCGACTCGGCCTTCGCGCGCTCGGCGTTGGCCTGTTCGCCGAACGCTTCGATCGCCTCCGCCTGCTGGTCGACGATCCGGCGCTGGCGCTCGATCCGTTCCCCGAACGCCGGTTCGTCGTGGCCACCGCCGTTTGCCCCGTCGTCAGTGTCCGCGGCGTCGAGGCGGACGAAGTACTCCTCAAGCGCCTCGGTGAACGTCTCGAAGGACTCGCTGTCGAGGGCGGCGCGCTCCTCGAGCGCGATTGGGGTGGCGTCCACGGGACCGTCGCCGTCGACGTAGATCCGGGGGTCGAGGGTGCCCCTGGCGAGTCGGTCGGCGAGCCGCCCGACCGCCCCGTGGAGGGCTGCGAACTCGGCCTCGCCGGCGTCGGCGATGTCGAGGGTCTTTGCGACGCCCGCGCGGGTGCAGAGCTCCTCGGCGTAGAGGCCGCCGAAGTTGAGCTGGGTGGCGAGCGTGCGCACGACGTCGGTGTCGGAGTCGGCCATCCGCGCGGCGAAGCTCTCGTAGTCGGCCGTCAGCGGATCGAATCGCTGGGAGGGAAACTCGTAGCGCGCGCCGGGTGCGACGGTGCGCGATTTCAGTCGCACGGTGTGGAGGCAGTCCACGACCGTCCCGTCGGCGTCGAGCACGACGAGGTTGCCGTCGCCGAATAGTTCCGCGACCACGGTGGTGCTCTCGTCCTCGCGGTCGAACTCGAAGGAGAGCACGCGGTCGAACTCGAACTGGGAGACGCCGGCGAAGTCCGCACCCGAGAGACGGTTGCGCAGCATCATGGCGAAGTTCGGGGGGCGCTCGGGGGCGTCGGGGACGTGCTCGGGCGCGACGACGCCGGCGCGCTTTCGCTCGCCCACCTCGACGAGGAGTTCGATCCGGCCGCGGTCGTAGTCCCGGAGTTTGAGCCGGAGCAGGTCCTTGGGGTAGAGGTAGGCCTTGTCGAGCTTCGCGCCCTCGTAGCGCCCCAGCTCGGCGACGAGGGCCGCGAGGTCGACGCTGGTGAGCTCGCGCTTGGGGTCCATGCGGGGTACTCGAAACGGCCCCGAAAAAGGCGTGTCGCTCCGTGGGGCCGCGTCTCGTGCCCGGAACCGGTCCTCTTCTCGTGTGAGTGACCCTGCGGATCGAGCCCCGATTCGGGGCGCGGGCTACGCCCCGGTCGGCGAGCCGCCGGCGACCCGCCGCCACGTCGCGTAGTAGACGCCGGGCGAGACGACCGCCAGCGGGAGCTGGACGGCGACCGTCACGAGGGTGACGGCCAGCACGTCGGCGAAGACGGCCCGCGTGCCGGGTAGGATCCCGGGGACGCCCTCGATCAGGAGGAGAATGCCGACAACCCCCGAGTAGGGACCCCCGGTGTGGACGTCCGCGAGGACCCGGCGACACCGCACACGATGTGGACGACGTCGGGAAGCGGGTTCGTGCCGAGCAGTCCGAGGATCGCTTCCTTGACGAACAGTCCCCGGATACCGACGCTCGTCAGGACGGTCCCGGGGTCGATCGCGTACCGATCGGCGCCCGGGAGCGTCACTGATCCCCATGCGCGCGTTCAGGAGCCGCTCACGCAGGTCGGAGGGGTACGGTCGCCTCCTCTCTGCTCTCTAGATGTCGCCACCTTCCCCCCGTCCTTCCCCCCGCCCGTCGCCCGAGCAGAACCGGGACCGCGTTCGGCCCTCGGATCGAGCGTCACTGCTGCTCGGCGATGCGCTCGCCGGTCTCCAGGCCGCTGCGGAGCGCGAGGTGGACCCGGCCTTCGCCCGCGACCCAGTCGCCCGCGACGTGGAGCCCGTGCTCGCCCGCGCGGTCGAGCGGGTCGGCGTCGACGCCGGCGTCGGGCTGGGCGTAGCGCCAGCCCTGCCGGTCGGTCCAGTCGGGTGCGGCGAGCCGGTCGTCGTCGAGCAGGTCGGCGACCAGTTCGGCGGCGTCGTGTGCCATCCCTTCGGCGGGATCGTCGTAGCGCCGCGTCGACCAGTCGGGGGCCATCTGGGCGATCAGCAGGCTCTCGCCGTCGGGCACGTGGCCTGGCTTGCATTCCTCGCGGGAGACCCACCCGATCTCGTGGTCCTCGTCGGTGTTCACCAGCGCGTAGTAGGGCCGGTCGAGCGCGAAGGGGTAGTGGAGGACGGCCGTGAGCGTCGTCCGGAAGGGCACGTCCTCCACTATCTCTTCGAGTTCTCCGCGGAGGTCGTCGTCCCATTCGGCCGTAGCGAGCAGGGCGGCGGTCTGCGGTGCGGGCGGCGTGAGCACCAGCCGGTCGAACACGCCGCGGTCGTCGCCCTCGGCGTCGGTCAGCGCCCACGTTCCTCCTGTCCGCTCGATGCCCTCGATCCGGGTCTCCAGCTCGACCGTCGCGTCCGTCCGATCGAACAGGCGCTTCGCCAACTGGGTGAGGCCCTCCCGGTAGGTCCACTTGCGCCCGTCGTCCCCTTGTCCCTCCGAGACGCTGCCCGCGGAATCGAACGTCCAGATCGGCTCCTCGACGTCGATCAGCCCCTCGGCGTCGAGCGTCTCGCCGATCAGCTCGGCGACCCGCGGGTCGCCATCCTTGACGTAGTTCGCGCCGTGGTCGTAGCGACAGCCGTGTTTCCGCCGGGTCGCCGCCCGCCCGCCGACGCCGCGGCTCTTCTCGAAGACGGTCACGTCGGCGGTTCCATCGAGCGCGGAGGCCACGCCCGCGCCCGCCGCGCCCGCGCCGACGATCGCGACGCCGGTCATCCCTCGACCGCCTCCCGCCACACCGTGGATCGAACGACGCTCATCGGTTTCGATTGCGTGCCGGTGGCGCTAAACTCCTCGGTCGGCGGTCGCCGCGCTCCGGTCGAGGACATCGCCGTGGATCGGTTCGGGCCCGAGAAGACGCCTCTGGGGCCGCGGTCGACCGCGTGGCATCACCCGCTTCGACCGTCGTTCCCCGGCTACACCGTGTCCGCACGGCCGCATAAGCGGATCGGCTCGGCCCCGAGCGCGTGCCCGCTGTAGGTCCATCCCACGGCGTCGTGGGGGCTCGCGCCCCCGGCGAAAGGCTTAGAAGCGCCGACCGCCCATCGGCGCTCATGAGTAGCGGTGAAAACACCGGCGGCCTGATGAGCAGCGCGGGGCTCGTCCGGTACTTCGACGCCGAGGACCGCAACGCCATCCAAATCGACCCGAAGACGATCGTCGCGTTCGGGGTCTTCTTCGGCCTGTTCATTCAGGTCCTGAACGTCGTCTGAGCCGGGAGACGACGGTCCGACCCGGCGATCGGGAACACGGTTTCCCGACCTGTTCGTCGCGTTCGATCACCACGCCCACGGCTGCGACCGCGAATCGCGCCGGTCCGGCGCGGGACTCTTTGCCCGGCGGCCCGTAGCGGGGTCATGAGCCTGACCGCCGGCGTGATCGCCGTCCAGGGCGACGCCACCGAACACGCCGCGGCGATCGAGCGGGCCGCACGCGCCCACGGCGAGCGCGCCGAGGGCGTCGAGATCCGCCGAGCTGGGCGCGTTCCGGACTGTGACGTTCTCCTCCTGCCGGGCGGCGAGTCGACGGCGATTACCCGCCACCTCCACCGCGAGGGCATCGCCGACGAGATCGAGGCCCACGTCGCACGCGGCAAGCCCGTGCTGGCGACCTGTGCCGGGCTGATCGTCGCCAGCCGTGACGCCGGCGACGCGCGCGTCGAGACCCTCGGCCTCCTCGACGTCACGGTCGAGCGCAACGCCTTCGGCCGCCAACGCGACAGCTTCGAGGCGCGGTTGAACGTCGACGGGCTCGACGAACCCTTCCCCGCGGTGTTCATCCGCGCGCCACGGATCAGCGCGGTGGGCGACGACGGGACCGTCGAGGTGCTCGCCGAGCACGGGGGCTCGCCGGTCGCGGTGCGGGACGGCCCCGTCGTCGGAACGGCCTTCCACCCCGAGCTGACGGGCGATCCGCGGGTCCACGGGCTGGCCTTCTTCGAGTCGATGCCAGCCCGGGACGCCACGAGGAGGTCGAACCGACCGAACTAGCGAACGCTCGACGGTCGATCGCTCGATTCGTCGGCGAGCGCGGTCGGCGGGTGCAACCGGTGCACGGAGAGCGCGCTGCTGTGAAAGCGCACTCGCGCCCGAGAGGCGAGTGAGCGAGCGCCGAGCGAGCGGCTGTGCGATAGCGGTGGCCCGAGCGAAGGAATCGGTCGGGAAGGGGTGTGGGCTGTGCGGTAGCGGTTACGGTGCGGTGGCGGTCTCTCGTGTGTACATTCGCGGTTACGTCACCTCGCGCTGACCGATCCAGCAGTTCGGAGCGCGCCTTCGAAACCAGTACAGGCACTCGGCCCGTTCGTGGTCCGGAGCCTCGCGTCCGGGCCGGCAGTCCGAGTCGAGTCGACGATCCGGTTCGGGTCCGTCGTGGTGACAGCCTTTTCACCCACAGCCCCCTCCGGGCGGTATGGACGCGCGCATCGACGCGGTCCGGGTCGCCGGCACGCCGGCCGGGCCGCGGGCCGTCGTGCTGTTGGCCGTCGAGGGCGAGTCGGATCTGCTCCCGATCTTCGTCGGCTTCGAGGAGGCGGCGGCCATCGCCCGCGGGCTCGACGCGACCGACATCGGCCGGCCGCTGACCCACGACCTCCTGCTCGACACCGTCGAGGAGCTCGGCGGCCGGGTCGATCGCGTCGTCGTCGACGCCATCGAGGGGCGCGATGAGAACGGCGACGGGGGCACCTACACCGCCGATCTCCACCTCGATACGCCCCGCTCGAATGCCGTCGTGGACGCCCGGCCGAGCGACTCGCTCGCGCTCGCCGCGCGGACGAACGCCCCGGTCGAGGTCGCCGCCGGGGTGTTCGAGGCGGGCCGTCGCCCCCCGGAGACGTTCGACGAGCTCGACGACGTCCGTGAGGTCGTCGGCACGTGACCGACCCGGACGGCGAGCGGACGAGCGCCGGGACGACGGACGCAGCTGCGACTGGGGAGGGGGAGACGGACGGGATCGGCAACACAGAAGGGATCGACACTGACGCACGGGCCGGAGAGGAAGGATGGACCGAGGACGCGGAAGCGGCCGACGTCCTCGACGATCTCTTTGCGGCGATCGAGGAGCGGGAGGAAACTCGTCCCGAGGGCTCCTACACCGCGTCGCTGTTCGACCACGAGAAGGGCGAGAACGCCGTCCTCGAGAAGCTCGGCGAGGAGACCACCGAGCTCGTGCTCGCAGCCAAGGACGACGACCGCGAGGCGCTGCTCGCAGAGGCGTCCGACCTCGTCTACCACCTGCTCGTGCTACTCGCGATGGAGGGAGCGAGCCTCGACGAGCTGCGTGCGGAGCTGCGGACGCGACGCGAGTAGCCGGTTTGTCGCCGGCAACGTCCGGTTCGTCGCGATAGCGTCCGTTCGTCGCCGGCAGTGGAGTCGTCGGCCACGGCGCTCGGCTCCGACGCGCCGCCTCAACCCGGCGGTGTGCCGTCTCGTGTCCGCCTCACAGGACGCCCCCGAGCGCTCCGGCGAGCGCGCTCGGGATCGCCAACAGGAACGCGACGATCACGCCGACGACGAGCACGCCCCCGGTCAGGAGGCTACCGGTGATGGCGACGTCGGCGACGGCGACGAGAAGCGAGAGCAATACGGCGACGATGATCCCGCCGATCGCGCCCGCGAGCAAGCCGTGCCAGAACCCGCTCCCGAGCCCGCCGCCGGCGAGATAGCCCGCGACGAACCCGCCGGTGAGTCCGGCGAACAGCTGTCCGATTCCGGGGACGATCGCCCCGACGATCCCGAGCACCACCTCGACGAGGAATCCGACGCCGACCGCGCGCCAGTCCGTCATGGCTCGCCGTTCGGTAGTCGGGGACATGACGTTTGTGACCGGTCGGTGGCGCTGCTCGGCGGGTCTCGGGTGAACCGAACACGGCCCGATGGACGCGAGTGTCCAATCGGACGTCTCATTGCGACCCTCTCCACCACTGCCGCTACCACACCACACCGCGACCGCTACCGCGCCACACGCCTTCCACCCGATTGCTCCGTCCGAGCTCTCGGCGACCGCTCCACTACGACCGCACCGCCGATCCTCGTTCGGTCGTCCCTCGCACGAACGCGCGCCGACCGCACCGCCCGCATTACAGCATAGGAAGCGCAGAGAACGTGACCGGCCGAGCACACGCCGGCGAAGGGAGAAGACTGATGGAGCCGAGCGGTCCAGACTCGACGATGGCATCGTCCACGGGCGGGGGGCTGGGCGGCTTCTTCGCGTACTACCGGGAGTACGCGCGCTCGGGAGTCCACGCGGCGACCGCAGCGGCGCTGACCGCCCTGATCGGGCTCGCCTCGCTCGTGAGCCGCTGGTTCGTCGTGCTGGCGATCGCGGTCTACGTCCTCCCGCCGATCTTTCTATATCTCACCGCAGAGGGCGAGCGCGTTCCCACGGTGGTCGGAGACGGCGATCACGAGGACGAAAAGACGGCCGACGACCACGGCCACGAACGCACTTCCGGGTCGGACGAGGACGCGGGCGGCGGTCGAGACCGTACCGAAACCGGCTCGGACACGTCTGCCGCCGATTTCGACCCGGACGCCGACGGCTTCACACCGGCCGGTGGCGATACCGACGGTGGCGTCGCTGGCGATACCGGGTCGGTGTCGTCCGAGGAAGCATCGTCGCCCGAGGGAGTACCGGCCGCTACTGCTGTCGCGGGGGACGCCAGTACGGACGTGACCGACGACGTCGATACGGACGTCAACACGGATGCTGACGTCGACACGGACGTCAGCGTCGGTGGCGGCGCCGATGCAGATGGAGACGGCGATAGCGACGCCGACACCGACGCCGTGGACCCGGACGACGCGGACGCCGAACGCGGCTGGGTCGCGGCCGACACACCGACCACGGAGACGCTCCGGGACGTCGTACACACTCCAGAGGGGGCCTACGCGGTCGGCGACGGCGGCGTCGTCCTCGCGCGCGGGGTCGACGGCTGGGAGGCGGTCCTCGAACGCGGCCCGACGGCGGCGTCGAACCACCTCCGGGGCGTGGACGCGACCGACGACGGGCGGGCCGTCTGGTTCGCCGGCGATAGCGGCGCCCTCGGGCGCTACGACGCCGAGAGCGGGCGACACACCGACCACTCGGCTCCGAACGACGAGACGAGCACGTGGACGGACGTCGCCATCGCCGGCCCGGCCGGCGAGGAGCGGATCTACCTGACCGACGGCTCCGGCGCGGTCCTCCGGGGGGAGTACGGGAGGAAGAGCGTCGAGTGGGACGACAGCCGGAAACCGGGCAGTGGCTCCAGCCTGTCGGCCGTGGTGTTCGTCGACCGGGACACCGGCCATCTCTGTGACACCAACCAGTGTGTCTACGGGACGACCGACGGCGGGGCGAGCTACGAGACCATCGGCATCGAGGACGCGAACACCGCGTTCACCGCGATCGCGGCCGCCGACCCGGAGACGATCGTCGTCGCCGGCGCTGACGGCTCGATCTTCCGGTACGACGGGACGGTCTGGACGCGACTCCACGTCGGCGAGGACGCACTCGGAGCGATCGACCGCACGGCCGACGGCGGCCTCGTGGCCGGCGACGGCGGCGCGGTCCACGAGTTCGTCGATGGGGGATGGGAGCCGACCGAAACGCCGGTCGAAGCGGTGCTCCGGGGGATCGTCATCGGCACCGACGATGCGGAGAGCTCGACGGCCGAGGACACCGGGAACGCCGAGGACGCTGGCGACACCGCTGGACGCGCGGGAGGGCCGGACGTCGCGGTCGGCGACGCCGGGACGATCGTCGAGCGCTGGTGACGGCACGGGCCACACCAGCGCCCTGCCGCCGACGTTCACTTCCGCCACGGTGGCGGAACCCACTTGCCGGCGCGGCTTCCCGTAGAAACCGATGGACGGGCGCGAGCTGTTGGCCGACGCCGGCGTCGACTTCGATCCCGGGGCGGTCGATATCACCGACGACGACGTGCTCGACCGGCTCGAACCCGCAGTGCGGGAGTGGTGGGTCGAGGAGTTCGGCGCGTTCGTGCCCGAGAACGGGGGCTTTTTCACGCCACCCCAGGAGGGAGCGATCCCGCTGATCGACGAGGGCGAGAACGCGCTCGTCTGTGCGCCCACGGGAAGCGGGAAGACGTTGGCGAGCTTCTGTGCGATCCTGAACGAGCTGTTCCGCCGCGAGCGCGACGGGGCCGCCACCGCGGATACCGCGGACGCTACGGCCGATGGGGACACCGCGGACGCCACAGCCGGTGCTGACGGCGACCCCGGCGGTGGGGACACCGAGGGTGGCCTCGACGACTCGGTGTACTGCCTCTACGTCTCGCCGCTGAAGTCGCTCGCCAACGACGTCCACCGCAACCTCGAACGCCCGCTGTCGGGGATCGCCGACCGGCTCGCCGAACGGGGCGTCGAGACCGAGATCCGTCACGCCATCCGTCACGGCGACACCAGCAGCCACGAGCGCCAGCGGATGCTGACGGAGACGCCCCACGTCCTGAACACCACCCCCGAGACGCTCGCCATCCTGCTGAACGCCCCGAAGTTCAGGGAGAAGCTTTCCACTACCGAGTACGTCGTCGTCGACGAGATCCACAGCCTCGCGGCGAATAAACGTGGTACGCACCTCGCGGTGAGCTTAGAACGCCTCGAAGCCCTCTGTGAGCGGTCGCCGACGCGGATCGGCTGCTCGGCGACCGTCGAGCCCCTCGATACGATGGCCGACTTCCTCGTCGGACGCGAGTCGCCGGGCGGTCCGGCCCGCGACTGCGAACTCGTCGACGCCCGCTTCGCCCGCGAGTTCGATCTCGAACTCTCCTGTCCGACCGACGACCTCGTCGCGACCCCGCGGAGCGAGATCCAGGAGCGGTTCTACGATCGGCTCGACGGCTTCGTCCGGGAGCACACGAACACGCTCGTGTTCACGAACACCCGCTCGGGGGCCGAACGGGTCCTGCACAATCTGCGCGAGCGCCACGGCTACGACGAGAGCGATTCGGGCTGTCATCACGGCAGCCTCGCCGCCGAGCGCCGTCAGCGGGTCGAGGCGGGCTTGAAGGCCGGCGAGCTCTCGGTGGTGACGACGTCGACGAGTCTCGAACTCGGCATCGACATGCCGCACGTCGACCTGGTGGTACAGGTCGGCTCGCCCAAATCGGTCGCCAGCCTGCTCCAGCGTGTCGGCCGGTCGGGCCACCGGCTCGGCCGCGAGGTCAAGGGGCGGGTGATCGCGCTCGACAGGGACGAACTGATCGAATGTGCGGTGATGCTCGAACGCGCCGAATCGGGCTTCGTCGACCGCGCCTTCGTCCCCGAACGGGCTCAGGACGTGGCCGCCCAGCACGTCTACGGCATGGCGATCAACGGCCCGCGATCCGAGCGCGAAGTGAGAGGGATTCTCCGGCGAGCCTACCCCTACCGCGAGTACGGCGACGCCGAGTGGGAGACGCTGCTGCGCTATCTGACCGCCGACTACGCCGGCTTAGAGGAGCGGGACGTCTACGCGAAGGTCTGGCGTGACGCCAACGACCCGCCCGACGGCGAGCACCACTACCCCGACTTTGAGGTGGGCGAGCGCCTGCTCGGCAAGCGTGGCCGGCTCGCCCGCGTCATCTACATGACCAACGTGGGAACGATCCCCGACAGCTTCGACTGTGGCGTGTTCGTCCGCGGGGACGACGAGCGAGTGGGACAGCTGGACGAGAGCTACCTCGATACCCTCGAAGCCGGCGACGTGTTCGTCCTCGGCGGTGGCCGGTACGAGTATCGCTATCGCCGGGGTTCGAAGGTGTACGTCGATCCGACGAACGCCCGGCCCACCGTCCCGTCGTGGTTCGCCGAGCGCTTGCCCCTGTCCGCCGACCTCGGGCGCGAAATACTGGCGTTTCAGGCCGAGCTGCTCGACCGGCTGGAACACACCGGCCCGCCAGGCGTCCGCGAGTGGCTGCGGGAGTTTCCGCTCGACGAGAACACCGTCCGCGCGATCACCCGGATCTTCGACGAGCAGGTGCGCTACGCCGGTCCCGAGAGCGTGAGCACTCCTTCCCGAATGGCCATCGAGACCGAACTCGATCAGAACGAGCGGACACGCCGGTACCACGTCCACTCGAACTACGGGCGGCGGTTCAACGACGGGCTCTCGCGGCTGCTCGCCTACCGCTGTGCCCGGGCGGCGAACGCGAACGTTTCGGTCGCGGTCGCGGACAACGGCTTCTCGCTCGGCATGCCCCTGAATCGCAAGGTCGATCTCGCCGGCCTCCTCCGGGACACCGCTCCGGCGGAGGTCCGCGAGCTGTTGCGCGCGAGCCTCGACGGGACCGACCTCCTGCAACGGTACTTCCGGATCGACGCGACGCGCGCGCTGATGATCCTCAAGCGCTACAAGGGCCACGAGAAGAGCGCGAGCCAGCAACAAGTATCGAGCGAGATGCTGCTGGGGTTCGCCGAGGAGTTGGACGACTTCGCCGTGGTCGAGGAGACCTACCGCGAACTCCTCGAGGACAAGCTCGCCGTCGGGACGATCGAGGACGTGCTCGCCCGGGTGGGCGAGGGCGAAATCGAGGTGACCAGCCAGCGCGTCGACTCGCCCACGCCGCGGGCGTTCGGGCTGGCGACGCTGATGGCCAGCGACGTGGTGCTGGCGGAGGACGAGTCGGCGGTGCTTCGGGAGTTCCACGAGCGCGTCGTAGAGGCCATCGGTGACGGCGAGCGCGACGGAAACGCTCGCAGCACAGGTGGCGGGCAAACCGGTCGGACCGATTGACGACACCCCGGAAGCCGAGCTGCCGGTTGCCGTCGACGCGCTCTCGTCGCCGCGCTCGACGAGCCACAGCGCGAGATCAGACTCCGCCCGAATAGAAGAATTACGCCTAAGGCCGCGTCTCCCCCGTGAGTTCGAAGAACAGCTTCTGGAGGTCAACGACGTTGAATTTCCCGTTGCGGGTAAAATCGAACTCCCCAGGATTGTCGGCGACCGCCGGGTCGTTCCGATTAGCGAATATCGCCTGTACGTCCACCGCGTCGACCGTCCCGTCGCCGTTGGCGTCCTCGTAGAAGCCGTCACAGTCCGGGTCAGTGGCGACCTTCCCGTTGCCGGTCACGTCACCGGGCGTGTCGAACGTACACGGGCCGGTCAGCGGCAGGAAGTCGGTGTTGTCGTCGCTCGCATTGCCGAAGTCGTTCGGACTGTCACACAGGCCGTCACCGTCGGCGTCGGCGCAGGTCTGGCTGAAACCCGTCCCGTTCGTCCGCGCGTAGTAATTCCCGCCGAGGAACGGCCCACCGGCGCGGTTCGGCCCTTGCGTCTTCGAGCGATTCCACGTGTTGGGACCCCCTGCGGGAACGAAAGGGACAGCTCCGGGAATCGTCCTCTTCGAGAGGTCGACGTTGTCGTCGTTTCTGAAGACGTTGTTGACGATACTGTTGTTCGCCGCGCCGGCGAGAAGGGCGATGCCGGCCCTGCCGTTGCCGGTGACGGTGTTGTTCGTGACGAGCGAGCGGTTGCCGCCGAACACGACGATTCCCTCCCCGTCGTTGGCGCTGACGACGTTGGACGACAGGGAGATGTCCCCCGCGTTCTCGATGGCGGCGCCGGCTCCGCCGTTCGATTCGATGGTGTTTCCCCCCACGTCGTTGCTGCTGCTTCGAAGGGAGATACCGACTCCGCCGTTCGATTCGATGGTGTTTCCACCGAGTCTGTTGTCGGTGCTGAGGTCCACGAAGGCGACGCCGACCTCGCCGTTCGACACAACGGCGTTATCGAAGAACCCGTTGTTCGTGGAGCTGGCGACGGAGAGCCCGTAACCGGCGTTCGATGCGACGGTGCTGTTCACGAGCGTGTTCCCCGAGGACCCGAAGACGCTGGAAACCGTCGCCGTCCGAGTTGACGACGGTGTTGTTGGTGACCATGTTGTCTCCGAGGTGGAGAGCCCGACGCCGACTCTCGTGGTGCTCGCCGCGGTCACGTCGGTGATCGCGCCGTCGCTGACTCGCTGGTAGCGGACGCCGCCGCCCCAGTCGGTCACCCGGAGGTTCCTGACGGCGACGTTCGAGAGAGGCGCGGCGGTGCCGTTGGCGTAGACGCCGACCGTCCCGTCGGTGTCCACGCCGTCAAGGAGGTGTCCCGCGCCGTCCAGTTTCACGTCGCTCGCCCGGATATCGATGCAGTCGTCCACGGTCCTGTTCGTGACGTCCGTCGTGAGCACGTACTCGCCGGGCTGGGTGATCGTCGTACAGTTATTGATCTGGGTCTGCGCTCCGGCTGCCGGCGCGGCCGTGACGACCGCGAGGCCGACCGCCAGCACGCCGGCGAGGACGATTGCAGCACCGGGACGACGATTCCGGTTCGATTCCGCGTCGTCGCGTCGTCTCCGGTGTCGATTCGGGGGTGCATGGTCGCGCGCTACCCTACGTGGTATCAAGAAACCTGACGCTAGTCCTGTAGCGTGAATTTCCGTCATCGACCGAGCCTCGCACGTCACGGGCCTCGACGCTGGAGCGTGGGCATTCTTCGGGAAGCACCCTCGTATCTCATCGCTCGCTGCGCGCCCTCCATCCCATCTCTCTCGGCCGCTCGCGGACGCCAGCGACTTGCGGAGCTCGGACTCTCGACCCCCATCGCGGCCGAGCGGGGGAGCTCTCCGGAGAGCTCCACCACCCTCACCCCGAGAGCAAAAATATCACGGAGCCGAACAGCCACGCCAGCCCGAACACCGGAGTCATCACCGAGTGTCGTACTCCGGGTTTGAGCACCGAAGTAGCGGGCTGATCGGGATCGTAGTGGACGGTCACCTCGGCGTCGACCGGGAAGTCGTCGTCGAGCCACGATCCGGCTTTGGACCGGGTGCTGTAGCTCGGCTCCCCGTTCCCGAACGTAGAGCGCGAGCTCGCGTACGACACCCAATCGACCGCGTACTCGTAGCAAAGCTCGGGAATGTCCGCTATCCCCGGCCCCTCGCCCCCGTCGCTCGTTTCGATCTCGGTCGCCACTGACGCGCTTTCGGTCGAGGGTAACTTCCAGAGAAAGGATGGCTGGGTTTTCGTTCGCCCGCTCAGCCCGAACGATACTCCTCGATGATGATCGGTTCCGACGGTTCCCCCGTCGTGGTGTTGTACAGCGTCGTCCGCGGCGCGAACGCCAGCGACTCGTTCACGCACGCGGTCAGTGCGAGCTGCCCGTCGCTGCTCGTCTCGATGGTCGTACAATCGATCCCGTTCACGCTATCGGTGCCGGTCACGGCGATCGATAGCGTCCGTGATTCGCGGGTCTGGTCCGGGCCGGTGACACTTAGCACGGTCCCCTCGACGGTGTACTCCGTCCCCGTAGAGAGGGTCCGCCCTTGAGTGAGCCGTATCGGGAAGCGGGCGAATCCAGTGGTGAGACTGGCAGTGAACCCCACGTCACTCATTTGTTCCATTACCGACCTGAAGTCGCCCTGAAGCGTGGTGGTCGACTCATCGCCCTGCATCGATGTCGCGGTAACTTCGACGGTCAACTCCTCGCCCTCGACCGCGACCACCTCGAACTCGACGGGCTGCCCGGCCGTCGAGTTCAACCGATAGTACTCGCCCTCGCTGAGGTTCTGTGTACTGTCTGTCGCCGTCCCCTCGCTTCCGACGGTCGTGGGGGCGGCGGCCGTCGCTTCGGTCCTCTCCTCGCCAGCCGCTGACTCGGTCGTCGCTGCTTCGGCCGGCGTGGCCGTCGCCGGTGGTTCCGCCGTCCCTCCTTCCGCCGTCTCCGTGGCGGCCGCGGTCGGGGTCGTCTCGGTGATCGCTGCTCCGGTCGTCGCGGCCCCGTCGACGCCGTCGGTCGCGCCGTCCGCCGCCCCGGCGGTCGTGGTCGCCGCATTGGTCCCGTCACCCGAGCCGCCGGCACAGCCCGCGAGGACGACCGCGAGGCCCAGCACCACCAGCGCCACGACGACGCGCGTGTCCGGCCCCGTGTTCGGCGTTCGATTCCGCTCGTCCGCTCCGCTGTGTTCGTGCATGGTTGTGAGTTGGTGTTTCGTTCCGGCTGCTATCGATCTGCCACCAGCCAGGCGTCAGTCGATCCCCCGCTGCGGGTTCTCCCCCTGACGAACGATTCGGCACCCGCTTGCGACCTCGCGGACGCCGTCGGCGTCGTTCCAGTGAGCTGAATCCGTCAGCGCGGCCGTCAAGTGGCATGTCCTCCGGTCTCTTCCTATACCGGGTCCCATCAAGAAAACCGACGCTATCCCTGTAGCGTAGTCGCTTCTCTACCATCGGCCCGAGAACATACGACACGAAATCGATACGGGCGCTCGACGGTCGATCAAGCAGGCAGGAGCGAATAGCGAAGGTGCAGGTGAGAGGTGCGAATCGGCCGACTCGGCGGTTTTGTAGGCGAGAAGGCGAAGCCCTGGGGATCTCGGGGGGGGGTACGGTGGCGTGGCCGACGAGGCCCGCGAGCCAGTAGTCGTGGCCGAGAATCCACGTCAAGCGGACAGCAGCTCGATGTTGACGGCCGAGAGCGCCCCGAGAATGACCCGCTAGCTGAGTAGCGTCCGGTTTTAGTGGGGTGGGGGTGCCGTCACCGCCGAACCATGACCGAGCCGAACTGGCCGAGCGACGACGGTGGCATCGCCGACGGATTCGGCAGGCGAGTGTTCCTGCGCGGCACAGGAGCCGTTGCTATCGCCAGCGTGATCGCCGGGTGTACCGGCGGGGACGGCAGCGACGGTGACACCGGAGCGAACGACGGCACCGCTGACGCCGCGGCTGGGACCGGCACGATCGGGGCCGACACGGCCGAAGCTGGCACGACCGAAGAAGTATCGGCCGAAACCGAACCGAGCGAAACCGGGACGAGGGAAGCCGACACGACGGGTTCGACGGGAGAGGACGACGGGATGACGATGGGAGACGGCACGACGATGGAGAACGACGGCGAAACGGCGATGGAGGGTAGAAGCGACACGCCTGCCGGGGACACCATCGGCGCGACAACCGAAGGTGGGACGCAATCGGCACAGGCGTCGATCAGGACGCCAGGTCCCGACGAGCAACGAGACTGGAACGCGCTCGCAATGAGAGACGAAGCGGATACGTTCGACCTACCCGAAGCGGCACCGACCGCCTTCGGCTTCGCCAGGTTCGGGGACGAACTCACTATCAGTTACGGTGCAATGACTGGCTCCCCGACCGTCGAATCCGGCACCGTCTACGTGCTCTTCGTCGGCAGCGGGGGCGTCGAAGACGTCGTCGCCTGGGAGACGCCCATCGAAGAGGGCGAGGAGTTCGCGGTCGGCCCCGATGGGAGCATCCCCGAGGTCGACGCTGGGTCCCTCGAAACCATCCTCGTCGCTTGGGAGAACGGGAGCGATATCTATGTCGTCAGTAGGATGAGCATGAGTATGTAGGGGAAGGGAGCTTCCCGTAGGGCTCGTGACGGCCACCGACGGCTGCGCCGTCACTCCTCGCCACTGGAGTCCGGGACGAACCGCGAGACGAGAAAGCCGACACCGGCGGCCAGCGCAGCCGGGACGGCGGCGACGAGCAACAATCCGCCGAACTCCGTGATGCGCTCGACGAGGCCGCCCCCGCTCCCGGGGCCGAACGCGACCAGCGGGACGAGCACCAGCACGAGCGCAACACCGTAGGCGGCCTTGACGACGGCCTCTTGAACGGTGCGCCGGCGGACGAGGTACGCCGTCGCGAGGAGCCACGCGATGATTCCCACCGGGAACGCCCAGACGCTCTCGGTCACGGCTACCAGAATCAGCGTTCCGATGAAACCGACGACGAGACCCCCGCCGAAGCCGACCACCACGGTTAACGTATCGTCGACCAACCCCTCCGGGTCCAGCAGCGTCCGCTCCCCGGTCGCGGTCGCGTCCGTCGTGCCCGGCGTGGCTGTCGACGGGGACGACACGCCCGCGGCGGCCCCGCCCGCGGCGTCGGCATTCACGTCCCAAGCGCCATCATCGTCGGTGTCCGCGCGCTCGCGCTCCTCGGTCAGGTCGGCCGAGCAGTGCATACAGTAGACCGCTCGCGCGCCGATGGGCTCGCCACACTCCGGACAGCGCGGGTCCTCAGGGTTTGCGTTGCTCATCGCCCGCCACTCCCGTCGTAAGAAGCGCCCGATCCGACCGTTCGCACCATCGTTGACCTCATTGTCGGACTGATGGCCATACTGCCTTTACCCTTCGGTCGGGCCACGCGCAACCAGCGCTCCGGGCGGAGCCTGCTGTCCTCCCGAGGAGTTTTCCAGAGGCCATGCGTTCTTCCAGCCGCCGGCCGGCCCACCACCGCTGTCGGGCCGAATTCGTGCCTACCCCATCCCCCACGTGGGTGACGGTCGGGCCCCGCTCCGGCAGCCGAACCGATCCGGGTCGTCATACACGCTCCTCCGCTCAGCTGGCGCGCTCCTCGACGAACAGCTTCTGGACATCGACCACGTCGACGATGGGGTCGTCCTGGTCGTCGGTGTCGCCGTTGAAGTTGAACGCCCCGGGGTTGTTCTGCACGGCGGCGCTCTCACGGTTGGCGAACAGTGCCTGCACGTCGACCACGTCGAAGGGTTCGTCGCCGTTGACGTTCTCGAAACGACCGTCGCAGTCGGGATCGGTCGCCTCGGCCCCGTCGCCGGTGACGTCGCCGGGGCTTTGGCTCCCCGCGCAGACCAGCGGGAGGAAGTCGGTGTTGTTCGACTCGTCGCCGAACGTATTCGCCGAGTCACAGAACCCGTCGCCGTCGGCATCGGTGCAGGTCTGGCTGAAGCCCGTGCCGTCGGGGCTCGCGTAGTAGTTCCCGCCGAGGAACGGCCCGCCAGCTACGTTCGGTCCCGACGAATTCGAGCGGTTCCACGCGTTCGGGTTGCCGGCGAAATCACTGGCGAAGCCGACGTTGTCGGTGTTGATCAGCTCGTTGTCGGCGATCAGGTTGGCTGTCGCACCGCGATCGAGTTCGACTCCAGTCGCTCCGCTGTTTTCGATGGCGTTGCCGGTGACCTCGCTGTCGTTGGCGTCGTCGAGGACGATTCCGTTCTCCCCGTTTCCCCGCACGAGATTACTAGTTAGCGTGTTGTTCCGGGTGTAGTCGTACACCGTCACGGAGCTGGCGGTCACGTCGACGAGAGCGATCCCGTTCCCGCCGTTCGCTACCACGGTGTTGTTCGAGACCGTGTTGTCGCTGGAGGACCCGACTCGGATGCCATCGCGTCCGCTCGACCGCACGAGGTTGGCGACGACGACGTTTCCGTCGCCGATAGGGGCCTCTGAGGGGAACATCTCGGCCCCGCCGGAGACGCTGATCCCGGGGCCGCCGTTGTCGGTCACGGTGTTGGCCCTGATCTCGTTGTTCTCGGAGAAGCCAAGCGAGATGCCGCTACCGTTGTTTCCGGTGACGGTGTTGTTCTCGAACGTGCTCTCGAACGCGGCACTGCCGAAGAACCTCCCGGCGGTCGCGGTCGAGGACGTATCGATCCCGTCCCCGTCGTTCCCGGTCACCACGTTGTCGATCACGGTGTTGTTGTCGGTAGCGTCGCCGAGGAAGATGCCATTGTCTTCGTTCGCGCTCGCGGTGTTGCCCGAAAGCGTGTTGTTCGACGCCACGTCGAGGAAGATCCCACCGCCCCTGCCGGGCGCGAAGCGCCAGTTCGAGCGCGCGGTGGTGTCGGCGATCCGCCCGTCGTGGGCGTCCTCGTAGCGGATGCCGACCTGCCAGTTGGTGACGGTCAGGTCCGTGACCGTGACGTTCCGGACGGGGTGGTCGAGGTATTCGCCCGCCGCGACGCCGGTGCCGTTGTCGTCGACGCCGTCGACCGTGTAGCCCTGGCCGTCGAGGAGCACGTTGCTCGCGGTGATCTCGATACAGGAGTCCGCGCTGCTGTTCGTGATATCTCGTGTGAGCACGTACTCGCCGGGCTGGGTGATCGTCGTACAGCCGTTGATCTGTGTCGGTGCTCCGGCTGCCGGCGCGGCCGTCGCTACGGCGGCGACGATCACGAGGCCGAGCGCGAGCACCGCTACAGCTGCCACCAGTACGGTTCTCCTGTGGTTCGAGCGGGTCGCGTTCCCGCCGGTCTCTGCGTCCGATCCGCCGTGTTCTGTGTCGTCGTGTGTCATGGCTGGTGGTCCTCCGTGTGCTCAGCTGGCGAGCTCCTCGACGAACAGCCGCTGGACGTCGACGATGTTCACCTTCGGATCGCCCTGGTCGTCGGTGTCGCCGTTGAAGTTGAACGCCGCCCGGTCGCTCCGGGTTTCGAGCGACTCGCGGTTGGCGAACAGCGCCTGCACGTCGACCACGCCGAACCCGTTCTGGCCGTTGACGTTCTCGTAGCGACAGTCGCCGTCGGGATCGGTCGGGGCCGGGAAGCTGCCGACCGCCGCGGGCCGGGCGGTCCCGGCGAGCGCCACCGCCACGCTCGACTCGTCGGGGTCGTCGCTGGCCACCGACAGCGTCGCCTGCTTCCCGCAGGCCTCGACCGTGCTCGGCGCGAACTCGACGGTCACCGCGCGGGAGTCGCCCGGCCCGAGGCTGAACGAGCCGCCGTCGGTCACGCCGAACGCGCCGGCGTCCGCTCCCCCGAGCGCGGTTCCAGTTACCGAGAGCGTCGCGTTACCCGTATTCGAGACCGTCACCGTCTCCGAGGCGGTGTCGCCGACGGTGACGACGCCGGCGTCGACGTTCGTCGGCGATACCGCGACATCCGGTCGACCCGGCACCGTCAGCGGCAGGAAGTCGGTATTGTCGTCGCTGCCGGTCCCGAAGCCGTTCGCCGAGTCACAGATGCCGTCGCCGTCGAGATCGTCACACGTCTGGCTGAAGCCAGTCCCGTCGGGTTTCGCGTAGTAATTCCCGCCCAGCGTCGGTCCGCCGATAACGTTCGGGCCCGACGATTTCGAGGCGTTCCAGGCATTCGCGTTACCGGCGAAATTACCGCCGAAATGGACGTTCTCGACGTTTCTGAGGACGTTGTCGTACACCAAGTTGTCTGCGGAGGTACCGAAGAACGTGATGCCGGCGGGACCATCGGTCGGGGTATTGTCGCCGTGGCCAGTGACGGTGTTCCCCCGCACCGTGGTCCGATCTGCATCGTTGACCTCGATTCCGTCGTCGTTGTTCCCGCTGACGTCGTTGTTCTCCAGTACGTTGTCGTCCCCACGGCTGATCTTGATCCCATCCCGGTTTCCGGTGAGGGTATTACCTCGCACAATGTTGTTATCCGACCTGATCTGGATCCCGTCTCGGTCGTTTCAGTTGTTGGTATTGTTTATCAGCATGTTGTTACTTGACGCGACACGGATCCCGTTTCCGTTGTTTCCGGTAGCATTGTTGTTCGCCAGCGTAATCCGGTGGCTGCTGGTCGAGACTAAAACACCATTGGTGTTTTCTGTGGCAGTAACCCCGGTAACCGCGCTGTCGGTCGTACTGAAGTATTCCACGCCACTTTGCCAGTCGCGCACGATTACATCGGTCACACTGACATTCGAGAGAGGCCCTCTATCGTTTCCGATGCCGACTCCCGATCCCGTCCCACCGACGGTATGCCCCTGTCCATCGAAGACGACGTCGCTCGCCCGGATATTGATGCACGGATCGGCGTTGGCGTTCGTGATGTCCGCCGTGAGCACGTACTCGCCCGGTTGCGTGATCGTCGTACAGCTATTGATCTGCGTCGGCGCTCCGGCTGCCGGCGCGGCCGTGGCGACCACGAAGCCGACCGCCAGCACGCCGGCGAGGACGATTACCAACACCGGGACGGCGATCCCGGTTCGATCCCGCGTCGTCGCGTCGTCTCCGGTGTCGGTTTGGGGCTGCATACTCGCGCCCTATACTTTGGGTATTAAGAAACCCGACGCTAGTCGAGTAGTGTTGGCACGTATCATCAGCCCGGCGCAGCGTATCACGAGCGGCGACGCTCGAGCGCGGGCATTCTCTACAGAGTCCCCCCCCTCTAGACCGCACCCGCCTCCGGAATTGCACCTCGCCGAGACGGTTCGGGGTGAGCGCTCCTGCCGGTCGGATATTACTGAGTGTCCGCCGCATCGGTGCCGTCCGCGACGGCGACGACGGCCCTGACCTGCCTGTCGAGTTCCTCGCCCTCCAGCAACAAGCCCCTCGTCCCGGTTCGCACCGTCCCCGGATCACTGGGATATTTCTTCTCGATCCCGCTTTTCATGACGCCGGTGACCATCCCGGAGAGTCCCCCCTGACCGTCCGGAATCGCCTTCAGTACCGTCTCTGACGCGTCTCCCACCTGTACTACGTCGAGGAGCGCGGGCTTCCGGAGCGCTTCCCTCGCCGTTGCCGTCAGCACCTCTCTCGCCGCTGGCCCCGACCCGGCGACGGCTTGGAACTCACCGACAGTCTCGGTCTCGAGAGCGGCTGATCCGTCTCCGGCCGGCGTCTCCCCGCCGATGGCGGCCACTATCGATTCGTCGGTACCGGTCGGAGCGATCAAAATCCCCTCTTCGACGGGGTCCCGAAGGGCGGCCTCGAGGACGGTGTACGTCGTCTTGTTCGACCCACTCTCACCACCGCCACCCGTCTTCTGGGTGATCGTCCGTGCCTGCACGGACCGTCCGTCGACGGTCCCGACCAGGTCCGGCGCCCCGAACAGCCCGTTACCCTCGGGTGCGAGTCCCGCTTGTCGGCCCGCGGTTCGCCAGGCTCGGTGTTGCAACTGTCTAATAACTAGCCACTCGGCGATCAGAAACCCCGCGGCCAGTCCGAACAACGCGAGCGGCTCATTCACTGGGAGGTCAGACGGCGATCTCACCGACTCTCCATCGCCGCTTCCGCCGGGCTCGAAAAGCAGGTCCTCGGCACGTTCCTCGACTCGGCGAACGATCCACCGAACTGAAGTCACTAGCCGCCTAGCGTCGGGTTATAGGATGGCGGGGACCCACGGGGGGTACGAGCACGGTAAGCTCGACAGAGGACGACACACAATGGCAGCCACTCGGACACTGGTCCGCACGAACGGGTGACAGCGAACGACGAAATGGCCCACGGCCAGCGACGGCAGCGGTCGGTCGTGGCCCATCACGGTGACGCCGCCATCGAGGAGCGCTCCGGCGGGACGGTAGCGGCGCTCCCCGCGTGAAGCCTACTGCTCGGCGGCGTTGCGAGTGTGGTGTCGGCACGGTGATCGTTTTCGTGTCGCCCCTTCTCGGCTCGGAAAGTCCGGCCTACCCCGACTCGACGAACGCGCTCGCGCTGGCGGGCCTGCTGGTCGGACGGGAAGGGAATGTTTCGGGCGGATTCGACCCGGTTTCGTCCGTGTCGGCGACCATCGGATGGACCTCGGCGGGACGGCCATCGACGCGCCCGACCTCGACGACCCCTCGGGATCGTGGTTGAGCGCGAGCGCCGCGTAGTCGCTGAGGGAGTCCCCGCGTTCGGCGTCGGTCAGCGGGCGGTAGAGACCAGCCCACGACGACCGTATCCGTTCGTGCTCGATCCCTGCCGACCGGAGTTCGGCGAATGGGGCGTCGAGCAGGGCCTCGGCGGGCATCGCGCGGGTGACGTCCGTGACGACGACCTCGTCCCCGGAATCGAGCCGCCCGGCGCGGTGCGAGTCCCGATCCGTGGGGTCGGCCATCGCACGCTTGGCGACTACACACGGGTCCACGGGCTCGCCGCCCATGGCTCGGCGACCGATGTCGCAGTCGGGCAACGAGACGTCGGGCGAGCCGTCGCCGAGCGGGAGCCGGACCATGACAGGGACGGGAACGCGCCCGCCTGGCTACCGGCCGGCGACGGTGCCCTTGCCGCCGAGGAAGCCACCGACGCGCTCGGCGAAGAACTCGAACGCCGACCCGAGCGCGAAGCCGTAGGCCCAGTGGGCGACCAGCGAGAGGACGATATACAGCGCGAGCGCGACGCCGGACTGACCGGTGTGGAACGCCGGGAGAAAGCCGGTCCAGACGATGGTGGCGAAGCCGATCCCGCGCAGGGCCATCGTCGGGCCGGGGAGGTACTCCTGGACCGAGGCGAACAGGAGCGGGAAGGTCGTCATCCCCCCGCCCACGAAGATGACGTAGCCGATGAGCGTCCGCTGGGGGAACGCCCCGAGCCCGACGAGGTCGGCGAGTTCGGCGAACGCCTCGCTGTCGAACGCGCCGAGTGCGGCGGCGACGACGAGCACCATCGAGAGCAGGACGACGCCGGCGAATCCGGCCACCGCCCCGATGACCCCGTCCCGGAACACGCCCGCGAGGTCGCCGACCGCCTTGCTCGGCGAGTCCCCGGTGAACTCGCCCATCGCTCCGTCGGCGGTGCCCTCCTCGGCGCTCGGCGAGCTAGCGTCTGCCATGCGCCGCGGTTACAGGCGGCACCGGGAAAACGTTACCGACGCGGTCCGATCGCTCTCCCCCGACCTCTCGTTCCGGGGCGAGCGCCGATCAGCCGGCCGACGCCGCCCGATCGCCCGGACCGACGCCGTAGATCGTCACGTCGCCCGACCGGTGGGCCACCGACACGCCGTCGAGCGCCCCGAACGCGCGGACGTCGTAGGCCGCGCGCTCGTTCGGCCCGACGTAGACGTAGCGGACGTCGTAGGCCGCGAGCAGCGCGGCCCGTTTCTCGGGGCTCCCCTCGTAGATGGTTCGAACGTCATTGGCGCGCTCGTCGTAGGCCTCCTCGCCCCGGTAGCCGATCTCGTGGGACCAGCCGGCGACCGCCGGGACGCCGGTGAGACTTGAGGGGGCGTTCACCCAGCTGTACGGCCGGAGGCTCCCGTCCTCTGGACAGCCCTCGGCGTCGTGGGGCGCACAGCCCGGCACCGAGACGGTGTTCGGCTGGCCCGTCCGCTCGCCGAGCCACGCGATCGCCGCGGCCTCCCCGGGGTGGGTCTCGGCGACGAACGTCGTCGCGTCGAGCGTCGGCTCGGCGGGCGTGTAGCGCCCCTCGTTTCCGAAGTGGTCAGCCAGCGCGAGCGCGCCGTACAGCGAGGTCGAGACCACGAGGACGGCGACCAGCGCGCGCCCGGCCCACCGGGCGCGTCCGCTCGCGAGCACGGACCCCGGTCGGGAGCCGGCGAGCCGCGCGGCGACCGCGCCGGCCGCGACGCCGAACAGCACCCACACCTGCGCGTAGGTCTTGAACACGGTGTTGAACCGGCCGGGACCCGCACGCTCGGCGACGTAGGCGAACTCGACGAGAAGAGCGAGCGTCGCGCCGGCAATCAGCAGGACGGTCTCGAAGCCGATCGCCGGTGCGGCGGCCCCATCGACGGACGGACTCGAACCGGACGCCGCGGCCACGCCCGACTCGTGGCCGCCGGACGTGTAGCCACCGTCGGAGGCAGTGCCGGGGTCGTCCCGGTCGCGGTCGCGGTCGCGGTCGCGGTCCCGGCTTCGATCGCGGCCCTCGGCGACGCGCGCGTCGCGCACCGTCGGATGGGTGCTGATGCCCCGGAGACGGAGGAGCGTCCAGCCGACGACGATCACCGGGACGAACAGGGCGACCGCGGCGGCGTCGGCCAGCCACGCCAGAACCACCAGTGCCCACAGCACCAGCGCGAACGCCGCGACGACCCGCGCACGCCCGGCTCCGGCGTCGCCGAGGGCGGCGCGGACGTGAGCGAACAGGTAGGGGACGAACAGGGCGAGGAAAGCCCCGTGGACGAGCACCAGCGGCCCGAGCGCCGAGCGGTCGGGTAGCAGCTCGATGGCCCGTCCGCTGGCCGCGCCGAGCCAGAACGGTAGCGACCAGCCCGCTCCGACGGCGAGCACGGCGGCCACGAGGACGAGGCCGACCCCGAGGCGGGTCGCCTCGCGCCGGAGCCAGCCGCTCGCGCTGCTCGCTCGTGATCGCGCTGCCGGCGCGCTCGGGTTTCCCGTCCCGCCGCGCACCGCGCCTGCCGCGGCTCCGTCGTCGCCCGCCTGCCGACTCCCGGGGAGTCGCTCCACGAGCGGCCCGGGGAGAAGGGTCGCGGGGCGGGCGGGCGCGAGGGCGAGCGCGAGCAGCGCGAGGCCGCCGACGGTCGGGAAGCTCCACGTGTTGACGAGCGCGAGCAGGCCCGCAACCGGCGGCACGGCCCCGAAGACGAGCGCGCGCCGCCGCCGGACGTCGGTTTCGGGGGTTCGATAGTAGGCGAGACAGCACGCCGCCACGAGCACGAGAAAGGGCGTGCTCGCCATGTGGGCGTGGAGGTCGCCGTTGAGCCACGCGAACAGCGGGAACTCGTTGACCGTCCCGGGAACGACGCGGCTGGCGTCCCAGTAGCCGAACGCCTCCAGTGACGCCGCGAGCCCGGTCCGCTCGACGCCGAACCAGCCCGCGACGGCCCCCGCCGCGTCGGCGGGCAGCGCGAGCAGCGCCGCACGGGTCGGTGTGAAGAGGTTGCTCGCCAGCCCGACGAAGAAGGCCGCGAGCACGCCTGCGAGCCGCCACGACGTGTCGCCCCCGTCGTTCGCTCCGGCTGCCCCCGGTGCTCCGTCGATCTCGGTTCCGTCGTTCTCGCGCCGTCGGTCCCGACCGTCGGCTGCGGCGCCGACCCCACGCACGCCGAACGCGGACCGCGGGTCAGACCGCGCCGCGGGGGTCGAGCGGCCCGCGGCGATCGCCCCCGCGAGCCCGTAGACCGCGGTGACGAGCGTCGCGTAGAAGCCCGCCAGCGCGAGGTTGTACGCGTAGCGCGCGCCCGTCCCGGTGAGTTTCGCCAAGAAGCCGGCGATCAGGTGGCCGCCGTAGTAGTAGCTGACCGGTTCGCCGGCGAACCAGACGTCCTCGGGAGGGAGTCGGTCGGCCCGGAGGACCGACTGCAGGAGGCCGAAATCGAGGAACTTCTCGCCCCCGCCGGGGTGGACCGCCGGGTCGACGGCCCGGATGGCCACGAGAAACGAGAAGGCGACCCCGAAGACGAGCGCCGGGGTGAGCGCCCGGCGGAGGGCGACGTCGACGCCGCGCCAGACGGCGAGCAGCGAGCCGGCAAAGAGCACCGCGAGCCCGGCGGCGAGGCCGAACGCGACCGAGAACTGGCCGCCGAGGAAGCCGACGAGCCCGAGAACGGCGAGCGCGACGGGCAACGAGAGGGCGGCCCCACGGCCGGGAAAGCGCGGGAAGAGGCGGGCGGCGATCGGCAGGCCCAGAAAGCCGAGGGCGAGATAAACCCCGAGCCAGAGGGCGACGAGCCCGTACTCCATTGGCAGACAGGGGATCGTTTTCGCGTATACGTCTTGTGGATAGCGCCGGGGGCGCGAAACTGACGGCCGGAGAGACGTGAGAGCGAGACGAGGCGTGGGAGAGGAGAGGAAAGGAAAAGCGTCCCGCGAGCGGCGGCGCGGGCCCGAAGACGAGGGGCCGGAATCGCCGCCATGTCGGGAAGACGAGCGAAAGGGGACGCCGGCCGTACCACCGAACCGACGGCGTGGGGTCCGATCGCCCGTTTCGAACCGCTTTTACCCGCGCCGTCGGTGGGTCGGGTGATGACCGGCTCCGTCGGGGTGGTCGTGCCGGCCTACCGGCCGAACACGGGGAATCTCGCCGCCTACGTCGCCGCCCTCGACGCGGAGCTGACCGCCGCGACGATCCGGATCGAGCTCGACGTCCCCCGGCCGGGCGTCGTCGGGGCGCTCGCGGACGCGCCGGCGACCGTCAACGCGGTCCCGCGCCGGCGCGGGAAGGGCCGGGCGATCACCGAGGGCTTCGAGGCGCTCAGTACGGACGTATACTGTTTCGCGGACGCGGACGGGAGCACGCCCGCGGGCTCGGTCGCGGCCGTCATCGCACCCGTGTGCGCCGGCGAGGCCGACCTCGTGGTCGGCTCGCGCCGCCACCCCGCCGCACGCGTGACGAGCCACCAGACGCTCGTCCGACGGCGGCTCGGCGACGGGTTCGCGTGGCTCGCCCGCCGGCTGATCGAACCCGCCCTCTCGGACTACCAGTGTGGCGCGAAGGCGATCGGCGCGGCGGCGTGGGAGGCGGTGCGTGGCCACCTCCGCGAGCCGGGTTTCGCGTGGGACGTCGAGCTGGTGGCGACGGCGGCCGCGCTCGGCCGCCGCGTGCGCGAGGTGCCCGTCGAGTGGCACGACCATCCCGACTCGACGGTCGCCACCGCCGGGACGACGCTCGCGCTCGCGCGCGGACTGGTCCGGGCGCGCCACCGCGCGAAGTGTCTACACGACGACCCGCTCCACCGGGCGATCGCCGCCCACGGGGAGCGCCGACCGGCGCTCGTTGGGCCGGACTCGAAGGCGGACGGGCGATGAACGCGCGCTCGCCCCTCGCCCACCTGCGTGAGCGCCTCCGGTCGGCCAGCGAGGGCGGCGGGCTCCGGGGGACGCTCGCCGGCCGGCTGGCGGCGCTGGTCTCAGGGGTCCGCTTCGGGCAGTTCGTCTCGGTCGGTGTCCTCGGAGCGGTCGTCGACAGCCTCGTGCTCGCCGGGCTCGTCGAGCTCGCCGGGCTCGCGCCCGAAGTCGCCAAGATCGGTGCGTGGGAGGCGGCCGTGGTGTTCATCTTCGTCGCCAACGAGCGCTGGACGTTCGAGGGATGGGGGTCGGCCGGCCGCCTCGCGCTCGCCCGTCGGTTTCTCACCTCGAACGCGATCCGGGTGGGGGGCCTCGCGGTGACGCTCGCGGTGCTCTGGGCGCTGACCGGCCTCGGCGTCTGGTATCTCGCGGCCAACGTCGTCGGCATCGGCGTGGGCTTTCTCGTCAACTACGTCTTCGAGAACCTGCTCACGTGGCGCGTCGGCGCGGACTGAGAGGCCGTCGGGGGCCGGGGAGACGTACTCGTCGATCCGCGCCGACGAGATCGTCGAAAGACCCCCGTCCGGTACTGCGATTCGATGGTGGTCGAATCCACAACCCTTAACCACCGGACTCGGCTACGGACGAGTAGCGGGATGGGATAGCCAGGAGATTCCGGCGGGCTCATAACCCGCAGACCGGTAGTTCAAATCTACCTCCCGCTACTTCCCGTGAACGCTCGGCGCGGAGCCCCATCTCCACGCTCCGCGCTCCCCGCTCCCCGCGGGCACGTAGTCGGAGATGGAGCTTCGAAGGGGACGGCGCGGGACGACGCGATCGACGGCGGCGTAGTTCGAACCCGCCATCCGCAATCGACCGTCCTGTCGTCGGTACGCTCGTCGTTTCGCTCGATCGTCCCGCCCGCACGCTCGCGGGCTCGGTCCGCTCGCCCGCTCGGAGTCACTCGCCCCGGCCGCTGGCGGACCCGCGTGCCGACGCCCGGTCGTCCCCGAGTGTGGCTATCGGTTCCGCGATCGCTCCGGGAGCGGGCAGCGAACGACGCTCTCGGCGTTGGTCTCGGGGAGCATGTACTGCTGCCACTCGCGTCGGCGCGGGTCGGCGTAGTCGCCCGAGTCGGGATGGCGCGGGAGATCGTCGTACTCGCGCAGACGGTCGTGGATGGCGCTCCGCGCGCGCTGGCCCTCGTCGCTCGTGCCCGAGAGCCCCTCGAAGACGCCCGCGGGCTGGACGGTGATCTCGAGGCCGTGTGGAGTATAGCGGCTCCGTCGCGCCTCGTAGAAGGGCGCGCGGGCGACCAAAAAGAGCGGTTCGCCCGCAAAGCAGTAGCGCCACTTCGGGTGGCCGGGATCGGTCGGAACCGTCTCGGGCCACGGCTCGGGGTTCCGTTCCTGGAGCGCGCCGAGCACATCCCAGAACTGGCGCTTGTAGCTCCCGGCGGACTGCTCGCCCGGGGGCTCGAACAGCACGACGAGCGACGTGGGGCCATCGATCGACTCGTAGTCGGCGAGATAGGCTTCGAGCGCGCCCGCGAGCCGCGAGCGTGCCCCGGTGTCGTCGGGCGGGCCGGGGAACGTGTATCGGAAGCGGCCCTCCTCCTCGGCCTCGACCGCGAAGTAACACGGGTAGGGCGTCTCCCCGTCGGTCATCGTCCGGTGGAAGGCCCGATAGCGCGTCGCCTTCCAGTCGGCCAGCTCGCCGCGGTCGATGGCGTCCCGGAGCGCCGGCTTCGTCCAGAGCCCGGTCCCGTCGGTCCTCATGGGGTGGCATCGGTCGCCCGGCGGGGAGTGTGTTCCGCCTGCGTGCGCCCGTTCTCGACGGTCCTCGCCGGAGCGTCAGGACTCGTCCACGGCGGCCCGCATCCGACGCCGGCGTGTCTCGAAGCCGAGCTTCTCGTAGAAGGCGATGGCGCGCTCGTTGTCGGCATCGACGTCGAGGGCGAGCTCCGCACAGCCGACCTCCCGTGCCCGTCCGGCGGCGACGTCGATCAGGTCGCGGGCGAGGCCCGTCCCCCGGTAGGGCTCGCGGACGTAGACGTCGCCGACGACGAGCCGGTCCGGGCGGTCGAAGACGGGCGGCGACTCGTCGACGTCGGTCGCAACGAAACCGGCGAGATTCCCGTCAAGGGCGGCGAGCTCGGCGTCGGCCTGCGAGCGCTTGTCGTCGGTGCCGTCGACGGCGACCCACGCCCGATGGCTCGCCGCCCCGAGGCGGTCGAGCCGGAACTCGACCTCCACGTCGAGGAGGTCGGCGTCGTCGGCGAGTCCGTGAGCGTCGACGATCGCTTCGAGAGCTCGGTGATGGGGGAGCCACAGCTCCTCGACGAAGCGGCGGACGGCGGCCTCTTCGGCGGGAAGCGGGCGGATTTCCATCGCTTACCCTCACCCCCCATTGACGATTCGCCGTCTTGGCTGTGCCGTTCCGTCGCTCGCGTTCGCTCGTGCCGTGCACCGTGTCGTCGAGTGGCTGTGCATCACGCCGTCGAGCGGACACCGGCGGGGAGGCGAAAAGAGAGGGGAGGAGACCGGTCAGCGTTCCGCCGCTCCCTCCTCGTGGATCGACGCCCCGTGGACGGCCGTTCCGTCGGGCAACTGGAGGTCGATGGGACCGAGCGAGGGGCCGCTGGCGACGCCCTTGGCCGAGCAGGCGGCGACCGCGACGACCGCACCCCGGGAAGCTTCGAAGGTCACCGCATCGCCCGGTTCGGCCGGGCTCTCGCGGACGTCGAAGTAGGTCTGCCCGGTGACCGTCGACTCCTGGAAGACGTTCATCGTGTCCGGGACGGGTCGATCGACGCCGATGGCATCGAGCGCGAGCGCGAGGTTCTCCCGGCAGCCACCGGGCTCGTTCTGGACGCCCCTCCCGTGGGCGCGGTCGGTGAGCATCCACTCGGTGCAGGGGCCGAACAAGATATCGTGGACGCCGCAGTCGTCGGCCACAATGGTCAAAAGCGGCTCGCCGGCCGTGGTATAGAGCGCATCGCCGGTCGTGATCCGGAGCCGACCGTTCAGGTCGCGCGTGTACGCCTGCGAGAAGGGTTCTGCCGGATTCCCACGAACGAACGCGACGAGGTCGGCAACCTGCCGTCCCTCGGGCGTCGCCACCGAGAACGTCGCGCCGCGGTCGACGGCGAACGCGGCCCCGCTTTGCTTCGGGATGCGATGGTGCATGGAGTGTTCACGATGCCGGCGCACAAGTGTCTCGTGCCGACCGGGCGACGAGCCGGCCTACTGCCGCCGGCTCGGCGAGGCCGTGACGTCGAGAGCGGGACTGTAGTAACACACCGGCTCGCCCGCCGGGTCGGCGAAGCCGTTGGCCGTAAAGAGCGAGTTCTCACGTATCGTCGCGTCCGCGGGGTACAGCGGCCAGCGGTCGTGTTCGACGGCAGCGTACCTGACCGTGCCGTCGGGCGCTTCGGTGTAGAAGCGGTAGCGCTCGGTGAGAAACGCCGCCAGCGATCCCGGCTCGGCGTCGAGTCGTGGACCCGCCGGCTCGTAGCTGGCGACGAAGCGGGCCGGCCGCGCGCCGGGGTGGCGACGCCGGCTTGCGAAGCGAACGCGGCCATCGGCACGGTGGCCGTCGACGCGGCGGCCGCCACTGTCGGCACGATGGTCGATCCGGGCGTAGTAGTAGGGAAGGTGGTGGAACAGCCGCGCGCCGAGCACCCCGAGGACGGCCTCGGCGTCGAGGCTGAAGAAGTACACGCTCGGAGTGCCGTCGACCGTCACGTAGGTGCGGAGGTTGAGCTCCGGGAGGTCGACCCCGAGCGCCGCCGGCACCCCGCGCGGGCGGACGGCGGCGTTCGTGAACGGAACGACTGAGAAGCCACGCGTCGCCGTCGTGGGTATCGACGGGCAGCGTGTCGGACAGATGCGCCGCGATCACGTCCGGATCGACGGACCAGCTGGCGAACAGGAGCTCGCGCCACTCCATCGCGAGGGGAACGACCATGCGCGGGCCTCGGGCGCGAGCGCTCTCGGCCTTTCGGTCGACGGGTTCGCGTCGAGCGTCGGGGGGTGACGGTCACCGAGCGAGGTCGGCGACCCGCTCGGCCGCGACGTGCTGTGTGGCCGCGCCGTACAGCGCGTCGTCCTCGGCGGTCCGGTCGGCACGTCGACGAACCACCGCACTCGCTTGGCGGCGGGCGTTCGCACCCGCCCTTCGTGGAGTCCGGCCGCTACTCACAGGTCCTTCCGAGCGGCGGCAGGTTCGGGCGCACACCACGCGAGGGCGATCCCGAACGCCGCGAGGCCGCCGGCGAGGCCGAACGCGACCGCGTAGCCGGCGGCGTCGACGATCGCGCCGCCGACGATGGGAGCGACGAACGCGCCCGCAAGGCCCACGCTCGTCTGGAACGCCACCGCGGTCGCCGCGACCCGTACCGAGACCAGCTCTCCGACGTAGGTAAACGAGAGCCCGAGCACGAGCTGGATGGCGAACCCGGCGACGAGCAGCGCTCCGACGAGGACGGCAATCGACCGGACGAGCGCGACGCCCCCGACCAGCGGTGCGGCCAGGAGAAAGGCTCCGAGCGCGACCGGCCTGCGCCGACCCCCGAACAGCCGGTCGGAGAGGACGCCGCTGCCCACCCGCGCGAGGACGCCCACGGCGGGAAAGAGCGCCACGAGCGCGCCGCTGGCCCCGAGCGAGAGGCCGATCTCGGTGGTGAGATAGGAGGGCCCCCAGCTGTTGACGAACAGGTAGAGGGCATAGCCGACGAAGCCCAGGCCCCCGACGAGCCACACACCGCGGTTCGTGAGGACGCCACCGAACTCGCCGAGCGTCGGCGCACTCTCGCTGCTGGCTCCGAGCCCGCGACTCGTCGGCCAGAACAGGAGCAAGCCGACGGCAGCGAGGCCGTCGAACGCGAGAAAGACCGCAGGCCAGCCCAGCCAGCCGGCGACGACCGGGCCGCCGGCCTGTCCGAGGGCGAACCCGACCGGCGCGCTGGCGGTGAAGACCCCGACGGCGGTCGCGCGCTGGGCGTCGCCCGTCGCCCGACTGACGATGTCGATCCCGGCGTTCCAGACCACGACGTAGGCGAGCCCGCCCGCGACCCGCGAGGCCAGGAGGGAGGGGTAGTCGCCGCTCCGGGCGGCCGCCCAGCCCCACGCGCCCGCGACGAACAACACGAGGACCGCGGCGGCCATCGTGCTCCGGGAGTTCGTCCGGTCGAGGAGCGCGCCCGCGGGGAGACTCGCCACCACCGCCGTGCCGAACATGACGCCCACGAGGAGTCCGGCGGCGGTCGCCCCGACGCTCAGCGACTCCCGGACGAGCGGCGTCACGCTCGCCGGCGCGATCTCGTAGGCCCCGAGCGCGGTCGAGACGAGGCTCGCCCCGGCGACGAGTCCCCACTGGGCGCGGACACCCCGCGGGTTCGACGGGTCGTCGCCCGCCGGCGACCCCGCAGCGCTGCCGTGACCGGTCACTGACGATCGCTCGGCGCATCCACATATCAACCTGTCCGTCACGGGTCGTCGCCGGGCTCGACGAAGGCGGCGCCGGACGAGACCCTCGTCGCCGACAGCGACGACGCGATCGGTGAGCCCGTGGCTCGCTGAACAGCGGCGGTGAGGTCGGGCGTGGAGAGACGGTCGAGGAAAAAAGACAGCGGCGGCTTTCGGAGCGGTAGGATTATCGGTCGCGCCCGAGTCCCGCCCCGCATGCAGGCCGTGATCCTCGCCGCCGGCGAAGGGACCCGGATGCGACCGCTCACTGCCGCCCTGCCGAAGCCGATGCTCCCGGTCGCCGACCGGCCGCTGTGTGCCCACACCGCCGACGCCGCCGTCACGGCCGACGCGGATCGGTTGGTCTTCGTCGTCGGCTACGAGGCCGACGCGGTGGTCGAACACTTCGGCGAGGAGTACCGGGGGACGCCTGTCGTCTACGCCACGCAGGACGAGCAACTGGGAACGGCACACGCCGTCCGGTGTGCGCGCGAGCAGCTCGACGGCGATCCGTTCGCGGTGCTCTACGGCGACGACCTCTACGACGCGGCGAGCATCCAGACCCTGTTCGAGCGCGCGCCGTCGATCAGCGCCTACCGCGCGGAACACCCCTCGAACTACGGCGTGCTCTCCGTCGAGGGCGGCGAGGCCGCGGGAAGTGGCGACGGTCGCGGGAGCGGAAGGGGACACGAGCGTGCGGTCGGCGTGGTCGAGAAGCCCGAGACCCCGGAGACGAACCTCGTCAGCGCCGGGGCCTGCGTCCTGCCCGGCGAGGCGCGCGACTGGCTCGACGTCGCGGAGAGCGAGCGCGGCGAGTACGAACTCACGGACGTGCTCGCGCGGGTGTTCGCCGAGTACGCGGTGACGCCCGTCGAGCTCGACCGCTGGATGGGTGTCGGCCGGCCGTGGGAACTGCTCGAAGCGAACGAGTGGAAGCTCGCCGGGCTCGTTTCCAGTACTCGCGGCGAGGTGAGCGACGACGCCGAGCTCCGCGGTCCGGTGGCGATCGAGGAGGGTGCGGTGATCGAGCCGGGCGTCGTGATCGAGGGCCCGACCCTCGTGCGATCGGGCGCGCGCGTCGGGCCGAACGCCTACGTCCGGGGCGCGACGCTGCTCGGCGAGGACAGCAGGGTGGGCCACGCCGTCGAGATCAAAAACAGCGTCGTCATGGCCGGCACGCACGTCCCGCATCTCTCCTACGTCGGCGACAGCGTGCTCGGCCGCGAGGTCAATCTCGGCGCGGGAACCACGGTGGCGAACCTCCGCCACGACGACGAGCCGGTAGAACAGACGGTAAAGGGCGAGCGCGTCTCGACCGGGCGACGCAAGTACGGCGTCGTCGTCGGCGACGGCGCGAAGACGGGCATTCAGACGAGCCTCGCGCCGGGGGTGGTGCTCTCGGCGGGCGCGCACACCGGCCCGGGCGAGACGGTGGCGCGCGATCGGTAGCACTCGCCCGGGGACGATCGCACGCGAGGTAGTATTATGTCACCCCGCACCGACTGGGCGACAGCATGGGAGACGTCACGCTCGACGGACGGACCGCGTTCGTCACCGGCACCACGAGGGGCATCGGCAAGGCCATCGCGCTCGCGCTCGCCGAACACGGCTGTAACGTCGTCTCGACGGGCAAGACCGTCGACGACACCGACAGCGATCTCGAGGGGACGATCCACAAGACGGCTCGGGAGTGCGAGGAGCGCGGGGTCGACGCCCACGCGATCCAGCTGAACCTGCGCGACGCCGAACAGATCGCGGCGGCGGCCGAGGAGGCCATCGACGTCTTCGGCGAGGTCGACGTCGTCATCAACAACGCGAGCGCGATCCAGCTGGCGAACGTCGAGAACATGCCCGCCAACCGCTTCGACCTGATGACCGAAATCAACGTTCGCGGTACGTACCTCACCAGCCGGGCGTTCGTCCCGCACCTGCGGGAGATCGGCGGCGGGCACGTTCTGACGAACGCGCCCCCAGTAACGGTCGATCGCGCGCCGGGCAAGGCCGCCTACGCGTGGTCGAAGATGGGGATGACGTTCGTGACGCTCTCACTGGCCGACGAGCTCGCGGGCGACGGGATCGCCGCGAACGCCTTCTGGCCGGTGACGGCCATCGACACGCGCGCGACGCGCTACTTCGGCATGGGGACCGAGGACGACTGGCGCTCGCCGGAGATCGTCTCCGACACCGTGCTCGAACTCTTAGGCCGCGATCCCGAGGCGTTCACCGGCCGCGCCGTCTACGACGAGGAGATCCTGCGCGAGGCGGGGGTTTCCGACTTCTCGCAGTACAATCTCACCGAGGGCGATCCAGCGCCGACGTCCGCACGGATGTTCGACCCCGAGTACGAGCGATCCGGGTAGGCCGGGTCGGCATCGAACGTCGCCGATCACGCGGCCCCGACAGCCGACGTTCGGCGGTCGGCCGTCGGGCGTGCCGGCTGCCGATCGCGCCGACCGCCGGGCATCGGATGGCGGGCACCGATCGCCGGGCGGAAATTGACGCGATTGCGGGCCGTTATATGGGATCGTCGCGTCGATCGAGTGATGGTCGACCCCACCTCGGCGGTAGGCGAGGACACCGATGAGACCGCGCCGGCGTGTGCCGTCTGTGGCGAGACGATCCTCAACTCCCCGACTCACCGGGTGCTGACGTGGGTCGACGACGGCCGGGCCGAACACCGCCACTTCTGCGATGGGGCCTGTCTCGCCGACTACGAGGACCACTGAGAACGGGTCGCGCCGTGTCGGCGTCCCCGCCGTTTCCGTCGTCCCGGTCGGCCGTCCCTCGTCCGACCGCCGGGGAGACAACCCACATACGGCTGTAGGGCGTACTGCCAGCATGGATCGACGGAGGTGCCCATCGTGAGCGCGCCCGACGCCGACGCTGATGACGTGACCGCCAGCGACCCGGGGACGACCGACGACGGCGATGTGACGCCCGACTCCACGGACGCCGCGGCCGAGAGCGCGGACGCCGGCGAGAGCGCGAGCGACGACGCGGGTGTCGGCGACACGACGGCCGACGACACGGGGGTCGGTAGCGCGACGGCCGACGACACACCGGCGGTCTCGCTCGTCGACGTCCGGAAGACCTACCGGCTCGGCGAGCCGGTCCACGCGCTCGACGGCGTCTCGTTCACGGCTCCGCGGGGCTCCTACACCGCCGTCATGGGCCCGAGCGGCTCGGGCAAGAGCACGCTGATGAACCTCGTGGGCTGTCTCGACACGCCGACGGCAGGGGCGGTCGTCGTGGACGGCCGGGACGTCGCGGCGCTGTCGGCGGACGGCAAGGCGCGGCTGCGCGCCGAGTCGGTGGGCTTCGTCTTCCAGACGTTCAACCTGATGCCCCGGCTCACCGCCGCCGAGAACGTCGCCCTACCGCTGGTCTTTCGGGACCGTCCTCGCCGGGAGCGCGAGCAGCGGGCACGCGAGCTGCTCACGCGGGTGGGACTGGGCGACCGGGCGGACCACCGGCCCAGCGAGCTCTCGGGCGGTCAGCGTCAGCGCGTCGCCATCGCCCGGGCACTGACGAACGAGCCCGACCTGCTGCTGGCCGACGAGCCCACCGGCAACCTCGACGCCGAGACCGGGATCGAGATCATGGCGCTGTTCGAACGGCTTCACCGGGCCGGTAACACGATCCTGATGGTGACCCACGAGCGCCACGTCGCCGAGCACGCCGAGCGGATCGTCCACGTGCTCGACGGCCGGATCGAGCGAATCGAGACCGTCGCCCAGCGTCGACCGATCACGGGGCCGGTAACCGAGGACACCGACGGGATCGGACGCGAGGACGCCGGCGCGAACGGGCACGGCAACGGGATCGACGACGAACGGACGGACAGCAGCGGACGGGAGGACGAGGCCGGCGAGTTGCGGCGGAACGTCGGGGAGGGCGACGGGTCCGGGAGCCCCATCGGCTCGGCGGCGGACGGGGTGTCGGGGTCGGACGCGGAGGGGCGGTAGGTGGACGTCCGCACGTCGCTGTGGATGAGTTGGCGGTCGATCGGGGACCACCGGCTCCGGTCGGCGCTCACCGTCCTCGGGATCGTCATCGGCGTCGCCACCGTGATCGTCTTCGTTACCCTCGGGACGAGTCTCCAAGCAGACATCATCGGCGATGTCGCCGGCGGGCGAGAGCCCGTCGCGTTCGCGTGGGCGGGGCCGGAGGGTGCCGGCAGCGAGCCGGGAGCCGGCGCACAGCCCGTCATCACCGCCAGCGACGTCGCGGCGATCGACGCGACTGCTGGCGTCGCGCGGGCGCTTCCACGGGGGACCGTCGAGACCGCGAGCCTCACGCGCGGAGGCGACACCATCGGCTGGGACGAACTCGTCGCCGTCCCGCCCGGCTTCTTCGAGAGCGAGGACTTCACCGAGGGGCGGACCTACGAGTCGGGTGCACGCGAGGTCGTACTCAACCGGGCGGCAGCGGCGCTGTTCGCCGGCAACGGGACCGTCACGATCGGCGAACGAAACGTCTCCGCGGGCGCGATCCGGAACGCCTCGGCCGCCATCGGCAACGCTTCCTCGGCGAACGAGAATCTCTCGGCGAGCGACCTTCGGAACCTCACGGGCGAAACGAACGTCACCGTCGACGGTCGGACCGTCTCGGCCGAGAACGTCCGGAACGCCACGGTCGATGGCCGGAACCTATCGATCGACGACCGGACGGTTTCGATCGGAGACTTTCGAAACGCCACGGCCGGCGGAAACGCGACCGCAGCCGGTAGCGGGACCACTGGCGGCGAACCGTCCGTCGTGGTCGGGAACCGGAGCGTGACGATCGACGACGGGACGGTCACATTCGACGACGGGACGACCGTCGATCGCGGAAACGAAACCGTTCCCGCGGGCGGCGTCGGTCGTGAGGTCGCCGTCGGGAACGCCTCGCGCGGCGGGCTCGTCAAGACCCTGCTCGACGATCCCCGTGCACTGCTGGCTCACGGCCTCCGGAACGCTGCGAGCGACGCGGGCGGCGTCTGGGTTGGCGAGGCAGGGGGCTCGGGTGGCGACAGCGAGGGTGACAGCACCGAAGCCATCCCGGGAAGCGATCGGCGAGACGGTTCGGCGGGCGGATCGTCAGGACGGGACGGCACGGCGGCGAACGACGCCCCGATCGAGCCGGGAGGGCCGATGGAACCGATCAACGCCACGAACCGTCCGGGCGGTCGCGCCACGACGCGCGACGCGAACGCCACACGTGACGCGACGCGCGACGTGACTGCGAGGCTCGTGGGGACCACGACGGCCGCGGCGAACGGGTCGCCGCCCGAGAACGGCCCCGGGGGCGAGCCGGAGCCCGTCCGGTCGAACGGGGCCGCGACCATCGACGGCACCGACGATGCCGGCGACGCCAACGGCACGAACGCGTCGGTCGGCGACACCCTCCGCATCGAGTTCGACGACGGGCGGCGCGTCAGGGCGCGCGTCGTCGGGATCGTCGGAGAGGTCTCGGGGCCGTTCGGCGGGTTCGGCGGTGCACCCCAGTTCTACGTGCCGACCGACCCCTTCTACGACACGACCACGACGGTCCCGGGCGAGGGTCGCCAGCGGGTCTATCCCCTGCTGACGGTGACCGCGACCGGCTTCGAGGCCGTCGAGCCCGCGAGCGAGCGGGTGGAGTCCTACCTTGAGAACGACTCCGATGCGCGGGCCCTCAAGCCCGACGCCTACGTCTTCAACGTCCGGACCAACGAGGAGCTCCTCGACCAGCTCCGGGAGCTCCTCGGGACGTTCACGGACTTCGTCGTCGGCATCGCGGGCGTCTCGCTGCTCGTCGGCTCGATCGGGATCGCCAACGTGATGCTCGTCTCCGTCACCGAGCGCACCCGCGAGATCGGCATTATGAAGGCGACCGGCGCGCGCCGCCGGGACGTCCTCCAGCTGTTCGTCGCCGAGGCGGTCGTGCTGGGGGTGATCGGCGCGGTGCTCGGGGCGATCGTCGGCGCGATCGGGGCCGCCGCGCTCACGGCCTACGTCGAGCTCCCGCTCGTGCTCGATCCGCTCCTGTTCGTCGGCGCGGCCGCCGTCGGGATCGCCGTCGGCGTGCTCGCGGGCATCTACCCGGCGTGGCGGGCAGCGCGCACCGATCCCATCGACGCGCTCCGTTATGAATGAATGACTCTACCCTATCCCTCGCCAAACCGCGGCTCGGTCTTGCGGGGAGGGTTTCGATCTGGACCCCCGGCTCTCAGTCCCCGGCAGCCGCCGAGAAACCGGAACCGTTCAGCGTCCCACTATTTAGACGCACATCTACGGGTGTGTCTGCGCTCCCCGTCTTGGGCGAGGAACGCAGTCTGTGCCGGCGCTTCCGGGCGTACCGGAGGGCGACGTTCTTGCTGGCGTCGTAGTCCGCGTTCACCGTGTAGCCGCACTTGCAGCACTCGAAGCGCTCGCCGCTGCGGTTGTCCTCGTGGGTAAAGCCGCAGTCGGCATGCGAGCACCGCCGGCTGGTGTACTCCGGTCCGACCTGTTCCGTCTCGATGCCATGCTCTCCCTCCTCTCCAGCCACCGCTCACATCCGCCACGAACGGATCGGCCCCGAGAAGTGTGTCCGGCACCCGGGACCGCACGATCCATGTAGGACGTCCCCCGAACCGGGGGCATGGCGACAGACCGATCGACCACCGTCGACGGCCACCGCATCCACTACCGCGACGCCGGCGCAGGACCACCACTCCTCCTGTTGCACGGCGGCATCGTCGACGCCGCGCCCGTCTCGTGGGGAGCGGTGCTCGATCCGCTGGCCGAGGACTTCCGCGTGATCGCGCCGGATCTGCTGGGCTACGGCGACAGCGACACGCCCGACGTGGCCTACACGGTAGAGCGCCACGTGGCGACGATGACGGGCTTCTGTGACGCGCTCGACCTCGCGGAGCCGGCGGTCGCCGGGCTCTCGCTGGGCGGCGCGGTCGGGCTCGGACTGGCGCTCGATTCGGACGTTTCGCTCCGCCGGCTCGCGCTCATCGACAGCTTCGGGCTGGGCCGGGAGCTCCCCAACGGCCGGCTCTCGTGGCTGCTCGCGCGCGTCCAACTACCCAACCGGCTCGCCATCGCGCTGTTCGCTCGCTCCCGGAGGCTGACGAAGGCGAGCCTCGGCGGTATCGTCGCCGACGTGGAGGGGCTCTCGTCCGAGGCGATCGACCGCGTGTGGGAGTACGCCAAACGTCCGAACGCCGGCGTCGCGTTCCGGAGCTTTCGCGCCCACGAGATCACCCGGACGGGCTACCGCACCGACTTCACTCCCCGGCTGGGCGGCGTCGACGTGCCGACGCTTCTGATCCACGGTGCTCAGGACGAGGTGGTGCCCCTCGCGTGGGCCGAGCGGGCGGCCGAGCGCCTCCCGGACGGACGGCTGGCCGTGCTCGATGACTGCGCCCACTGGCCGCCCCGTGAGGACCCAGCGGCCGTCGTTCGCCTCCTCCGGACGTTCCTCGGGTAGCGCCAATCGACCGCTTTCATCCGCCGGTCGGACGTATCCGATGGCGACGCGGGAGCCGAGCACGGGCCCACCGCGGCCGACGAGTGGAGTGCCGAACGGACCGTCGACGGGGACATCCGAGCGTTCTTCGAGGAGCACGTCAACGGGACCGGCGATCGCATCGGGCGCCTCATCGAGGTGTTCGAGGAGACCGGCGAGGCCTCCCGACCGAGGAGTACGGGAGTGCCCCGTCGAGTCCCCCTCGCCGCGCCGGCGACGTGGTGGCGGCGAGATCGCCCGACAGCGGGGACCCGATCACTCGTACGTTCGAGAGCCCGTCTCGTTCGCCTCGATGTACGCCCAGTCGTACTCGACGCCCAGCCCCGGTCCGTCGGGAACGGGGACGGTGCCGTCGTCGTCGATCGCCTCCTCGAGTGTGTCCGTGTACGTGCCCCGATAGACGGGCGGCGCGGTGTTCTCGCAGTCGGGGTGGACCAGCGCGAGTTCGTAGTAGTTGGCGTTGCGCGTCGCGGCGATGCAGTGGCGCTGTGCGGGCCCCGGGGCGTGGAACTCGACGTCGAGCCCGAACCCTTCGGCGACGCGGGCGACCTTCATCGCGCCGGTGATCCCGCCGTCGTAAATTGGGTCGGCCCGGACGAAGTCGGTCGCCTCGCTCGCGATGAAATCGGTGTGGGGTTCGAGCCGGCGAACGTGTTCGGCCTGGAGCAACGGCGTGTCGAGGCGCTCGCGGAGCGTCCGGTGGGCGTGCTGGCTGATGCCGCCGTCGCGGTAGGGATCCTCGTACCAGAGGAAGTCCTGTTCGTCGCAGGCCCGGCCCACTTCGAGCGCGTCGGCGAACGTCTCGAGTTCGCAGGCCGGATCGGCCATCAGGTCCATCTCGCTGCCGACCCGCTCGCCGACCGCGTGGACGGTTGCGACCTCGCGGTCGACGTCGCGTCGCTCGTCGCTGCCGCCCCAGCCGTGGATCTTGAACCCCGGATAGCCCATCTCCAGACACGCCGCGGCGAAGTCGGCGTACGCCGCCGGCGAGTCCAGCCCGCCGCTGTCGTCGGCGTGATAGGTCGACGCGTACGCCGGCAGCCGCTCGCGGTACGTACCCAGGAGCTCGTGGATCGGCGCGCCGTAGTGTTTGCCCGCGAGATCCCACAGTGCGACGTCGAGCGGGCCGATCCCCATCTGGTCGTACTTCCGCAGCGCGCGCCGGAGCTCGCTCCAGTGGCGCTCCCGTCTCAGGGGATCCCTCCCGAGCAGGTACTCCGCAACGGCGTTCACCTGGGCGAACGCCGGCGAGTTCTCCCCGACGTACTCGCCGACGATTCCAGTGTCAGTATGTATCCGGAGGCCGAACAGTTTCCGCTCGGTCGTCGTCCCCGGCTCGTAGACGAGGTTGAACCCGTCGGTGCCGACGTCCGGGAGGGGATAGCCGAACTCGGTAGTCTCGATGCGGGTGATCTCCGGAGCCATCCGGCGTGGTTCTCGGTCGCTGCCCATAAACGCCGGGGCGGTAGCCGGCGGCGATGGATCGGACGGGAACGCGGTGCGTCACGGCTCGTGCAGCCACTCCTCAAGGAGGACGTCCGTTCGACAAGCCTAGGCCGGGATTTGAACCCGGGGTCTCGTCCTTACCAAGGACGCGCTTTACCGCTAAGCTACCCAGGCGAGCGCCCGGAGCTACCGCCGAATCCCGTTTATCGGTTTCGGTTCCGGTCGCCGGGACCGCTGCGATCGACCGGAGGCTGGGCCGGAACCGGAGGCACGAGCGATCACCGGTCGGCAGGGGGGCAGACGCTCCCGCCGACCGCCCCGGCACGCGAAGGCGAGAGCGATTCGAGCGACGTCTCGACGTCGGCCGTGAATAGGTCCTCGGCGGCCGGCCGCTCGCCGGCGTACGACCGGCCGAGGTCGGCGACGTACTCGCGGAGCGCGTCCGGCGCGTCCCCGCCGGCGGCACTCGTCCCGGCGACGGCCGCGAGCACGAACACGTCGGCTTCGAGACTGCCATCGAGCGGCCCGGGGTCCGCGACCGATCGAGCGAGCGTCCGGTCGCGGCCGAACGCCCGGACGGTCTCGACGGCCCGCCCGGCGGCCGCGGTCCGGGCGAGCACCGAGAAGCCGCGTGCGACGAGCACGTCGGCCACGAGCACCGCGACGTCGGCCGTCTCGCGGTCGATCCTCCTGTCGGCCCCCGTGATCGTCCCGGTGTGCGCCGGTCCATCGGCTGCCCCGCCGGCCCCCGTCCCGTCGCCCCCCGTCGCGCCGGACGCTGCACCGTCGAGTGCCGCACCGTCGGCTGCCACCCCCTCGACCGTCGCGTCGTCGCTGCCGTCGACCGTCCCGTTGCTCGCCCACGGCTCCTCGCGGGCGAGCGTCCGCGTCAGCCGGAGGCCCTCGTAGACGAGCTGGACGCCCGCCGCGCGCTCGGCGACGCTCTCGACTGCCAAGTCGGATGCGACGGCACGGGCACAGCGCACCGTCAACAGTCCCGGGGCCACCGGACCGTCGTCGAGCGCGTCGTGGACGGCGCTCCGGAATCGCTCGGGCTCGACGTCCCGGACGGCCGCCCGCACGGCCCGCCGGACCCGGAGGACGGTCTCCATCGCCCGAGAGGAGGGTCGGAGAGGGCAAAGGCCTTTGGAAACCGCCCGTTTCGGTGACCATGATCGGCGTCACCGACGAGGCGGGCGTCAGGGTCGTGACCCTCGACCGCCCCGAGCGCCGCAACGCGCTCACCCCGGACGCACTCGACCGGCTCGAACGCGCGATCACCACGGCCGAAGCCCCTATCCTGCGCCTCCGCGGCGCGGGCTCGGCGTTCTGTGCCGGCGCGGATCTCGACGACGTCGCCGATCTCGACCGCGAGAGTGCCGAAGCGTTCGCCGGTCGCGGCCAACGCGTCGGCAACGCCATCGAGGATTCGGAAAGCGTCGTGGTCGCCGAGATCGACGGGGCCGCCCGCGGCGGCGGGGTCGAGATCGCGCTCGCCTGCGATCTCCGAATCGGGACTCCGCGGGCGACTTTCGCCGAGCCCGGCGTCGAATTCGGCCTGTTCGGTGCGTGGGGTGGCACCCGCCGCCTGCCCCGAATACTCGGACTCGGCGACGCGCTCGATCTCGCGCTCTCGGGGCGGGTCCTCGACAGCGAGGCAGCCCTGCGGATCGGACTGGTCTCACGAATACTCGAGGAGCCCGCGACCGTGGCCGACGAGCTCGCGGCCAACGATCCGGCCGCACTCCGGACCCTCAAAGAGCGCCTGCGCGACGACGCCCCGCGTACGGTCGCGGATCGTCGCGAGGCGACGGCGTTCGCCGACCTCGTCGCGGCGGCCGACGTGGGGCCGGGGTAACGGTGCCGGTCGGCCGCGGGCCGAGGGCCCGATCCCGGCTCGGGGTCGTCGGTCAGACGCCGGGCGATTCGGGCGTGGGCGGCACGTGGCGCTTGTGCTCGCTCGTCGCGACGAGCTCCGCGACGCGCTCGACGGCCGCCCCGTCGACGCCGGGCGCGCGCGCCGTCGCCGCCGCCGAGAGCGGGCCGTCGACGTGGAGCGCGAGGATCGCGTCGAGGGTGTCGTAGCCCATCTCCAGCTCCGCTTCGTCGGTCTGGCCGACCCACATCCCCGCGCTCGGCGTCTTCGTGACGAGCGCCTCGGGCACGCCGACGTGGGCGGCGAGCTGGCGAACCTGCTGTTTGTAGAGGTTGCCGATCGGGTTGCAGTCCACGGCCTGGTCGCCGTACTTGGTGAAATACCCCGCGAGCGCCTCGCTGCGATTGCCGGTGCCGAGCACGAGGCGGTTCTCGTGGTTGGCGACGAAGTAGTTGAGCACGGCGCGCGCCCGCACCCGGACGTTGCCGGCGGCCATCCGGTCGTCGGCCCCCGCGGGGTAGGCCTCGAAGACGGCCCGTACGATCGGATCGATCTCGATGAGGTCGTACTCGATTCCCAGATCCTCGGCGACGCGCTCGGCGTCGCTCATGTTCTCGCCACTACTGACCTCGCTGGGCAGCACGAGCCCGTGGAGACCCTCCGTCCCGAGCGCTTCGACCGCGAGGTGGGCGGTGAGCGTCGAGTCGATCCCGCCCGAGAGGCCAAGCGTCGCGCCGTCGGTCCCGGCATCCGCGACTACCTCCTCGATGAACCCCACGATACGTTCGCGACGGGCGTCGAGTTCGGCCGCCGAGAACGTCAGGTCGAGCGGTGCGTCCGCCGCGTGGTCCGCCGCTGGCTCGGACATCGACCGTCGGTAGGTGCTCGGCCGACTAATACCCACCACCGACGCCGCGGAAACCGACCACGCGTTCGATGTGTCGCCGTTCACGCGACATCGATGCCGATCAGGAGGAGCTACGGTTTGTCTAAACGAAAACTATGGCGTAACTCAGTCCGATGGCGACGATCGGTAGCGGAAAGACGGGCTGGATCGAGGTTCGGGAGTGAGTTCAGGAGTCGGCGTCGCTCACCGAAGACGGGACGATCGACGTGACTATCGGTGGCACCCGCTTCGATTCCACGCGCCCGCTCTACCGGCATCCCCGGGCGAGTCCAGCGTCCCACTTCGAAGCGGGTGCGTTCCATACACCTCCATGCCCTCGACGTGAGAGGGATAGTAGACCGCCTCGGGGCGGTTCTCGACGACCGGTGGCACGCCCGTCGACACCGAACGCGTCTCGAAGAGCCCGGTACAGCCGGCGAGCGCAGCCACACTCGCCGTGCCAGCACCCGCACGGAGGAAGGCGCGTCGGTCCATACCCGTGATCGGTCCCCCGGAGAGAAGCCGATTCTGGTTCGGGCGTCGAATCCACGCGAGTTCGCCGGTCGCGTCGGGTCGGCTCGTCGATCGCGCCGAGCGGCCGCGACGCTACCCGGCCGAGAGCGCGACGACGCGGCCGTCGCCGTAGACGACGAGGACTTCCTCGATTCCGTCGCCATCGTAATCGGTGAGCGTCGGGAACGTCCGGACCGGCACGTCCCGCTCGTAGGAGGCGGTGACCTCTCCCGTGTTCGGGTCGACGACGGCGACCAGCCCGTCGTCCGTCGTCGCCACCAGTTCGAAGGAGTCGTCGCCGTCGCCGTCGGCGATCACCGGGTCGGAGTAGGAGTGGACGCTGCACTCCTCCTCGGGGATGGAGGTCCGCCAGCGTTCCGCGCCGTCGCCGTCGACGACCGAGAGCGCACAGACCGTCCCCTGCCGGCTGTTGATCGGGATGGCGACGTAGGACTCGCCGTCGACGAACGCACCGGCCGGGGCGTGGTGGTTCGATTCGAGCGACGTGGAGACGTCGCTCACCCAGCGCTCGCGGAACTCCTCGCCAATGACTTGTCCGCCGACCTCGGCAGTACTGCCGCCACCGATAATTCCTGGCATGAAGCTGTAGGCGACGACTGCACCCAGCGCGGCGAGCACGAGAACCGCGACCGCTGCGGTGCGGAAACGCATGACTGCTTCTGCCAGTGAGCCAGCAAAGGACTGTCGATCGAACGCATTCACGACGACGTGCCGATCGAGTCCGCCCGGTCGTTCAGCGAGTCGGCAGGCGGCGGTTCGACGTTCGGACCAAAAGATCAATACCCGTAGACATCACTCGCGGGGATATGACCGACGTTCCCCGCGACCCGGTCGCCTTCCGGCGGACCGGCGCGGTCATCTCTCGCCGGACGATACTTCGGGCCGGCACGGCAGCCGCCGGAGCGGCCGCTGGATTGAGCGGCTGTCTCGGTGGGGGCGGTGACAGTGGCGACGGTGGCGGCGGTGGTAGTAGCACTACCGACGGTAACGAAGCGACGGTCGAGGCCGGACCGGACGGCGAGTTCGCGTTCCGGCCGGGCACCGACGAGCCGCTGACGGCCGCGTCGGGGGCGACGGTGCGATTCGTCTGGCGCTCGGCCGGCCACAACGTTCACGTCGACAGCCAGCCCGACGGGGCGGACTGGAGCGGCCACGAGACAATCGAGAACGAGGGCTTCGAGTTCAGCCACACCTTCGAGACGCCCGGCGAGTACCGCTACTGGTGTCAACCGCACAAGTCCAACGGGATGATCGCCGACATCGTGATCGAGGAGTGACCCCGACTCGCCGCGACACGACGTGTGATCGCTCTCATAGGTTGACCACGGGCCTGCCCGGCAGAGGCGGCCCGGTCGACGCGGTAACGCACCGTCCGGTGAGTACATACGGGTTCGACGCCGACGATCAGGTATGAACGCCGGGGACTCGATCGCGGCACGGATGCTGGTCCGGGGAACGGCCCGCGCGGCCGTCCTGCTCGGCGCGCTCGCGTTCGTGCCGGCCGCGTCCGCTCACGGCGGCGGCGACGTCTCCATCGGCGGCATCGTCGTCCACCAGTGGTACGCGCTCGTCCCGCTCCTCGTCGGCATCGCCGCCGTCGTTGCGAGCGCGTCCCTCCCCCGGCTGCTCCGTCCGGAGTACGCTCACTACGGCCTCTACGGCGTCGCAGCCGGCCTCGTCGTCGCCGTCGTCGGGGCGATCGGGCTCGTCCAGCTCTCGCCCTACGAGTGGTTCACGACGCAGCCGCCGATCCCGCGAGCGCTGCACGACCCGCTGATGCTGCTTGCCGGCCTGCTGATCGCGCTCGGGAGCGCCGTGGTAGGCCGGCTCCACTGGCCACGGCGGCCGCGCTACGCCGGGCTCGGCATACTACTGGGACTTTGGGTCGCCTATCCCGGATTCGCGGTCCTCGGCGTCTACACCGAGACCAACCCGCTGGGCTACCTGATCGTCCTCGCGCTGCCGCTCGCGCTCGGGTACGTCCTGTGGCGCGACGCTCGTGGCGTGTTCGGGCAGCTCCGCGCCGACCGAACAGCGACGCGGTTCGGGATCGGCGTCGGCCTTCTCGGGGTCGTCTTCTTCCTGTTCTCGACGGGGATGGTGACGGTCGTTCCCGACGACGGCGTAGGCCTCTCGTGGTCGCAGGGATTCGTCAGGTCGTTCCCCGTGCTCGGACCGCTGGTGGTCTGGCCGGCACTCGAAGTTTGGATGCCGAGCGTTCCGTTCAGCGGTATGCTGTCGGTTGGCACCGTCGTCCTCGTCGGAACCCTCGGGGCACTAATCGGACTGAACGCCGCACTCGTGGCTTCGCGGTGGCTAAAAGCGACGGCCAGCGAGACGTCGGGAAGTACGGCTGGCGTCGTCGGCATCGCCGCCCCGCAAGCCTGCTGTTGTTGTGGCCCGCTCCTCTCGCAGGTCGGCGTCGTCGTCCTCGGACCGTCTCTCGGGGCGCCGCTCTACCTGCTGTTCGCCGATCCGTCCTCGTCGATCGGGTCGCTGTTTTTCGTCGCCAGCGTGGCCGTCCTGACAGCGGTCGTCATCCGAGCGGGACGGTCGCCGCCCAGTCCCAGCGCGGACGAGTGTGCTCTTCCAGCCTGATCGTCTGGGCTCGATCCCCCCTTTTGGATCACACCGAGGTGTCGTAGTCGACGCTCGGCCCGGGACGGGATGTCGATTCTGATTCACCCCGGCCGAGCCGGCGGGAACGCCCGCAGCTTCCGTGGCGGAACGAGGAAGTTCCCGCGGCGCTGGACGAAGGTGTATTCGAGAATGCCGTTGTTGACGCGCTGGCGGATCGCCGGGTTCGTCGTCTGTTCGGTGGCGTTCATCGCCTCCCGCGTCCTCTCGAAGTCCCCGATCCCGCGCTGGAGCGAGACGAAGTGCAGGCCGGCCTCGTTCTCGTCGGTCGAGTCGAAATCCCGCCGAAGGATGATCGGTGAGTCGTCCTCGCGCGCTTTCGCGGTTTTCTGGGAGTGGCCGACGCGACCGTGCTCGCGGGCGGCCTCGTCGAGATCGCCGCGGCACTCCTCGATCCGGCTCGAGTCGCCGAGGCTCTCGCCGGTCCCCTCGACGAGCCCCTCCTCGGCGTGGAACGGACAGAACATCTCCGCGACGCGATCGTCGTGGTCCTGCTCGCCGTACCAGTCGTCCAGCCGGAGTCGGATCTTCGAGACGTGCTGGGTGGTGCCGTCGGCGAACGGTCCCTCCTGAATCGTTACCCGGTCCTCGCTCGCCTGGTTTTTCGAAAAGCCGGATTCGAAGCCCATGTATAGTGATGCGTCGTCGGGAACGGGCTCGTCGTCGGGGATACCCTCGACGTCCTGGCTTTCGGCAGGGAGGCCGTCGCCGACGAAACCGGTCCGGCGGTCGGTCCGTTCGAAGACCTCGGCGAGCGACGCCTCCATCTCGACGCCGTTCAACTCGCTTTTCTCGCCGAACAGTGCCTCCTCGGCGGCCAGTACTACTTGTCCGTGATCGCTGGCGAGGTGGATCACGGCGTCGGGGCTGTCGAACACGGGCTCCTCGAACGGCGAGAGCGCTTTGGGCTCCGGTAAGTCGACCGAGTCGGGCAGGGACGCCTCGAAGCGCTCGAAGTACGCCGGCGAGTAGCTGATCGTGTACGCCAACCCCTCGTTGCTCCGCTCGTAGGCGCGGTCGAGTCCGTCGAGCGCTCGTTCGAGGGTCGTCCGGTCGACGTCGGCCGGGGGACCATCGCCCGGATAGTCGAGGGAGAGCAGGACGCGGTGGCGCGGCCCGAGGGTGTTTCCGGCCTCGTCGGTGCTGAGGTATTTGTTCCACGCGTGCTGACCGCTCGGCAGTCCCGAGAGCTCCGACGGCCCCTGCGGGACGTCGATGCCCCCGCGATCGAGACACGCGCCCAGCGCGCTCGCGCCCCCGATGGCGACGGCGGCCTTCGTGAACGCGCGGCGCGAGAGCCCGCGATCCCGGCTCGGTGGCATACGGGACAGTACGCCGTGGCCTCAAAAGCCGATTCTGGTTCGATCCTCTCATGGCCCCGGATTCGGGACGGCTCGTTAGCGACCGAACAGTCCGCTACCGCCGAGCATCACGCACCGCTACTGCTCCCGCCAGCACGAGGACGGCCGCAGCGACGACCGCGACACCGAACCCGGGGCCCGCGCCGCTCACTACCCCGTCGAGTCCGCCAGTATCGCTGTCTGCACTGCCGGTCCCCTCCCCGACCGTACCGTCGGCAGTGCTGCCAGTGGCTGCGACCTCGGTGGTGCTGACAGTGGTCACACTGTCGCCGTTCGCGGTCTCGGAGGCGGCGGTCGTGGCGACGTTCACCATCCCATCCGTCTCGACGGGCTTTCTGACGGCGAACTCGCTGGCGACCGGCGTTCCGTCGACGGCGACCGGATCGCCACGCTCTTCGAGGGGCGCCCACAGGGTGAAACGCGGCCCGTGATCGCGGTAGTACGACGCCTCGATCGGGACGGTCACGTTTTCGTGGACGCTCGCATCGAGGGGGGACGCGGCCGACGACGCCGCCGGGCGAGCCGTTCTCGTCCGCGCGGACGAGGAGCGTTCCCGACCGCCCGAGCGCGACGCGCCGGATCGCTACGGACGCGTTCTCGATCATCTGACTTCGGAAGCCGCTCACGGCGACGCTCGCCGGGCCGGTGGTGCGCTTCCCGAGGGAGAATTCCGCGCTCGCCGACCCGCCGAACGAGGAGAGGGCCTCGTCCGTGCCGGGGTCGAAACTCCCGTCGCCGTCGTCGCGGTAGAGCACCGCCCACACCGTGCGAGAGCCGTTCCACTCGGCCCACGTCGCGTTGTCGACGTCGACCGACAGGCCGGTATGGAAGCCGTAGTCGATCGGCGCGTGACCGATGGCGCGGCCGGGCTCGCCGCCGTCGTCGGCGTGGAGTGCGACGTACCCCTCTTCGGCGGAGGTGAACACCGACTCGACTACGACCGTGCCGTTCGCCGAGGTCTGGGCGTCGACCGAGACGTGATTGCCGTGTGCGCCGGCAGGCGGGGCGCCGACGACCAGCAGCACGACGAGCGTGACCGCGGCTGCTGCCACGATCGTAACCGCCTCCCGTGCAGGCATACCTCGCGGTCGAGCGGCGATCGACAAAGGAACGTCGACTGTCGCCGACCGCCGGGCAGATCGGCGCGAGTGGATGGGAAAGGAGGATCGTCCGCGTACCCCGTCGCGCGTACCGTGCATCGGTCCAGCGGACGTCCGTGTTCGGACGGCCGCGCTCGTCCGAGTCGAGAGCGCCGAGAGCGCCATCCCCCACTCGTCGCGGATCGCTCTACTCGGCGAGCAGGCGATCGACGAGGCGGGTGTACCGGTCGAGCAGGCGCTCGGGCAGCGACGACGTGACCAGCGACAGCAGTCGCGCGGTGTCGTCCGGCCGGGCGAGCACGAGCGTCACGCGGCCGTCCGTGTCGCGGCGCTTCGTGACGAGTCCCCCCTCGACCAGCCGGTCGAGGTGCCATTCGAGCGTGCTGCGAGCGATGTCGAGTTCGTCGGCCACCACCCCCGACGGACTCGGACCGCGTGCGAGTAGTATGGTAACGACGTCACCGGCCGTCTCCCGGCGCAGGAGGGCGAGTGCGCCGCGCTCCCAGTCGTCGTACGCCGGCGAGTAGTAGTGCGTCCGACCGTACAGCGGCTCGGCAACGATCGCCCCTGTTGAGTGCAGGCGCTTGAGGTGGTACTGGGTCTGGCCGGGCGCGAGGTCGAGCGCCCGGACGAGCGCGTTGAAGTGGATGCCCGGGTGCTCCCCGACGTGGCCCGCGATTCGGTCGCGGACCTCGCTCATCGGCTCTCCTCCCCGTCGGCTCCCTCCGGACGGCGCGGCTCGACGGTGCGAGCACAGTAAACGGCCGCGATCACGAGCCCGGCCATGGCGACGTCGAGACCGTGTTCGAGCAGGTGGTGTTCGGCCGTCGGGAGCGCCCCCCGCATCGTCAGCGCAGCGACGACCGTCCGGGCCGCGAGCGTCGCCAGCGCCAATGCGACGAGCAGGTACGACGGCGAGTGCCGGCGAGCGAGTGCGACGAGTGCGAGCGCGACGATGAGCGCCGATCCGACGCCCGCGAAAACAAGCACGACCGGTAGGAGCGCCGTCTGAGCGACCATATGTGTGGAATCGAGCGTGTGATGCATGACTACGTGCCCTCCCGTCAGCCCTGCCGCGAACGAGCGCCGAACAGTATGGTGGCGATCACGAGCGCGACGGCCACCATCGTGACGTCGAAGCCGGCCCCGTTCGTGTCCGAGGTCCCGATCGTCCTCTCCGCGCTGGTCGGTTCGGTCCGTCCGGCCTCGGTCGCGGTGGACGACGCCTCATCGTCTCGGGCTCCCGGCTCGGACGGTGCCGTACCCGCTTTCTCCGTCGCGGCCTCGACGCTCGTCGCCCCGGTGCTCGCTATCGTCGGCGCTGTCCCGGTCGTCCCCACGTTCGTCGTCGGACCCGCCGTCGTTTGCCTCGCGGTCGTGGCAGTCGCCGTGTTTATCAGCGACCCACTGTCGCCGTCTCCGGACTTCTGAACGGGGAACACCGTTCCGACGGGCGTGCCGTTGACGACGACCGGCGGGCCCGCGCTGACCTCGGCCGAACCGCCGCCGTCGTTCGTGTGTGCGGTCGCCCACAGCCGGAACTGCTCGCCGCTGTTCCGATAGAACGCCGGATCGAGCTCGACGGTGACGTTCTCGTGGACGCCCGCGTCGAGCGCCCGCTGGCCCGCGATTGCCCCGGGCGAGCCGTCGTCGTCCGCACTGACGACGACCGAGCCCGGCTGGGCGAGCGCGAGCCGCCTGACGGTCACCGATGGATCGTCGATCGTCTGGGCGCTGAAGCCGGCCGCGGTAACGCTCGTGTTCCCTGCCGCGCTCTTTCGCACCGCAAAGCGGGTCCCCGCGACGCGACCCAGCAGCGACAGCTGGCTGTCGGTGCCCGGATCGAACGCTCCGTTGCCGTTCGCGTCCCGGTGGAGGACCGCCCAGATCGTCGTGGTCCCGTTCTGTCGCTCCCAGTATTCGGTGTCCATCTCGATCGGCACGTCCGTCTGAAGGCCGGATTCGAGCGCCCGGTGGCCGATCGCCCGGCCGGGTTCGCCGTCGTCGTCGGCGTGGAGGACGAGATAGCCCTCCTCCAAGATGAACAGCCGCTCGATCGTCACGGTGTCGTCCGCCGAGACCTGGGCGTGGGCCGTGACGTGATTCGAGTGCGCGCTCGCCGGCGCGACGCCGAGCACGAGCAGCCCGGTGACCGCCAGCAGAGCAATCGTGACGCGTGTCATCGTCCGGTCAATCCGTCCCGCACGATCATGGCTCCGTCGATCGGGGCGATGGGTCGAGGTCGTCGAGCAAGCGTGGTCGGCCACGTCACGGCGAGAGCTCCCGTCGGGCATGTCGAGGAAGGCGGTCTCGTAGCCCTCGTGGCGAGCGACCTGCGGGGGCGTTTCGACCGACAGCGCTAGCTCGTCGCCCGGCTCGACGCCCGTGTTCCCGCCAAGGGCCGCGCCGTAGTGATAGCCCAGTTCCGGATCGAGCGTTCGCTCCAACGACCCCTCGAAGACCGTCTCGCTCCCCCGTGTGAGCGTCCCCGACAGCGCCATCGCCGGGGGCACCAGCCGGTTGTAGGGGGTCCGTGCCGAGACCACGAGGTACTGGCCGTCGGCCTCGACGCCGGCCGGCGGCGCGTCGAGGGTCGTGACAACGAGCCGTGCGCCGTCGCTCTCGCCCGTGCCGCGCACGCTTCCCGGCAGTTCCCCCATCGCCGGCGCGAGCGCTTGGGGGAGCATCGCCATCTCCATCGGCCTGATCGCGCCCGGCTGGAGCGCCTGGTCGATCGGCTGCGTCGAGATCGTCTCGCGGGTCTCGGGGGTGAACTCGAATTCGACGTCGGCGCTCGCTGATTCGCCGAACCGACCCTGAAACGCGCCCGTGCGGCGGATATTCATTCCACCGACGCTGACGTTCGCGGTGTAGGTGCCGTCCTCGGGGAGGGGAAAGTTCGCACCGTAGTGAAACCCCATGCGCTGGGAGAGCATCGGATAGGTGACCTCCTCGCTCACCAAATTGCCGTCCTTCGAGATTTCGACTGACAGCCCGGTTTCGGGCAGTACCGTCCGGGTCTCCGGATCCCATGGCACGACCATCAGGTGGACGGCGTCCTCCTCTTCGATCGGTGTCCGTGAGACCTCGCTACCGTTGATATTCCAGAAGACGTGCGGGACGCTGTACATCAGCCCGAACCGATAGTCGCCCGAGACTGGCATCTTCCCCGCCCCGCCCATCCCATCGGAGCCGTTCATGCCACCCATTCCACCCGAGCCGTTCATTCCGCTGGAGTTCGCGCTCTCCATGCCGCCGGAACTGTTCATGCCGCCGGAGCCGTTCATGCCGCCCGTGCTGCCGGAACCGTTCGCGCCAGTTGCTCTCTCCGAGCCGTTCATATCACCCGTGCTACCCATGTCGTCCATACTCCCCATCCCGGCCATCCACATCGACTCCATGAACGACTGGACGTAGACCCGGTCGGGAGCGTCCCGTCCGCCGCCCGTCGTTCCGGGTGGGGAGTCCGTTGCCGCCGTGGTCGCCGGCCCGTCGGTCACAGCCGTGCGCTCGCCGGTGGCACCGCTTTCCCCGCCGTCGGTAGCCCCGTTCTCGTCACTGCTGCCCGTACAGCCGGCGAGCGAGAGCGCCGCGGCGATCGCGCTCCCGAGCCGTACGAACTGGCGGCGTTGCATTGCACGCGACAGGAACGCGATTCGTCGAATAAGGGTTCTGGTACGACCGTCGAATCGACTCGCTTGCTGTCGTTTCCGGCGGCGAGGGATGGAACGGCGGACGCTACCGAACCGACCGGGCGATTTACCCGGAGACGACCGGCCGGGAGACGATCCACAGCGAGAGTACCGTGTAGCCGACCATCGGCACGACCAAGGGAAGGTGGGCTCGCCGGGCCGCCGAGGCCGTCCCGTAGCGGTCGAGCGCCACGCGGTGGGCGGCGACGACGTGGCCCGCGACGACGAGCGCCACCTGTGAAGCCCAGAAAACCAGCAGCGAGAGCCAGCCAAGCAGCGCCACCGGCTCGAACGGGGCCGACGAGACGATCGACCTACAACGGCGATTAGCTGCCCTGTCCCCGAGACGACGAACGGGTAGTTGTGGGCAGCCTCGTAGGCGGCGGCGATCGGGACGACCGAGGGGCGAACAAGGGCGTGACCGATCGCGCCGACGAATCGGTCGCTGGCGGAGACCGACCGATGGGAATCCCGGTTCACGCTACCGCGAACAGGAGGAGATTGTGGACGCCCGGCCCGAGCCCGACGGCGGCCACGGCACCCAAAAGGAGATAGCCCTCCGCGGGCTCCTCGCGGACGTAGCCCGCGAGCAACACCACGACGGCGGCCGCCAGCGCGAGCTTCAGGAGGACGAACAGCCAGCCCGCGCCGAGGAGGGATACGCTCGGGAGCGCGGCGGCGACCTCGAGGACCGCCCGCGAAACCGGCGACTGCTCGCCGAAGCCCAGCACGTCGTAGCCGACGGCCGTCGAGACCCCGTCGAGAGCGTGGCCGAGCACGGTGAGCGCGCCGAGAGAGCCCGTCACGCGCACCCCGGGCCGCACTCGACGGAGGCCGGCCCAGACGGCCGCCCCGAGAACGACCGCGACAGCGAGTCCGACCGTCGGCCAGGCGAGCTCCAGCGTGTGCCGCCCGACGCCGACCGCGAGCACCGCGAGCACGACGGCGGCCGCGCCGAGGACGCCCCCGACGGCGAGCGCGCCCGGCGTCGAGGGCAGCGCCCACCGGTCGGCCGGCCACGCCGCCGCGGCCGGGAGCGTCCACGTCGCCCCGGCGAGGACGGCGACCGAGAGGTAGACCGTCGGCGATCCCAACAGCGGCGCGACGACCGGCGGCACCCCCCCGACCTGATAGAGGACGTAGAGCCCGGAGCCGGCGACCATCCACGGCGCGAGCGCGGCGACGGCCGGCTCGGTGACCCGGGGGCGGACGCGCCACAGCACCGCCCCGACGGCGAGCGCGGCGGCGAGGAGGACGGCGAGGTGGGCGAGCGGCGGGAGCGCGTAGCCGCCGGGCGACGCCTGTAGCGGTGGAACTGCCGAACCGGCTGACATGGGCAGTTGCGGCGGCCGGCGCGGGCGAAAGCGTTCCGGTCGCTGCCGGGCGGCGGCGTCGTGGACGGCGCTGTGAGGCCGGGCGAACGAATGGAGGCGGGAGAAAAGCGAGGAGAGGGTAGAAGAGAGGACCGCCGGCACAGCCCGGCCACGCCAGTCGGTCTTATAGATTGTCATGGGTCGTTCCAGCGTGTCGCCGGCACGGGCCGGCGGCTACCGGGAGACAATCACGACACTCCCATCAGGGGGCGGCGAGCGACAGCGCCGCCGTCCCGAGGACGCCGTCGGCCCACGCGTCGAACCACCGCAGCCGGAGGAGCCCGACGGTGAGCGCGGCGAGGAGCGTCTCGAAGACGAGCGTCCCGAGCGTGGAGTAGACGAGAAACCGTCGGCCGTCCATCGCCGCGAGGCCGGCGGGCACCGTGAGCATCCCGCGCGTGAACGGCAGCGCGTTGGCGAGCGCCACCGCCGGCGACCCCCAGCGTGCGAACCAGCCCTCGAAGCGGTCGAGGTGGGCCTCCGAGACGCGGAACCACCGACGGTCGAGGAGGTACTCGCGCCCGCCGCGCTTGGCGAGGGCGAACAGGGCGAACTGGCCGAGCGTCGCGCCGAGGACGGCGACGGCGACGACCGCTGCGGACGCCACCAACGCCCCGTCGGTCAGCAGGAGCAGCGCCGCCGGGACGAGGCTCTCGCTCGGCGCGAAGTACAACAGCATCGCGCCCTCGAGCACGAAGATCAAAAGCAGTGCGACCAGCCCGTAGCGGTCGAGGAGCTGCTCGACCATCGCGGGCACCGCGACGGGCGGGAGCGGCTGCATCGGTCCGCCACTCGACGTGGCGGGATAAACGCGTTGTGCCATCGCTCGTCCTGGCGATCCGATCGGCGCGCCGCCGTTCCCGCGAGTGTTGTGCCGTCCGACGACCCGCGAGAGTGCAAGATACATATCGAGGGGTCCGCTCCGGGACGTATGGACCAGTCGGGAGCCGACCGGAACGTGTTGTTCGTCGTCCTGGATACCGTCCGGAAGGATCACCTCTCCGTCTACGGCTACGACCGACCGACCACGCCCGGCCTCGACGCCGTCGCCGAGGAAGCCCTCGTCTTCGAGCAGGCCGTCGCCCCCGCCCCCTGGACGCTGCCCGTCCACGCCTCGCTGTTCACGGGGCTGTATCCCAGCGAGCACGGTGCCAGCCAGGAGACGCCCTACCTCGACGGCGCGACCACGCTCGCCGAACGCCTCTCGGCGGCGGGGTACGCGACCGCCTGCTACACCGCGAACGCGTGGGTGACGCCCTACACGAGGCTCACCGCCGGCTTCGACGATCACGATAACTTCTTCGAAGTGCTGCCCGGGGGGTTTCTCGGCGACTCGCTGGCACGTGCCTGGAAGGAGCTCAACGACCGCGACGCACTCCGCGGGCTCGCCAACCGCCTCGTCGGCGTCGGCAACGCCGCCCACGAGCGCCTCGCCGGCGGCGAGCACGCCGACTCGAAGACGCCCGCCGTCGTCGACCGCACCATCGAGTTCGTCGAGGGTACCTCGAAGCCGTTCTTCGCGTTCGTCAACCTCATGGACGCCCACCTGCCCTATCACCCCCCCGAGCGTTACCGCGAAGCGTTCGCGCCGGGCGTCGATCCCGCCTCGGTCTGCCAGAACTCCAAGGAGTTCAACTGCGGCGCGCGCGCCGTCGACGGGGCGGAGTGGGAGGCCATCCGGGGGCTCTACGACGCCGAGATACGCCACATGGACGCCGAGCTGACCCGGCTGTTCGAGTGGCTCCGCGCGAACGGCGAGTGGGAGGACACCCTCGTGGTGATCTGTGCGGACCACGGCGAACTCCACGGCGAGCACGGCCTCTACGGCCACGAGTTCTCCGTCTACGATCCGCTCGTGAACGTCCCGCTGCTAGTGGACCACCCCGATCCCACCGTCGGGCCCGGCCGCCGGACCGATCAGGTCGAACTGCTCGACCTCTATCACACGCTGCTCGACTACGCGGGCGCGACGGCTCCCGACGCCGGGAGCGGGGACGCCGTGCCCGTCGAGCGCACCCGATCGCTGTTCGCCCCCGAGTACCGCGCGTTCGGGACGAGCGACGGGCCGCGGGCGGTCGGCGACGGCAGCTACGCCTTCGTCGAGTACTCGCGCCCGGTGGTCGAGCTCGCCCAGCTCGAACGGAAGGCCGGCGACGCCGGGATCGCCCTCGATCCGGACTCGCGCTTCTACTCGCGGATGCGCGCCGCCCGCCGCACCGACGGGAAGTACGTCCGCAACGAGCGCATCCCCGACGAGGCCTACCGGCTCGACGCCGATCCCGGCGAGCACGAGAACCGCCACGGGGAGGGCGATTCGGTCGTCGAGGCGACCGCGGCCGCGCTGGAGGAGTTCGAGCGCCGCGTCGGCAGCCGATGGACGGCCGCCACGGACGCCGACGGTGGCGGCGAAAACGAGGCTGTGGACCCCCTCGAGGACATGAGCCACGAATCGAAACAGCGCCTGCGACACCTCGGCTACTACGAGTAGACGCCCGTCTTCGGCGCGGCGGGGGGAGGGTAGGTTTCCCTCTTTCCACCCCCTGTGGCGGAGGCAGGGGTACGGCGGGAGTGGGTGCGAAGAGCGGTGTGGGCCGCTGTCCAGGCGCTCAGCCACCTTCGACGGCCTCGCGTGCCGCCCGGCGACTCGAAACGGGGCCGTGAACGCGCCGATGGACGGCGACGCGTCGTGCTCTCGACGCGGAACGCAAACGCCTTTCGGCCGACCCCCGAACGACGCCCATGACGCGCACGTTCGTCGTCGGCCTCGACGGTGCGAGCTGGCGACTGCTCGATCCGTGGCTCGACGCCGGCGACCTTCCCAACCTCGCCGCGCTCCGCTCTGAGGGCGCGTGGGCCGAGAGCCGCTCCTGTCTCCCCCCGGTGACGTTCCCGAACTGGAAGTGCTACTCCTCGGGGAAGGACCCGGGCGGGTTCGGCGTCTTCTGGTTCGAGCGCGTCGACCTCGGAGCGGGCCGCATCGAGACCACCGACGGCAGCGACTTCCGGACCGCCGAGCTGTGGGACTACCTCAACGCCGACGGGCGCTCGACGGGGGTCGTGAACATGCCGACGATGTACCCGCCCCGGGAGCTCGACGGGCCCGTCGTGTGTGGCGGCCCCGACGCCGTCGCGGGCGAGTACCGCTCGATCAGCTCGGGCTACACCCACCCTCCGGAACTCGCCGACGAACTCGAAGCCCGCTTCGACTACCGCGTCCACCCCGATCCGCTGCTCTCCTCGAACGCCGAGCGCGGCGCGGAGGTCGAGGCCATCCTCGATCTGCTCGACTCCCGCTTCGAGGTCGCGCTCGCGCTCTTCGAGGAGCGCGAGCTCGATTTCGTCCACGTCACGCTCTTCTATCTGAACGTGCTCCAGCATTTCTTCTGGGACGAGGAGCCCACCAAGCGGGCGTGGGAGCTCGTCGACTCGTGGCTGGGGCGGCTGGCCGACGTCGAGGACACGAACCTCATCCTGCTGTCCGATCACGGCTGTGCCCCCACGACCACGGAGTTCTACGTCAACGAGTGGCTCGCCCGGGAGGGCTATCAGGCCCGGATCCGCACGATCGAGGACTACCTCCGGCCGCTGGGGCTCACCCGCGAGAACGCCCTCCGGGTCGCCAAGCGCGCCGGCGTCGTCGACCTGCTCGCACGCACCGTCCCGGAGCGCCTCCAGGCGCTCGTACCCCAGCAGGCGGGCGCGAAGCGCGGCCGGAAGCTCGACGCGATCGACCTCGAAAACACGGCGGCCGTAGCGAGCGCGCAGGGACCGATCTACCTGAACCCCGCAGTCGACGTCGAGCGCGAGGCGCTGATCGACGATCTCGAAGGGGTCGCCGACGACGAGGGGTCGCTGTTCACCGACGTCCACCGCGGCGAGGAGGTCTACTCGGGCCCCCACGTCGAGGACGGTCCCGAGATCGTCCTCGACCAGCGCCCGGGCGTCCACGTCAACGACGGGATCGGGGGCGGCTCGATCACTACTGCGCCGGACCGCTGGGCCGCCGAGAACACCCCACAGGGGATCTTCGTCGCGCACGGGCCGGACGTCCGTCCGGCGGGCGAGCTCGATTCCATGAGCATCCTCGACATCGCGCCGACGGTGCTTTCGGGCGCGGGGAGCGCGATTCCCACCGACATGGACGGTGACGTCCTGCCGATCTTCGAGACCGACCGCGCGCCCGGGAGCCGCGAGCCGATCGCGGTCGAGGGTCGCTCGGGCGAGCGGGCCGACGAGGTCACGGAGCGACTCGAACAGCTCGGCTACATGGAGTAGCGCCCGCTACGCTGGCCTCGCCGACTCGACGGCCGTCGGGGGTTCGAGTTGGCTCGCAAAGCGTGGTAAGGAAACAGAATCTGCCCACACAAGAGGGGGTCGTCAACTGTCGGCGTGCCCGTCAGTCGCCGTCCGATCCGTTCCCGTCGCCGGCTTCCGTGTTTTCGCGCTCGTCACGGCCGAGTGCGTGGTTGTTGCTGCTGCGACCGTCCGTGGCGTCCACCCCGTGTAGGTTCGCCGGGTGGCCGTTGGTCCACGACTTGCCCTCGTCGCTTTCCCAGCCCTCCGTGCCCCATACCTCGGAATCCCAGTCCTCGTCATCGTCGTACTCGCGGTCCTCCGCGCCCTCGGGGATCTCGCCGTGTGGGGCCTTCATGGCCCGACGTAGGGCCGCCGGGGGCTTGAATCCGCCGGTGACCGCGGTCGGCCGTGGGGCCGCAGTGCCGACGGCGTGGCGCGCTCCGTGAGCCGGGGGCCGGTCGCCTCCGGTCGTTCTGTGCACGGATTCTGGATACGCGTGGTAGATACTCCTCGGGGGCGATCGGCCCGGTCGGGAGGCCGAACTCCCGGTTCAGGGCGTCGTAGGCCGTCGTGAACTCGGCCCGACTGGCCCGCGGAGCGCGAGGGTCGTGGCTCCCGATCGTCGCCTCCCGGCACGGAAGGCAGTTATACGGGGGGACACTACCTGCAGGGAATGCTGCTGGTGCTGTGCGTGGACCTCGACGACGACCTCGGCCGCAAGGCGGGCGTCGAGACACCTGTCGTGGGCCGGGCAGCCGTCGAGCGCGCGGCGGTCGCGCTCGCCACCGCCGACCCCGAGGACTCGGACGCGAACGTCCTCTTCGAGGGGCTGCACCTCCACGACGCGATCGACGACGAGACGGTCGCGGTGGCCGCCGTCGCCGGCCGCGAGGGCGGCGATGTCGCGGCCAACCGCCGGGTCGGCGCGGAGGTCGACGAGGTGCTCGCCGGGCTCTCGACCGGCGAGGAGGTGAGGGTGATCGTCGTCACCGACGGCGCACAGGACGAGTCGGTGATCCCCGTCGTGCGCTCCCGGGTCCCGATCGACGGCGTCCGCCGGGTGGTCGTCCGGCAAGCCCAGGATCTGGAGTCGATCTACTACACGATGAAGCAGGTGCTCGACGACCCCGAGACGCGGGGGACGGTCCTCGTTCCACTGGGCATCCTCCTGTTGATCTACCCGCTCGTCACGGTCGCCGACACCCTCGACCTTCCGGGAGCGGCCGTCGTCGGGTCCGTCTCCGCGTTCCTCGGGCTGTACGTGCTCTCGCGCGGGCTCGGACTCGAGCGCGCGCTCGACGACCTCGCGGGGCGCGTTCGGACTGGACTGTACGCCGGCCGCGCCATGCTCATCACGTCGGTCGTCGCGAGCGCGCTCGTCGTCGTCGGCGTCGTCGGCGGGCTGGAAACGCTCGACGCCGTGGCCGCCCGACGAGGGGCGTCCCCGAACGCCGTCGAGACGCTCGCAGCGCTCGCGTTCGGGTCGGTCGAGTGGCTCGCCGCCGCCGGTGTCACGAGCAGCCTCGGGCGGATCACCGATACCTACCTTTCGGGGCGGTTCCGGTGGCGCTACCTGAACGCGCCCGTCTACGTGCTCGCCATCGCACTCGCGCTCCACGCCGTCAGCGCCTTCCTCCTCGATCGGGCGTCCCTCTCCTATATGGCCGGCGTGCTCACCGCGGGGACGATCCTCGGCCTCGCCAGCACGCTCGCGTTCGCCGTCGTCGAGGCGCGTCGCTCGCGGGGACTCGACCCCACCTGAACGCCTCCACGGCCGATCACTGCTCCGCACCGAGTTCGACGCCGCGAGCCGATCGGGACGTGGCGCCGTCGCCGTGCCGGTAGCGTCGTCGCCGTGCCGGTGGCGTTCGAAGCGTGTGGTCCCGCGGTGTGGGTCCCGGAGGCGGGCGAGAAACGGGGCCACGGCTGCCACCGAGCGTCCTCACTCGTGCTCGGGGAGCGTCGTGGCGTCGCTGATCGCGGCCGAGAGCCACGCCCCGTCGCGGGAGACGTCGGCGATGACGAGGCGCTCGCCCGGGCCGTCGCCGTCGACCGAGGCCATGATCTCCCCGTCCTCCGCCGCGGCCGGCGCTGCGGTCGTATCCGCCCCCATAGCGTGACAGGACGTACCAACCGTATATAAACTCACCGAAGCGACGCGCGAACGTAGCCGCCGACCGGGGCGAGCGGAGCGCGCTCGGCACGGGCGCGCCGCTCCGGGCGAAGAAGAGAGTCACGGGCGGACCGGAGGGATCGTCGCCACACAGGAGTCGTGGCGACGGGAGACGAGAGGGGGCGACGGCCCCGACCATCCGAAACCGCAGCTTTACCGCCCCTGAACGCGCGTCGAGGGAGGGCGTGCGACCATTGCGACGCTCGTCGTTCGGTCCGCCCGCGGCCGAGACGGTCGACGCCGCCCTCGGGACGACGAAGCCCGACCGCGCCGGCGGCCGCTCGGCCGACGAAGCCCGCGTTCTCCGGGCGCAACCGACGGTCTCCAACAGAAAACTTATGCCACCACGGCAAAGTTTGACGAGTGCGATGACAGATGGCACCAATCAGACCCGCCGTCGCTTCCTGCAAGCGACCGGCGGCGCGGCGGCAGCACTCGCACTCGCCGGCTGTACCGGTGGCGACGGCGGCGACGGCGGCGACGGCGGCGACGGCGGCGACGGCGGGGCGACCGCCACCGACGCCGCGACCACGGCGGCCGGGACGGCGGCCGGCGACGGCGGGACCGAGGGCACCGAGGACGGCGAGGACGGCGGCGAGGACGGCGGCGAGAGACAGGAGGGCGGCACGCTCGAACTGATCAACTCGACGATCACCACGTTCGATCCCGTTGCAGCGACCGACACCGCATCCGGGGTCGTCATCCAGCAGATGTTCGACCCGTTGATGAACTACCCGAACGGCCAGGTCGAGGTCGAGCCCCTGATCGCCGAGGACTTCGAGACCAGCGAGGACTTCACCACCTACACGTTCACGCTCAAGCAGGACGTCCCCTTCCACAACGACGATACCGTGACGGCCGCCGATTTCGTCTACTCGTTCGAGCGGCTGGCGGCCTCGGAGAACTCCCGACGGTCGTACTTCATCCTCGACTCGCTCGGGGTCAGCCACGAGACCACCACCGAGGAGGGCGGCGAGGTCTACTCGCCGGGCACGCTCGACCTCGAGGCCCAGGACGAGCAGACGCTCGTCGTCAACCTCGATTCGCCCTTCGCCTCGACGCTCGAGATGCTCGCGTACACCGCCTTCGCCGCGCTCCCCGAGGGGATCGTCGGCGACGTCGAGGGTGCGGAGGGCCAGATGGGCTACGACGAGTTCGCTACCAACAACCCCATCGGGGCCGGTCCCTTCCAGTTCGAGAACTGGGCGCAGGGCGAGAAGGCCAGCGTCACCAAGTTCGAGGACTACCACGGCGACGTCGCCCTCCTCGACGGCATCAACTGGGCGACCATCGAGGACGCGAACGCCGAGTACAACTACGCGATGAACAAGAACGCGGACATCTTCCGCATCCCGACGTCCTTCTACGACCAGGGGAAGGTCAGCGTCGAGGAGACCGACGACCTCGGTCGGGACGTCGGGACCTACGGGCCGCTGCGCAACGGCGACACCGCGAACTACCTCGGCGTGCCCTCAGTGAACTCCTTCTACCTGGGGTTCAACATGGCGAACGTGGAGAAGCCGATCCGTCAGGCGTTCGCGTACATGGTCAACCAGCAGCAGACCGCCGATCAGATCTTCAAGGGCCGCGTCGCGCCGGGCTATCACTTCACGCCGCCGAACATCTACCCGGACGGCCCGGAAGCCTACGACACTCACGCCGAGGAGAACTACCCCTACGGCTACAACGAGTCGCTGCCCCAGGAGGCCGTCTCGGTGATGGAGGAGGCGGGCTACGGGCCGAACAACCGCGCGTCGGTGACCTACACCCACTATGCCTCCTCGGATACGTTCGCCCAGTACGGCCAGATTCTGCGCGACCAGCTCGGGCAGGCCTACATCGACGTGAGCATCGAGGCCGCGCAGTTCTCGACGCTCATCCAGCGCGTGCGCTCGGGCAACATGCAGGTCTACACGCTGGGGTGGATCGCCGACTGGCCCGCGCCGGACAACTTCCTCCAACTGCTGAACCCGCCCCAGACCGACACCTCCGAGCCCGACCCGATCTCGGGGATCAACTGGAGCTCCGAGACCGGCAGCGCGGCCGAGCAGGCCGCCAGCGCCTACGAGACGGTGACGAACAACCTCGAACCGACGGACGAGGCCCAGCAGACCAGAAACGAGGCCTACGTCCAGATCGAGGAGGCCAACTGGGAGGACGTCGGCTTCCTGAACCTCTATCACCGCACCGACGAGCGCTTCTGGTACGACGCCGTCGACGTGCCGCGGTTCGGCGGAATGGGCACCTCGCGCCAGAAGCACAACCACACCTCGAAGCAACAGTGAGGTAGTTCCCCGGGAACGACCCGCAGACCCCGCGATCGAACGAACCCGTCGCGCTCGAAGCCGAGACGCGGGCCGGCGCCCGGTCGCGCCGTCGCGGGGCCCGCGCGCCGGAACGAAAGGGATAATTACCGCAACTGACAACGTATTTAGTGTGCTCGGGACTCGCACGCGAACGACGACCGGCGACAGTGAGCGACGGTGACCCACCCGAACGACGGTGGTCGGCGGTGATCCACGGCGGTGATCGACGGTGAGCCGGTGGAGCTACTTCGCAAAGCGGCTGGTGCTCTCGGTCCCCGTGCTGTTGTTCGGCACCTCGCTGGTGTTCATCATCATCAGGCTCGGGCCCATCGACCCGGTGTCGGCGATCCTCGGACAGAACCCCGATCCGCGGGCCTACAACAACATCGCGGTCCAGCTCGGCCTCCAGACCCCGGGCGGCGAGCCGGTCCCGATCTGGAGGCAGTACATCGACTACATGACCGACCTCCTCACCTTCGACCTCGGCCAGTCGTGGGTCATCAAGCCCTCGACGGGCGTCTACAGCATCATCGCGAGCCGGGCTCCACAGACGATCTGGCTCGGGTTCTGGTCGGTGTTGATCGCGCTCTTTATCGGCATTCCGCTCGGCTTCTACGCGGGTCTCAACCCGAACACGTGGAGCGACTACACCGCCTCCTTCGGCGGGATCGTCTGGCGAGCCATGCCCAACTTCTGGCTCGCGGTCATCCTCGTGAGCGTGCTCTCCCAGTCCGAGAACTTCCTCTTCGGCTTCGACTGGCAGTCGTTCGTCACGGAGACGAACGTCGTCACGTCGCCGTCGCTCGGCTTTCTGACCGACCCGGGCCAGTTCGTCGCAAACCCCGGGCCGACGTTCGAGGAGTTCGTGGCGGCCACCAAGCAGATCCTCCCGGCGGCGCTCGTGCTCGGCTCGGCCTCGATGGGCAACGAGATGCGCATCGGACGGACCGCCGTCCTCGAGACGATCAACTCCGACTACGTCGAGACCGCGAAAGCGAAGGGCCTCCCGCCGCGCTCGATCGTCTGGAAGCACGTCTTCCGGAACGCGCTCATCCCCCTCGTTCCGATCATCACCGCCGAGGCGTTCGTCCTCATCGGCGGCTCGGTGCTCGTCGAGACCGTCTTCGCCATCAACGGGATCGGGAAGCTTTTCTACGAAGCGATCCTCAACGGCGACATCCCGCTCGTGGGCTCGCTGACGTTTTTCTTCATCATCCTCACGCTGTCGCTCAACATCCTCCAGGACTTCCTCTATACCGTGATCGACCCGCGCGTCGGCTACGAGAGTGACTAACATGAGTCGAGCCACCGCCACCGAGGACGTACCGCTCTCCCAGCGCATCGCCGAGAGCCCCCGACCCGCGCTGCTGTGGGTGCTGGTGCTGGCGGCGCTCGTCGCCGTCGAGTTCGGCGCGCTCGCGACCGCCCTCCTCGACGTGCTGGCGACGCTTCTCGACGAGGCCCCCCTCGGCGATCCGGGCGTGGGGGGTCTCGAAGCGGCCGCGAACGCCGCGACCGAGCTCCCGACGCTGCTCTCCCGGGAGGTGATCCCGAACCAGGGGTATCGCACGAGCGCGAACGGTCCGTGGACGGGCACGTTCCTCGGGCTGGAGCCCAAGCACGCGTGGCTGCTCCGGGTTACGCTCGTCTACGCCTACGCGTTCGCCTTTCTCGGGTGGCTGCTCTACGGCTACCAGGTCTTCCGCAAGCACTACCGCTACGCCGACTGGACCCCGCGCGACGACATCCTCGCGCGGCTGCGCACCCACCGGTGGGGACAGTTCGGCCTCGTGGTCGTGGTGAGTTTCTTCGTCCTGGCGATCTTCGCGCCGGCGCTCGGGCCGACCACCGTCGAGCAGAACATTCAGGACCCTTACTCGAACGAGATCCAGTACTTCGACGAGGACACGGGCTCGGTGACGACCGTGCTGGTCGGGCAGGCCAACATCCAGTCGGCCTCCGACGGCGCTGGCGCATCGAACGTCCAGCCGTGGGAGTACGACGACTTCGGGCGGTTTCACCCGTTCGGGACGCTCCCGACGCCCGGCAAGGACCTCTTTACGTTCATCGCGGCTGGCTCGCGGATCTCGCTGTTCATCGCGCTGACCGCAATCTCCCTGGCGAGCATCATCGCGGCCGGCTTCGGGCTTCTCACCGCCTACTACAAGGGACTGGCCGACCTCGCGGTCGTGGTGACGAGCGACTCCGTCCAGTCGGTGCCGCCGCTGATCCTGTTGCTCCTCGTAGCGGTCGCCTTCAGAGGCCACTGGCTCCAGACCATCTACAACGGGGCGTTGCTGATCGCGCTGGCCTTTGCCTTTACCTACTGGCCGGCGCTCTGGCGGGCGGTGCGCGGTCCGGCCTTCCAGATCGCCGAACGGGAGTGGATCGACGCCGCGCGCAGCTACGGCCAGCGCCCGCGGGCGACGATGCGAAAACACATGTTGCCCTACATCGCGGGCTATCTCATCATCTACGCCTCGCTCTCGATCGGCGGCATCATCATCGCCACCGCGGCACTGGCCTTCCTCGGGCTCGGGATCACGGCCCCGACGCCCGAGTGGGGCCGCGCGATCGACATGGGACAGCGCCTCGTTGCGACCGACGCCGGCCACGTCTCGCTGATCCCCGGCATCCTGATCGTACTCGTGGTGACGGGGTTCAACGCGCTCGGCGACGGCGTACGCGACGCGCTCGATCCCCAGTCGGAGGCCAGCGGCGGGTCGGGTGACGAGATCGCCGCCGCGTCGGGAGGTGGCGGGTAGTGGCGGCGGACGACCGCGCGACCGACCGCGCGAGGACCGGTCCGGGGGGACGCGACCGCGGCCCCGACGGCGACGCGCTCCGCACCGTCGAGCGCCCGACGCTCTCGGTCCGCAACCTCCAGACCGCCTTCTTCACCGACAAGGAGACGATCCGCGCCGTCGACGGCATCGGCTTCGACGTCCGTGAGGGCGAGACGGTGGGCATCGTCGGCGAGTCGGGATCGGGCAAGAGCGTGACCGCCCGCTCGATCATGGGACTGGTCGACAGTCCCGGGCACGTGCTCGAGGGCTCCATCGAGTTCCGCGGCCGGGCGACCCTCCGGCGGCTCGCCGACCGGTTCTCGGGGCGGACCGCCGACGTGGCGGGCGTCGAGGAGGCCGACCGTGCCGGGGCGGCCGACGACGATGACTTCGTCTTCGTCGAGGAGTGGGACGACGGCGAGCCGGCGGCGGGCTACGTCGAGATCACGCGCGCGCCCGAGAAGGCGCGCAGGCGGCTCCGGGGCGGCGGCATCGCCATGATCTTCCAGGACCCGCTGACCTCGCTCAACCCCGTCTACACCGTCGGCAACCAGATCAAGGAGGCGCTCCGGCTCCACCAGGGGCTGAAGGGCTCGGCGGCGACCGACGAGGCCGTCAACCTCCTCGAAGCCGTCTCGATCCCCGACGCACACCGCAGGGTCACCGAGTACCCCCACCAGTTCTCGGGCGGGATGCGCCAGCGCGCCGTCATCGCGATGGCGCTGGCCTGCGAGCCCGACCTCCTGATCTGTGACGAGCCGACGACGGCGCTCGACGTCACCATCCAAGCCCAGATCTTGGAGTTGCTCGGGGACATCCAGGAAGAGCGGGGGCTCTCGATCGTCTTCATCACCCACGACATGGGGGTCATCGCCGAGATCGCCGACCGGGTGAACGTGATGTACGCCGGCGAGATCGTCGAGACCGCGGCCGCGCCGGAGCTGTTCGGGGACCCCAAACACCCCTACACGCGGGGCCTGCTCGAATCCATCCCGGGGCGACATCCCGATGACGACCGCCTGCGGACCATCGAGGGCGACGTGCCGACGCCGAACGCGCCGCCGACCGACTGCCGGTTCGCGCCCCGGTGTCCCGAGGCGTTCGCCGAGTGCGAGACCGTTCATCCGGTATCGGTGGCCGTGAACGACGACGCGGGCGATCACACCGCGGCGTGTCTGCTCTACCCCGAGGACCGCTCGCGCGAGGAATCGGTCGAGACCCATCGTGCACGCGACGCGAGCTACGCCGGCGGGGACGGGGGCGGCGAGAGCGGGAGCGGCAGGGACGCCGCCGGCGAAACCGGTCCAACCGAGGCCGGAACCGAGACGTCCGAGGGCGGAGAACCCGCCCGGAGGGGTGGAGGGCAGCCGTGAGCGAGACGGTCCAGCGGCGCGAGCGGACGACGGCCGACGAGACGCTCGTCGACATCGACGGCCTGCGGACCTACTACGAGGAGGGGGGTCTCTTCGGCGGCGCGCCCGTGAAGGCCGTCGACGACGTCTCCCTCTCGATCCGGCGCGGCGAGACGCTCGGACTCGTCGGGGAGTCGGGCTGTGGGAAGACCACGCTCGGGCGCACCCTCGTCCAGCTCGAGCGGGCGACGGCGGGCGCGGTGCGCTTCGAGGGGACCGACATAACCGAGCTCTCCGGGAGCGACCTCAAGGCGTGGCGGCGCAGCGCCCAGATCGTCTTCCAGGATCCGGAGTCGAGCCTCAACCAGCGGATGACCGTCGGCGAGATCGTCCGCGAACCGCTCGACGTCCACGACTGGCCGACGCTCGCGGTGGCGGTGCACGCCGAGGGCGAGACCCGCGTTCGGGGCGAGCTCGTCACGGTGGCCGAGCCGGGCGCGACCGGCCACGGGGTCGACATCACGGTTCGTCCGGCCGACGGCGGCGAGCCCGACGTCGAGATCCGCGAGGCCGTCCCCGTAGATCGAAGCGAGCTCACCGTCGACGTCGAGCGCGACGGCGGGACGACCGTGACCGTGGACGTGAACAAATCGAAGGCACGGATGCGCCGCCAGCACGTCCGCGCCTTGCTCGAGACGGTCGGACTGCGCGAGGAGCACTACTACCGCTATCCCCACCAGTTCTCGGGGGGCCAGCGCCAGCGGGTCGGGATCGCGCGGGCGCTCTCGCTCGAACCCGAGTTCGTCGTGCTCGACGAGCCGGTGAGCGCACTCGACGTCTCGGTGCAGGCGAAGATCCTCAATCTCTTGGAGAACCTCCAGGACGAGTTCGGACTCACCTACCTGTTCATCGCCCACGACCTCTCGGTCGTTCGCCACATCTGTGATCGGGTGGCGGTGATGTATCTCGGCAACATCATGGAGATCGGACCCACCGAGGAGCTGTTCGAGAGCCCCGGCAACCCCTACACGCACGCGCTGCTGTCGGCGATCCCCGAACCGGATCCCACGAGCGAGAAAGAGCGGCTCACCCTCCGGGGAACCCCGCCCTCGCCCCGGAATCCACCCGCTGGCTGTCCGTTCACCACGCGCTGTCCGGCGAAGATCAGGCCCGAGCAGTACCGGGAGCTCGACGACGAGGTCTGGGAGCGCATCGAGGTGCTCCGGAAGGTGCTCCGGGAACGGGAGCGTGCCGACCAGTCGCTCTCGGAGCGAGTCCAGGAGCTGCTCGGGTTGGAGACGCGGTTTTCGGACATCGAGGAGATACACGCGGAGGTGTTCGAGGGGATCGACCTGCCGGCGGCGGTGCGCCAGCCCATCGAGCGGGCCGAACAGCACGTCCGGGACGGCGAGGAGGCGGCGGCCCGCGAACACCTCCGCGAGGAGTTCGGCAGCGAGTGCGACACCGCGATGCCCGACCATCACGAGGTGAGCGACAGCGGGCGGACGAGCCTCTGTCACCGCCACAAGCCCGAGTACGAGAGCCCCGGCGAGTACTTCGACCGGACCGTCTTCCGGGGCTGATGGGCCGTCGACAGATGAGCGGTGGACGCGAGGAGCGCCGGCGGTCGCTGCGTGCCCGTCGAGCGCTCGATCTCTGTCTGTACGCGGGCTCGGCGACCGGCGTGCTATCGATGGTGTTCGTGGTCGTCGGGTTCGCCGCCGGCGGGGGCTGGGTCGCGGTCAAGCGGCTGCTGTTCCTCGCGGGCTTTGGACTGTTCGGGATCGCTGCGTTCCAGCTCCGCCCGCCACCGGCACACAAGCGCGATCGGGGGGCGGCGGACGACGGGGCGGCGGGCGCGGTCGGCAGGCGCGAGGCGACGCCGTTCGAGCGGGCGGTCGACCGGTTTCGGCCCCACGGCGGGGACGCGCTCGCCCCGGAGGATCGAGTGAGGCCCACGCTGAAGCTGCTCGCCGCGAGCCTGCTGACGCTCGGCATCTCGTTCGTGATGGAGGTCGGCTTCGGCGTCGGTCCCTGAAGACCGAACGGAGCCACGCCGGCGGCCCCGACGGGCTCGGGCGACCGATGGGGGCCGGCGGAGACGGTAACGGCCGAGAGGCGACGGCCGGGAAGCGGGCCACGATCCGGGATCCGGGGCCCAACAGCCTTTAGCGGGCGTGGGTCCCACGGCGTCCATGCCCGAGACGAGCGAGGACGGCCCCGACGAGGCCGAGCGGCTCGCCGCCGACGCCGACCTGCTCCGGGACGCGTGGGGGCGGACCTTGGAGGACGCACAGGCGCTCGAAGCCGACTTCGAGGCGGCAGGCTGGGAGACGATCCTCATCGACGCGGGCCACACCGCACCCGTGAGTCCCGACGCCGGCGAGACCGACCGCTGGGGGTTCGTCCACGTCGTTCCGGGGAACAAGGCCGAGTGGTTCGTCGAGGCGTTCGAGGCGGGCTCGTTCCCGGTCTACGACGTCTACCGCAACGAGGCGGCCGGCCGGGTGTTTCTCGTCACCGTCTTCACCGACCCCGACGCCGAGACCGCGATCTTGATCGCCGGCTCCTACGAGAAGCGGTTCGCCCGGCCGCTCGAAACCGTCGCCCGCGAGGAAGGCGAGGTGTACTCCCACGTCCAAAAGCTCGACAAGACCCACCTCGGCTCGTTTCGCCACGACGACCCCGGGAAGTTCTTCCCCGGCTTCGAGCGGCGAGCGGCCGAGGAGTGAACCGGTCGGGTCGATACAGCGCCATCGGGAAGTCCCGCGCCCTCGAGGCTGCGGTCGGCAGGAACGGCCGCGAGGTGCAAGGACTTAGTAGATGGACGGGTAGAGACGGGCAATGAACGTCGCCGACGCGATGACGGCTCGCGAGGAGCTGGTCACGGTGTCGCTGCCCGGCACGCGCGACGACGCGCTCGAACACCTCCAGGAGCGCGCGTTCTCCTCGGTGCCCGTCGTCAAGGAAACCGACGACGGCGAGGAGTTCCGGGGGCTCGTCTCGCGCGAGACGCTGATCGAGCGACCCGACGAGAACCAGCTCGCGCTCTTGGTCGAGGAGGGTCCGACGACCACGCGGGAGGCGAGCATCGAGGACGCCGCCGCGCTGATGGTCGCCGAGGACGCACGCCGCGTGCCCGTCGTCGACGGTCAGCTGGAGGGGATCGTCACCGTCACCGACGTCGTTCGAACGATCGCCGAGGACCAGGACGGTACAGCGGGCGACGTCGAGGTGGGCGGGCTCGCCATCCACACGGTAAACGCCGTCTACGCGGGCACCCCGCTCACGGTCGCCGAGCGCGAGCTGTTCTACGCCCGAACGCCCTACGGGATGGTGCTCGACGAGGCGGGCGAGCTGTGTGGCATCCTCACCGAAGTCGACGTCCTCGACGTCGCGCACGTCGTCGAGGGCGAGGCCGAGACCGGCGAGTCGATCGCCAACGAGGACAGCGAGTGGATGTGGGAGGGGATCAAGGCCGTCGGCAACCGCTACCTGCCCACCCGCAACGTCGAGATCCCTGCCGAACCTGTCAGGGAGTTCATGACGAGCGACGTCGTGAGCGTGAGCCGAACGCGGACCGCCCGCGAGGTCGCCCGGCTCATGCTCGACAGCGGCGTCGAGCAGGTGCCTCTCCTGCGCGGCGACGAGCTCGTCGGCGTGGTTCGGGACGTCGACCTGCTGGAGGCGCTCCGATGAGCGAGGAACCCGCGGCGAGCGCCGACGCCGACCGCGACGGTGACACGTCGGCGGAGCCAGCTGCCGGGGACGCCGGCGTGCGCATCGCGGGCGACGCCGCGACGACCGAGCGGCTGGTCGAGCTGGCCAAACGCCGGGGCTTTTACTTCCCGGCGAACGAGGTCTACGGCGGCGTCGCGGGCTTTTACACCTACGGCCCCGAGGGCGCGGGGCTCAAGCGCAACATCGAGTCGGCGTGGCGCGACCGGTTCGTCACCCGCGAGGGCCACATGGAGATCGAGTCGCCGACGGTGACCCCCGAGGCGGTGTTCGAGGCCTCGGGCCACCTCGACACGTTCGACGACATGATAATCGAGTGTCCCGACTGTGGGGCGAGCCACCGTGCCGACCACCTCGTCGAGGACGCCACCGGGATCGAGGACGCCGAGTCGGTGGGCACCGAGCGCGTCGCCGAGCTGATCGCCGACCACGACCTCGCGTGTCCCGAGTGTGGGGCCGGGCTGGCGGGCGAGGCGGTCTCGGCGTTCAACCTGATGTTCGAGACGGCCATCGGTCCCGGCTCCTCGCAGCCCGCCTACCTCCGGCCCGAGACGGCCCAGGGGATGTTCGTCGAGTTCCCCCAGCTCTCGGAGTACGCGCGCAACCAGCTTCCCTTCGGGGTGGCCCAGATCGGCCGGGGCTACCGCAACGAGATCAGCCCCCGGCGCTCGCTGATCCGGGTCCGGGAGTTGACGATGGCCGAACTGGAGCACTTCGTCGACCCCGAGACCGACGACCCCCCGATCGAGCGGGTCGCGGACGTCGAGCTGCGGCTCTATCCCGCCGCAGAACAGGGAAGCGAGGACGGCGAGTACGTCCAGGCGACCGTCGGGGAAGCCATCGAACGGGGCATCGTCGAGAGCGAGTGGATCGCCTACTACCTCGGGCTCGCCCGACGGTGGTACGAGCGCATCGGGGTGAACACGGACAGGTTCCGGTACCGCCAGCACCTGCCTGGCGAACTTAGCCACTACGCGGCCGACTGCTGGGACGCCGAGGCCGAACTCGGGGGCAACTGGGTCGAAGTCACCGGCTTCGCCTACCGCTCGGACTACGACCTCGCCCACCACGCCGCGGCCTCCGGGGCGGACTTCTCGGTGTTCGAGCCCTACGACGAGCCCCAGACCGTCGAGCGCCCGAGCGTCGACCCAGACATGAGCGCGCTGGGACCGGAGTTCGGCGCACGGGCGGGAGCCGTCGTCGAGGCGCTCGAAGACCTCGCGGCGCGCGACCCAGCGGCCTTCGAAGGCGAAACCGTGACCGTCGAGATCGAGGGCGAGAGCGCGAGCGAAGGCGGAGACGGAAGCGCGAGCGAGGCCCACGAGGTCCCGACGGAGGCGGCGAACTTCGCGGTCCGGGAGGTCACGAAGACGGGCGAGCGGGTCACCCCACACGTCGTCGAGCCGGCCTTCGGCGTGGGCCGGCTCGTCTATACCGTGCTCGAACACACCCTCCGCACCGACGAGGTCGACGGCGAGGCCCGGACGTACCTCGCGCTCGAACCCGAACTCGCACCGACGTTCGTGGGCGTCTTCCCGCTGATGGACCGGGACGGCCTCGGCGAGCGCGCCCGCGAGCTCGCGGCCGAACTCCGCGAGGCGGGCTTTTCGGTCACCTACGACGACTCGGGCAACATCGGCCGACGCTACCGGCGTCAGGACGAGGTCGGGACGCCCTTCTGTGCCACAGTGGACTACGAGACCGTCGAGGGGGCGGCGGCGGGCGGCACCGTGACCCTCCGCGAGCGCGACTCCACAGTCCAGGTTCGGCTGCCGATCGGGGAGCTCACGGACCGACTCGCCGCGCTCCGCTCGGGCGCGATCGACTTCGACGGCCTCGTCGCCGAGTACGGACGCGTCGAGACCGAACCCGAATCCGAGTCCGAGTCGAACCCCGAGTCGGACCCCACACCGGGCGCGTAGGGGCCGTGAGCGAGCTCCAGCGGCGACTGGTTCACGCCGCCGGTACGGGCATTCCGGGACTGTACCTGCTCGACGTGCTGTCGTGGCGCGAACTCGGCCTCTTTCTGGTGGTCGCCACGGGGGTCGCGCTCGTCCTCGAAACGGTGCGGCTGTTCGTCGGGCTCGACTGGATGGTATACGAGCGGCTCACCCGCGAGTACGAGCAGGAATATCTCGCGGGCTACGCGCTGTACTTCCTCGGCATGACGGCCGTCGCGCTCGCCTTCGCGCCGCGGGTCGCGGTGCCCGGCATGCTGATGCTCACCGTCGCCGACCCCGCGAGCGGGCTGCTCGGCGAGGGCGACTTCCGCCGGATCAAGCGCCTTCCCGTACTGCTGGCGACGTTCGGGCTCTGTCTGGTGCTCGCCGTCCCGTTCGTCCCCCTCCTGCCGGCGACGCTGGGCGCCCTGGCCGCGACGGCGGCCGACGGCGCGAAGCCCGTCGTCGGGGGCTACGTGATCGACGACAACCTCACCATCCCGCTCGCCGCGGCGGCGGCGATCCGACTCGGGCTGGGCTACGCGCCCGAACTCCTCGGGTGAGTCGAGCAGTCAGTCCCGGATCCGATCGTCGAGGCCGGGTACAACCGCCTTCGAGAGCGGTTTTGCGAACGCGGAATACCGACCACGGAGTACGGACCGCCCACGGTCAGATCCCAGCGGCCGCGAGCGACAGGGCTCCTCTTCGAAACTGCGGGTCACGAGTCACACGTCCCGTATCGCACCTGCGGTGCGACCCGTACGGCCCGCGATCCTCCCGAACGATTCCGCTCGGGACGTGATCGGGGCGGTCGAATCGGAACGTGGACCGCGAGTGCCGGTACACACGAGCAACCACGCCGCTAACCGCAACCGCGACCGCTTCCACACCGCGGTCGCCACGCACCACACGCCATCCCGGCCGATTCGCTCCGCCCGGGCCGCCACAAACGCCCCACTACCGGCCCTCGCACGCTCGCGGGTCGTTCCCGCTCGCATCGCGGTGCTCGCTCGCCCCGCTGTCCCTCGCGGGAGTTGCGCGCCGGGGACGGCGCGCAGCCGCGTGCCACTGCACCGCCGACCGCTCGAACCTTCGATCGTCGCTTCCGGCCGCGTTCGGCGACGGCTCCCACCGAGGCCACTTCCACCCCGGGACGCGAACGCTTAACAGCGGCGGCGGGCAACCGAACACGATGGCAGCCACCGGCGAGAACGTCGAGTACGTCGCGGAGCCGCTCGTCGAGCCGGGGGTGATCGAGCGGCGGCGCTATCAGACGGAGCTCGCCGACGCTGCCGAGCGCGACCACACGCTCGTCTGTCTGCCCACCGGACTCGGCAAGACGACGGTGAGCCTGCTCGTGACCGCCCGCCGACTGGCCGGCGGGCGCGATGTGAGTGAGAACGAGGACGTGGACGACGACACCGACACGAATCACGGCAACGAGAAGGCGCTCCTGCTCGCGCCCACCAAACCGCTGGTGACCCAGCACGCCGAGTTCTACCGCGAAGGACTGTCGATCCCCGACGAGGAGATCGCCGTGTTCACCGGCGAGGTCAGTCCCGACGACCGGGCCGCCCTCTGGGAATCCACACGAGTGGTGATCGCCACGCCGCAGGTCGTCGAGAACGACCTCGTGGGCAACCGGATCGACCTCTCCGGGGTCGTCCACCTGACCTTCGACGAGTGCCACCGTGCTTCGGGAAGCTACGCCTACAACTACATCGCCGAGCGCTACCACGCCGACGCCGAGCGCCCGCTGGTGACGGGGATGAGCGCCTCGCCGGGCGGCGACGAGGAGGCGATCCTCTCCGTGTGTGGAAACCTCGGCCTCCGGGAGGTGGCGGTAATGACCGAAGACGACGCCGACGTCGACCGCTACACCCACGACACGGACGTGGAGTGGGAGCGCATCGAGCTGCCCGAGGAGGTCATCGAGATCCGGGACGCGCTGACCGCGGTGATCGAAGATCGGTTGGAGCGACTCACGGAACTCGGCGTGACGCGGGCGACGAGCGCCGACGTCTCCCAGAAGCAGCTCAACCGGATGCGCGCCAAGCTCCAAGAACTGATCGACAACGACCAGTCGGAGGGCTTCGAGGGGATGTCGATTCACGCCGAGGTGATGAAGCTCCGGCGGGCGGTCACACTGGTGGAGACCCAGAGCGTCGAGTCCCTGCGGCGGTACTTCGAGCGCCAGCGCAACGCCGCACGCTCCTCGGGGGCCTCGAAGGCGAGCCAGCGGTTCGTCAGCGAGGCGAAAGTCAGAGAGGCCGCGAGGATCGCCGAGGCTCACGGCGACCTCCACCCGAAGTTCCGGCGCGCACGCATCCTGCTCGCGGAGTGTCTGGGCATCGAGGGCGGCGAGCGTGTCATCGTCTTCACCGAATCCCGCGACACCGCCGAGACGCTGACGGACTTCCTGGGCGAGCACTTCGACACCAGAAAGTTCGTCGGTCAGAGCGACACGGAGGGCTCGGCGGGGATGAGCCAGACCGAACAACAGGAGACCCTAGAGGCGTTCCGGCGGGGCGCGTTCGAGGTGCTGGTGTCGACCTCGGTCGCCGAGGAGGGCCTCGACGTGCCCGAAGTCGACCTCGTGCTCTTCTACGAGCCCGTCCCGACGGCGATCCGCTCGATCCAGCGCAAGGGCCGGACTGGCCGGGGGATGGAGGGCCGGGTGATGGTGCTGCTGGCCGAGGACACCCGCGACGAGGCGTACTTCTGGAAGGCCCGCCACGAGGAGTCACGCATGGACGAGGAGCTCCGAACGCTGAAGGGGGCCAGCGAGACCATCGAGGCGGAGCTCGACGACAGCCAGCAGGCCCTCGACGCGTTCGGCGCGAGGGGCGAGTCGCCCAGCGCGGAGCGAACCGACGGACCGGCGGCCGCGAACGGTGGCACGAACGGTAGAGGAGGCGGGGCCGGTGGGACCGGCGGGGTCGGAACGAACGACGAGTCGGCGGCGAGAACCGGATCCGAGGGGGAGAGCGAATCCGGGGCGGGAAGCGAGAGCGGGGCCGAGGCGGGACTGGCGGCGTTCGCGGCGAACGGAACGGGAGCTGTCACGGAAGCCGACGACAGCGCCGAACCGGAGGACGACGGAACCGGGGACCCGAACGACGTGGTGGCGACCGCCGGCGTGGACGGCACGGGCGACGCCGATGGGGCGGGCGACGATACGGACGGGACGGTCGAGATCGTCGCCGACCAGCGCGAGCTCGACGCGACGATCGCGCGGGACCTCTCGACCCGGGCGGGCATCGAGACGCGCTTGGAGACGCTCGCAGTCGGCGACTACGTGCTCTCCGATCGCGTTGTCGTCGAGCGCAAGTCGGTGAGCGACTTCCTCGACACGCTCACCGGCGGCGATCGATCCCTGTTCGAGCAGGTCGGCGACGCCGCGCGCCACTACGGCCGGCCCGTGGTACTGATCGAGGGCGACGGCCTCTACGAGGAGCGCAACGTCCATCCCAACGCCATCCGCGGCGCGCTGGCCTCGCTGGCCGTGGACTTCGGCGCGAGCGTGCTCCGGACGAGAGGCGAGGACGACACCGCCGATCTCCTGGAGGTGATCGCTCGACGCGAACAGGCGGTCGACGACCGCGCGGTGAGCGTCCACGGCGAGAAGGCAGCGAAGACCCTCGCCGAACAGCAGGAGTACGTCGTCGGCGCGATCGCGGAGATCGGTCCCGTGACGGCGCGTGCGCTCTTGGAGGAGTTCGGCAGCGTCGAAGCCGTCGTGGCCGCGAGCGAGGACGATCTCATGGAAGTATCGGGCGTCGGCGAGGTCACCGCCGATCGGGTGCGCGAGGTCGTCGGGAGCGAGTACGACACGTAGCGGGCAGACGGGCGACGATCCCGATGTCCGGCGGGAAGCGGCCGCCGAGAGACCCCGCGAGCAGCGAGCGGGGAGCAGTGGAGACGAGTCGTGATCCGAGAGCGGAGCGATACCGGCGTGTACCGCGGAATATATAATGGGTGGCGCGCAACCGGGTTTCATGCCGGAATGCCAGAACTGTGGTGGGTTCGTGACGGCGGCGTACGCGCGTGTGTTCACCCCGACCGGGATCGACGAACCCCGCGTCTGTCCACAGTGTGAAGACAAGATCCGGGACGGCGCGCAGGTCAGGGAGGCGCGCTCGACACGGCGCGGCTAGTTCTCATTCGGCGTCCTCGACCGCCCCGACCGCATCCTCGACGAGTTCGCGGGCGGTCCCGAAGGCCTCCTCGGCTCGTCCGGCCTCGCGGGCCTCCGCGCTCACCCGCACGAGCGGCTGCGTGCCGCTCGCCCGGACCAGAAACCACGCGTCCCCGAGGTCGACGCGGACGCCGTCGAGCGTCGCCACGTCCCCGTACCGCTCGGCCACCCGCCGCTCGACGCATTCCATCGCCGCCGCCTTCTCCCCGGTCTCGATCGCCTCGCGTCGAGTGGGGTAGGTCTCGATTGCGGCTGCGAGTTCGGAGAGCGTGTCCCCCGAAGCGAGCGCGGCCAACGTACAGGCCGCGAGCGGGCCGTCCGGACACAGCGTCTCGGCGGGCCAGATCCACGAGCCGCTGTACTCGCCGCCGAAGACGACCTCGGATTCGGTCGCGCGCTCGGCGACGGAGACGTCGCCGACCCGGGTGCGGACCACTCCTGCGCCGATGTCGGCCAGCGCGTCGTCGACCGCGAGGCTGACGTTGACCGGGGCGGCGACCCGTGGTTCCGCGACGGTGCTCTCGCGGACCGCCTCGCGGGCGAACAGCGCGAGCAGAACGTCGCCGTCGACGAACTGCCCGTTCTCGTCGACGGCACGCATCCGATCGGCGTCGCCGTCGAGGGCGACGCCCAGATCGGCGTCGCTCGCCGCGACCAGCGCACACAGCGACGCGCAGTTTTCGGCCGTCGGCTCGCTCGGACGGCCCGGGAACGCGCCGTCGGGCTGGGCGTTGAGGGTCTCGACTGTACAGCCGAGCGCCTCCAGCCCCCGGACGGCGACGCCGCCCGCGCCGTTGCCGAGGTCGACGATCACCGAGAGGGAATCGTCGGGAGCGAGCGCGTTCGTACCACCGGTGCCTACGCCCGCGCCGTCGGCCGTGTCGGTGACCGCATCGACGAGCGCGTCGACGTGGCGCTCGCTCGCGTCCGCTCGGCGGCGCGCGCCGAAGCCGTCCCACGCTGCGGGCGCGAACCGTTCCTCGCGGACGCGTGCGGCGATCGTCTCCCGGCGGGAGGCGTCGAACGCCTGCCCGCTCGGCTGCCAGAGCTTGAGTCCGTTGTCGGCGGGCGGGTTGTGGCTCGCGGTCACCGCGACGCCGGCGTCGGCGTCCTCCCACTCGACGGCGCGCGCGACGGTGGGCGTGGCCGTGAGGCCGAGATCGACGACGTCCGCGCCCGATTCGCACAGCCCCGCGATCAGCGCATCAGCGAGCGCCGCGCCGCTCGCACGCGGGTCACGCCCCACCACGACTCGATCGCGGTCGACCGCGAGCGCATGGCCCACGTCGAGCGCGAGTCGTCCCGTGATGGTCTCGCCGACCGGGCCGCGGACGCCGCTCGTGCCGAACATGGGCCTCCGAGGCGGGCCGGGGCGAAAAGGCTACGGCCGGAGGTCGAGTTCGGTCGTCGTGCCGCCGTCCTGCTCGACCAGCGACCAGTAGGTGTCCGCGACCGCGTCGGCGGGGATCGCTCCCGTCCACGTGCTCTCGGGCGGCGCGACCGCACCGTCGATGGCGACGTAGGCGACGTGGAGCGGGAGCGCGTCCGCGAGCGACCGCGCCAGCCCGCGCGCCCCCGCGCTCGCCGCACCCCACGCGACCTGCTCGGGTGCGCCCCGTTCGGCGAAGGAGGTGCCGCTGAAGATCACGGTGCCGCCCGCGTCGGCAGCGTCGTTCCCGCCCGCAGTCGTGCCGTCGCTCCTCCCGCCGGTCGTGTCGTCCGCACCATCGGTCGTGGTCTCGACCGCACCGTCGGTCGCGTCGCCGGCGTCGAGCATGTCGGGGGCGGCGGCCTGCACGCACAGGAGTGAGCCGCGAACCCGGACGCGCCACGTCCGCTCGAAGTCGGCGGGATCGGTGTCGAGCGGCCCCGCACCGCCGGGCGCGCTGGCGTTCAGGACGAGCACGTCGACGGGCCCGAGCGCGTCCCGGACCGCCTCGAACCCCGCCGCGACGGCCTCGGGGTCGGTGACGTCCGTCGGAACGGCGAGTGCCTCGGCCCCCTCCCCGCGCAGCTCGGCCGCCAGCTCCTCGATGAACCCCGAGGAACGGGCGAACAGGCCGACCCGACAGCCCTCGGCGGCGAACCGGCGGGCGACCGCCGCACCGACGGTCCGCCCGACGCCCGCGACGACGACCGTGTGTCCCATGCACGGCGATCGGGCGGCCGGGACAAAAGCGTTCGTCGGGGTGTGTTCGCAGCCGATCGGCGGGTCTCGTGCCGATCACCCGCTCGGACGGTCGGACACGATCGGCGGGGCCGTCGCTCGCCGGCGGGGATCGGGACAACGGACGGCAGGTCCCGTCTCAGAGGTCGCGGGGCTGGACGGTCTTGCGGTCGTTGTCCTCGGCCCGACGCGCGGCGTCGTCGAGGAGCTCGCTGACCTCCTCGTCGAGCGCGTCGTAGAAGTCCGAGGAGACGTTCATCGAGTCGAGTCGGTTCTTGACGGCCGCTTTGACGATCAGGTCTGCCATACGTGGCCCCCTTCCGAGGGATAGTTTATAAGCGTTCCCATCATCGCTCGATACCGGGGTTCTCGACCCGGTTCGGGCCAGTTCGACTGCGACCCGATCGGCCATGGATCGGCGCCGAGGGCGCGAGAACACGACCCACGGCACTGCGATGGCCGTGGCGAAGGGCGGGCACGGCGACGAGCCGACGAGCAGTAGTGTCCCGCGTCCCGAGCGGACGCATGCACGAGACACTCGTCGCGCTCGCGGCGGGCGAGATCAGCGTCGCGACCGCCGAGGCGCGCCTCGCGGGCTACGCGACGGGCACGGCCGGCCGGTTCGACGCCGCCCGCGAGCACAGGACCGGGGTTCCCGAGGCGGTGCTCGCGGCGGGCAAGACCCCCGCGGAGGTCGCCGAGCTCGTCTCGCTGGCCGTCGAGACCACGGGACGGGGGATGGCGACGCGGGTCGACGCCGAGTCCGGGGCGGCGGTGACCGAGCGGCTCGCGGCCGAGCATCCAGCGGCGACGGTCGAGCGCGACGAGCGGGCGGGCGTGCTGTGTGCGCACGCGTCGACCTTCGAGCCGCCGACGCTCGATGGCGTGGTCGGGGTCGTGACGGCGGGCACGGCCGATGCCCCGCCGGCGGGCGAGGCGGCGGCCGTCGCCCGCGAGATGGGCGCAACCGTCGAGCGCGTCGCGGACGTCGGCGTCGCCGGCCTCCACCGGCTGCTCGACCGACTCGACGAGCTCCGCGCGACGGACGTCCTCGTTGTCGCCGCCGGGCGGGAGGGCGCGCTTCCAACGGTGGTCGCCGGGCTCGTGGACACCCCCGTCGTCGGACTACCGGTCTCGGTGGGCGAGGGCCACGGCGGTGCGGGCGAGGCCGCCCTCGCCGGGCTGCTCCAGTCGTGTACGCCGCTCGTGGCCGTAAACGTCGACGCTGGCTTCGTCGCGGGGGCACACGCCGGTCAGCTCGTGCGCGCACTCGACGCTGCACGCGAGGGCTGACGCCCGGCCAAGGAAAAAGAAGGAGGATGGTGGGTCCGGGATCCTACTGAATCGGGTCCGACCGCTTCGTTCAGCCGCGTCGCCGAGAGACGAGCAGCGCCACCGCGAGCAGCGCGGCGAGCGCGACGACGGGCCCGAAGCCGGGACCGAACACGCCGGTTCCGGGGTCGTCGATCGCGGTCGCCGCTCCGTCGTCCGTCTCGACCGCCGGCGACGTCGCGCCGGACCTCGTGATCACCGGGGACGAGGCCGCGCCGTCCGCGTCCGCCGTAGCCGCGGCGGTCGGTTCGGCCCCGGCCGCCGGTTCGGTCTCGGCCGCCCCGGTCGCGACTGGCCCGTTCGAGGCCGTGGTTCCCGTCCCGGTGGCGGCGTCCGGGGCAGCCGTCCCCGCGGCGTCGGTCGTTTCGACGGTGACCGGGGTCGCCACGTTCGTCGCCGGCGGGTCGTCAGTCCGCGCCGGCGTCAGCCCTTGCCCGGGCGGATCGGAGGCGTCCCCGGCGGCGGTCGGCGCGAAGACGCCGATCTGGTCGAACGCCCCGACGTAGCCGTAGGGACCGCTCCCCGTGATCTCGCCCGTGCTGACGGCGTTCGACGCCGTGTCCGCGCTGCCCCCCTCGACGGGGGCCCACGCGGCCGAGCCGCCCCCCGAGTTGTCGTACCGCGACATCGCGATCGAGGCCTCCTCGCCGACGTCGCCGAGGTCGACGTTCCGGTAGAAGGCCGTCAGCGACAGCGAGAACGGCGGTGCGGTCGTCGAGCGCGCCTCGACGTACTGGCCGATGGTCTGTCGGTTCGGTGGATCGGGCGGGACCGACGCCGTGGTCGGCGAGGGGATCGAACGCACCGCGACGTTGAAGGGCTGGAACGTAACGGTCGCCGTGTCCATGTCCATCCGGACGAAGCGGTTGCCCGTGGCGTTCTTCTCGGCGTAGACCGCGTACCGGACGTTCTCCCGGCTGGTGACGTTCCGGAAGGTGTTGTCGTCGGCCGCGAAGAGGTAGACGTCGTAGACGTTACGAATCGAGGTGACGGTCCGGACCGTGTTGTTGGTGCTGCCCCCGTCGAGCAGAAACGAGTACTTGTTGTCCCGGAGGGTGACGTCCCGGACGACGTTGTTCGCGCTACCGGAGACATAGAGGCCCCGTGCCGCGCCGGTGAGGTCGTTCTCGGCGGTTTCGCTGTTGTTGACCACCCGGCTGTCGACCACGCGGTTGCCGTCCGCCGCGTCGAGCATGATGGCGTTCATCACGGCCCGCCGGGCGGTCACGCCGCGGACCTCGCCGCCGTCGACGTTCTCGAAGTGAGTGCCGTTGTCGAAGCCGACCGTGGTGAGGTCCGCGACGGTGACGTTGGTGAGCGGGGCCGCCGTGGTGCCGTGGGCGTAGATGCCGTCGTTGCCGTCCCCGAGGGAGTCGGTGCTGCGCACCACGGGGCCCGCGAGGGTGTGTTCCCCGCCGTCGAGGACGACGTCGCTGGCGGTGATCTCGATGCAGGGTCCATCCGCGCCGCCGGCGATGTCGCCCGCGAGACGGTAGCTGCCGGGTGAATCGATGACGGTGCAGGAGTCGATCGTCGTCGCCTGTGCGGCCGCCGGTGCGGTCCCGACGGTCGCGACGACGAGCGCCGCGAGTGCCGCGACGGCCGTGACGGCGACGAGCGCCCGGGCGCTCGGTCGGCCGCCCTGCATGAAGGCCATACCCCCCGTCCGGCTGGCTGGGCTTGTATACCTACTGGCTTGAGACGTACCGGCGGCAATCGGGAGTGTCGGCAGTAGAGACGCACACGAGCCAGGGCCGAGGACCCGGTGGCGGTCGGCGGGCTGCTCGGGGTCGGCGTCGTGCCGATCAGCGCGTACGCGAACCACGTCTCGGCCGAGTTAGGGGGTGGTTATATACCGGCCGGGCTCGTCGCCCGGGTGTTGGCGGCGAGCGCTGTCGACACCTCCACGATGCCAGAGTGCAATCACTGCGGCGGGCACGTCTCCGAACGCTTCGAGCGAGTCTTCGCCGACGAGCGCGGGCAGCTCTTCGCCTGCCCCGGCTGTTCGGCGAACGCGGGCATCGCCGAGGTCGCCAAGGAACGCGCCCGGAACGCCTGACCGCCGACGCCCGCACGAACTCCCGGGACGATCACGAGTTCCGGGGCGACCCTCCCCAGCGACCATGAACGCCACCCACCACGTCTACGTCATCGAGTGCGACGACGGGACGTTCTATACGGGCTACACCACCGACGTCGAACGACGTGTGCGCGAACACGACGCCGGCGAGGGCGCGAAGTACACCCGCGGGCGGACGCCCGTCGAGTTCCGCCACGTCGAGACGTTCGCCTCGAAGTCGGCGGCGCTGGCTCGCGAACACGCGATCAAGTCACTACGGCGTGCCGAGAAGACGGCGCTCCTCGACGGGCGTCCGACCGACGAGTGAGCGGGCACACTCAGGCCTCGTGGGCCGAGAGCAGGGTGCGTGCGACGCCGACGAGTGCCCCGGGCTCGACCCCGCGGAGGCGCTCGTCGCCGAGCAGCAGGCGCAGGCGGGGGCGACCGACGTCGATCGGCACCTTCTCCGTATCGAGCAGGCCCGCCGCCTCGAACCGGGTCTTGATCCGCGAGAACGTCGCCCTGCTGGCGAACCCCACGTCCTCGCCCCACCGCACGAGGTCGTACAGCAACACCTTGTTGCGCGCGGCGAGCAGGAGCACGAGGGCGGTCTCGTCGAGGTCGTCCCTCCGGCGAACGGTCTCGGCGGCGAGCGCGGCGTCGAAGTCCGCCCGCAGCCCTGGGCCGAGTTCGGCAGCGAGCGTCGCGCGGATCCGCGAGAGCGGCGGCACGCCGAGCACGAACGGCTCCGCGTCCGTCCACGCGTCCGCGTAGCGCTCGCGGACGTCCGCGACGAACGCCTCGTCCGCGGTGGTGAGCCCCGCAACCCGCTCGCCGGCCGGGACGATCGACGCGACGACCGAGTCGGTGATCACCAGCGGTCCGTCCGCCGGCCCGTCGGTCGCGCGCGGCGAGAGGACGCCAGCCGCCACCAGCTCCGCGGCCGTCCCCGCGACGCGGAAGTCCTCCGTCGCCGCCCTCCAGGTCCGGTCGGCCGCGAGCATGCACACCGGAGGCTCCGCGGTCGACGAGAGCTCCGCGATCAGCTGCTTGAGGTCCGCGACCGACGAACCGACCACGTACACCGCGTCCGTCGTATCGGCGAGCAGCCGCCGGTAGACGGTCGCCACGCTCTCCTCGTGTAGCTCTGTACGTTTCGTTATACTCATGGATGGATATAAGGTGCCGTCGGTATTAAACTATCGCTTTGTTGTTTTGCGTTTATATGACGGGTCGGCGATCGAGGCGGGCTTCTGGACCGAGCCGTCGGCTGACGGACCAGGAACGCGGCGGCGCGATTCGGGAGAGAGGGTCGTCCCTCATCCCACTCCAGGTGCCTCCGGCCGGGAGGGGACGAATCCTCTCGACGGGATGGAGGAGAGGAAGCGTCCGTCGCGGCCGCTCCCCGGGAGCTTTTGTCCGTCGGTGCCGCGTCGCCGGCATGGACGCTATCTCCTTTGGCACCGACGGCTGGCGGGCGACGCTCGACGCCGTCACGGTCCCCCGTGTCCGGGCCGTCGGCCAGGCGGTCGCCACCCACCTCGCGGACGAAGGGAGAGCGGACGCCGCGGTGGCGGTCGGCTACGACGCCCGCCCGAGCTCGCCGGCGTTCGCCGAGGAGCTCTCCCGGACGGTCGCCGCCAACGGCTTCGACGTGTACCTGGCCGAACGGGACTGCCCGACACCGCTCGTGGCGTGGGCGATCGAACAGCGGGAGCTCGCCGGCGGACTGACGGTCACCGCGAGCCACAACCCGCCCGATTACAATGGCGTGAAGTTCATCCCCGCCGACGCCGCGCCGGCGCTGCCCGACGTGACAGCCGCCATCGAGGCCGGACTCGCCGAGCCGCGGGTGCGTCCAGAGGGGGAGTGGGGCGCGATCCGCGAGGTCGACTTCGCCGAGTCCCACGCCACCCACGCACTCGATATCGCGCGGCGGTACGCCCCGGGCACGAGCAACGATAACGCGAGCGCCGACGCCCCGGACGCGAGCGGTGTGCGGACCGCGGACGTCGAGAGCGCGAGCGCAGGCGAGGCGACCCTCCTCGATGGCCTCACGGTGGCCTACGACGCCATGCACGGCAGCGGGCGCGGCGTGACCGACGCGCTCCTCGAACGCGCGGGCGCGAACGTCGATCGCCTGCGCTGTGACCGCGACCGGGAGTTCGGGGGCGTGGCCCCGGAGCCCAGCGCCGACCGTCTCGGGGCGCTGATCGAGCGCGTCGCGGCGGGGCCAGCAGCGCTCGGGATCGCCAACGACGGCGACGCCGACCGGCTCGCGGTCGTCACGCCCGGGCGGGGCCACCTCGACGAGAACCTGTTTTTCGCCGCGCTGTACGACTTCCTGCTCGAAACCGAGTCCGGACCCGCCGTCAGAACCGTCTCGACGACGTTCCTGATCGACCGGATCGCCGCGGCGAGCGGCGAGGAGACCGTCGAGACCCCGGTCGGGTTCAAGTGGGTCGCGCAGGCGATGGCCGAGCGCGACGTGCTCGTCGGCGGCGAGGAATCGGGCGGGTTCTCGGTGCGCGGGCACGTCCGTGAGAAAGACGGCGTCCTCCTCGCGCTGCTCGCGGCGCTCGCCGAGTCCGAACAGCCGTTCGACGACCGGATCGACCGACTGTTCGACGAACACGGCGCGATCCGCCAGTCGAAGACGAGCGTCGACTGTCCCGACGCCGAGAAAGGGCGGGTGCTCGGCGCGCTCGAGGACGACCTGCCCGAGCGGATCGCCGGCGAGGCGGTCGCGGAGGTCGTCACGCTCGATGGGTTCAAGCTCCTGCTCGACGACGGCTCGTGGGTGCTCGTCCGCCCGAGCGGGACCGAACCCGTCCTGCGGGTCTACGCCGAAGCCGGGAGCGAAGCGCGGGTCGCGGAGCTGCTCGACGCCGGCCGCGCGCTGATCGAGCCGCTGGTCGACACTACCGAGGGTCGATGATGACACGTGTTTCGTCGGTGTCGATGTGCAACCGATCCTCGTCGTCGATCCACGAGTCGGCGTGTTGGTGCAGCGAGCGAACGGTGTAGAATCGACCGTCGGTGATGACGTCGAAAGAGCCGTTGTCGGGGTAGTAATACACGCCCTCGTTGGTGTCCGTATCGGGAAATCGGTAGGCAACGCCGGGTCGCTCCTCTCGATCGTAGGTCTCGCCGCCGTGCCGGTAACACCACGATTCGAACTCTTGCTCGGAGACGGGCATACGGAGGGGGTACGGCGAACGCTTAAGACGATTCGGGATCGATCGACGTGCATGGACGACGAGACGGTGGCGGAAATCATGCGGCGAACCGAGCGGCTGATCGAAGAGGGCACGCGTCGGGAGCCGCCGGAAGAGCTCAAAGAGGGCACCTGACCGGACTGCTGTCGGGCCTCAGCCCGCCTTCGCCTTGCCGTTGCCGCCGGCCGCGCCGTCCTCGTCGTCGCTAACACCGCCATCTTGCTTTGCTTTCCCGTCGCCACCGTCGCCCACATCGCCGTCACTCGGCTGTTTTGCCGTCCCATCGTCACCGCCTTCGGTCGTGGTCGGCGGTTCGTCGGCCGTCGTAGCATCCGTCGGCGTCGACGTCGCGGTGGTCTCGGTGGTTGTTTCACCGTCGGTCGTAGTCGCCGTATCTGTCGGTCCCGAGGTGGTAGTTGCGGTCGTCATCGTCGGCGATTGAGCTGGCGGAATGGCAGTAGCATCCGTTACCGTCTTACCGGACTTACTGGAGTCGTTCGTCGTGGTACTGTCGTTCGCAGTCTCGTCCTGCGCAAACACGCCGCCCACGCCGATGATCAGCAACGCCGCGGCTGCCGCGACTCCGAGCGCCAGTAGGACCATGCCGAGTTGGCGTTTCGGTTCCATAGCTACGCGTCCAACCGCTCCCCCCACCCCTACTTATAACTGTTCGAGATTCGAAGAGTCACTTTAGTCTACCATCGACGACCGATCATCCAGTCTCGCTGCTACCGAGTCGAACTGTCCCGCCCGACGCCCCTGTATCGGCCGGGCTCGTCCGCCGGCTCGATGGCGAAGCCGAGCCGTTCGTAGAACGGGCGCACGCGGGCGTCGAACGCGGCGGCGACGGGCTCATCGAGCGCCTCGACGAGCGCCGTCCCGACGCCCTGCCCGCGCCGCGCGTGCCGGACCGCGATGGCGTCGATCCCGACAGCTGCGGCGTCGTGGGCGCCCGCGCCGTCGAGCACGAGCGCGCCGAGCACCCGGCCCTCGGCGACCGCGACCAGCACGGTCCCGGGCGAGCCGTCCGCGCCGTCGCGGAGTCGCGCGCGGACCACCTCGGGATCGGCGTCGAGCAGCGCGCCGTCGAGGACGTTCATCACCGCTGGAAGCTCGTCGAGGGTGGCCTCGCGGACTCGCATAGTGGGGCCGCCGTCGGCGTCCGCGGCGTCCACGCCGGCGGCGTCGACGCCGTTCGCACCTGCGTCGGGCGACACGCGTTCAGGCCGCGCCCACCGCGTCGATCCGTTCGAGCAGCGCGTCGACGGTGGGGCGGTCGCCGGGCGAGTCGCCCCGGTGGACGGCGGCGACCTCGGGCTCGTCGTCGTGGGTGTCCAGTACGACCGCCTCGGGCATCCGCCCGACGAGGTCGTGGAGCGCGCCGAGCGCGCCGAAGCGGATCGGCTGGCCGTACTGCTCGCCGACGCGTTTCGTGGAATCGGCGAGCAGCGGGAAGGGGAGGTCGTAGACGTCCTGCCACTCGCGGGCACGATCGAGCGGCTCCGGGAGGACCGAGACCACCTCCGCGTCGCGGTCGGCGAACTCCCCGTAGCGTTCTGCCACGTCCTGGACCTGTTCGCGGCAGTTCCCGCAGTGGTGGTCGCGCTGGAACAGCAACACGACCGCGTCGTGGTCGGCCGCGAGCTCGGCGAGCGCGAGCGGGTTCGAGCCGGGACCGGCGTTCGCCAGCTCGAAGTCGAGCGACTGGGTGCTCATGGCGGGCAGAGGGGGCGGACGGACAAAAGCGGACGGACCGAGTGGTTCGAACCGGGTGCAGGGGAAACCGAAAGACGGGCGACGGTCGTATCGAGGCCGCGAACGAAGCACTCGAACCGAAAAAAAGAGGAGAGGGGGAGAGGGGAGGTCACAGCGACCGCACGTGATCACGACCGGGGTGGGCGAACTGCACGCCACACCGAGCGATCGCACTTGGGCGGGCCGGATCGGTCGAACCGTAGCACGGTCAGTGCGGTAACGCTCCGTCGTTCGCGGCCCCAACGTCGGTACTTCCCAATCGAGTTGAACCAGCGTCCTGAATCAGTGGGCTGATTCAGCAGGATGTCTGGTGGGAGAGGTGGATGAATCCCTACCAACCAGACGGTCACATTTCGGCGGCGGATGTCAAAGACGTAGCGGTCGATTACATCGCTCGGCTCCCGATTCCAGGGATCGAGGGCTCGCCCCTCGATCCCGAGGACATCTGGGAGGTCGTCGTCCGCGCGTCGGTCGGTTCTCAGTCC
>PXRN01000010.1 GCA_003021045.1 Halobacteriales archaeon QS_4_69_34 | reverse complement strand
GGGGTCGCTGAAGCCACTCTTTCAGCAGGCGCTTGCCCGGACTCGTCACGGTGTGGTCGATAGTCGCACAGAGCGACCCCTCGCGGTCGCCCTGCATCGTCTCGGTGAGTTCGAGGTTGCGCTGGGTCGTGGCGTCCAGCGAGACGTGGTCGTCGCCCTCGTAGGACTGAAGCCGCGTCATCGAGGCTTTGACCCCGGTGCCGGTCTCCTCGACGTAGGAGAGGAGCGCGCCCGCGGCCTGCACCTGCGGTTTCTCGTCCGCCCCTTCCCCGAGACCGATACTATCGAGGGTCTCCCGTCCGAACTGGGATTTGGTCTCGTGGGTCGCCCGGCCGGGCGCGAACGCGTCCGCGCGGTGGAGCGTGAGCGTCGCGTCGGTGCGCTCGCGCACCCGGTCGAGGAACGCGTCGTCGTTGCGGACCTCCGGGCCGGGCAGGACCTCGGCGGGGTCGAAGCGGTAGAGTTCGGTGAACACGCGGTCGGCCGCGACCTCGCGGTCGTCTTCTGCGATCTCAGTGATCAAGAACCGCCCCGTGGTCACGTCGGCGAGGGCCAGTCCGTAGCGCTCCGGGCCGACTCGGACCACGCCGGCGAGATAGCGCGCGTCGGCGGCGGTCGTTTCCAGAAGCGTTCCGGGCGAGACGACGCGAGTGATTTCACGGGCGTGGCCGTCCGCGGTCTCGTGCTGGTCGGCGACAGCGACCCGATACCCCCGCTCGACCAACTGCTTGAGGTGTGGCGTGAGTTTGTCCACCGGGACGCCCGCCATCGGGTAGTTCGACCCGTGAGACGACTTCTGGGAGACCTTCAAATCGAGTAGGTCCGCGACCTCTTCGGCGTCTTCGCCGAAGAACTCGTAGAAATCCCCGACCTGCATCACGAGGTAATCGGCGTCGGTCTCGGCCTTGAGCGACAGGAACTCCCCGACGATGCCGCCCGCTTCGGCGTCGGCCTCAGACACGATAGCCACCTCCGCGGAGGAGCGAACGCGCGAGTAGAGTCATTATCGAGAGACAGGGCCGACGCCGACTAAAACGGTGCGGGTTCGGAGTGAAAGTGGTCGGACCTCGTGCCGGGCGAAACAGCCACCGGATACAAAATTATTTTTTAAGGAAATCTAAAGAATTGTCCGTACTCAGACCTTCGCCGTGTAGCCCGCGTCCTCAACGGCGGTCACGATGTCCTCGTCCGAGGTTTCGCCTTCAACAGTCACGCTATCGGTCTCGTTGTCGGCCTCGGCGTCTTCCACGCCCGGCAGGTCGCACAATGCGTTCTCGACGTTCTCCTCGCAGCCGCCACAGCTCATGCCTTCGACAGTGATTCGCTTTATCATGTTTCTGATTAGGGGTAGGTCCCTTTTCGGACTTTCCCCTTCGATTCGAAATCGGTGGCGGTGATTCGGTTTCGAAACTAAACCGAATCGAAGCCAGATTCACCCTTCAGACGAACCCGCTCGCCGTCTCGGACTTGCAGATTAGCCGAAATCTCGTAAAGCCTGAAGTCCGTAAATCGAGATATGGGAGTTCAGCAGGCGCTACAGAACGCTCTGACGAATCCCGCCTTTCTGTTGGTCTGGGTAGTACTGGTCGCCATTTCGCTCGGCGTTCTGGTCCGGGACCTGTGGAAGTACAATCCGGAACTCAAGAGTCTCATGAAGTTCGTCTGGGGCTTTACCGTCCTCTACTCCGGTCCGTTCGGTGTCGCGGGCTATTGGTACTCAGGCCGGACCCAAATCGACCGCGACTCACTCTGGCGAAAGGGGTTTCGGTCGGTCAGCCACTGCTACTCGGGGTGCGGAACCGGTTAGGTCCTCGGCGTCTCGATGGCGGTCGCTCCCGGCTCGTCGACCTCCGTGCCCGTCGTGAAGTCGGTGCCGTACTCCGCTTCGACCGCCTCGCGCTCGGCCGCGCTGAGCTCGCCCTCGTCGGGGTCGAGCTCGCCCGGATCGAGCGCTTCGGCGGCGGTCGGTTCGGTCGTCGCCTCGTCCGTGGTGGCCCCATCCTCGGCCGCATCGCTCGCGGCGAGTTCGTCGTCGGTTGCCCCGGCGTCGAGGTCGTCCGTGCCGCCGCCTTCCGGCGGCGTCGCGTCTCGATCGGGCGTACTCCCGCCACCCGCGGACTCGACCTGCGGGCGCTCGCCGTCGATGCCGCCGGCCCCTCCGTCGCCGCTGCCGGCCGTTCCGTCGCCGGCTCTCTCCTCCTCGGCGACCCCGGTGGTCCCGGGCGCATCGGTGGCCTCGGCGGGCCCGGACTCGACGTCCGCCGACGCCGCGGACTCCGCGTCCGCCGCCTCGGCGCTCGGCGTCGTCGACGCCGGCCCGTCCCCCGTGTCGGCTGCCACGTCCGTCCCGCCCGTGGCCTGGGGATCGGCGGCGTCTACTGCGTCCGCGGTGTCCACAGCTTCGCCGTTCGTGTCCCCCGCGTCCGCTCCGGGTGCGTCCGGTCCGTCGTCGCCGCTCGTCGCCGCTCCAGTAGCCGCATCTGCCGCCGTCTCGCCGGCCGCGTCCCCGGTCGTCGCCGACACCGGGGCTGCCGACTCGACCGCCGCGTCGAGCCCGGACGGGACCGTGGCGTCGTCAGCGCCGCCCTCCCCGGGCGCGACGTCGAGGGGCCGGACTGCATCGCGCTCGCCGGCGACCACCCGCGCCGCGTCGAGCGCGAGCTCCCGGACCGCCACGAGGTAGGCCAGCGTCGTCCCGTAGTGATCGAGCGCGAGCGGGACGCCGGCCGCCATCCCTTCCTCGACCCCCCCGGCGAGGAGCCCCTCCCGGAGGGCGTCGCCGCGCTCGTCGCGCTCGGCCGTGGAGACCGTCCAGCGGTCGCGGGTGGCCGCGTCGACGGTACTGATGCTCTCGGGGCGAACCGAGGTGTACACCCGATCGGCGTCCTCGGGCTCGAAGGTGCGGGCCTTGCCCGTCAGGGCGACGAACTCGGGGGGCTCGGTCCGGTCGAGGAAGGCGAGCGCCTCGGGCTGGTACTGGCCGGCGTAGGCGACGAACGCGCCCGTCGGATCGACGATCCGCGCGCGAAGCTGCTCGCCGTCGACGGCCTCGACTTCCGTCAGGACGCCCGCGACGAACAGGCGGTTCGCGCGCGCCCCGGTCGGCGTCACGACGTAGTTCGGGGCGCGCTCCTCGTCCGATTCGGCGTAGGCGAGGGTGACGTCGTCGAACTCCGCCGCGAAGACACGGTAGGCGACCTCCCGGCGCGGTCGCTCGTCGGTACTCATCGGTCACTCCCCCGCTGACCGGCAGCGCCACGCTCGCCGCTCGCGTCCGCGGCCCCGTCCGCGTCCGCTCTTGCAGCCGTGCCGCTCCTCCCCTCACCGCCAGCGTGTGTGCTCCCGCCGTCGGCCCGTGCCGCCGTCGCTTCCGGGCTGTCGGCGCGGTCGAGCAGTGCTCGGGCGCGCTCGGCGGGGTCGTCCGCCCGCTCCGCGAACGCTCTGGCCTCCACGTTCGCGCCGTAGTCGTCGACGCTGACCGTCCCCCGGACTGCGAACTCCCGGCCGACGATCTTCTCGCGGATGGTGTCCGCGACCACCGTCTGATCCATCGCGTCGCGGGCCTGCTCGCGCGCGGCCTCGATCCCGCCGCCGTAGACTGCGGCGGTGAGCTCCGTGCCGAGGATCACCGTCAGGGCGCCGGTACCGTCGTCGAGCACCGCCTTCACCCGGAGGTCGTCCTCGCCGTCGACCGAGCCGTGGCTCCGGCACTGTCCTTTCTGAAGCGTCCGGCCACAGTCGGGACAGCGCTGGATCAGTCCGGAGCCATCGCGCACCGCGAGGCAGTTTCCCACGACCTCGACGTCGAAGATGCCGCCCGTTTCGACCGCCTCGCGGACGCTCTTCGTGGGGGCGTCCGCGCCGGCCTCCACGGTTCTATCGAGCGCCGCGACGGTCGAGAACCCCGAGACATTGACGGAGGGCACGCCGCGGAACTCCCGGACGTAGGCGTTCTCGATCCGCACCGACTCGCCCTCGGCGAGCGCTTCTCGCGGCTCCCAGTCGGTGAAGGGCAATCTCCCGGTTTCGTCCGCGAGCACGCCACTCAGAATCTCGGTCTCGCCGTCGCGGCCGTCGATCGTCTTGCGCTCGACCTCGCTCACGACCACCTCGACGGCGATCCCGCGGTCGCCGGGTTCGAGGGCGGAAAGCGACCGATCGCCGCCGATCTCGTACGGAACGTCGAGGGGGTCGACCCGCTCGATCCCGGTCTCGGAGCCGAGGTTCAGTTCGGGTGCACCCTCCCACTCGCGGACGCCCGCCCCCACCGCCCGCACCGTCTCGCCCGGTTCGAGCCCGAAGTCCTCCCACGCGGTGTAGGGGATCGTCCCCGACTCGTCGGCGAGCTCGCCCTCGAAGATGACGAGATCGTCGCCCTGATAGCGGATCGAGCGCTGTCCCACCGTGAGCACGCGCCCGGTGACGGTCACGTTCGCGTCCTCGGTGCTCACGGCCGCGAGATCCTTGGTCTCGGGCTCGCCCCGCTCGGCGGAGCCGCCGCCGTACTTGCGCCGGAGGCTGCCCTTGGCCTCGTCGAGCGGGACGCTGTAGGAGACGAGGTTCGCGAGGTCCTCTCTGACCGCCGCCTCGTCGACGCCGAGGTCGGCGGCGAGTTCCGCGGCGTGATCGTCGATATCCATACCCCGGGTCAGGGCGCTATCGGCAAAAGTGGTTCGTGCCCGACCGGCTCCCCTTCGGACGGCTGCCGGCCAGAGCGGTCAAACCGGACTGGACAGAGTGCCGAGTCGAGCGACGCGGCGGGGAACGAGCGCCGACGCACACGAGAGACTGCACCGCAACCGCAGCCGCCCCGCTCCGCGACCGCTCACACCGCAGCCGTACCGCCACGCGCCTCCCCAGCCGATTCGCTCCGCTCGGCCACTACACCGCGACCCTCGCGTCACTCGTCTCCCGTCCCTCGTACGGGCGGTGCGCACAGCGGACGGCACACAGCCGCGCCACCGCACCGTTCGGCCGCGTCGGCCGCAGTTCCGCCCTCTCTCGTCGGTCCCGTTCGCCTGCGGTGTGCATCACCCTCGGGTGCGAGCTCGAAGGTGTAGACGCCCGTTCGCATGTCGCTCGCGACGACGAACCCGCGCTCCGGGCAGTATCGAGCGCCCCACGCGTTGGGACCCGGCCCGAACCGGCGGAGGCGCTCGCCGACACGCTCCGGGTCCCGGTCGTCGGTCCGAAAGGCGTCGACCGGCGTGGGCTCCCGCGGGTCGGTGAGGTCGTAGAGGACGACCCCCTCGTGGCGGTCGCCACCGACGACGAATGTCGACTCGCCGTGGGGAGCGACGTCGAAGTTGTGGCCGGTCCAGTCGAACTTCTCGGTTAGCTCGGGCTCGCGGTCGTCGTCCGTGTTCGAGTGCATGACGCTCGCGTTCGGCGAGCGCGTGAAGCCGATAGGGATCGGGTCCGCGGGCGAGCCCTCCTCCCAGCCGATATCGAAGACGTGCTTGCCCCCGGGGACGCCGTAGACCATCTCGTCGCCGACGAGCGCGAGCCCCCGGCGGGGATCGAAGTCGGCGTAGTGGGCGTTCTCGAAGCCCGGGGCGTCGAGGCCCGCCTGCGAGTAGGTCGGCCCGTCGGCGTAGCTGTACGTTCCCAGAACCGTCGGCTCTCTGGGATCGCTCGCGTCGAGGACGGCGTAGCCCTCGAAGCGGTCGGGCGAGCCGTTGTCGTCGGGCCCCGACCAGTACGCACAGTGGAGCAGCTCCCGGTCGGGATCGGTCGTCACGTCGTGGAGTGCGCCGGGCGGGCCGGCCTCGCCGACGAGTTCGGGGGAGCGTGGATCGGTCACGTCCCAGACGTCCATGCCCCGCGTGTCGGGCGCGTAGTCATAGTTGACGGCGTAGACGACCGGCTCCGTGGGATGAACCGAGAGGTTGTGCGTCTGGCCGGCGTCGAGCCCGCCGACGACGACCGGCCGTTCCGGGGTGCCCGCCCCGAAGCCGTAATCGACGATCTCGACGCTGCCCGCACTCGACTCGCCGAGGGGCTTCTGGGTGCGGTAGTAGAGCCCCTCGCGCGCGCCACACTGCACGTCGGGGCACCTGACACCCGACGCCGAGAGGTGGTGGACCTCGGTCGGGTTCGCCGGCGTCGAGAGGTCGATCAGGTACGAGCCGCCGTTGACGTACTCAGTGCCGACGACCGCGTAGGCGCCGTCAGCCCGCAGCGACGTCTCGGCGTACCCACCTGGCGGCCCCGAGAGGGCGGCGAGCTGGCCGATCTTCGCGAGCTCCCACGCCGCCGGCGGTGCAGCCGTCGGCTCGCCGGTCGTCGACTCCGCGGTGGCCGTCTCCGTCGTCGGCTCGTCGTCGGTCGCCGGCTCCGCGCTCACCGAATCGGCCGTCGACGGGTCGGTTCCCGTTCCCGTCGTCGGCGTCGTCCGCGCTGTTCGCGTGGCTCGCTCGTCGGCGGTGGTCGTCCGCCGCGACTGCTCGTTGCCCGATCCCGTACAGCCCGCGAGGAGGGCGAGCGCCGACGTGCCGAGGGCTTCGAGGAGCGAGCGCCGCGAGGACTGGGGCATCGAGTTGTCGGCGGTTCGCCGACCCGGCACTTAGCCGCTGTCGTTTCGATGGCCGGGCGGTCGCGACCGCCGGGGATCGTCGCGGCATCGGGGACGTCCGTGCCTGCCGACCGTCCCGCGTTCGGGTGGCACTCGTTCTCCCCCTGCCATCGTCTTCACGCGCCCTCGCACACGACCGTGCGCCGTCCGTCTCCCGGGAGCCACCTCGCGGGCCCGACACCGGGCCGCCGACTGCGAGGGGCTTTCCGGCCGGGGACGGTAGTCACGTTATGCACGTCCACGTCAACGCCGCGACGAGCGCGGACGGTAAGCTCTCCTCGCGCCGGCGCGAGCAGGTCCGGATCAGCGGTCCCGCGGACGGCGAGCGAGTCGACGCCCTCCGGGCCGACTGTGATGCGGTCATGGTCGGCGTCGGGACGGTGCTCGCCGACGACCCCCACCTCACGATCAAGGACGACGACCGGCGAGCGGCCCGGCGCGAGCGCGGCGTCCCCTCGAACCCGGCGCGCGTCGTCGCCGACAGCCGGGCCCGGGCCCCGCCCGACAGCCGGGTGCTCGACGACGCCGCGACGACCTACGTGCTGGTCGGCGATGATGCTCCCGAGCGGCGGCGCGAAACGCTCCGCGACGCCGGCGCGCGGGTCGTCGCCGATGACGGGGAGAGGAAGGGAGACGGACCCGACAGCAGCCGGGTCGTCCTCCCGCACGCGCTCGACGCGCTCGAAGCCGAGGGGGTCGAGTCGATGCTAATCGAGGGCGGCGGCGAACTCCTCTATTCCGCTTTCGCCGCCGGGCTCGTCGACGAGCTGTCGGTGTTCGTCGGGTCGGTTCTCGTGGGCGGCCGGGACGCCCCGACGCTCCTCGACGGCGAGGGCTTCGTCGGGGAGTTCCCCGAACTGATCCTCGAATCTGTCGAGCGGATCGACGACGGCGTGGTGCTCTCCTATACGCTCTGACCGACCGCTGACCGTCGGCATCGGCGAGCGCTGGCGGCCCGGCGGGCGTCGCCGGTGGCGATCGGTGCCCGTGGCCAGTCAGCGTCGTGACCGGCTAGTGCTCGTGGCCGGTCATCTCGGCGAAGCTCTCGCCGAAACGTTCCTCGAACAGCTCCATCGTGTGGGCCTCGACGTCTTCGAGTCCCTCGCCGGTACCCTCGGCATGGGCGACGGTGTGGTGGATCTGGTTGGCGAGGGTGATCATCGCCGTGTCGCCGACGACCTCGGGCGCGCTCTCGTCGTCTTCCGCTACGAGTTCGAGCAGCCGCGTCGGCACGACGAGTTCGTCGGTCGTGTCGGGCGCGTCGATGGTCAACGTCAGCGTGTCAGCTTCGGACACAGCGTCGCTTCGTCGGCCGGGGTCATGGCTCTGGCGGTCGCCGCATCGCCGAATCGGCCACGGGGTCGCGCGGAACGTCGCCGTCGAGGCACCGCTGCTCGCGTCGCGCCCCGTCTCAGGCCCGCACGGGCGCTTCGACGGCGGCGTGCACCGCCTCGTGAAAGATCTCACAGATCCCGTCGACGTCCGACCGGTCGACGATCAGCGGCGGCAGGAAGCGAACCGTGGCGCTGTCGGGGCCGCCTCGCTCGATGACGAGCCCGCGCTCGAAACACGCCGACTGGACGCGGGCTGCGAGGTCGCCGTCGGCCGGATGGCTCCCGATCTCGTCGGGCTCGGCGTCGGCGTCGACGAACTCGACGCCGAGCATGAGCCCGCGCCCGCGGACGTCCCCCACCGCGTCGAAGGTGGCCCCGGTCTCGCCGAGCCGTTCCGCGAAGCGTTCGCCCATCGCGGCGGCGTGCTCCGCGAGGTCGTTTTCCAGCACGTACTCGATCGTCGCCCAGCCGGCCGCCATCGCCGGCTGGTTCCCTCTGAACGTCCCGGCGTGTGCGCCCGGCTCCCAGACGTCCAGCGCCTCGTGATAGAGGACGACCGCGAGCGGGAGCCCTCCGCCGATCGCCTTCGAGAGGACGAGCACGTCCGGCGTCACGTCGGCGTGCTCGAAGGAGTACAGCTCGCCCGTGCGGCCCAGCCCCGCCTGGATGTCGTCGACGATCAGCGGGACGTCGCGCTCGGCGGTGATACGGCGCATCTCCTCGATCCACTCGATTGGGGCGGGCACGCTGCCGCCCTCACCCTGGACGGTCTCGAGGATCATCGCCGCCGGATCGACGATGCCGCTCTTGGGATCGTCGAGCAGCCGCTCGACGTAGCGACTCGCCAGCCGGTGGCTCTTCTCGCCGCCGACGCCGAACGGACACCGGTGCTCGTAGGGGTAGGGCAGGTGGTGGACGTCGGCCATCAACCCCGGGATGGGGGCCTTGGTTTCGACGTCGCCCATCAGGCTCAGCGCGCCGTTGGTCATCCCGTGGTAGCCCCCGCGGAACGCGAGGACGCTCCGGTTGCCGGTCGCGGTCTTGGCGAGCTTGAGCGCGGCCTCGACGGCGTCCGTGCCCGCGGGGCTGCAGAACTGGATCTTGGCGGTGTCGGCGAACTCCGCGGGGAGGCTGTCGTACAAGCTGTCGACGAACGCCTCCTTGACCGGCGTCGTCACGTCGAGGGTGTGCATCGCCGCCCCGGTCTCCATCGTGTGCTCGATCGCCTCGACGACGACTGGATGGTTGTGTCCGAGCGCGAGCGTGCCCGCGCCCGCGAGGCAGTCGTAGTAGGTGTTGCCGTCCATGTCCTCCAGTTCGATCCCCCGCGCCCGGCGGATCGCCATCGGCAGGCTCCGGGGGTAGGTCCGCGCGTTCGACTCGCGGGCGGCCTGCTGGCCGAGGAGCTCCTCGTTCGTCGCGTCGTCGTAGCTCATCGCCCCGTGCCTCCGCGGTCGTCGACCGTGGTCGCCGTCACGCCGCGAGGGAGAGCCGTTCGAACGGGCATGACCGTCGTTGGGCCGCGGCCGCCGTAAGGCTATCCATCGTTCGAGCGCTGCCGTCCGCCGTCGCGGTCGGCGCCACCGTTCGAGCGGGCGACGCCACGTCCGCTCCGCTGTCTCACTTCTCGGTCGCGTTCGTCGGGCTCTCGCCCGCATTCCTCCCCCGATCGCCTTCGAACGACCGTGGCTCGGGGCCCTGCCGGACGCCCTCGATCTCCCCGGATTCGAGATCCACGATCGCCGCCCGTCCGCCGTAGCCGTGGGTCCGGTCGTGACCACGGACGACCACGCGGGTCACCTCCGGGAGTTCGATCGTCTCCGAACGCGTGAATTCCCGAGTCCCGTGGGCGTGGCGCAGCGTCCGGCGACCCAGCCGCTCGCCCGCGAGGGTCTCGACCTGCCACCAGTTCGCGTAGCCGTTCTCGCCGCTATCGTCGTGGAGAAGCGTCACGTCGAAGGTGGAGGCCCCGCCGTCGCGCTCGAACGCCGCGCCGACGACGTTCGCCTCGCGCAGGTCGAGATCGCCGCCGGCCGCTCCCGCCGTGGCGCTCGCGAACGCTGCGTCCGCCGCGGTCACGTTCCTCGCGGTCGCTTCCGTCGTGGTCGTCGTCGCTCCGTCTGTCGCCCCGCTCGCCGTGACGGCCGTGGTCGTGGCCTCGGTCGGCGATTCCGTCGTTTCCGGTTCGTCCGTCCCCGCCCGGTCAGTTCCGCTTTCACCGTCCGACGCGCCGTCGCCCCCGAGACAGCCGGCGAGCGCGGCGACAGCCCCGCTCCCGGCGAGTGCGAGGACCCGTCGTCGCGCGAACAGGGGCTCGCCCGATCCGCGATCGTTCATGCCGCTTCGATGGGCCGCCGTGCCATCTATCCACCGATGGTCGCCACCGGAGAGCCTCCGAGCGCGCCACGTAGTTACGGTCGGTAGTTTACTAGCTTGCGGCGCGAATGCGGGGGCGGACGCAGTAGCGGTGCGATGTGGTGCGGTACGAGCGTCTCTACCGCGAGCGATCCGAACGAGCGAAGCGAGTGAGGAAGCTCGCGGCCTTTTTCATGAACGTTTTTGTAAGCGGGTCGAGCGCGAGCGAAGCGAGCGCGAGGCCCCGCAGCGAAAAGGTTCTCAGTAGAACTCGCGGACGAGGTCCGTCGCGTTCTCGGGCGCGCCGTCGGGAACGTCGGCCATGTTCGAGCCGAGGTCGTGGAGGTCGCCGTAGGGGACGCTGTCCTCGTCTCGATAGATGACGCCCTGGTACTCCGTCTCGGGGTCGGTGATCCGCTCGGCGGCGGCGTCGCGGTCGGTCGGGTCGTGATCCTCCTCGTCGAGGTCGACGATCGTGTCGCGGAAGTAGTCGTAGGTATCGACGTCGTTGAACGTCACACAGGGGCTGTAGACGTTGACGAACCCGAAGCCGTCGTGCTCGACGGCCTCCTGGACGATCTCGGTGTGGCGCTGGGCGTCCGAGGAGAACGTCTGGGCGATGAACGTGCCGCCCGCCGAGAGCGCGAGCGCGAGCGGGTTCACTGGGGCCTGTTTGGGCCCTTCGGGCGAGGTGGCGGTCTCGAAGTCCTCGCGACTGGTCGGCGAGAACTGCCCCTTCGTGAGCCCGTAGATCCGGTTGTCCATCACGACGTAGCTCATGTCGACGTTCCGGCGGACGGCGTGGACGAAGTGGCCCGCGCCGATGGAGTAGCCGTCGCCGTCGCCGCCCGAGACCATCACCTCGAGGTCGGGATTGGCGGTCTTGACGCCGATGCCCACGGGGAGGGCGCGCCCGTGGACGCCGTGGAGCGCGTAGCTGTGCATGTACGTGCCGATCTTGCCCGAGCAGCCGATGCCGGCGACGATGAAGGTGTTGTCGGGATCGTTGCCCGTGTTGGCCAGCGCCTTCATCATGCCGTTCATGGTGCCGAAGTCGCCACAGCCGGGACACCACGTGGGCTGCTTGTCGGATTTGAAGTCGATGAAACGGACGTCCGAGCTCATGGGGTGATCTCCTGTGGGCCTTCGAGCTCCTCGCTTATCCGTGTGGCGAGTTCGTCCGCTTTGAACCGGACGCCGGTGTACTTGTTGACGCGCTTGACGCGCTCAAGGGTGTCGTACTCGATCACGTCGGCGAACTGGCCGGTGGCGTTGCACTCGACGACGATCACCTCCTCGGCGCTCTCGACGGCCTCGGTGAGATCCGGGCGCGGGAACAGGTAGGGCACCGAGATGAATCGGACATCGATGCTCTCCTCGTCGAGGAGCGCCATGCCCTCGCGCATCGCGCCCTCGTTCGAGCCCCACGAGAGCACGAGCGTGTCGGCGTCGGGATCGCCGAACTCGCGGTAGTCCCACTCGCCTTCCTCCTCGGCGGTTCGGACCTTCTGGGTGCGCTTGTCGACCTGCTCGACCCGGACCTCGCTATCCTCGGTCCGGCGGCCGAGCGCGTCGTGTTCCAGCCCCGTGGTCATGTGGGCCCCGCCGGCCGTCCCGGGCAGCGTGCGGGGACTGATGCCGTCGGCCGCGGGAAAGTGGGGCTGGAACTGCTCGCTATCGTTGAGCCACGGGTCGAGCTCGCCCTCGCCGACGAGGTTGCCACGATCGATCTCCACCGCGTCCATGTCGAACTCCTCGGGCGGGTAGGTCTGCTCGGTCACGGCCATCGCGAGGTCGGAGACGAGGTAGACGGGCATCTGATAGCGCTCGGCGAGATTGAAGGCCTCGATGGTCTTGTGAAAGCACTCCGCGACCGTCGTGGGCGCGACGACGAGGCGGGGCACCTCGCCGTGGCCCCCATAGAGGAGTGCGTCGAGGTCGCCCTGTTCCTGCTTGGTGGGCATCCCGGTCGAGGGGCCCGAGCGCATCACGTCACAGATCACCAGCGGCGTCTCGGTGGTCGCCACCAGCCCGAAGGTCTCGGTCATCAGGTCGATCCCCGGGCCGCTGGTGGCGGTCATCGCGCGCGCGCCGGCCCGGGCGGCCCCGAGCGCCATGTTGATCGCCGCGAGCTCGTCTTCGGCTTGGACGACGTGGCCGCCGTAGCGTTCGAGTCGTCCCGTCAGATACTCCATGACGTCCGTCGCCGGTGTGATCGGATAGCCCGAATAGAAGCGACAGCCAGCCGCGATCGCGCCCATACCGATTGCCTCGTCGCCATTCAGAAGGACGTAGTCGGCGTCGGTCGTCTCGATGTCGTAGCCAAAGTCCTCGTGGTCGATCTCCTCGACGACGTACTCCTCGCCGAGCCTGGCAGCCTCCTTGTTGTTCCTGACGATGGACTCGCCCTTGTCGCCGAACCGCTTTTCGAGGGCCTCGTCCAAGTTCTCGATCGGGAAGTTCGTCACCTCGCAGGCCGCGCCGAGCGCGACGATGTTCTGCATGATCGCGCCGCCGGCGTCCTCGGCGAGTCGCTTGAGGGGCACCGAGAGGCCGATCATCCCCTCGGGAGCCTCGAAGTCCTCCATCATCGTGCGCTCGCCGTCGTAGATGATGACTGAGCCCTCGTGGAGCTCGTCCATGTTCTCCTCGACGGTGCGTTGTGTGAGCGCGATCAGCACGTCGAGGCGGTCGACGACGCTCTCGACGTTCTCGACGGCGTTGCGGACCTTGTAGGCGGTGTAGCCCCCGCGGATGCGCGAGGCGAAGTCCTTGGAGGTGAAGACGTGTCGGCCCGCCCGCGAGAGCGCTTGGGCGAAGATCTTCCCGGTGGAGTTGATCCCGTCCCCGGCCTCCCCGCCGATGGCCCAGTTCAGGTCGTCTGCCATATACCGGCTCCCGATACCCTCCCACCGACGAAAAGGCTTCTGCATGTGTTTTCAGCGCGGCGGCCCACGCCTGCCGTCGTCGGCTCGCGCGGTGGCCGGCTTCGCCGTGAGCCGGTCCATGAGCTCCCGCCAGCGCCGGCGGATCGAAGTCCCTTTGCCCGGTACCGATCGAACGCGGGTTATGGACCCGACGGAAACGCCGGTGCGGGCCGTCCGCGACGTCGGCCCGAGCACGATCGCCCTCGACCTCGAACCCCCTGCCGGGTTCGCCGCCCGTCCGGGCCAGTTCGTCAAGCTCTCGCTCGACGTCGGGAGCGAGCGGCGCTCGCGCTTCTATACCCTCTCCTCGCCCGACGCCGCGGACGCCCTCGAAGTCACCGTCGAGATCAACCCCGACGGCGACCTCGGGCCCCACCTCGCCGAGCTGGAGTCGGGCGCGACGCTCACGATGGCCGGCCCGTTCGGCAACGCCTACTACGAGGACGAACCCCACACCGTGATCCTCGCCGGCGGGCCCGGCGTCGGCCCCGCGGTGGGGATCGCCGAGCGCACCCTCGACGACGGCGGCGAGACGGCGATCGTCTATCGCGACGGCGAGCCGGCCCACCGGGAGCGCCTCGACGCCCTCAGCGAGCGCGGCGCGCACGTCGCGATCGTCGGCGCGGACGAGGAGCTGACGCCCCCGGTCGAGAGGGCGCTCGCGGGCGAACGTAGGGACGGAAGCGAGGCCGACGACCGACAGCTGTTCGTCTACGGCTTCGCGGACTTCTTGGACGCGGCGACCGACGCCGTCGCGGCGGCCGGTGGCGACCCCGATCGTGCGAAAGTCGAGAACTTCGGTTGAGGGGGCTCGCTGGCCGGGGGCCTCGCTGCGACGGTGCGCTCGCGCGCCGTGCTCGACTGCGCTCACGCGCCGCGTTCGACCGCCGATACCCGCTCTGGGGCCGCGTCCGTTCGCGGGCCTCCCCCCCTTTCCCCTCCCGCCGCACGCGAAAGAGGGGACGAGAGAGGAGAGAGCTCGCGGCCATTCCACTACTACAGGCGCGAACGCGCCGGGGGACCCGGCGGGGCGTAAGCCTTTTTATTACCAAGGGTTATCTACCGTCGTGAACCTGCCGACGCCGAACGACCTGCGCGAGCGCCGGACGGAGCTGGAGCTCACCCAGAGCGAACTCGCCGAACGGGCCGAGGTCTCCCAGCCGCTGATCGCGCGCATCGAGGGCGGCGACGTCGATCCGCGGCTGTCGACGCTCCGGCGGATCGTCACCGCGCTCGAGGAAGCGGAGGGCGGACTCTTGCGCGCCGCGGACCTGATGCACGAGCCGGTGGTCGCGGTCGCGCCCGACGACAGCGTCCGGCGAGCGATCGACGTGATGGCCGACGAGGGCTACTCGCAGCTGCCGGTCGTGCGCGACGGCTACCCGGCCGGCATCATCAGCAATAGCGACGTCCGGCGGGCGGAAGCCGAGGACGCCGCCGCGCTCCCCGTCGCGGACCTGATGCACGAGTCGATCACCACGGTGGCCCCCGACGCGACGCTCGACGAGGTCGACGCCACGCTCGACCACCACGGTGCCGTCATCGTCATCGAGCACGGCACGATCGCCGGCATCGTCACCGAAGCCGACGTCGCCGCCCGTCTCTGACCCGCTACGGCCGGACTGCCGCGCTCAGTCGCCGGGCGCGACCGCGACGTCGGGCGCGGGATCGACGCTGTAGAGAGACACGAACACGCCCGTGGCGAGAGCGATGAACCCCGCGGCGGTCAGGAACGCGGTGAGGACGGAAGTCGCGTCCCAGATCGCGCCCACCGAGACCGGACCGGCGACCTGCCCGACCTTCCACGCCATCGAGCGCAGCGAGAGGCTGCCCGCCACGGCGTCGAACCCCTCGCCCTCCTCGACGAACAGCGCCATGCTCGCCGGCAGCCGGAGGCTGTCGCCGACCCCACAGACCGCGAAGGCCGCGAAGAGGACGACCGCGGCGGGCCCGACCGTCGCGGACGCGCCGGCGGCACCGACGGAAATCGGGGGAAGGCTTCCCTCGGCGTACCCCGCCAGCGGGATGAGCGTCGTCCCGAGCGCGTAGACGAGCGCACCGGCGGCCACGAAGTACTGCCTGTGTCCCACGCGGTCGGTGTAGCGCCCGACGATCCCCTGGAAGGCGGTCTTGGTGAGCTTGCCGCCGGCGAGGATCCCACCGACGAGAAAGGGATTCATCCCGAACTCCGTGCGCGCATAGATCGGCAGGAAGATGATGACGGCCATCTTCCCGAAGCTGAGCCCGAACCGGAAGACGACGAGCGCCCGGATGGCCGTGCGCCCGAGCAGCGCCCGCAGCGTCTCGATGCCCGTGGCCGCCTCGGAGTCCGCGCGCCCGCCCGGCGCGTCGCGCAGGAAGGCGAGCACGGCCAGTCCGGCGATCAGGGTGACCGCGCTCAGAACCGCATAGGTGACCGTGAAGCCGTAGACGAACAGGAGCAGCCCGCCGACGATATCGCCCGCGAGGCTGGAGAACGCGCCAACCTGGTTGTAGGTGCCCAGCCAGCCCCCCCGCTCGGTGTCGGGGCTGAGCTCGCCGACGACCGTCGAACCGGTGATCCAGAGCAGGCTCGCGCCGAAGCCCTGCACGATCCGCACGGCGATCACGCCGAGAACGTCGCCCACGAGCGAGAAGCCGACGAACACACAGACGTTGATGGCGAGTCCGGCGAGCAGGTATCGCTTGGCGTTACCGGTGTCGATGGCCCGCCCGAGCGGCAGGACGATGGCCAGCTGGACGAGCGCGAACGCCGTCCCGAAGAGGCCCTCGACGGTTCCGGTGGTCCCGAAGACGTCGGCGTAGAGCGCGAGCGCGATGAGGATGGTCGAGTACGCCTGTGAGCGGGCGAAGGCGGTGCTCGACAGCGCGAGGAACTCCCTGTTTCTGAGGAGGGCGAGCGACCCTCCGGCGGTCTCCGACACCGTCTACGGATCGTCGCTGGCGACTGATAAAGCCGTTAGTCGAGCGGGAACTGTGGCCGGCAGCGGTACGGTTCGAGAACGCTTTGCGGACGGCGTGCCGGGACTCCGGCTCGATCACGCGGTGCGAGCGTCTAGAGAGGCACGGCACCGCCGCCGAACTGCCCGAGAAACGCCACCACCGCCAGCGAGAGGAGCAACGCGGCGCTGAGGGCGAACCACCGCGCGAGCGCGTCGTATCGCTCGCCCCGGTCCGACCAGTAGGTGAGAAAGCCCGCGACCGACGGCCCGGCGCCGAACAGCAGGAACTGGGGCCACGGGGTCGACTGCCGAGCCGCGCCGGTCAGCTCGACCGAGAGGAGCACGAACGCGATGCTGGCCGCCATCGTCGTCGGGCCGAGGGCCGCCACCCCTCGCCGGAGAATCGTTCCGCTCGGCAGTTCTGCATCGACCATGTAGACGGATCGGCCGCGACCGCGATATAGATGTGGGTCGGAATCGTTCTACCGGCTGGAAGGGAGTGGCACGCGGCGAAGCGAGTCGAAGGCAGTACTGAGAGCCACGAGCCGATCCTCGAACGTCGCAACGAAAAACGCTGGAGTGGAAATGGCGATCGCGAGCCTTTGCTCCGCAGCCGGTTTACCGCCCCCGGCACGGCAGTAGTGAGGTAAGCGGCGGCCGGCCGAAAAACCGCCGTGGGGCGGGACTGAAAGGGGCCGGCCGCTCGGCGAACCCCGGCGTTCGAAAATCGCTCCGCGATTTTCGGGCCGATCAGAAACTGTCGGTTTCTGATGACGACGCAAGGACCGCAGGCGACGCCGAGGACCGCAGCGAGCCGCGGGCAGCGCGGAACCGACGGTTCCGCGGGCCGTGCGAGCGGGCGAGCCCGCGAGCAGAAGCCCGAGCGCGCCGGGGGCTTTCCGGTCGTCTGCTCCGGTTCTCGCTTCGTGAACTACTACGCTACCCGTGGCCTCGGTGCGGTGGGAAGGCTTTTGCCTCGACAACGGGTACCAGGGGGCATGAGCGACACGCTGTCCGCGCCGGAGCACGACGAGCTGTTCTGGCGCGACGAGGTACTCGAGGCCACCTACTGGATGCTCGGCGAGGGCATCGAGGAGGCGATCGCGCCCGCGGACCTGCGGGGCTTTCTCGACGCACCGCCGGGCGTCCTCGAAGACACCTTCGCGGACCTCGCCGAGCGTGCGTACGTCCGGGACACCGCCCACGGCTACGTGTTCACCGAGGAAGGCGAGCGGGAGGCGAAACGCCGGTTCGCCGACGAGTTCGCCGCCATCCAGGGGTTCGAGGCCTCCCACGCCGACTGTGGCCCCGACTGCTGGTGTCACGATCCCGACCACGCCACCGAGGAGTGCCCTGCCGAGCACGACCATCACGACGGCCACGGCCACGCCTGAGCGGACTCACAGCGCCCGCGCTCCGTTGCACGCTCGTCCCCGCTCTACCGACGTAGTGCTGCCGGACGGAACCGGTGCACACTCGTCGGCCCGTGCCGACGGACCCGACGAGGGACTTCCGTCCTACGACGACCGCCAGTCCAGCGCGGGAGACGGCGGTCGGGCGTCCCCTCCTACGGACGCCCGGCGTTCCCCGCTGTAGGTCCCGGACCGGGGCCGGTCTCCGGCTTACCCGTCGCCGGTGCGGATGGTCCGTTCGGCCGCTTCGAGCGCCCGCTCGCGATCGAACGCGGCGATGATGCGTTCGAGTTCCCCGTTCGGAGCCCCGGCCAGCTCGCGGGCGTGTTCGGCGACCGCCGGGATCGCCCGGACGATGTCGTCGACGACGGGGACGTCGGCGGCCTGCGCCGAGCGCGAGAGGGGGTTGAGGTCGACGACGATCTCGACTTTCCCCAGCGCCGCGAGCGCCTCGGCGCGGTCGCCGTCCTCCAGGGGTACGAGGACGACGTCCGCCGCCGGGATGCCCGCGGCGTCGACTTTCGCGCGCTCGTGGTCGAGGCCCGGGAGCCGCGCGTCCGCGTCGAGTCCGAGGACCTCGTGCGCGCCGTGCTCGCGGAGGTGCTCGGCGATCGCAGCCAGCCGCTCGTCGGTGCGATTGAACAGGTTCACCTCGATCGCCGCGTCCGTCGCCGCGGCGAGTTCGACGATCCCCTCGGGGACGAGCGCGGCGACGTTGCCGTTGACCGAGAGCACGGGACGGTCGGCGAGCAGGAGGTGGGCGGCCGCGCTCCGCTCGGCGCGGGCAGCGCTCTCGATGGTGCGCTCGCCCAGCAGATAGTCGAACGCCTCGCCGCGGCCGTGAGCGAGCAGCCCCTGGGTATGGGTGATGCCGCGTTCGACGCCCGCTTCGAGGCGGTGGCGGACGGCGAGCGACTCGCTCCGCGGGTGGCTCTCGGGCACGTCACCGTCGGTCATGGCCGCCCTTGCGGAGGGGCGCGTAAAAACCTACAGCAGCGTCGCCCCGGTGGGATCGATCGTACAGGTCGCGGCGTCGTAGCCGGCGTCGGAGAGGCCAGTGCCGCGCGCCACCACCGTGTCGCCGAGCATCGCCATCACGGCCTCGCCGCCGGCCGCGCCGACCGCGTCGATGGCCTCCCGGACCGGCGGGGTCAGGAGGTCGGCCTCGTCGGCGAACGTGCGCGACGCGGCCAGCAGCCGTTCGAACGTCGGTCCGTCGAGAACGGTCGAGAGGGCGCGCTCGCCCGCCCGCGAGAGCCCCCCCGTGCTCCCGCCGAGGACGTCGGCGGTCGAGAGCTCGCCGAACGTGACGTGCTCGATTCTCCCTCGGGCGGGGATGCAATCGAGTTCCCCGTGTGCGGGTGCGCCCGGCTCCACCCGGATCGGCACGCCGCCCCGGGCCTGTGCGACCACATCGCCCAGTCCGGTGCCGGCCGCGACCTCCGCGGCGTGGGCGATCCCCACCAGCTCGTTTTCGGTGCGTGCCAGCTCGAAGCGCGTGTTCGCGGCCAGCGCCGTCCCGAGCGCGGTCGCGCCCGATACGCCGAAGCCGGCGCTCACGGGGAGGGCGGTCTCGGCACACACCCCTGCCTCGACGCCGAGGGCGTCGAGGACGCGCGTCGCGGCCTCCAGCTCGACCGCGCGACCGCCGAGGACGACCTCGCCGGATCGGTCGGGGCGGACCGAAACCGTGACGCCCGCGGAGAGACAGCATCCGGCCCCGCGCGAACCCGCCCGGCGGGGGTCCTCGTGCGGGTGGACGCTGAAGAGACCGGTGACGTGACCGGGGACGAACGCCCGCACCGGCTCGCCGTCGGTCATCGGCTCGCCCGAGCGCAGCCACCCGGTTAACCGTTCCGCCACGCCCGAGCGAATCCGGGACGACGGTCGACCCGGGTCGACCCCCCCCCCGGCTCTCGTCGCTCCGCTCGACGAGTGGACCACGACGTGTGGGCGAGCGCCGAGAGGTCGTTCACGCCAGACCGAGCGTCGCGAGGCCGTCGAACGCGAACACGAACAGGTAGATCTGGGCGACGCCGGCGAGCGCGAGCAGTGCGCCGGCGGCCCGCGAGACGCGCCCCGGGTCCGGGAGCCGCCGGAAGAGCGCGTCGCGCCCGAGCGCCGAGGCGACGGTCACCGCGACCATCAGGAGGCTCATGCCGGCAGCGTACGCGCCGAGGGTGGCGAGGGCGGTCGCCGGCCCGCCCGAGAGCGCGGCGAGCGCGACGGCGACGAACACCGGTGCCGTACAGCCCGCCGCCGCGGCGGCGTAGACGACGCCGAACGCGACGAATCCCACGGCCGAGCGCCGCCGCTCCGGGAGCGCGAGGTGGCCCAGCCGGGGACCGCGCCCGAGCGCCATCGCCACCCCGAGGACGACGAGCAGCGTGCCGACGACGAGTTCGAGGACCGCGACGTTCGAGAGCAGCCGCGCGCCGGCGGCCAGCACCACGCCCGCGAGCGCGGCGTAGACGAGCACGAACCCGGCGCTCACGAGCAGCCCGACGAACGCCGCCCGGCGCAGGCGCGCGCCGGTCGTCCCTCCAGCGCTCGTCACACTCCCAGCGCCGTTCGCGCTCCCGGCCGCTCCGTTTGTATTACTCGCGCCACGGCCGAGGTAGTAGGCGACGTAGCCCGGCAGCAGCGGGTACGCACAGGGCGCGAAGAAGGTGGCGACGCCGGCCGAAAAGGCAAAGCCCAGCCGGAGCGCATCGAGGTCGATCACGTGCGTCTTTCCTCTCTACCTACCGTTCCCGTGCCTGCTCGACCTGCTCTCCGATCCCCGCGGCGCTCGCCAGACCGACGTGTCGCCACTCCTCGGTCCCGTCGGGGGCGAGCACGAGCAGCGTCGGGATGCGCTGGACGCCGTAGCGTTCGCCCGTGCGCACCGCGGGGTCGGTGGCGACCGGCCACCGTCCCTCGTATTCGGTCCAGAACGACTCGACGAGTCCCGGATCCTCCTCGAAGGTGATCGAGAGCATGTGGAGGTCGGGGAACTCCTCGCGGACGGCGCGGAGCTCGGCCATCTGTGGCTTGCAGGGCGCACACCACGTCGCGAAGAAATCGAGCAGCGCGGGCTCGCCGGCCGGCTTCACCGCCATCGTCCCGCCCGGCGAGCCGGCGACTGCGACGGTGTCGAGCGCGAGTCCGTCCTCTTTCTTCGCCTCGGAGCCGGTGATTCCCCCGAGACAGCCCGCGAGCGCGCCCGCCGCGGCCAGCCCGCTCCCGAGAAACGCCCGACGGGCGCGACCACGGGTGTCGCCGTTCATGGTGGCCTTCGGCACGGGACGGCTAAATCCGTGCGGCGATTGTGAGCGGCCGGCGCACGAGCCCGCGCCGGCTAAGTCCCGACAGCCCGTCGGGGAGCCATGAACCGACGGCGCTACCTCTCGGCGCTCGCCGCGGGGACGCTCGCCGGGCTCGCGGGCTGTGCGGCCATCGGCGACTCGGGCGACGGCGGGCCGTCGGGGACGACCGGCATCGACGGGGAGGCATCGACAGACCGGACGCCGGCCGAATCACGGACCGGCGGGTCGGCGACCCCCGGGGCGGCGACTGGCGGGCCGAACGCGTCGAATCCCGGCGACGTGGCCGCGATCGGCGGCGTCGAGCTCCCGCTTCCCGAGAGCGAGCTCCGTCGCGGCGCACCCAAGGACGCCATCCCGGCGATCGTCGACCCGCAGTTCGGCCGGGACTGGAGCGACCTCGAATCGCGTAGCGTTCGGGATCGCTCGGGCATCGAGTACACCACCGTCCCCAGCCTCGACGACGGGGAGACGATCATCGGCGTCGAGCGCGACGGTCGGGCGCGCGCGTACCCGTTGGCGGTGCTCGACTGGCACGAGATCGTCAACGACAGCTTTGGAGGACCGCTCCTAGTCACGTACTGTCCGCTCTGTGGCAGCGGGCTCGTCGCCCGACGTCGGGTGGCCGGCGCGGAGACGACGTTCGGCGTCTCGGGCTACCTCTGGCGCTCGAACCTCGTGATGTACGACCGCGCGACCGGCAGCCTCTGGAACCAGATCTCGGCGACCGCGATCCGCGGACCTCGAACGGGCGAGACCCTCGAACTGGTGCCCTCGACGCTGACGACGTGGGGCGGGTGGCGCGAGGCCCACCCCGACGGCGAAGTGCTCCTGCCCCCGCCGATCTCGGGGACGGTGGCGGGGGAGGTCACCCGCGACTACGAGCGCTCTCCCTACCTCGGGTACGACGAGTCGGCCCGCATCGGCATCGGCGGCGAGTTCGAGGACGATCGGCTCCACCCCAAGACGACCGTGATCGGCGTCACGAGCGACGGCGTGGCCCGCGCGTATCCGCTCGACGCCGTGACGGAGGCGGGTGTGATCAACGATACCGTGGACGAACTCCCAGTGGTGGTCGCCGTCGGCCCCGGCGGGACGCTCGTCGCCTACGAGCGCCGGGTCGGCGAAGTCGCCCCGAACACCCGCGCGACCGCCGCGCGGGAACGCCGCGCGGACGGCGGGACTCCGGAATTCGCGCCCGACGGCGAGGCGCACATGACCGGCGGCGGGTCGCGCTGGGAGATCCTCTCGGGGCGGGCCGTCGACGGTCCCTACGAGGGCACAGTCCTCCAGCAGGCCAACGAGGTCTCCCCGGAGTTCTTCTTCGCGTGGCTGGAGTTCCACCCCGACACCGAGGTCTACGGGGCGTAGTCGGGCGCCCCGGGAGGCGATCGACCCATCGCGTGTCGTGCCGAGACGGCAAGCCTTTGCCATCGAGGCGGTAGCTGCGGCCATGCAGCCGAGACGCGCGAGCGCGCTGGCCGGCCTCGCCGCGCCGGTCGCCTCGCTGGGGGCGATCTTCCTCGCCACGCTGCTCTCGCCGACCTTCTCGTGGACGGGGAGTGCGCTCTCGAACCTCGGGGCCCCCGGCGAGCCGACCGCGCCCCTCTTCAACGGTGGCTTGATCCTCGGTGGTCTGCTCGCGCTGGGGTTCGGGCCCGCGCTGTGGACCGCGAGCGACCACCCCCTCGAACGCGCCGGGATCGCGCTGTTCGCGCTCACCGCGGTCTCGCTGGGGCTGATCGGCGTCTTCCCGCTCGGGACTCCCGAGCATCTCCCGGTCGCCGTCGGCTTCTATCTCCTCCTGTCGCTCTCGCTGTGGATCTACGGCGCGGGCGAAGCGCTCGCCGGGGCACGCGCCCGCGGGCTGGCGACCGTCGGTCTCGGGGGCGTCAACGTCGCCGCGTGGGTCGTCTGGACCGCCGGCGGCGACCTGCGCCGCGCGGGCCTCGCGCTCCCCGAGATCGTCGGCGCGGTCGTCCTCGCGGGCTGGACGGCCGCGACGGCGCGACGGCTGCTCGATGGCCGGTAGGGCCGTCGAACAGCCGTCGGGTTCGGACACCGTCTCGCGCCGGGTCACCCCGGGAGACGGATCGAGCGTGACCGGACCGAAGCGGGCGTTCCATGACGCTCCGGATCCCGCCCGGCGGCGTTACTAACTGGGGAGTATCCCGCCCGTTCGTGCGAGAAATCAGCCAGAAGGGTCTTTTTACAGCGATTCGGGCACGGTACCGATGGGGGAGCACACTGGGGGAGGGGGGCGGCACGATCCGGGGGGACCGGGGCGGGTTTCGATCGATCGGCGGTCGTATCTGAAGGTCGCCGGGGCCACGGCGGGCTCGCTGTCGCTGCTCGCGGGGCGGGGGGCAGCGGAGCCGGCCGCCGAGCGCCACGGTATCCGCTTCGAGCACGTCGTGAACATGGTCGAGGACGCGGGCTGTGATCCCACGGGCGAGGAGCCCTGCGACGAACAGCTCGAGCGGGCCGCCGCGGACTACACGCTGCTCGTCTTTCCAGACGGCGAGTACCGCTTTACCGAGCGGACGGTGCTGCTCGATCACGCGAACCTCGGCCTCCTCGGGCGGGGTGACGCGAGCTTCGTCGTCCCCGAGCGGTTCAACGACAAGCTGTTGATGATCGACCGGGGGACGGGGCTGCTGTTCGAGAACATCACGATCGACCTCACCGCGAAGGGCGCGACGCCGGGGCTCCACCTCGCCGTCGAGGACGATCTGGAGATCCACGACGTCGAGTTCCGCGGGCAGGGCATCCACCCCGACAGCCAGCCCCAGACCTGTGGCAACACCGCCCGCCCGGGTTGTAACGAGAATCCCGACGTGTTCAACGCGCTCTACCCGATCGTGCGCTCGCCCGACGGCACTGGACGACTGCAGAACGTGGTCGCGCACAACGCGGGACTGATGGGGGCCTACACCCGGGGCGGCGTCTGGGTCGGTATCAGCATGAAGGGAACGCTCACCCTGAAGAACTGTGAGTTCTCGGGCTTTCCGGGCAACGGGGTGTACGCCTCACGGACGAACGGTACCGTCCGGATCAAGGGCGGGACGTACGCGAACAACGACATCTCGCAGATCCGCATCGGCTCGGACGGCAGCTACGTCCGGGGCGCGACGATCGCCGTCGACGCCGCTACCTCGAACAGCCCGAACCCCGAGGACGCGCTCAACCAGCGCGGCGTCCGCTTCGAGGCCGCGAAGGTCGAGTCGGGGTGGCCCGCCGTCCGCGACTGCGAGGTGACGATCGCGGCGACGCCCCACGCCGACGGCGGCGTGGTCGCCAACGGCACCGTCGGCGAGTTCCTCGTGGCGAACACCCGGATCCGCGTCGACGTCGGTGGCGTTCGCGGTGTGATCGCGAAACGCCCCGACGGCGGGCCGAACTACGACCCCCCACCGGAGCCTCACGGCGGGCGGCTGCGCGGCGTGAGCATCACCGGGAACGCCCCCGCCGTCGGGGGCGATCGCACCGACTCGGTCGTCGAACTCCGCGAGCGCCCGAGCTCCGTGATCGAGAGCTGTTGTATCCGGCAGCCGAGCGACGGTCGCAACGGCGTGTTCCTCCTCGGCGGCGACGGCTACACGATCAGGGACACGACGATCGACGTCGGGGGACAGCCGATCGTCCGTGACGGCGCGACGGTGCGGACGAGCGGCAACCGGACCGCGGGGAGCTGTCCCGCGCCCGACCCGGTCGGCATCGGCCCCTCCCATACGCTGACGATCGCCAGCAACGGCGGCCGGTCGACCTACCGGCTCGAGGTGGACGCCGACCTCTTCCTGCGGACAGTCGAAAACGACGCCACGGTCGACCCCAACGACGTGATCTCGGGGACGACCGCGACCGGGCAGGTAGGGAAGGGCGGCCACGACAGCTACGTCTTCGGCGGCGAGCTCCGCTCGATCGACGTCGACGGCGACGCGACGGTCACCCTCGACGGCGGACCGGTCGAGGCCGCCGGGGTCGACGGCCCCTCCACGGTGGGGAGCTTCCAGAACCCGCCACGCGATCTCGACGACGACGGTGCCTACGAGGACGTCAACGGCGACGGGTCGGGGGACGTCATCGACGTCCAGGCGCTGTTCGTCAACCGCGACGGCGCGGCCGTGCAGGACGACGCCACGGCGTTCGATTTCAACGGCGACGATCGGGCGGACGTCGTCGACGTCCAGGCGCTGTTCGGCACGCTGCTCGGGTGAGCGAGCCGCGACAGTCGAAGCCGAGGAGGGCCGCTCCCGATCGCCGTGACCCGGGTGGCGGGGCCACCGGGAGCGACCCGATCCACGGAAGCGCGGCCCGCCGACGGTGAGAGCGGGGAAGGGCGTTCGCCGACGGGGCCACGCTTACGGCGGCTCGGCGCGTCCCACGGCCATGAGCTATCGCGGCGCTGTCGTCGACCTCGACGGGACGGTCTACCGGGGTGGAACGCTCATCCCGGGCGCAGCGGCAGGCCTCGACGCGCTCCGGGCCGCGGACGTGGAGGTGGCCGCCGTCTCGAACGACCCGACGCGCTCGCCGACGGCGTTCGTCGAGCGCCTCGCGGGGATGGGACTCACGATCGAGCCCGAGCGGGTCGTCGCCGCCGGCACCGTCACAGCCGCGTTCCTCACACGCGAGTATCCCGAGGCCCGGCTGTTCGTCGTCGGCTCCTCGGGCCTCGAAGCACAGTTCCGCGCGGCCGGCTGCGCCCTGACCGACGATCCTCTCGGCACGGACGTGCTCGTGGCCTCCTACGACCGGGGATTCGACTACGACCGGCTGACTGTGGCACTCCGGGCGATCGAGGCGGGGGCGGCGTTCGTCGGCACCGATCCCGACCGGACGATCCCGGGGCCCGACGGCCCGGTGCCGGGCTCGGGGGCGATCGTCCGGGCGGTCGCGGGCGTCACCGACCGCGAACCCGACCGCGTGCTCGGCAAACCCTCCGCCGAAACCGCCAGCGCCGTGGCACGGACCCTCGGCGTCGATCCCGCGGGGTGTCTCCTGATCGGCGATCGCCTCGACACCGATATCGCGATGGGCGAGCGCGAGGGGATGACCACCGCGCTCGTCCTGACGGGCGTCGCCGACCGGGCCGACCTCGACGACGCCACCGTCCAGCCCGATCACGTGCTCGATTCGCTCGGCGAGGTCGGGACGCTCCTCGACGAGGGGACGTGAGCGTCCGCCGACCGCCCTTGTGGCCCCACCGCCGCCCGTCGGCCCCGCTCGCGGACGCGGCCGACTGCTCATGGGCGACACTCCAGGACAACGCGGCCTCTCGGGTCGCCCGTTTCCAAACGCTTTTGTCGCTCGTGTCTGAACGGTCGCTCGGCTATGGCCGACGAGCAAGAACTCAGAGAGCAGATGGTCGACGCGTTCGAAGGTGCGGACTACCCGATCTCGAGCCCGATGGACCTCGTCCCGGCGCTCCCGAACGGCCCCTCGACGACGTTCGAGTCGGGCGACTTCTCGATGACGGCGATGGAACTCAACACGAAGCTCTCGGGCGGGGACTTCCCCTACGACGCGCCCGAGGACTTCGTCGACGACATCATCGAGGAGCTGAAAGAAGAGGACCACATCTAGCTGCAACGGCACCCGGGACCCGTCCGACTTCTTCGAAAGCGACCGTTGCCAGCGGCGCGTCCACGGCCGGTTGGCCGGCGACGGCGGCTGGTCCCCGGCGGCGAAAGGAGCACCGATCGCCCGACGCCGGCGGACGGACTTAACCGTCGGCCGGCCGTGAAACGGTCATGGGTGGTCCTCTCGCGCCGATCCGGGCGCTGATCGAGGCGCTCGTGACGACGTTCGGTCCGTTTCTCATCCCCGCGACGGTCTTCGTCGTCGGGCTCGTCGGCTACGGCGTGCTGCTCGCGCTGACCCGCTGGGTGGACGGCTGACGCTCCGTGGTGGGGCTGGGCGCCGTGTGTCCCCGGCGGCGTCCGACGCCGCCGGGCGACGGTCGAGCGGCGGACGGCGTGTGAGAGCGGGGTCGCAGCCGTGGCCTGCCGGGAGCGAAGGCGGGGAAACGTGTGGTGTATCGTAGTCGCAATGCGATCGCGGTGTGTCTCTTGGGTGCATCGGCCCCCACGGTCGGCGTCTCTCCTCCCGCCGATCGCGGCCCGTGAGACATTTACCCGCCCGGCTCGCCCTCCCGGCATGGTCGAGAACGTCATCTGGCCGGCCTACCTCGACGCCGGATTGACCCGGAGCGAGGGCCGGCGCGTCCCCCGCTCGATGGCCGTCCCGGAGCCCACGGTCGAGGAGATCGCACGGGCAGCCGGGCAGGTCGGCTACGACGCGGCCGTCGAGCGCGGGAAGACCTACCCCCGCGAGTTCGACGCCCGTGGCTACGTCCGCGTCGAGAACGCCGACGGCGCCGGCAAGTCCGACCTGCTCCAGGCGGTGGCGGCCTACGTCGCCGCGCTGCGCGAGTGATGCCCGGACGGGCGGCGAGCATGGCACACCGAAGCGCACCGCCGGTGGTCCGCGGCGGCCGCTCGTCGACGGCGGGCCGAGCGGGAGGAACGAGAGGATGAGACGCGTCGGCGAGGTCGTCCGGACGGCACAGGGGCTCGCGATCGTACGTTCGCCCGACGAGCACTACCCCGAGATCGGCACGTCCGTCGTCGACGAGGGGCTCGCCTCCGTGGGCCGTGTCGTGGACGTGTTCGGTCCCGTCGAGCGGCCGTATCTCGCCGTCGATCCCCACGACCGGCCGGCGGGGCTACTCGGGACGAAACTCTACGGCGAGTAGTCCCGTTCGCGTCGACTCCCCCGGTAGAGAGGACGAAGGGACGAGAGAGGTCCCGAGCGTCGCCGGGTTCGGCCGACCGGCCGAGAGCGAAACGGCAAAGGCCACGCCGGCGGACGCGATGGTATGCAGCAACGTCGGCGGGCGCTCGCGGCCGCCGCCGCGACGGTCGGGCTCTTCCTCCTCGTGCAGCTCGGCGCGCTCGCGCTCGTCGCGCCGTTCGACGCCGCCGGCTTCCAGGCGACCGAGGATCCCTCGGACCCCACCAACAGCGCGCTCTACCTCGGGGTGATCCTCGTCGCCACCGCGGCGATGCTCGGGGCCATCAGGCTCGGCGCGCGCTGGCTGCTCCGCGGGGTCGTCCTCTTCGCGTCGGGACTCATGGCACTGTACGTCTTTCTGGTGTTGCTCCCGCCGTGGCTCGCCCTCGAAATCGCGGGCGGGGTGAACGTCCCCGCGTTCGCCGCGGCCGGGGGGCTGGTGCTCGCGCTCTATCGCTATCCCGAGTGGTACGTCATCGACGCGGCGGGCGTCGTGATGGGCGCGGGCGCGGCCGCGCTCTTCGGGATCAGCTTCGGCCTCCTGCCGGCGATCGCCCTGCTCGCCGCGCTCGCGGTCTACGACGCCGTCTCGGTCTACGGCACCGAGCACATGCTGGCGCTCGCCGACGGCGTGATGGAGCTGAAACTCCCGGTGGTGCTCGTCGTCCCGCTCGCGCTCTCGTACTCGTTTCTCGACGGCGGGGCCGGGGACGCGAGCGCCGAGGACGAGGGTGCCGAGAGCGGAACTGCCGAGAGCACGACCGCCGAGGGCGCGGATGGCGAGAACGCGACCGCTCGCACCGACGAGCGGGACACCCCGGCCACGCCCGACGGCGGCGAGAGCGACGACGAGAGGAGCGCGACGGCGAACGAGAGCGCGGACGCCGGTGACCGCCCCACGGTCGCCGAGCGCGACGCGCTCTTCGTCGGGCTGGGCGACGCGGTGATGCCTACCGTGATGGTCGCCAGCGCGGCCGCCTTCGCGCCCGCGCCCTCGCTCGGCGTGTCGTGGCTCCCGGCGCTCACGCTCCCGGCGCTCTCGGCGATGGTCGGTACGCTCGCGGGGCTCGGTGTGCTGCTCTGGCTGGTGTTGCGTGGTCGCGCGCACGCCGGGTTGCCCCTCCTGAACGGCGGCGCGATCGGCGGCTACCTCCTCGGCGCGCTCGCGAGTGGGATCCCACTCGTGCGGGCGCTCGGGCTCGGGCCGTATCTCTGATGGTCGGCGAGCACTCGTGTCAGATTGTTCACTCCCCGGTGAGTGCCTCGCTCGCCGGTGCGAACTCGATCTCCTCGCCGAGGCCCTGCTCGCGCGCCCGCTCGTAGAGGAGGTGGGCCGCGGCGACGGTCTCGATGGCCGTACCCCCGGAGTCGAACACCGTGATCTCCGCCGCGGACTCGCGGCCCGGTGCGGTGCCGGCGACGATTTCGCCGAGCTCGGCGCGGACGTGTCCCTCGCCCACGACGCCCGCCTCGAGGGCGTGGATGAACGAGCCCGCGTCCTGGGCGACGCGCTCGCGGAGGTCGGGGACGTACGTCGCGCGCTCGATCGTCGTCGCGTCGAGCTCGCGTTTCTCTCTGTCATACTGACCCATCGCCGTGACGTGCGTGCCCGGTTCGAGCAGGTCGCCGTCGAAGACCGGCTCGTCGCTACTGGTCGCCGTCACTACGACGTCCGCGCCCTCGACCGCGGCCGCACTGGAGGCGACGGCCGCGACGGTCGCCTCCAGCTGGTCGTTCATCGCGGCGGCGAAGGCCTCGCGGTGGGCGGCGGTCGGCGAGTAGACCTCGACGGTGTCGAACGCCCGGACCGTCGCCGTCGCCCGGAGCTGGCCGCGCGCCTGCGCGCCGCTGCCGATCACGGCGAGCGTGCTCGCGTCCTCGCGCGCGAGCGCGTCGACGCCCACCGCACCCGCCGCCCCGGTCTTGAAGGGGTTGAGACTCGCGCCGTCGAGCAGCGCGAGCGGGTTCCCCGATTCGGCGTCGAACAGCGGCAGGAAGAAGTGGGCGTCCCGGCCCCCGAAGCCCGCGGCGTAGGTGTACCCGCCCATCGCGCCCGTCTCGGGCAGGACGGCGAGATAGCCCGTGAGCATCCCGGGCGGGTCCTCGTTCGCCAGCGTCGTCCGCGGGGCCGCCGGTGCGCCCGCGCCGCGCTGGCGGTAGCCCTCCCGCACCGCGTCGACGTACTCCTCGGGAGCCGCGAGCCCCGCGAGCTCGTCGCTTCGGAGGAACAACGCCGTTCCGTTTCCGTCGTCCCGGTCGCTCCCGCCCTCCCCGCCGCTCCGGTCGCTTCCGTCGTGCTCGTCGGTCATCGACCGCGGTTCGCGCGAGCGGGACATAGGTCTGGTGGACCCGGGAGTGGGATCGAACGCCGGCCCGACCCGGGATTCGGCCTCTCGAAGCGTTCAAGTGTGCTCCGTCGGTACGTTCGTTCGCCACTCCGCGACATCAAGACACGCGGCGTCTTCGATGCTCGCGGGGCGAGCGGTGAACCGAGAAGTCCCGTGGTGTAGTGGCCAATCATAGCGGCCTTTGGAGCCGTTGACGGCAGTTCGAATCTGCCCGGGACTATACGGGTTTTCAGGGATTCTATCGGCAGTTTTCAGGACCTCGGTAGGAGAAACCGAGATGGGCCCATACGTTACGGTCGAGTGTACCGAGTCAGGCAGTTTGGGACGTACACCCTCTTTTCTGGCGGTTCGTCCTTCCCGCGATTCTCGGTCGAATATGTGGGATGATCAAAGTGAAATGGCTTTTTGAGGCTACCTCAGCTATAACTCGATACGCGCGGTAGGGAGAGGGGTATGGCACGAATCAGGCCAGTCAGTACGATGGCGCTGCTGCTGTTGGTAGTGGCGGGTGGACTACTTGTAGCAGAAGGCAGTGTGTTCGCACAGGACGGGAACGAGACGACAGTAACCATTGGCGAAGAATCGGAACTTGATGACTCGCTCGATCCTCACTTCGTATCAATCGAGAATGTCGGATCGTCCGAGCAGGAGATCGGTCTGACTCTCTCAAACGAGACCTCCGACGAACCTGTATTCAACGAAACCAGAACGTTCGCACCGAACGAAACACTGAGTGTCGAAATCTACGAGCCGGGTAACTACTCTGGCGTCATAAGCACCAGTAGCGACGAAGTAGCATTTGAACAGCCACCATTCGACTGCAACACAGTTCAGACCAACGCGGAGGTTTTCGAGAACGGCACTATTGATGCCGTGTCTCTCTCGACAGCCGCTGAATGTGAGGCGACTGTCGTGCCAGAGACGACAACTGAGGGACCGGATAGTCCGACGATGACCTCGCCGACAATGACGACTGAGGGGGATACGACCGCGACGATCGAAACAGTAACAGAAGGTCCGCGACCGACGACCGAGGACGATAGCGAGACTATGACCGAGGAGCCGACGACGACCGTGATAACTGAGGACACGACCGCCGAAACCACTACCTCGGAAGACGGTGGAGCAACCACCACGGGAGCACCGAGCGACGACGGTACTGACGGCGACGACGGTACGGGCGGAGAGGCCAAGGACACGGCTACTCCGAGCGACGGTGACGACGGTGGCAAAGCGAAGCAAGGAGGCAACGGCAAGGCGAAGATAGGCTAATCCGCGGATCGGCTTCCCGAGTACAGCCACACCACCTCTTTTCCGGCGTGCCGTCCATCGATATCGACGGGCCTCGGAGCGGAACGGTCCACGGTCCGTAGAACCGCCGTAGCAGGGAGGCGAAGTCCGCGGCCAGCAGTCGCCGACCGCCACGGCCGAACCGGTCGCTCCCGGCGGGATCACGACGGCCGTCGTCCTCAGAGTTCGACCACCAGCCCGTCGTAGGCGAAGCGGATCGAGTCGTAGTCGGCTTCGAGACGGGCGTACTCGTCGGCGCCGCGCGCGTAGAGGTGTTCGATCTCCGTGAGCACCGCTCTCTCGGGATCGACCCGCTCGATGCGCTCTATGACCTCCTCGTGGCGGAGCTCGTCGGCGAGGAACGACCGGTCGGCGTCGGTCAGCAGGGGCGTGCCGTCGGGCAGCGCCTCGAACAGCCCGCACTCGAAGACCGCGAGATCCGCGCCGGGGAGCCGGGACTCGTCGAGGTACCGGGCGTCGTCGGACGCGATCAGGAGCGTCCGTCCGCCGGATTCGATGACGAAGGCCGTGGCATCGGGCTCCGTGTCGGCGTCTTCGAGCGGGTAGGGGATCGCCGAAACCTCGTAGTCGCCGACGGACAGCGGCTCCTCGTCGAGAAAGTGCGTGTCGGCGAAGCCGGCCGCCTCGACGAAGTGTCGGAGCGAGCCGAGGGTCTCGCAGGTCCGCTCGTAGACCGCCCGGGTCGTGACGAGCGTGGGGCGGTCCTCGCTGGCGGCATCGAGCAACCCCCGGTCCGGGTTCCGGAAGAACGATCGGAGGTCCCGGGACTGTACGACCCGCAGCCCGTTCACGTGATCGGGATGCCAGTGTGTGAGAAACACGTACTCCAGCCGATCGATCCCCGCCCGGTTCAGGCTCGAGAAGGCGTATTCGGGGGCGTCGATCAGCGCGTTCAGGTCGTGGAGGTACATCGAGTTTCCGTGGCGGGCGTACGGGACGCCCTCGGTCCGTGCCTCGGCACAGACCTCACAGCGACACGTCGGCGTCGGGATCGGCGAGTTCCCGCCCGAGCCGAGGAACTCGAGTTTCATCCCCGTTCCTCGGTCGGGGTCCCGCCGATCCGTTCCCGACGTCGGTCGGTCCCACCCTTTCCCTGGCTCCCGGTGTCGGTCGGTCCCATTCTTTCCCCGTCCCGACGTCTCGCGCCGCTCGCAAAAGCGCTCGTCTTCGGCGTTCGCCCGGAACCGCGACGCCGAGGCGCTGGCGACGGAGCCGGCGACGCCGCGGCGGTGCGACCGCTGAACTCGCGGTGCACTCTCCTACCGGCACGCCTTCGGGTGAGTCCACGACGCGGACGGTCACGTCCCCTGGAGATGGACCCGCGACAGGCCGGCGGGCGCGTCGTCGTGTTCTCGTCGAGGACAGTGCTGACCTGCCGATCCGCTCGCCGTCCGTCCGCCGGCGTTCCTCGTAGCGGAGCGGGTGACGGTCGCCGGGGGCAGCCCGGCGCTCGACGTCGCGGGTCCCGATGGCGAGTCCGGGGTCGGCAGCGCGGGCCTCGCGCGGTTCCGCGACGACGGCCGCCCGGCCGCTGGTGGCCCGCCAGCGTTTTCCCACTCGCGGACGCGGCTCGGGACGTGAGCCTGCTGTTCCAGCCCGAGCACGTCGAGTCGATTCGGGCGGGCACGAAGACGGCCACGCGCCGGGACTGGGCCGAAGCCTACGGCCGCCCGGCCGTGGGGTCGGTTCGGATGGCGGTGACGGAGCCGTTCACGAGCGACGACGAGTGTGACTGCTACATCGCGATCGAGGACGTCTACCGCCAGCCCCTGGGCGCGATGGACGAGGCCGACGCCCGGGCGGAAGGCGGCTACACGCTCACGGAGTTCCGCGACGCGTGGCGGGAGATCAACGGCGACGGTGCGTGGAACGGGGGGACGGTCGTCGACGTAATCGAGTTCCGATACGTCGGCCGGCGTCGACCGACGGAGCGCTGAACCGCCGTTCGGGGAGGAGCGCCGATGGCGACAGTTCCACACCACAGCGGAACACGCCACACGAACCCACTACCCCTGCGGCGTCGAATGCCAGCCCGTGATTTATGTCGGCGCGCACGGACAGGGAGAGCATGGAACTCCGAGAGGCCGACACGACCGATATGGGGCGGCTGCGCGAGCTCGTGCGTACCGCGATGACCGCCTCGTACGCCCTCAGCCCCCAACAGCTCGACGCGATCGTCGAGGAACAGTTCGACGAGGATCGCCTCGCGCGGACGTTCGACGGCTCGGAGACGGTCGTCCTCGTTGCGGAATCGAGCGAGCACGGCGGGGGCGGTGGGAGCGATGACGACGACGGCGACACCGTCGCCGGTCTCGTCGAGGGTGAGGTGGTCGACGGCCGGGGCGAGGTGCGCTGGCTGTTCGTCGATCCGGAGCACCGCGGTCGGGGGATCGGCACGGAGCTGTTCGAAGGCGCGACCGAGGCGCTGGGCGAGCGCGGGGCGAATCAGGTGGTGGCGTCGACGCTCGAAGCCAACGCGGAGGGCGAGCAGTTCTTCGAGCGGTTCGGGTTCGGGCGGGTCGAACAGCGCCACATCGAGGTCGGCGACGAATCGCTCGTCGAGCACGTCTACGCCGAAGGGGCCGACGACGGATCGGCGAGCGAGAAAGAGCAGGCGACGGCAGCCGACGCCGAGGCGATCGCGGTCGAGGACCTCCCGGACGTCGAGAGCCACGGCGGCGTCACGACCGCGACCGCCGCGGACGGCCGGCGGCTGTACGTCGACCGAGGAGAGGGCGAGTCCGGGACTGAACGGCCCTTCCTCGTCACCTACGCCGACGAGGACCACACCGAGCGGTTCGGCTACTACTGTGCCAACTGCGGGTCGCTCGACCCGACGGAAGACGACATGGGCCGGATCGAGTGCGGCGCGTGTGGCAACACCCACGCGGAGCGCTCCGGCGAGGCATACGACGACTCGTATCTATAGGGAGGAGACGGAGCGCTCGATCGACGAGGGGCCGGGAGCGACTCTTCCCGCCCGAAAGCGACGGCCCCGAGGGGTGGGCCCGGCCACCCCGCTCCACCGATTGCCACGGTCCGCCCGTACACCGGAGCTCCGGTCGGTCGCGGCACCCGGCTCAAACTTTATTAGCCGGTGGGAACAGTGGTGTGAACGAGTACCAATGGAGTACTACGACGGTGATCCGTTGCGACACATGGGCGACCTGCCGGCGATGGCGGCCCACCGCTACGGCGACCGGACTGCACTCACCGCCTTCGGCCAAACCCAGTCGTTCACCGAGCTCGACGACGAGGCCAACCGGGTGGCGAACGTGCTACTCGATCACGGAGTCGAACCCGACGACCGAGTCGGGCTGTTCGTCCCGAACAGCCTCCAGTTTCCGAGCGCGTACTTCGGCGCGATGCGGGCGGGTGCGGTCCCGGTCCCGCTGAACCTCCGGATGGACCCGGAGACGCTCGTGTTCGTCCTCGGCGACAGCGAGGTCGAACACCTGATCGGCTCGCCGCTGCTCGCCGACGAGACCAAGAACCTCGCGGCCGCCGCGGAGGTCGGGACGACGTTCCTCGCCGGCGTCTCCGGCGAGGGGATCGTCAACTACTCCCACGCGCTCGAGGAGGCAAGCGGCGAGCTCGACGACCGACCGGAACGCGCCTACGACGACGTCGCCTGCCAGCCCTACACCTCCGGGACGACCGGCCGGCCCAAGGGCGTCCTCCTCACCCACGAGAACCTCCTCTCGACGATCGAGAGCTACTCGAAGACGCCGCTCCGGATCGACCCCGACGAGTCGATCCTGCTGGTGTTGCCGCTCTTTCACATCTACGCGCTCAACGCGCTGCTCGGTACGTTCCTCTATAAGGGCGGGTCGATGGTGCTTCAGCCCCGTCCCGAACCGGAGCCGATGCTCGAAGCCATCGAAGCCCACGAACTGACCTCCTTCGCGGGCGTGCCGGCGATGTATACGATGATGCAACGCGAGTACGCGAGCGACCCCGACGCCTACGACCTCTCCTCGCTGGAGGAGGTCACCTGTGCGGCCGCGCCGCTGGCCGAGGCCACCCGCCGGGAGATCGAGGACGCATGGGACGTGCCGATGGCCGGCGGCTGGGGCATGACCGAGACCTCTCCCGCGGGCACCTTCCTTCCCGCTCGCGGGGCCAACAAGGAGGCGGGCTGTGTGGGCATCCCCGTTCCGGGCGTCGAACTGAAGCTCGTCGACCCCGAAACGAGGGAGACGCGCCTCTCGGCCGACGAACTCGAACCCAGACCCGACCCGGAGATCGACTACGAGGACCCCGAGCGCGTCACCGGCGAGATCGCCATCCGCGGCCCGAACGTCTTCGTCGGCTACCACAACCGACCCGAAAAGACCGAGCAGGTGTTCGACGAGGAGGGCTGGTTCTACACCGAGGACATCCAGCGGGTCGATAGTGATGGCTACTTCTGGATGGTCGAGCGCGCCGACGACATGATGATCGTCGGCGGCGAGAACGTCTATCCCTCGGAGGTCGAGGACGCCCTCTACGACCACCCCGACGTCGCGGAGGCCGCCGTCGTCGCCGCCGACCACGAGGTCAAGGGCCAGGCGCCCGTGGCGTTCGTGGTCGCCGACGAGAGCACGGACCTCGGCGAGGAGGAGCTCCGGGAGTTCACTCTCGATCACGTCGCCAGCTACGCCCATCCCCGCCGGGTCTTTTTCGTCGACGAACTCCCCAGGAGCGCGACCCAGAAGGTCCAGCGCTTCAAGCTCGAAGACGACGCTGCGGGACGGCTCGACGGGCCGCTCACGTCGGGCGAGCGGCTCTGAACCCTCGGGTACGGCCCGTCCGGTCGCGGCTCGATTCGCCCGGGCAGGAAACGCGGCTCCGTCGTCCGGCCGGCCCCGTTCCGACCGCGCTCAGTTGTCGTGGCGCGTCAGACAGTACGGCAGCCCGACGACCTCGACGGCCTCGACGTCGGGGGCCTTGACGACGGCCTGGCCCTTGCCGAACCGCGGGATGTCGCGCTTGAACTCGGTGGGCACCGACGGGACCTTCTCGACGACCTCCTCGCGGAGCCCGAGGAAGACGTTCGTGTTGGTCTGTTTGAGGACGTCGGCGTCGACGTCCTCGGGGTTCTGAGTGATGAGCATGAGTCCCAGCTGGTCCTTGCGGCCCTGTTTGGCGGCCTCGCGCGCCCGGCCGACGATGTACTCGCCCCGAAGGGTCTCCGCGCCAGCGAGGTAGTTATGGGCCTCGTCGACGGCGACCAGCATCGGGGTGTCCTTGAGGTGGGGGTCGACGTCGTGGTCGGAGACGTTGTTCTCGATGACGTACGACAGGATCGAAAGCACGACGAGCTCTTCCTTGCCGCCGCGCAGATGCCCGGTCGGGATCACCGTCACCTGTCCCTCGCGGAACATCCGTCCCGAAACCTCGGGGAGGGGGTTCGTCCCGCTCGCGCCAGCGCTGCCGCCGCTGCCAGCGCTGGCGTTACCGCCGTCGAAGACGTCCCCGAAGACGCCGCCCTTCACGCGACGCATGATGGCACTCCACGTCCCGTCGGCGATCTCGTGGCGAGTCCGCAGCGGGCTGTCCTCCTCGGCGTTCGCGTCGAGGTAGGCGCGAAAGCCCTCGTATGTCGGCGGGCCGTCACTGCCGCGCCGGCCGAAATAGGAGGACAGACAGCCTTCGAGCGCACCGCGGGTCACCTCGGTCGGCGTGTAGGGCATCAGCAGCTCCGGGCGGGACTCGACCAGCGAGAAGGGTATCGAGAACGACTTGCTCGCGCCCGTCGCGGGGTCGGTCGTGTTCGCCACGCTCGGGACGAACACTTCGAGATCCTCGACGCCGCCGACCTCGACGCCCGCACGCTCCAGCCGGCGGGTCGCCGCGTCGGGGAGGTCGCCGTCGTCGCGCATCTGCCAGTATTCGTTCTCGGGGTCGAGCACGACGACGTTCAGCCGGCTCCGCTCGGTGTCGCCGGTCGCGTGGCTCTCGACGGGGTAGCGCTTCCCGCCCACGAACTGGCGCAGCAGGTTCTTCGTGAAGTGGGTCTTGCCCTTCCCGGTCGATCCGGCGACGAGGGTGTGCCGGAAGACTGCCGGCTCGCCCGATTCGGTCTCCCCGGTGTCGGGATCGATACCGGGATTTGCGAGGTAGTAAGGGAACGGCTCGCCGCCCCGGACCGTCATCCGGTCGCCGCCGACTGCGAGGTATCCACAGAAGACACCCTCGCCCGGGAGGTTCAGCCCCTCGCGCAGGACCGCCTCGCGGGTGGCGAGCGCGACCCGCGTGTTCGGCTTCGGGACCTGGTTGACGATGCCCCGCGAGAGCGCGTCGGCGTCGTCGATACCCCCCGCTCCACCCGGTTTCGCCGTTCTACTGCTCCCCGCCGCTCCGCTGTTCCCTGCGGTTCTACCACTCGTCGCGTTCGCGTCGTCCTCCGCCGAGAGGATCGTGATCGGTTCGAGTTCGGCGACGAGGACGAACTCGCCCTCGTTGAGCGGGCGCTCGCGGCTGATCAGGTTGTGGGCGTCCGAGCGGTCGTCGAGGTCGGTGTAAGGCTCGTAGCGCAGCCCGTCGACGACCGCGAACAGCGCGTCCCCGCTCCCGGGATAGGGCACCCGCACGTAGTCGCCGACGCGCACCGCGTCGCGTCGCCCGGTGGCGACGAAGGCGTTGACCGTGTACTCGCCCCGGCTGACGTGGATGCCCTCGCTGGCGAGCACGTGGCCCACCTCGCCGTCGTCGAGTTCGGTTGCCGAACTCGGGACGCTCGTCTCCGCGAGCCCGCCCGCCGGGCCGCCGTCGGTGGCGTCGGCGTCGCCGACGGCGGCGTCGGCGTCTGCCGCCGCGCCCTCCTCGTCCGTGCCGTCGCTCTCGGCCGGCGTGGCGTCGCCATCCGCTCCGCCATTCGGATCGTCGGCTTCGGCAGTCGGATCGTCGCCGGTTCCGTCGGCCGGTTCGGCGAACGGGTCGTCGTCGAGTGGGTTCTCGCTCATCGGTCGATCTCGCTCGGGTCCTCGACGTGCTTCCAGCGGCCGTCGCGATTGTAATCGTGATAGCGCTCGGCAGCGGTGATGAGGCCGCGGATGCGCTCGCGGTTGTCCGGGCTGATGCGCGCGAGCCGGTCGGCCCGGGCGACCGCGCCCGGAACGTCACCGCGACGGGCGATCTCCGAGAGCGCCTTCCACCGGATCGCCGGCCCCAGCCGCTCGTCTTCGAGCAACAGCAGCGGCGTCTCGACGCGGAGCACGGCCCCCGTCTTCGGCAGTCGGGCGTAAAAGAAGGCCCGGCGGTAGTCGGCCGGATCGCCGTGGGTGAGCCGGTCGGCGACCGGCGAGAGCGGCTCGAACGAGCGGCTGTCGACGGTGACGCCCTGCTGGACGAACCACGAGGTGTACGTGAGATGGTCCAAGCTACTGTCGCGGAGCACCTCCCCGACGAACCCGTGGTCGCGCCGCCACGGCACCGCGAGCCGATTTCCCCGAGCGTCGGTCAGCTCGTGGGCGTCGATCTTCGCTTCGAGCGCGTCGAGCACCTGCCCGGTCGTCGAGGTCTTCACGACACCGATGACCGGTACTCCTCGCTCGTACTGGGTGTCCACGAGGTCGACGTAGTGGCCGACGATCTCCCGGGGCTTCTTCCACGCCGACGCGAGCGAGCTCCGCCCGACGGCGTCGAGCATGAGCCAGTAGAGCACGCCGAGCGGGTAGACCGATCCGTCGAGAAAGAGCACACCGTCGATCGCCTGCACTCGTTCGGCGGCGTGGCGGCCCTCGGCGAGGCGCTGGGCTGCCGTCGAGACCCGCCGCGAGACGTTCGCCGTCCGCCCGACCGAGCCCGGAACGGCGAGCACCTCGCCGTCGACGCGCCCGCCGTCAGTGGTAAAGGAGCGCGAGTAGAACCCGCTCTCGGGGTCGTCGAAGTACGCTACGGTCACCACCGTGCCGTCGGCCTCGATGGCGCGGTCGGTCGGCGCGCTCGCCGTCGTGTGTCCCGTGGTCACGCCCGCGCCCGTGGCGTTCGCCTGCCCGCCGTCCGCCCGCTCGGCCCCCGAACTCGATCCGTCGCCACCCGCGCCGCCGGCGACGCCGAGCTTCGCGTGGGCGGTGTCGAGCACCAGCCCGTTGGTGTACTCGATGGGACGTGTGCTGCTCGCGTCGAGTCCGTAGGTCGGGCCCGGCCACGGGTCCTCGCTCCACGTCCCGAGATCGGCCGTTCGTGTTTTCATACACTCGACGTCCCCGAACGCCTCCACCTGTCCGCCCTCGCGCCCGAGCGCGGCGAACAGCCGGCGGGCGTGCTCGGACTGGGTGGCCGTCTCCCGGGGTAGGCTCGCGTCGACGTGGGCGAACAGGTTCCTGACGACGCCGAGCGCGCGCCCGTCCATCAGTCGTCATCCCCGGACCCGGCGAGAGCGTCGGCGAGCTCGGTGTCGGGATCGTCGGCACTACTGCTCCCGGTGTCGACTCCGCGGCCGACGAGCTCGTTGGCGGCGTGGAGTTCGACTCGGCTGGTCCCCGTCGCGGAATCCTTTGTGACGAGGCAGGCGTGGTCTGCCCCGGCGATCAGGCGCTCGTCGTGGCTCACCACGAGCACCTGCGGGACGTCCCAGCCGTCGAGCGCCTCCAGCAGCTTTTCGAGCTCGCCGACGTGACCCTCGTCGAGAAAGGTCGTCGGCTCGTCGAGGATAAACGGCGGGAGCGTCCCCCGGTCGCCGCCCGTCTCGGCGATGAGTCGGTAGATGCCCGCTCGGAGCGCGAGGTTGACCACCGCGCGCTCGCCCCCGCTCGCGTTCGCCGGGTCCTCGGTCGTGCCGTCATCGCGCAGCAGGGAGATGGCGTACTCGTAGCCCCGGCGCTCGTCGTGGACTTCCTCGATCAGCACCTGCTGGTAGCCTCCGCCGCGATACACCCGCCGGAAGACGTCGTTGGTGTACTCGGTGATGTACGCGAGATACTCCTCGCGGAGCTCCGATTTCACCCGTCCGTATATCGACAGCACCGACTCGATCTCGCCGTGGACTCCGTCGGCCCACTGCTCCTTGAGCTCGCAGCGCTCGATGCGTGTTTCGAGTCCCTGGAGGTTTTCGAGCTCGACTTCGAGTCGGCTGCGCTCGTCGCGGAGCCGGCGCGCCCGCGCCGCGAGCTCCTCGCGGGTCGCCTCGCGCTCCTCGATCCGCTCGTTCGTCGCCCGTATCTCCTCGCGGAGTTCACCGGGGGCCTGCTCGCCGAGCGCTTCCTCGATCTCCTCCTCTTCGGCCGCCAGTCGAGCGAGCTGCTCGTTGTGGCCCTCGATTGCCTCCCGGGCCGCCGCGACACGCTGGCGTTCGCTGCCGATCCGCGTCCGGCAGTCGTCGACCGCGTCGTGGTGTTCGACGGCGCGCTCGACGGCTTGCTTCGCCGCCTCGGTTCCTTCGACTCGCTCGGCGGCCGCTTCGAGCGCCGCCTCGCGCTCCTCGATGGTTGCCTTGCACTCCTCGATCTCGCCTTCGAGGTCCTCGATCTCGCGCTCGGCGGCTTCGATCTCTCCCTCGATCTCTGCGTGCTCCTCGTCGAGCCGATCGTGCTCCGCTTCGGCGTCCCCGACGGTCTCGCGGTGCTCCTCGACGGCCTCGAACGCCTCGACGACCCGCTCGCCGGTCGCGACCGCATCACGGGCTGCCCCCTCCTCGGCGTCGAGCGCCTCGATGCGCGCGTCGAGGTCGTCGATCTCGCCATCGAGCCGCGCGGCCTCGGCCTCCGTCTCCTCGATCTCCTCGTCCAGTTCGGCGGCCTCGACCTCCAGTTCGCTCGCGCGTTCACGGTGCTCGGCGAACGCCTTGCGGCGCGCGTCGAGCACCTCCTCGCGGTACTCGATGGCGTCGGCGAGCGCCTCCCGGAACGCATCGAGCGCGTCGCGCTCCTCGGCGAGTGCGGCTCGTTCCTCGGCGAGCGCGGCGCGGCGCTCGCGGACGTCTCCGAGATCTGCCTCGACCGCGTCGATCTCGGCGGCGACGTGGGACTCGGAGACCGGCTGCCCGCAGGTCGGGCAGGTTCCCTTTCCGTCGAGATCCCGCAGTTCGTCGAGTTCCGCTTCGTGGTGCTCCTCGGCGGCATCGAGCGCGGTCAGCTCCCCGCCGTACTCGCCGAGTTCGTCGGTGAGCGCCTCCCGGTGCTCCGGGATTCGCTCGCTCGCCACCGCGTCGAGGGTGTTCCCGACCGGCGTGCCGGCGGCCGACTCGGCGTCGCTCCCGGCGGCCTCGGCCGCCTCCGTGTCGCCGGCCCTCGTCTCGGCGTCGCCCGTCGGCACGTCGATGCCGAACCGCTTTCCCCGCTCGGTGAGCTCCTCGATACGCGCCGCGAGCTCCCGTTCGGCGGCCGCCACCTCCGCGGTCGCCTCCTCGACAGCCTTCCGTGCCGCCGAGTGCTCATCGCGGAGGGATTCGAGCTCCTCGCGTGCCTCCGCGAGCCGCGTTTCCGCGTCGGCACGGTTCGAGCACAGCAGGTCCCGCTTCGTCCGCGCCTGCGCGAGCGCGGTGGTCGCCGTCTCGCGCTCCTCGGCGAGCGCGTCCAGCCGCGCCGCGACGGCCTCGCGGTGCTCGTCGGTCACCGCCTCGGGCGAATCGATCGCCTCGGTGGCTCCGGAATCGGACAGGAACTCGGCAGTCAGCCGGTTCCGCTCCTCGACGGCCGCGACGAGCGAGTCCCGTGCGTCGCCGAGCGTCGCCTCGGCTTCCTCGCGCCGTGCGTCGAGAGTGTCGCGTTCGTCCCGAAGCTCGCCCACCTCGGTTTCGGCCGCTTCGAGCTCATCGGCGAGGCGTTCGCGCTCCTCGCGGGCGGTTTCGAGCGCGCTCTCGCGGGTCGCTTGCTCGGTTCGGGCCTCCGTGAGCGCCTCCCCGACCGCCTCGCGCGCGGCCCGTGCACTCTCCTCGTCTGCGAGCTCGTGGTCTACCTCGCCGTCGAGCGCCGCTATCTCGGCCTCGTGGCTCTCGATCTCCCTTTCGGCGCTCCCGATCTCCTCCTCGGCGGCCTCGATGCGCGCGCGCTGTTCGTCGCGCTTTCTCTCGACGCTCTCGATCCGCTCGGCGGTCTCGCGCGCTTGCTCGACCAGTTCGTCGTAGCTGTCGAGCGCCGATTGCTTCTCGCGTCTGTGCTCTCTGAGCCGTTCGAGGTACTCCTCGGCGGTCTCGATGTCGTCTTCGGTGTCCTCGATGTCCTCGGTGAGCTCGGTGATCGCGCGCTCGAAGCCCGCTCCGTCGTGGTCGTATCCCGCGAGCTCTTCCCGATGTCCCTGTCGGCGCTCGGCGTTCGCGTCCCGGACCCGGCCGGCCGCCCGGCGTGCGAGCTTCATGCGCTCGCGGTAGTCGTCGATTGCATCGAGCCCGAGCAGATCGTCGATGACCTCGGTCCGGTCGTCGGCGTCGATGAGCCGATCGATCTCGCCCTGTCTGACGTAGACCGAGCTGGCGAACGCCTCGGCGTCCATCCCGAGCAGGTCGACCACCGCCGCGCGCACGTCCCGGACACCCGTGACGGGCGCGGCGAGCGCGGGCGAGGTGAGCTCGGCCTCCGAGGCGCGGTCGCCGGCGTAGATCGTCCACGCCGTGGTGTACTCGGAGCCGCCGACCGCGAAGACGAGCTCGACCCGTCCGGCCTCCTCGCCACGGCGCACGAGGTCCGCGAGGGTGAACCGTCGGGAACCGACGCCCGTAACCGCCGAGAGGAACAGGCCGCCGAAGACGCCCATCAGAAGCGAGGTCTTTCCGGCCCCGTTCTCGCCGTAGACCAGGATCGTCCCCTCGGGGAACTCGACGGTCTCCGCCGAGTAGCTCCGGATGTTTTCGAGGCTGAGACGCTCGATTCTCACGAGCGCTCCCCCCAGTCGCCGAGCGTCGCGTTCGCCTCGGCGTCGGCTCCGGCCGTCGCGTCGGCGTCGTCGGTCCCCGATTCGCCCTCCGTCACGGAATCAGTGTCGGCCGTCGCGTCGGCGTCGACCGTCGCGTCGGCGTCGGCCGTTCCAGCGGTGGCTGCTCCGCCGTTGTCGCCGGCGGCGCTCGCGTCGGATGCCGGGTCGGGGTCGGCCCCCTGCTCGTCGGGCCAATCGGTTTCGTCGGCAGTCCCATTCTCCTCGGGATCGGCCTCCACGTCGCCCCCGGAGCCGGAGTTCACGCCCTCGGGGTTGCCCTCGCCGAACGCCGCGGCCTGTGCCGCCCTGATGCGCTCCTCGGCCCACGCGTCGACCCGGCTCGTGGCGAGGTCGGCGTCGCCGCGGGCGCGTGCCTCGATCCCGCGGGTCGCGTCGCTGAGCTCGGCCTCGGCGAGGCGCTCCTCGATCAGCGTGTCGGGGCGCTTGACCGCGCCCGTCGGCCCGCTTTCGGTGTCGATGTCGTCGCGCCCACGGTCGTCGGTGACCGTACAGACCGCCGCGCCACGCTCCATCGCCAGCTCGTAGACCGCGCTCGACGCGAGCGACGTCCGCTCGCCCAGTAGTCCTATGCGAGCGACCGCCCCCGAGAGGTCGTGGCGGTCGAGTTCGCGTTCGGCGTGGCCGTGTCCGTCGCCCGCCGCGAACTCGATTCGGACCGACCGGAACGCGCGCGTATCGAGTTCAAGCCGCGTCCGCTCGATGTCGCCGGCCTCGATGTCGAGCAGGCGCACGCTCCTGGTGGCTTCCTCGCCCGCGCTACAGCGCTCGGTTGAGCCGGCGTACCAGACCGGCGTCCCGTCGACGACCGTCTCCTCGGGCGCGTGGTAGTCGCCGAGCGCGAGCGCGTCCACGTCGATGCCGGCCTTCGAGAGCGCCTCCCCGGTCGAGTAGTCGGCCATGATCTCCGGCACCGGCGGGTGGAGCAGCTGGTGGAGACAGAGCAGCCGGAACGGTCCTGAACTGCCGTCTCCGTCGACTTCGTCCATCTCGTCGCCACCGTCGTCGGCTGTCTCGGGCTCGACGAGGCCGAACTCGGCGTCGTCCCACGCGGGCTTCGTGACCGAGTCGACGCCGTAGAGCGCGACGGCGTCGCGGCCCTCGCCCACTATCGTCGGGGTTCGCCCGAGTCGCTTTGCCGTTCCCGTCTCGGCGATGAGGTCGAGCCACTGGGTGTCGAGCTTCCGGTCGTGGTTGCCGACGATGGCGTAGAAGGGAACCCCGGCGTCGGCCAGTCGGCGGAGCGTTCCTACGCTCCGGGTGATCTCAGGCAGCGGCGGCGTCCGCGAGTCGAAGAGATCGCCCGTGTGGATCACCGCATCGACGGGGCCGGCGTCGTGGTCGGGGTGCTCGCCGACGGCGATCGCCACCACCTGCTCGAACGCCGCCGCGAAGTCCTCCCGACGGACATCGCTGCCGTACTGGCGCTTGCCGAGGTGGGTGTCGCTGACGTGAAGGATCGTGGTCACGGCTTCGTTGCCGTGCCGTGAGACGGGCCTCAGTAATAAGTGTGGGTTGACCGGGGCGGAACTAATGTAGCCGACCACGCGTTCTCGGCCGCCGAACACCACCGCTCTCGCGGCCCTCCAGCCCGGAGGAGGGCCGTCACCGCCGGCTGCCGGGCTGTGGGTCGACGTGAGGTTTCGCCAGCAGACCGTCGAGCGAGCGGTCGTCGAGCCACCCCAGTAGCGCCGCCAGCTGCTCGGTCGCGGCCGCGAACAGCCGCGCGCCCTTCTCGGGAGTGGCCTCGGTCTGGTCGCCGAGCACGCCGCTGTCGGTGTTGTCCGCCGCGTCGTAGAAGGTCCGTGCGCCGTGGACGAGCGCCTCGTCCATATCGATCTCGGCGATCCCGCCGTCGCGGGCCGCCGCAAGCTGGTCCTCGCGGACCAGCTCGCGCGCGACGTGCATGATCATCGCGGTCTCCTTGGGGCCGCCGTGGGGACCGTTGTTCTCGAAGAGATCGTCGACGAGCCCGGGGATCGAGTCGTCCCACATCCACTCGATCGCGAAGGCCGTCCCGTCGTCGTGGAGCCGCCGACCCACCTCTCGGAGGGGTTCGACGTTGCCACCGTGGGCGTTGACGAACACCAGCTTCTCGACGCCGTGGTAGGTGAGGTTGCGCGCGAGGCTCTCGACGTAGTCCCGGAATGCGGGCGCGTCGACCCACATCGTCCCGTGGAACTGGCGGTGGTGGGGACTCACGCCGATCTTCACCGCCGGCGTACACAGCACTCCCGTCTCCTCGGTGGCCGCCCGGGCGAGCGACTCGGCGATCAGGTGATCGGTGGCGAGCGGGAGGTGCGGGCCGTGCTGCTCGGTCGAGCCCAGCGGCACGACCGCGAGCGACTCCTCGGCCACGTAGTCACCCAGTTCGGGCCACGCTTTGTCCGCGAGGTACATACTCGATTCCCGGCACAGGGATGTATAACGCTGTCCGACTCGGCAGGGCTCGGTCCGGCGGTTCGCCCAGCGCCCGTACCGTCCGCCACGAGCGGGCCGTTCAAACCCGTCCCGCTCGTGCCCGGAGCATGGAGCCCGCCGAACTCAGAGCCGACGTCCCCGTCGCCGAGGAAGTCGCCTACCTCAACACGGGCGCGGGCAGCCCCAGCCCGCGCCGCGTCGTCCGCGCCGCGGCCGAGTGCATCGAGTACCAGCAGACGGTCGCACCGGCGCGTGAAGGGACGTACTGGGCCGTCTACGACGCCTTCGGGGCCGCACGCGAGGCCATCGCCGACTTCCTCGGGGTCGCGTCCGGGGAGATCGCGCTGACCGAGAGTACCGCCGACGGGATCTGTCGGGTCGCGGGCGCGCTGCCCTTCGAAGCGGGCGACGTCGTGGTCCGGACCGACTGCGAGCATCCGGCGGGAGTCCTCCCGTGGCGGCGACTCGGTGACACTGCCGGGATCGAGGTCCGCGTCGTCGAAACCGACCGCGGCCGGCTCGACCTCGACGCGCTCGCCGAAGCCGTTGCCGGGGCCGACCTGCTCTGTCTCAGCTCGCTCACGTGGAACTACGGGACGTGCCTCCCGGTGGAGGACGCCGTCGAGATCGCCCACGACGCCGGCGCGCGCGTGCTCGTGGACGCGGTGCAGTCGCCCGGACAGGTGGACGTAGACCTCGATGCGTGGGGCGCGGACTTCACCGTCGGCGCGGGCCACAAGTGGCTGCTCGGCCCGTGGGGGGCGGGCTTTCTCCACGTCCGCGAGGGGGCCGAAGCGATGCTCGAACCCCGGACGGCCGGCTACCGGGGCGTCACCGACGCGGACGCGCCGGAGTACGAGCTCGCGCCGGGCGCGCGCCGGCTCGAAATCGGCTCGACCTCGCCCGCGCCCCACGCCGGCCTCGCGGCGGCGCTCTCGGTGATCGAAGACGTGGGGTTGGGGACGATCGGGGATCACGTCGAGCGGCTCACCGACCGACTCAAGACGGGGCTGATCGAGCAGGAGGAGTGTGCGCTGCTGAGCCCGCACGAGTACGAGTCCGGACTGGTGACGTTCGCCGTCGAAGACCCCGAAGCGACCGTCACGCGACTGAAGGAGGCCGGCGTGGTGATCCGCTCGCTGCCCGATCCCGCGGCCGTCCGGGCGTCCGTTCACGTCTTCAACGCCGAGAGCGACGTCGACGCGCTGCTCGACGCGCTCTGAAAGCGTCGGGTGCGAGTCGAGGAACGCGGCTCACGCGAGCGCGACGACGGCAACCTCCATGTCGTGTCGAGCGAGATCACGAGAACCGCGAGCCGCCGGTACACACGAGAGATCCCCCCGCGACCACCTCGCTCCGCGACCACGGCCCTCGCTCCACCCGTCTCTCACACGAGTCCGCGCGTCAACCGCACGGCCCCGCCGGTTTCGACCCGGTTCGTCGGGACGATCGTCGTCCGTCGGTAGTCCGGTGGCGGACGCACGACTTTTACCCGCGAGGCGGATAGTCGGGACCATGGGCAAGGTCAGTATCGGGCTTCGGGGCTGGCGCTTCGAGGAGAGCGAGGTGTTCACCGAGGCGGGCGAGGTGCGGCCGCTCCCCGAGATGGAGCCGGCGGTCCGCCAGCGCGTCGCCCGGCTCATGGTCGTCGCCGAACGGCCCTGTGACGCGTGCTTTCTGCTCCACGGCGAGGCCGAAAAGCGGCGGTGCAACGTCGCCGAGGCCGTCTACGGCGAGCCCCTCTCGGAGGTCGTCCTCTGTGAAACCCACGAGCCGGACTTTCTCTACTGGTTCCGCGAGGCGGGCGGCAGCGCGCGCCGCGGCGAGGAGGGGTTCCGGGACGCGTTTCACGAGTGGTTCGCCGACGGTGGGCGCGCGCCAAAGGACTACGGCGGCATCGAGCACGTCGACACCGATCCTGCATCGCTCCCGGAGGCACCCGATCCGAGCGAGCCCACGTCCGCACTCGAAGACGAGCTCGACGCGATGGACGCCGACCTCGACGACCTCGACTTCGAGGACAGCGACGCCCGGTGATGACCGCGCCGAACGGCAGGGACGCGCCAGAGGAATCGTCGAGCGACCACGAGGGAGCTGCGGACGCGCCCGCCGTCGCGGTCGTCGAGCCCGACCAGCCGGGCAACATCGGCACCGTCGCCCGCGCGATGAAGAACTTCGGCTTTGCCGAACTGCTGCTGGTCGATCCGCCTGCCCTCGATCCGGAGGGGGAAGCCTACGGCTTCGCCGGGCAGGCCCGCGAGGACGTGCTCCCGAACCACGAGGAGACGACCTTCGAGGAGCTCGTGGCGACCCACCACACCGTCGGCTTCACCGCCCACACCAATCGCGACGAGCGAAAGCACGTCCGGTATCCCTTCTCGACGCCGGCCGAGCTCGCCGCGGATCTCGCGGCCCTCGACGCCGACACCGCGCTCGTGTTCGGGCGCGAGCGGGTCGGCCTCTCGAACGAGGAGCTCGCCCGGATCGATCAGGTGTGCTCGATCCCCGCGAACCCCGAGTATCCAGTACTGAATCTCGGACAGGCCGCGACGGTGGTCCTCTACGAGCTCCGCGGGCTCGCGCTCGCCGACACCCAGCAGCCGGGAGGCGTCCACGAGCGCGCCCCCCAGTCCGCCGTCGAGGCGCTCCACGAGCAGTTCGGCGGGCTGTTGGCCGCGATCGACCATCCCGCGGAGAAGCGCGCGAAGACCGAGCGGCTGTTCCGGCGGCTGCTCGGGCGCGCCCATCCCACCGGCCGGGAGGTCACCACCCTGCGGGGCGTGCTCCGGCGCGCGGCGGTGCTGGCAGCGAGAGGTGGTGAAGACGAACGGGTCGGGCAGACCGGCGTCGATGGAACGGGACGGACCGACGACGCAGACGAACTGTAGCGGACCGGGCGCCCGGGGGAGCGGTGTGGAGCCGTCGGCGCGGAACGCGCTGCGGTGGAAGCGCGCTCCCCGCGAGGGATGGGAGAGCGAGGGCCGGCGTGGCGGTGCGGTGGAGTGACCCGAGCGAGCGAATCGGCTGGGGAGGTGTGTGGCGCGGTGGCGGGGCGGAGCGGTAGCGAGACGGAGCGGGTGCGGGGCAGTGCGGTCTCTCGTGTGTACCGGCGGCTCGCGGTTCTCGTGGTCTCGCTCGACCCAGCATCCACCGTCGTAGCCTCGCTCGACCCCACACCGCGATCGCCGTGTCGCCGTCGCGTGCGAACCTGGCACGCCCCGTCTCTTACTCCGTCGCGTCCGCCCCGTCCGTCGTACGGTCGCTCGCGTCCGAGTCGCCAGTTCCGCTCGCGTCCCCGCCGTCTTCGCTTCCCTCGGCGTTCCCGCTCTTTGCCCCAGTTTCACTCGCTCCGTCGGCCTCGTCGGCGTGGTGCTCGCCCTCCCCGTCGGCCGCGAACTCGTGGCCGCAGTGGGGACACTCGATGCCGTCGTGGCGCAGCGCCGCGCTCTTCTCGCGCACCTCGCGCATCGTACTGGAGATGCGCTCCTCGGCGGCCAGCTCCTCCTCGACGGCGAGGTCGACGCCCTCGACTTCGAGAAGGAACTTCGCGACCTCGGTCGCTTCGTACATCACGTCGTCCAGCCCCTCGGCGGTGAAGAAGTCGCTCATCGCCCCGTAGACGAACGTCGCGCCCGCCTTCCGGACCTTGTCCTCGAAGGCCGAGCGTGCCTGATTGACCGCTTGGGGCGTGTAGCTGTCGGTCATGAAAGGGACCAGCTCGGGCAGGTGCTCGCCGACCTTCGTCATCTCGACGCCCGTCTCGGTCCGGAAGTCCGCACACAGCCGCGCGATGGCCCACTCGCGGGCGGTGACGTAGGTCCGGTCGCGGAGGAAGTCGTTGACGCGCTCGTAGCGCGCGCCGTCCATCCGCGAGAAGCGCTCGTAGCGTCGCACGTCGGCGGGGACGTCCGCGTCGGCCGGACCGTTCGCGTCGACAGGGGCGTCCGCGTCGGGCTCGGCCGCCGTCCCGGGGGCCGCCGAGTCCGCGTTCGGCTCGTCCGCTTTCGCCCCGCCCGATCCCGCTGCCGAGCCCGTGTCGTCCGGGTTCTCCCCTTGTCCTACGCCGCGCTCGACGTCCCCATCCGTCGCATCTGCAGCCGTTGCGTTCGCGTCCGCGTCGCCGGCGTCGGAACTGTCGTCGGGGGCTGTGTCGGGAGGGTCCTCCGGGTCGGTGCGTGCGGCGGGCTCCTCGGGCATGGCTGCGCTTGCCGGCGGGTGCGAAAAAACGTACCGGCCTCGAGAGCCGGCGTCGCTGGGGGTCGATGGCCCGTCGATCGCCCGCGATCGCGACTAGTGGGGCCTCTGCCGACCACCGGTTTTAAGCTTGGCCCCCGCATACGCGTGCTCGAACGCTCATGTCACGCAGGGATCCACTCCGAGAGCTCGAGGAGCTCCTCGACCGGGTGGACAGGGACGTAGACAGGATCGGTCGGGAGCTCGGGCAGCTCCCCGGGCCGATCGGCGACCTCGCCTCCGGAAGCGCGGTCGAACTCGTTCCCGGAGCTGACCGCTCGCCCGCAGTGGACGTCGAGGACCGGGTCGACGAGTTCGTCGTGACGGTCGACCTGCCGGGCTACGACCGCGAGAACATCGACGTCTCGGCGAACGAGCGGACACTCCGCATCAGCGCCGATCGCGAAGTCACGAGCGAGGCCGGCGAGAAGGGAAGCTACGCCCGGCGCGAGCGCCGGCGGTCGGTGGCCAACCGCTCGATCTCGTTGCCCGAGGCCATCGAGGAGGAGAGCGCGAGCGCCACCCACACCAACGGCGTGCTGACGGTCCGACTCCCAAAGGAGGCCGTAGGCAGCGGCCGCGACGTCGAAATCGCCGCCGAAACCGCACCCGACGATACCGAGTCCGCCCCGACGGAGCGCGAACACGACGCCGCTGCGGACGGGACCGAGGGCGAGCCCGGAGCCGAAGACGAAAGCGAGCGCGAGGCGGGTCTGGACGTGAAGACGGTCGACGGACTCGGCACGACCTACGCCGAGCGGCTGCGCGAGGACGGCATCGAGTCCGTCGACGACCTCGCCGCGGCCGACGCCGAGCGGGTCGCCGAGAGCGCCGAGGTTTCCGGGAAGCGAGCGCGGGACTGGATCGACCAGGCCCGGAACTGAAGGCCGACCTGGCGTCGGTCGGACGAAAGGGACGTCCGTTGTTCGTCGCTCGCCTCTCGCCCCCGACCGAACACGGTTCGGCGGCACAACGGTTTTGTCGCGGGGCGGCCAGCCCAGCCCATGAAGGTGCTGTTGGGGATCGGCGGCGAGGACGGGGCGCTCGATCGGGCGATCGAGGAGGCCGCCCGGATCGGCGACGACCTCACCGTCGCCGTCGTCGACTCCCCGGAGGGGGACGCCGCGACCGAGGAGCTCGAACGGTACGTCCGCGATCTCGTCGCGTCGGTCGGTGTCGGCGCGCAGATCCGCCGGGTCCCGGGCCACGGCGGGAGCCGGCTCGTCGAGATGGCCGAACAGGAGGGGTTCGACCGGCTCGTGCTCGACGGCGGCGCGCGCAGCCCGCTCGGCAAGGTCGAGATCGACGAAATCGCCGAGTTCGTCCTGCTGAACTCCCGAACCTCGGTGACGATCGTCCGATGAGTCCCGGCCGCGAGCGACCGTACCCCGACGAGCCCGCCGAGCGCTTCGAGCGCCCGCCGATCTCGTTTACCGACGCGGATGGACGCCCGGTGGAGCTGTACGCCTACGAGGGGCGTCGAGAGGGAACCGACTCGCGGGACCGCTCTCCGCCCTCGGGTCCGTCCCCCGAATCCGACGGAGCGTTCGCCCCCGAGGACGCGTTCGCGGCGCTCGTGGCGATGTACGTCGACTTCGATCCCGCCGACCGCGCCCAGGGCATCCCGCCACCGGGTGAGGAGCGGATCCGCGAGTGGCTCGATCGGATCCTCGGCGGCGGACAGGACGTCATCGCCGTCGTCGACGGCCGAGCCGTGGGTCACGCGACGCTCGTGCCCGACGGCAAGGGGGCCGCCGAGCTGGCCATCTTCGTGCTCCACACCCATCAGGGCGCGGGCATCGGCTCGCGCCTGATCGCGGCGCTGCTCGGTCAGGGCCAACAGGAGGGCGTCGAGCGGGTCTGGCTCACCGTCGAGCGCTGGAACGGGGTGGCGATCGCGCTCTATCACAAGGTCGGCTTCGAGACCTGCGGGACCGACAGCTTCGAGATCGAGATGTCGATCCGGCTCTCGTAGCCCGGCCGGCCCTCACTCGACGCCCGCGCCGCCGCGCCCCTCGCCACCCGCGAAGCGTTCGGCACCCTCCGTCGCCGTATCGAACACACGCGAGCCGTGCCACGCTTCGATTGTCAGTCCCGCGTCGAGCGGCTCGCCGATCCCGTCGTAGGTCGCCGCGCGGTCGGTGCGCACCGTCTTCTGGGGGAACTCGGCGATGGACTCGCCGAGCGCGAGGGCTGTGTCGAGCGCCTCGCCCTCGGCGACCACCCGGTTGACGAGTCCCCAGTCGTGTGCTTCCGGAGCCTCGACCGCCCTCCCCGTGAGGATCATCTCGTTGGCGCGGCCGAGCCCCACCACGCGGGGCAGTCGCTGCGTGCCGCCGTCGACCAGCGGGACGCCGAAGCGCCGCTCGAAGCAGCCGAATTTCGAGGATTCGCCCGCAACCCGGAGGTCACACCACAGCGCCATCTCCAGCCCGCCCGCGACGCAGTGGCCCTCGACGGCCGCGATCGTCGGCTTCCCGGCCCGCGTGCGGGTGAACCCCAGATAGCCCTCCGGGCCGTCCTCTAGATCCATCGCTTGCAGGTCGGCCCCGGCGGAGAAGGTCCCGCCAGCGCCGGTGAGCACGCCGACCGCGACGTCGTCGTCGGCGTCGAAGCGCTCCCACGCCTCGCCGAGGCGCTCGGCGGCCTCGCGGTCGATCGCGTTGCGTCGCTCCGGTCGGTCGATGGTGATCACCGCGACCGATCCATGGCGCTCGTAGTCGATCATCGATTCCGGTGTCGTCGCCGTCGGGCATAAATCCGGGCCCCGTCCGGCGTGCCGGCGCGAACTGCGGGGACGACGGCTCGACGCCGGTCCCTCCGCCCCCGTCGTGGCCCGCCGCCGTGTCGATCGCCCGCCGTCGTGGCGCGGTCCACGGCCAGGTCTCCGGCGGACCCACAGTGATTAGGCATCGGACTATTAGGTCGTCGGTCCGTGATGCTCCATAGACGATCGATGACACGAACCGAACTCGACAGCGGTGGCGCACACACCGGGAAGCGAACGCGCCGCGAGGCGCTCCGGCTGCTCGGCGGGACGGCCGCGCTCGCGGCGGCCGGAACCGGGGCCGGAGCGGGGAGCGCCGTCGCCCAGTCGGGCGGGGAGTCGTTCACCGTCGAGGACGTCGATATCGAGTCGTGGGACGGGACGATGCTCGCCGCCAGCATCTACGAGCCGAACTCCGGGGGCCCACATCCAGCCATGCTGATGACCCACGGCTACGGTGCCGACCGGTCGAGCGTCGACCCGTGGGCGTCGATGTACGCGAAGAACGGCTACGTCGTACTCACGTACGACTCCCGGGGCTTTGGCACCTCCGGCGGCGAGGTAAACGTCGACGGTCCCAAGGAGATCAAGGACGCCCAGCGGCTCATCACCTACCTCGCCGAGGACGTGGCGAGCGTCGAAAACGACGGGCCACAGGACCCACGCGTCGGGATGGACGGGCTCTCCTACGCGGGAGGCATCCAGCTCAACACCGCCGCGGCCGAGGGCGCGGGAAAAGGGTTGGCCGAGAGCGACGACCGGATCGACGCCATCGTCCCGCGGTGGGCGTGGTGGGACCTGACGTACTCGCTCGCGCCCAACAGCGTCTACAAGAGCGGATGGCAGACCCTCCTGTTGGCGTTCGGGGCGGAGGGTTCGCGCGATCAGGGCTCCATCGAGGACCGCCTCGGCGGGCAGGACTCGCAGTTGTACCAGTTCTACCTCGAAGGGCAGGCGACCGGCGACCTCTCGGCGGAGACACGGACGTACTTTGAGAAGCGCTCGCCGCGGTACGACACCGGGCTCGGCTCGGCGCGGGACATTACGGCACCCACACTCTTCGTCCAAGGCTGGCCCGACACGCTGTTCGTCCCGAACGAGCCGGTCTACAACGCCCGCGACCTCGAAGCCAGCGGCGTGCCCACCCGCTTCGTCTTCTTCGAGGGCGGACACACCGCGACCCGGATGGCCGGCGATCGCCAGAAGTCCTACAACGACCGGCGGGCGCTCCGGTGGATCGACGAACACGTCGGTGGCGGCCCGCCGGCGGACCTCCCGAAGGTGAGCTTCTACGAGGTGCAATCGGAGGAGTTCCGCACTGCCGACGGCTTCCCGCCGTCGGACACCGAGCGACGCGAGTTCTCGCTCGCCGACGCGACGAACAGGGAGAAGGGCTCGACGCGTGTCACGGACGCCGACGGCCGGTCGGGCGTGGCCTTCGATTACCCCATCGACCGCGAGACGGAGATCTTCGGGATCTCCCAGTTTAGCGCCGAAATCGAGCCGATCGGGGCCACGGAGAACCTGCTGTTCGGGCTCTACCGGGTGAAACCGGACGGCACGGAGATCGGCCCGTTCGACAACCAGCTCGCGGCGACAGAAGTAGCCGAGTCCGGACGCATCGAACTCGACCTGATCGGGGTCCAGCGCCGGATCGAACCGTGCGAGACGCTTCGGCTGCGGGTGGCGACGGTACAGGACGGCAACTCCATCGCTGGCTTTCGCCCGGAACCCCAAGGAGCCGGCGCGACGATCCACCACTCCGCGGAGCGGCCCGCCTCGCTGACCGTTCCGGCGCGCGCGAGCGGCCCCGGCGTCGTCGGCCCGCAGGGCGAACCGGCCGCGGACCCAGACACCGACGGCGAGTACGAGGACGTCACCGGGAACTGCGAGGCCGACGTGATCGACGTCCAGCGGCTGTTTGCCAATCGAGAGGGCGAGACCGTCCGGCGCAGTCCGGGGGCGTTCGACTTCAACGAGGACGGCGGGTTCGACGTGGTCGACGTCCAGCGGCTGTTCCGGGAGGTCTCCTGAGGCGCGGTCGCCGCTCGATCCCGGAAGTCGCCGACGAATCGTACGTACGACACCGACTGATACACGAGAACACCACCCATGCAACGACGAACCTTCGTGAAGTCCGCGCTCGCCGGGACGGCGGGTGCCGGGCTGCTAAACGGGGGCATCGACACCGCCGGCGCACAGGCGGGCACGCCGAACCCGGACTGCACGCTCGACGAGATCGAGATCCTGACCGACGACCGCGAGGTGAGCCACGTCTACGGCGCGGAGGACGTCTACGCGCTTGGCTACGGCAACGGCTACGTGCAGGCCCGCGACCGGCTGTTCGAGATGGACGTCCTCCGGCACGTCGGCTTCGGCAACTCCGCGGAAGTGCTCGGCTCCTCGCAGATCCCCTCGGACGTCCAGGTGAAACGCGACCTCTACAGCCGCGAGAAGCTCCAAGCGCAGTTCGAGAAGGCCTCGCCGGAGGCGAAACAGATGATCCGCGGGTACAGCGCGGGCATCAACAGGAAGATGACGGAGCTCGCGGCCACCGGGGATCTGCCGGGCGAGTTCGGGGCGATCGGCCACGCCCCCGAGCCGTGGGAGCCCGTCGACACGATGGCGGTGGTCGCCTACCTGATCGGCATCTTCGGCGTCGCCGGCGGCAGCGAGCTCGGCAACGCGAAGGACTTCGCCAAGTTGAGGGAGACGCTGGGCTCGGAACGGGCGGCCTACGACGCCTACGAGGACTTCAACTGGCTCCGAACGCGGGACAGCCACTACACCTCGATCGACGAGTCGGACAAGGTCGTCGAGGGCGGCGAGGGGGTCATCCCCTACGAGGAGGTGCCCGACGAGCAGCTCGCGCGCGCCGACGCCGCCCCCGGCGCGGAGATCTGGGGCATCGAGGCGGACGTCCAGCTCTCCGAGGCGGTCCTGAACGGCGAGCGCACCGGTCAAGGGATCATGGAGGGGTTCAAGTGGGGCAGCAACGCGCTCGTCGTCGACGGCGAGCACACCGAGACGGGCCAGCCGATGATGTTCGGCGGCCCCCAGCTGGGCCACTTCAAGCCGCCGGCGATCTACGAGGTGGGACTCCACGGCGCAGGCTACGACGTCGTGGGCTTCGGCGTCCCGGGCGCGCCGGGTGTGCTCATCGGCCGCACCCCCGACTTCGCGTGGTCGGTCACGAGCGCCCGCGAGGACATGGTCGACACGATCGCCGTCGAACTCGATCCGGACGACAAACACCGCTATCGCTGGAAGGGCGAGTGGCACGAGATGGACTGCCGAACCGTGACCCACAACGGCTCGCCGGTGGGCGACGCCATCGGCGGGGGCGACCCGCGCGTAGTCGAACAGGAGGTCTGCCGGATCACCGAGGAGGGCGACGAGATGACCGTCATCGCGCGCAACGCCGAGGCGAACGTCGCGTGGGTCCAGCGGACCACGGTCCGGGACAAGCTCCTGACCGGGGCGTTCGAGTGGGTTACCCTCGGCCGGCGCGACGACCGAGACGGCTTCGAGGAGGCACTCTCGGACTTTTCGTTCAGTTTCAACTTCCTCTACGCCGACGACGAGGACATCGCCTACTACCACCTCGCGGACGTCCCCGACCGCGAGCCGGGCCCGGACTTCCGGCTGCCCCGGACCGACACCGGCCACGAGTGGCTCGACGGGCTCGTCGGACTCGATCTGGGGACGGTCGTCAGGAATCCCTCGAAGGGCTACGTCGCCAACTGGAACAACGGGCCGGCCAAGGGGTGGCGCGCGGGCGACATGCCACAGAACTGGGGGTCGATCCACCGCGCCGAGGTGCTCGACCGATTCGTTCGGAAGCGCCTCGATGACACCGGCGACAGCCTCGCGCTCGACGACGTCAGGGCGATCCTCCGATCGGCGGCGACCCACGACTCGGTCGCCTTCGGGCCCGTACCACACATAATCGAGGCCGCACGCGCGAGCAGCGATCCACAGTTGAACGCGATGGCCGACGAGCTCGAAGCCTGGACCGAGACGGGCTACGCGTGGCGCGACGAGGACGATGACGGCCGCTACGACGATCCCGGTCACGCGATCTACGACGAGACGATGCACGAGCTGCTGGCGCGCACCTTCGGCGACGAGCTCGGCGATCGGGTTCGCTCTCTGGACTTCGAGCCCCCGGTGACCCGCCACGCCGCCGACCACGGCCGCGCGGACAAGATGGTGACACTCGTCGACGCTCTAGAAGGGACGACGAACCGCAACTGGTTCGACGACGTGGAGACCGCCGGGGACGAGACCCGCGGGGAGGTCCTCCGCGACGCGCTCGAAGCGGCGGCCGACACGCTGACCGAGCAGTTCGGCTCGCCGCTGCCCAGCCAGTGGCTGCTCGAAGAGCACACAAGCAAGTTCATGCCGATCGGCGCAGCGAAGCAGAACGAGATCGAGATGGTCAACCGCGGCAGCTGGAATCAGGTGGTCGCGCTCGACCAGCCGGGCCTCGAGAACTCGCGGGGGATCATCCCACCGTCGAACTCGGGGTACATCTCGCCCGAGGAGCTGGCGACCCTCCAGGCCACCGGCACCGAGCCCGATCGACTCACCGACCAGCTCGGGCGCTACCGGAGCTTCGAGTACCGGCCGCTGCCCTCCACCCGCGCGGGTGTCGAGGCGGTGACGACGACGAGCCAGACGCTCACTATCCGGGACCCCAACGCCGGCGAGGACGGTCCCGACGAGCCGGTCGGTTCGTCGGAGAACCCGCCGAACGATCCCGACTGCGACGGGAAGTTCGAGGACGTCAACGGCGACGGCAGCTTCGACATCGTGGACGTACAGGCGCTGTTCGCCAACCGCGACGGCGAGACCGTACAGAACAACCCGAGCGCGTTCAACTTCGACGCCTCGAACGGCGAGGTCGACGTCGTGGACGTGCAGGCGCTGTTCGTCGAGGAACAGGGGAACTGAGAGGGGACAGCACAATGAACGATCCCACCCGACGGACGCTGCTGAAAGCGATCAGAACGACCGGCGCGGCCGGCCTCGTCGCTGCCGGACCCGCGAGCGCGGCCGAGAGCGGGGACGAACCCGAGTACCCCTCGCCGGCGTGGTTCGCCCGCGAGGAGCGGAACTACGCGAAGACGGGGGAAGCCCCCGCGGAGCAACAGAACCCGGTCTTCCAAGAGCGCTGGCGCGAACAGAGCGAACTGAACGTCGCCGAGTACGAGCGGCGGACGGTCGAGGAACCGGGCTGGCGGAGCGAGGGCAACCTCTGTCGGGAGTGGGCCGAGCAGTGTACCGGCGATCCCTATCTCTACCCGGCGACCGAGCCCCTCTACGACGGCGATTCCTTCTACGGTGGCGTGGGCGAGCGCGAGCGCGTCGCGTTCCGCGACCGCGGGGGCGCACGCCTCTCCGGGCGGGTGTGGGCTCCCGCCGACTCGGGACCGGGCGACGCCCTCCCCGGGGTCGTCGTCACGAACGGCTCGGTGCAGGCCCCCGAGACGGCCTACTGGTGGTTCGCCCTGACCTTGGTCGCGAACGGCTACGTCGTGCTCACCTACGATCCGCGGGGGCAGGGGCGCTCGGACACGACGACGCCGGACGGCGAGCGCGGCACGAACGCGAACCCCGACGTGTTCGTGACCAACCAGGTCGACGCCATCGACTTCTTCCGTTCGACGCCCGAAACACACTACCCCTACAACGAGGGCCACACCGACGTGCCCGCGCCAGTCGTGACGCACAATCCCTTCGCCGAGCGGATCGATCCCAGTAGGTTGGGGGCCGTCGGGCACTCGCTTGGCGCGGCGGGCGCGAGCGTCGTGCAGGGACTGGAGCCGTGGCCGGGTCGGCTCGACGCGACGAACCCCGTCGACGCCGCCGTCGCGTGGGATAACCTCGCGGACGACGTGACCGACCAGCTGAGCTACGAGGTCGTTCCTCGGGTCCCGGCGATGGGCCAATCGGCCGACTACTACCTGACGCCCCAGCCCAAAGAGGAGCCGCCCGACCCCGCGGCGAAGAAGGGCGGGTTCCAGCGGTGGCGCGCGGCGGGCGTTCCCACCTACCAGCTCCAGATCCGCGGGGGCACCCACTACGAGTGGTCGCTCGTGCCGACCTTCCCGGCGACCGCGTGGGACCCCGGCGGCGACGGCGGGTTCGGCAACCCGCTGGCCGATCACTACTCGCTGGCGTGGCTCGACCGCTGGCTGAAGGAACCCGGCGAACAGGGCTACGAGAGCGCCGACGCGCGGCTGCTCGCCGACGCCGAGTGGCGCGATCGGCTGAGCTTCTACTACGAATCGGCGCGAGCGTTCCCGGAGCGCGACGGCACCGAACACGACTGTACGGACATCAAGGCCGGATGTGCGCCGTTCGGGCCGGTTGATCCGTCCTTCCGGCGCGCGACCGACCCCGATGACGATGGAAAGTACGAGGACGTCGACGGCGACGGCGAGTGTACGGTCGTGGACGTGCAGGCGCTCTTCGCCAACCGCGAGAGCGGAACGGTGCGCGAGCACCCCGGGGCGTTCGACTTCAACGGCGATGGTACGTTCGACGTGGTGGACATCCAGCGGCTGTTCGGCGAAGTGGCCTGATGGGGGAAGAAACCGACCGGGAGCGCTGTCTCCGGCGTCGTGCCGTCTCCGGAGGGTAGACGGCCGTCCCTTCCATCCCGTCGACAGGCTGGCGGCGCGAGCGGCCGTCCGGTCCGCCGGAAGCCCGTGGACCCTAACCAGTTAGGGTGTGGTTCTTTGATGGGTCCACCACGACGGTGGATCGACGGACGCTCCGAACGGAGACGACCGCGATCGGTTTTCGGGCGTCGGCGTCAGCCGGCGCGACTTCGCGCGGCTCGCGGCCGCGACGGCGGGCGCGCTCGCGCTGCCGGCCAACGCCACCGCGAGCGTCTCGGCGAGCGCGATGGACGCCGAGTACGAGTACGTCCTCAATCACACGCCCCCCGAGTACGCGGTGCCGACGCTCGTCACCTTCGCCGACGCCTCGAGCCCCGACGCGATGGACGCGGCGGTCGACGGCGAGGTCTTCACCACGACCGAGCCCCGCCCCGCGGCCTACGCGAAGCTGACGACGACACAGGCCGCCGGGGTCGCGGAACTGCCGACCTCGGAGACGCTTTCGCACTCGCCGGGTTCGAACCCGTTCTGGCGGCTCGACTACTACCCGCTCGGGGTGTTTCCAGAGCCCCGGCGCTCGACGGGCTTCGTCGACTACGAGCAGATGGTGAGCGGGCTCTCGCATCTCGAAGCCGAGCACCCCGACCAGCTCCGCTTTTACTCGGTCGGGGAGAGTCCCGGCCACTACAACGAGGTCAGCGCGCGCGAGGACCCCAGGGCGTCCACGTCGCCGAGGTGACGAACGACGTCGACGACGCGGAGAGCTTCCGCGAGAAGACGAAGGTGCTCTACAGCCTCTCGCTACACGGCCTCGAACGCGCCGGAGCCGAAGCGGGCTCGCGGTTCATCGAGGGACTTCTCCGTGGCACCGAGGGCGAGACCGAAGCGCTGCTCGACGACGTGGTGTTGGTGTTCGTTTACCCGAACCCGGACGGCTGGGTCGCCAAGTACCCCCAGTACGAGTCGGGCTGGCAGTTCCTCGGGCCGGACGGCGGCGCACCCGTCGCGCCCTTCTACGAGCGTGGCAACGCCGCGGTGTACGACACCAACCGCCAGTACCCCGCCGTCGGGTGGATCGATCCCGCTCACTACCCCGCCGATCCCGAGGGCGCGAACCTCGCCGACGACGAGCCCGGCGTCGACGGTGACGTACCCGAGCGGACGGGAACGCGCGCGCCGGACGCGCTGGCGCTCGTCGAGCACCTCCGGAGCTACGAGAATCTGGAGTACGGGACCGACCTGCACGGCGCGATCAACTCCTCGAACTTCGTCGAGGGGCTCATCGGCCAGGGGAAGTTCGACAACGGGGAGTTCCACGAGCTCTATCAGCTGTGCTTGGCGATCGACGGCACCCTCGAGGACGCCCTCGACACGTGGACGGCCGCGGGCGACGCCCAGGAGACGGTCACGGGCGACACCAACGTCGCGCCGCTCGGGTTCGGTACCCTCCCCGAGCAGGCGTTCGACTACGCGGCCGTCTGGGACACCATCGGCTACTCCGGGACGGGATTTTTGGGGGATTGGCTCCCCCAGCCCGAGGCAGTGGGTGGGTTCGATCTGATCTCGCTGGACTTCGAGATGGCCTACTCCCATATCGTCGGCGCGAACGTCTACGATCCCGAGCTGGTCGAGATGCAGGTGACGGGCTATCGCACCGCGATCCGGACGCTCGCGGCCTACGCCACCCGAGAGGTCACCTCGACGATCGAGTCGGGCGGCGCGTCGACGGCTTACGTGACGACCGACGCGCTCACCCGTCGGTCAGCCGACCTCGACTTCGGCGCGACGAGCACCGCGACGAGCACGGAGGGCACACGGCTCGCGAGCGGCGAGTCGACGAGCGTCGCCACAGGAGTGCCGACGGGGACACGGACGCTCTCGATCCATCCACACGCCGAGCGCGCGCTCGTCGCCGCGCGGCTCGTCGCTCCCGACGGGACGACGGTCCGGGAGTCCGCGCCCGGGGGGCGACCGGCCGGGCGCGCGCTGCTGTGGGATGGCTGACTGGACGGTCGCGGAGCCGGCAGCCGGGACATGGACGGTCGAACTCGCTCGGCCGGCCGTGACGGATAGTTCGGCCACCGACGCCGGGACCGACGCGGCGACGGCCGACACGGTCGGGACCGCCGTCGCGCCGGTCGCCGTCGAGTTCACCACCCTCCGGGTGTCGGGGACGAATCCCGACCCGCGCGAGGTGCTCGGCTACGAGCAGCGGCCCTACGAGGTGACGCCGTTGCGCTACTTCGAGGAGTACGCCGCCGACGTCGACGGGCCCGTCGAACCGGTCACGATCGCCGAGGTCGCCGACGGCGCGCTCTCGGACTACGACAACGCGGTCGTCATCCACGACGAGGGGATCGGAGACGGAGACTACGTGGACACGCGCTCGACTCGTTCGTCGCGGGCGGCGGGAACCTCGTGCTCACGGACTCCGGGATCACCCTCACGGGCGCGATGGACGCCGGCCCCGCCGCGGACCTCGCACCGGACGACGTGATCCGCGAGGAGCTCTACATTGCCAACGTCGGCGAGCGCAACGGCGAACACCCGCTACTCGCGGACACGCGACCGATCCAGCGCGAGCTCTGGAAGATCGCGCCGCTCGGCTACTCGACGGGCACCGAGGCACCGATGTGGCTGCTCGACGAGACCTCCTTCGTCGACGCCGGCGGCACCGTCGCGGGCACGACCGACGGGCTGGTCGCCGCCGGGACGCTCGCGGCCGACGACGGAACAGGAACGGGCAGGGACAAAAGCGGCGGCTCGATCCACCTGCTCGGGGGACTCCTGCCGCCGGCCTCCCAGGCCCACCTCCACCCGTTTGGCCTGCTCGATTACGCCGTCTCCTTCCTCGGTCACACTATCCTGACGAACGCGCTGGGCTTCTGGCAGGTCCGCCGGGTCGACGGCGAGGTCGTGAAGACCTTCGGCCCGGGCGAGGGCGACTGAGGCGGCGTGGGGCGTCGGTCGACGGAAGCGACGAACGGGCGGCCGGCCGACGATCGACGGGCGATCCGAGTCCCTATCCAGCTAGGACCGGCATTGATGAGTCTACGACCGGTCGTCGTCCGTGTGTCACTCAGACCAACGGAGGACGGCGAGAAAACCGATGACGACGAGCGGACCGAGAACGCGAGCGACGTCTCCCGGCGCTCGGTGCTGCGGACGACGGGAGCGGCGGCGGGCGCGAGCGCACTCGGCGTCGGCGCGTCCGGCCTCGCGACCAGGACCGTCGCGGCGCGTAAGTCGACGGCCGAAGAACAGGACTTCGAGCCGTCGCCCGATCCGGACCGCCCCGTCACACCGGGCGACGGCGGGCTCGCCTTCGACAGGAACCGCCACCTCATCAACCCGTTTCCCACCGTGGAGGGCGACACCCAAGACGACGTCGAGCCCCAGATCGTCTCCGACGCCGAAGGAGTCCTGTTCGCGGGCGGCATCCGCGGCCTCTCCGATGGCGGCTCCGACGTCTGGCGCTCGTTCGACTGCGGGCAGACCTGGGAGTACGTCGGCCAGCCCGACGGCTTCCCTGGCGGTCAGGAGACCGACGGCCTCGGCGGCGGCGACATCGCGATGGCCGTCGGCGAGCCCTACGAGGGCACCCCTGGGGGGAACCTCTACGTGGCGAGCCTCTATCTCGGGGATCTCCTTTTTTTTTTGACCTCGACGGACAGGGGCGAGACGTGGACCACCCAGAACCCGTTCAGCTCGGCCGGGTTCAAGGGCGTCGACCGCCAGTGGATCGACGCCTTCGGCGAGAGCACCGTCTACATGTCCTTCCACGACGTCGAGACCTTCGAGATCCAAGTCGTGAAGACGACCGACGCCGGCACGACGTTCGTCAACAAGACGCCCGCGACGCTCGGAAACACTCAGTCGTTCGTACGAGCCTATCTCGGCAACGATATCGGGAACATCCGGACCGACCGCGAGGACGGCACTGTCTATCAGCTCTGGGGCGATACGAACGACGGGAGCGAGTCGAGCGCAGGGGACACGATGTACATGTCGGTCTCTACGGACGGCGCGGACTCCTGGACCGTCAACAAGGTCCACACCGATCCCAGCGGGCGAAGCATCGGCCACCTCTTCCCGGTACAGGACATCGACAGCGACGGCAACCTCTACGTCTCGTGGTCGGACAACTCGAATGTCTACTACTCGTTCTCGACCGACAAGGGCACGACGTGGAGCGACCGGATACAGGTCAATTCGGGCCCGGAGACGAACACGAGCATCTTCCCGTGGGTCGCCGCCGAAGACGGCGTGGCGAACTTCACGTGGTACGCCTCGCCGGCCGAGGACAACCAAGTCGAGGGCTCGGAGTGGCGCGTCTACTTCGCGCAGGTCGAGAACGCGCTCGGCGACGGCGAGCCGAAGATTTCGCAGGTCGAGGCCAGCGACCACGTCGTCCACGTCGGCCCGGTCTGTCAGGGCGGTACCGGGTGTTCCGGCGGGCGCGAGCTGGTGGACGTCTTCTATATGACGCTCGACCAGCAGGGGTTGGCCCACATCGCTTACACCGACGACCGGCCCGACGACGACATCGACACCCAGCAGACCTACGTCGCCTCGCAGGTCGCCGGCCCGAGCGCGGGCGGGCTGAACGTCGACGTGACCGGCGACGGCCAGCCGGCGACCGACGTCGACTGCGACGGGCGCTTCGAGAACGTCAACGGCGACGTGCAGGCCAACGTGGTGGACGTCCAGGCGCTGTTCGCCAACCGCGGGGACGCGAGCGTTCGGAACAACGCCGACGCGTTCGACTTCAGTGGCGGCACAGCGGGCGACGACGCGGTGAACGTCGTCGACGTGCAGGCGCTGTTCGTCGAGAACACCTGAGTTCATCCCCCCGCTCGACCGATCCGGCTACGGCCGCAACCGATGGCCCACCGGGTTCGATCGTCGAACCGTCTCGCGGTCGAGTCTCGGACGCAAGCGTCCGCTCACAGTGGACGAACGCGCCGAGTCGGCTGCCACAGTGAACACGACCCATCCGACCGATAGATGACACGCGACACCGACGACACACGGCGAAGCACGATCGACCGACGACGGCGCGACGTCCTCGCGGCGACGGGTGCGGGCACGTTCGCCGCGCTCGCGGGCTGTCTCGGAAACACCACCGGCGGTCGGTCCCCGCGGGCGACGACCACGGCGAGCACGCGGGCGACCCCGCCGTTCGAGGGACGGCCCGGCTCCCGGCCGGAGCCGGGAGGAGCCCCGATGGCGGATCTCCCCCCGCTCTCGGGGTCGCTGACGGTCTTTTCGGGCCGCAGCGAGCGGCTGGTGCGCCCGCTGCTGGAGTATATCTCCGCGATCAACCCCGAGCTCGGACTCGACGTCCTCTACGGGTCGGCGAGCCGGCTGGCCAACCGGGTGCTCACGGCGGGCGAGAACACCCGCGCGGACGTGGTTTACTCAATCAACGTCCCCGGGACGCTCGGCGCGCTGAAGTCGAAAGGTCGCACGACGCGACTGCCCGACGCGGTACTTTCGATGCTGCCGGAGCTGTGGCAGGACGACGACGGCCAGTGGGTCGTCACCTCCGGGCGCGCGCGGGCGGTGCCGTACAACACCGACATGATCTCTCCCGAGGAGATCCCCGACACGGTCCTCGATTTCCCCGGGCAGAGCCAGTTCGAGAACGCGGTCGGTTGGCCGCCCGCGAAGGCGACGTTCCACGCGTTCGTCACGGCGATGCGCGTCCTCGAAGGCGAGGAGCGCACCAAGCAGTGGTTCCGGAAGATGATCGACCTCGATCCCAAGAGCTACAGCGGCGGCTTCGGCGTGAACAAGGCGGTCGCCGACGGCGAGGTCGCGGTCGGTTTCAGCACGCATTACTATCACAAGCGCATCCTCGACGCCCGGTCGGACCCCCCCATCGACATCACGTTCACGAAAAACGACTCGGCGTCGGTGCTCGCGGGCGCTGGCGCGGGCGTGCTCGGCTCGGCGCGCGATCCGGAGACGGCCGCCGGCCTCGTACGCTACCTGCTGTCGGCGGAGGCCCAGGAGTACTTCGCCATCCCCGACCGCTACGAGTACCCGGTCATCGAGGGCGTCGACCCGATGCCGGGACTGCCGGCGCTCTCGGAGATCAACACGCCCGAGATCGGCCCCGCGGATCTCACCGATCTGGCGGGGACGCTCGAACTGCTCCGGGACGTCGGTCTGATCGAGTGAGTCGGTGGCCCGGCTCGCTACTTCCCGCGGTCCTCGCTGCCTTATCACCGGCGTCCCGGCGGCCGCCCCGAACCGCTCACCCGAGGTCGTAGCCCTCCATCCCGAAGACGACGGCCATCGAAGCCGCGCTCACGACCAGCAGCGCCAGCGCGGGGAGGGCCGCCTCGGCGGGGTAGCCGGCGCGGTAGGCGGTCCAGAGCCGCGTGACGAGTGTCTCGAAGCCCGCCGGCCGCAGGAGGAGCGTCGCCGGCAACTCCCGCATCGTCGTGAGGAAGACGAGCGCTGCACCGCCGAGGACGCCGGACGCGACGAGGGGCAGCGTCACCCGGCGAAAGGCCCTCAGCGGCGAGCACCCGAGCGTGCGCGCCGCCTCGGGGAGCGACGCGCCCACCTGTGTGAAGGCGGCACGCGTCGGGCCGACAGACTGGGGGAGGAATCGCACCACGTAGGCGAACACGAGGAGAGGGAGGAGGACGACCCCGTTCCGATACAGCGCGCCACCGTACTCCGCGCCGAAGAAGACGAGCGCGAGGCCCATCACGACGCCCGGCACCGCGTAGCCGACGTAGGCGGCGCGCTCGAACAATCGCGCCACGGGCGATTCCGACCTGTTCGCGAGGTACGCGACCGGCAGCGACGCGAGCGCCGCCGCGAGCGCCGCCGCACCCGCCACGCCGACGCTGTTGAACACTGCGGCGGGCGTGAATCCGACCACCTCCCGGGCGACCGTGCGACTGCCAACCAGCCAATCGCCGAGCACGGCCAGCGGGACCGCGAGCGCGAGGGCGACGACGACGCCACAGGCGGCCGCAGCGGGCCAGCGCCAGCGCCCGAGCGGAACACGCCGCGCTCGCGCGTCGGTACGGTCGCTCCGCACGCCCGCGCCGCTCAGCCGCGACTCGACCGCGAGAAGCACCAGCGCGACGGTCACGAGCTGCAAAGAGAGTAGCGCCGCGAGGTCGCGCCCGCCGCCGAGGGCGTCGCCGGAGGCCACGTAGATCACCCGCGTGAACGCGTCGAAGCGCATGATCGCGGGCGTCCCGAAATCCGAGAGCGCGTACAGAGCCGACAGCAGGCTCCCGGCACCGACCGCGGGACCGATCTGGGGGGCGATGACACGCCCGAACGCCTCCCGCCGAGCGTGGCCGAGGGTGCGCGCGGCGTCGACGAGCCGGGTGTCCATCGAGCGCAGCGCCGCGCGGGTGGTGACGAACACGTACGGGTAGGTATAGAGCGTCAGGACGAGCGCCGCGCCGCCCAGCCCGTAGATCGAGGGGAGGCGCTCGATCCCGAGCGGGAGAAGGAGATCCTGAAGCGTGCCGCGCGGGCCGAACGCGGCGACGAAGGTGAACGCGCCGATGTAGGAGGGGATCACGAGCGGGAGCGCGAGCAGGACGGCGAACGCGCGCCGGAAGGGGAGGTCGGTGCGCGCGGTGAGGTAGGCCGCGGGGACGCCGAGGACGAGGCAGGCGGCGGTAACGGCGACGACGAGGACGACGCTGTTGAGGAACACCTCCCAGGTTCCCGGTCGGGAGAGCAGCGCCAACGTGCCCTCGGCGTCGAGTGCGGCGGCGACGACCCAGACCAGCGGGAAGAGCGTGGCCGCCACGACGGCCCCCGAGAGCAGGGTCGGCCCGAGCGGGAGCTCGCCGTCGCGCCCGAACTGGTCGCGGATGCCCGTGGATCGGTCCGTCGCCATCGCCGACTCAGACGAGCGGCCCGGCGTCGGACGGTCGCTCGGCCGACGGTCCGTCCGCGGGCTCCCACGGGGAGGGGCCCGCGGGCGAGTCCGGCTCGTCGACGCCCGGTCGCTCGGCGGTGCCCGGCCGTGCTGGCTGCACGCCCGGACGAGCGGGCACTCGCGGATAGTCGTTTCGGAGCCGGGACTCCCGGCCGTCGCCCGATCGCCCTACACCAAATCCGTTAGGCCGGGTGCTTTTGTGCCCCGCTCTCGCCGTAGGGACATGGCGGACGAACCGAGCGAGAGCGCCAGCACGAACCGGACGGACAAACTGCGAACCGACGGCGGGATGACCCGCCGGTCGGTGATGCGGGCCGCCGGGGCAGCAGCGGGGGGAGCTGCACTGTTCCCGCTGAGCGACAGCGTCGCGGCCCAGCGCACCAACGCCGATGGGCCGCGCACGAGCTTCGGGGAGCCCGTGCAGATGAACGAGCCACCGGACTACGGCTACGAGCCGAGCGTCCACGTCGACCGGTTCGGGTACATCTACTCGACCGCCCACAAGGCGAGCGTCACCAACGAGGGCACCCAGCTGTCGAGTTACATGTGGTACAGCGCCGACGGCGGCGATACCTGGCAGGAGATGCCCTCGCCCGCGGGGATCAGAGAGGAGTCGTTCGCCTTCGAGGGCGACATCGCCATCGACGACAACGACGGGATCTACTACTGTGATACCGACCTCGGCGACAACTTCTTCTATCGCTGGCGGGCGACCGAGGACGGCCCCGTCTTCGAGCTCGAGAAGGTGATGGGGACGGCGCGGGCCGACGATCGCCCGTGGATCCGCGCCCACGGCGACGGAATCGTCTACTACCTCGGGAACAACGGCGTCAGCACGCCCGACCCGACGGACAAGTACGACGGACGGATCGACTTCTACCGCTCGGAGGACGGCGGCAACACGTTCACCACGGGGAAGGCACTCGAGACGGGCGAATACGTCTCGCTCGCCGAGAGCAAGGCAAACGCCGAGGAGGTCTTCTTCGGTGCGCCGGTCGAGATGGACGACGGCCTGAAGTTCGCCGTCTTCACGAGCGACGACAACGGGCGGACCATCGACCGAGAGATCGTCGACAGCTACGAGACGACGTCGTCCGATCCCTTCCCGGCGTGGAGCGCGACCGACCGCGCGGGCAACGACTACCACGTCTGGGCCGACGACGACCCCTTCGACGACGAGCCGGGAATCCTCAACTTCACGCGTCGTCGTGACGGCGGCTTCGAAACCCTCGACATCACGCCGTTCGAGGGATCGTTCACCAAACAGTGGATCAGCGGCGGCAGCGAGGGGTTGGTGGCGGTCGCTTTCTACGCTACCGAGGACGTTCCGGTAGCGGAGAACTCGACGGACAGATCCCAGGCCTCGAACTGGTTCCCCTACGTACTCGTGACGACCGACGCTCGCGCGGGCTCGCCGGGCTGGACGCTCGTCAAGCTCGACGACGAGCCCGCCGCCACGGACGGCGGCGAACCCGAGGACTTCTTCGAGGTCGAGGTCGGTCCCGAGGACCGCATCCACGTCACCTACGGCCGGGAGGTCTACGACAAGGGGGCGACCGACGACCCGACGACCACCTACCGGAACAACCTCTTTTACGTTCAGGGCGAGGTGTCCTCGGATGGGGGACCGCCAGCGAACGGGGGACCGCCGGACGTCACGGGTAACGGCCAGCCCCCGCGCGACTCCGACGGCGACGGGCGCTACGAGGACGTCAACGGCGACGGCGAGGCGGACGTAGTCGACGCGCAAGCGTTGTTCACGAACCGGGACGACCCCGCAGTACAGAACAACCCCGGAGCGTTCGACTTCAACCGGGACGACGAGTTCGGCGTCGTCGACGTTCAGTCGCTGTTCGAACAGGTGAACTGACGCACGGATCCAGGGAGGCACTACCCTCTCGTTCACCGGCGCACGTGAAAGGAACGCGGCTACGGACCGCGACCGGCGGATCGGAGGCGTCGCTCGTGGAGCGCGCATCCGCCGATCGGCCGCCCGGCGACCGTGCCGACCCGGTGGATTCGGGCCCGATAGACCGGCAGACGCGTTCCGCGAGCACGGAGGGAAACACGCAAAAACCCCCGCGTACTAACGCGGGCATGGACGTCAAGTACGAGCTCTCGGACTACCTGCGCGTGTTGAAGCTCGCCAGCACGCCGAGCTGGGAGGAGTTCTCCCAGGTCGCGCTCATCGCCGGCGCGGGCGTGTTCCTCGTCGGCCTGCTGGGCTTTATCATCTTCGTGATCATGACCTTCGTGCCCGGGGGAGTCTGAGATGGGCGTGTTCGCGGTAAAGACCACGGCGAGCCAGGAACGGACGGTCGCAGACATGATCATGAACCGGGAGGAATCGGCAATCCACGCCGCACTCGCACCGGATTCGCTGACGAGCTACGTGATGGTCGAGGCCGACGGCCACGCCGCGATCGAGCGCGCGATGGAGGAGATCCCCCACGCGCGCTCGTTGGTGCCCGGCGAGAGCTCGATCGCGGAGGTCGAGCACTTCCTCTCGCCGACGCCCGACGTCGAGGGCATCGCCGAGGCCGACATCGTCGAACTCGTCGCCGGGCCGTTCAAAGGCGAGAAGGCCCAAGTCCAGCGCATCGACGAAGGGAAAGATCAGGTAACCGTCGAGCTCTACGAGGCGACCGTCCCGATTCCCGTCACCGTCCGGGGCGACCAGATCCGCGTGCTCGACAGCGAGGAGCGCTGAGCGCCCGGCGACGACTGACGGGACGGCGACCGACAGGCGGCAACCGCGGAGTGTGGTGGCTGCGGTGTGGTCGCGGTGCAGGTGGCGCGTGCCGCGCCGCTCCGTCGGCGCGCGTTCGCGCGAAGGACGTGTGAGCGAGGGCCGGCGGCGAACGCCGACCGAGGACCGCCGAGCCGGTGGATTGACGCCCCCGGCCGCGGGAGGTCCAGTATGTCCACCCTCGAAGTCGTCGGCGGACGGGTGCTCCGCCCGGACGCGACCGTCGAGCGCGCGGACGTTCGCGCGGATCGGGAGACCGGCGAGATCGTCGCGGTCGGAGACGCCACCGGGGCCGACGGCGGGATCGGTTCCGACGAAACCGGCTCCGGGGAGGCCGACACACTCGACGCGAGCGGCTGTCTCGTGATCCCGGGGCTGGTCAACGCCCACACCCACGTCGCCATGACGCTCCTGCGGGGCTACGCCGACGACGAGCCCCTCGATCGGTGGCTCCGCGAGGACGTCTGGCCGGTCGAAGCGGAACTCGTCCCTGCGGACGTCCGCGCGGGCGCGGAACTGGGTATCCTTGAGATGATCCGCTCGGGCACGACCGCCTTTTCCGATATGTACTTCCACGCCCCCGAGATCGCCGGCGCGGTCGAGGACGCCGGCGTGCGCGCGCGGCTCGGGCATACCGCGATCACGGTCGGCAAAGACGAGGAGGCGGCGCACGCGGACGTCGAAGCGAGCATCGAGTTCGCCCGCGAGTACGACGGCACGGCGGGCGGACGGGTGCAGACGAGCGTCCAACCCCACAGCCTCACCACCGTGAGCGAGACACACCTCGCGTCGCTCGCCGCGGGCGCACGCGAACACGGCCTGCCGCTGCACTACCACGCCAACGAGACCGTCGACGAAGTCGAGCCCATCGTCGAAGAGTACGGAAAGCGTCCCCTCGAATACGCCGACGAGCGGGGGCTGCTGGAGGAGAGTGCCTTCCTCGCCCACGGCGTTCACCTCGACGAGCGGGAGATCGACCTGCTCGCCGAGCGGGGTACGGCAGTGATCCACTGCCCGGCCTCGAACATGAAGCTCGCCAGCGGCGCGGCCGGGATCCAGCGGCTGCTCGACGCGGGCGTCGAGGTCGGCATCGGCACCGACGGAGCGGCGTCGAACAACGATCTCTCGATGTTCGACGAGCTCCGTGACGCCGCCATGCTAGGCAAGCTTGCCGCCGCCGACGCGAGCGCGGTCCCCGCGGCAACGGCAGTCGAGATGGCGACCGCGGGGGGCGCGCGAGCGATGGGTCTCGGCTCGGGGCGAATCGAGCCGGGCGCGAACGCCGACCTCGCCGTCGTGGATTTCGACACACCCCACCTCACGCCCGTCCACGACCCCGTGAGCCACCTCGCTTACGCCGTCTCGGGTAGCGACGTGCGCCACACGGTCTGCGATGGGGAGGTACTCATGCGCGACCGCGAGGTGCTGACGCTCGATGCCGAACGGGTGTGCGAGGAGGCCGGAGAGCGGGCGGCGGCGCTGGTCGAGCGGGCCGAGCGAGCGAAGTAAACGGCACTTCGGTAGCGTTTTGAGCGCGCTGGTGCTCGGCTCGCTCATGACCGACGTACGGACGATCACCGAGCGCCTCGGCGATCCCGAGAGCGCGCGCGAGGAGGGTCGCCGGAAGATCGAGTGGGCCAGAGAGCACATGCCGATCCTGGCGGCGCTCGACGAGCGGTTCGAAGCCGAGGAGCCACTCGCCGGCGAGCGGGTGGGGATGGCGATGCACGTCGAGGCCAAGACCGCCGCGCTCGCCGAGACGCTCGCCGCCGGCGGCGCGGCGGTGGCGATCACGGGCTGTAACCCGCTCTCGACCCACGACGACGTGAGCGCGGCGCTCGACGCCGTCGAGGGCGTCACCTCCTACGCCGAGCGCGGCATCGACGACGCGGCGTATTACCGGGCGATCGAGGCGGTGATCGCCCACGAACCATCCATCACCGTCGACGACGGCATGGACCTCCTCGCCGCGATCCACGAGGACCACCCCGGCCTGATCGACTCGATCGTCGGGGGCTGTGAGGAGACCACCACCGGGGTCCACCGCCTGCGCGCGATGGACAGGGATGGCGCGCTCGATTATCCGGTGTTCGCGGTGAACGACACGCCGATGAAGCGGCTGTTCGACAACGTCCACGGCACGGGCGAGTCGTCGCTCGCGGCCATCGCCATGACCACCAACCTCTCCTACGCCGGCAAGACGGTGGTGGTAGCGGGCTATGGCTACTGTGGGCGAGGGGTGGCGAAGAAGGCCGCCGGACAGAACGCCCGCGTCGTCGTGTGCGAGGTCGACCCCCGGCGCGCGCTGGAGGCTCACATGGAAGGCCACGAGGTGATGCCCATGCGCGAGGCCGCACGCGAGGGCGACGTGTTCGTCACCACGACGGGCAACCGGGACGTCATCACCCGCGAGCACTTCGAGCGGATGCGCGACGGCGTCCTGCTGGCGAACGCGGGTCACTTCGACGTCGAGATCGACCTCGACGCGCTCGACGCGCTCGCGACCGCCACCCGCGAGGCGCGTGCGGGCGTCCGGGAGTACGAGCTGCCCGACGGGACGCGGCTGAACGTGCTCGCCGAGGGGCGGCTGGTGAACCTCGCCTCGCCCACGGCGCTGGGCCACCCCGTGGAGGTGATGGACCAGTCCTTCGGAGTGCAGGCCGTCTGCGTGCGCGAGCTGGCCGAAGACGGCGGCGAGTACGAGCCGGGTGTCCACGACGTGCCCGACGCGCTCGACCGCGAGGTCGCGGGAACCAAACTCGACGCCGAGGGCCTCGCCATCGACGAGCTCTCCGACGCACAGAGCGAGTACATGGGTAGCTGGGATCACGGGACCTGAACGGCCCGGACCGAGCGACGCTGCCGTCGCGCGGGCTCGACACGTCGGGTCGGTCACTCGCCGATCGAGACAACGCTTATCGGTCTCGCAGTCCATCGGTGTACCATGTCCATCGGTATCACGGCCGATCACGAGGGGAATCCGGTCTTCAACGCCGACGAGCAGCGGATCGGCATCGTCGCGTCCGTGGAGCACGGCACGGCCTACGTGAACCCCGACCCGAACATCCTCGAAGAGTTCGGAGCGAAGTTCGGGTGGGAGCGTTCCGATCAGGAGACCCATCCACTCGCCGAAGAGCAGATCGAAACCGTCACCGACGACGAGATCGTCCTCAGAAGCGACCTGTGAGCGGCGGGGCACACACGACGATCGTTCGCTCGGCGGCGACCGATCCACCCTCGACCGGATAGCCCGACCGTGCGATCGAACGCGAGGTGTGCCGGAGCGCGATCGCCGTCCCCGGTTCGCCGACCGACGCACGACCGCGCGGTCGCCACCCGGGAGCGCGACCGGCGCTGTGTCCCTCAGAGGGTGACCAGCACCGCGCCGACGACGACCAGCACCGCTCCCGCGACGACGCCGCGGGTGACCCGCTCGACGTCGCCGAGCAGGGCGGCGGCGAAGACGATCGTAAAGAGCGGCGCGGTCGCTTCGAGTGGATCGACGAGGGCGACCCGGCCGGCCGGCAGCGCGAACGCGGCGAAAAACGAGAGGAGCGCGACGGCGGTGAGCGCGCCGCTGACAGCGAAGTACCCGTACGTGCGACCAGGTGCGCGCAGGACGTCCCCCCGGCCGCGGACGAGCGCGTACCCGGCGAGCGCGAGGAGGGCGGCGGTCTCGTTGACCGCCACGGCCGCGAGCGGATCGATCGCCGTCCGGGTGAGCCCGTACCGCCGGACGACGTTGCCGACCGCGAAAAAGGCCGCCGCGCCGACGGGAAAGGCCAGATCGCGGGCGCTCCACCCGCCCAGATCGCCGCCCCGGGAGAGCGATAGGGCGACGAGCCCGCCGACGACGGCCACGATGCCGAGCGCCGTCGGAATGGTGATAGGTTCGCCGAGCCAGACGACCGCGAGCGCCGCCGCGAACAGCGGTCTGGCGCTCGTCCCGGCGCTGCTGACGCTCGCGCCGACGCGCGCGACGCCCGCGAACACCGCCAGCCGACCGAGGGCGGTGCCGACGACCCCGGCAGCAGCGAAGATTCCAAGGGTTGCGAGCGGGAGGGCGGGAAGCGACCCGCGGAGCGCCACCAGCGCGAGCCAGTACAGCGTCGAATCGACGACGACCACGACGAGCGACGCCTGAAGGGAGCTGCCGCCACCGTCCATGCCCCGCCTGTCGAGGATCGGCGTGAACCCCCACAGGACGGCGGTGAGCAACGGCAGCGCGTACACGCCGAGGGAGGCGTCGAGGCCGGCCATCCACCGCCGACGATCCCGGCCGCGCACAAGCGCCTTTCCATGTCGAGGGCGGCCACGTCCGGGGCAGTCGCGGAATCGGGGCGGGAAAGTGGATGGAAGCGGCGGTCAGGGCAGAGATCGGCTCCGCCCGTCCGGATCGCTGCAATAAGCAAATACGGGCTCTCTACGGGGGGAAACAGGTGTTTCTACGCAGGACGGAGCGCGGAGCTACGAGGACAGGATCGCACTACCCGCCGTCAGAAGCACCGCGGTCCCGACTAAAACCCCGACACTCGCCGTTACACGTCGTCGAGAACCGGTGGGTCGACACACCGGCTGTCCGGATCACGGCCTGCCAAAGGGTGAAAGCGACGGTGGTGGCGGCCAACAGGAATCCGGTTTGGCCCGCGAGGCCCTCGCACGCCGCGAAGTATTTCGTCTCGGTCGTCGCCGGTGACGGTTTTCCTTCAGAATGCCTCCCAGACCCCGCCGTGATTCACTCGTTCGTCGGCGGGACTGTTCTCGCTACACTCGCCGATGCCAATGCCCGAAGCCTTCGCCAAAGGCGGTCCGGCGCTGCCATCGCCACTACTGTCGGGTTTCTCTCGACGGTCGCTCTCACGCTGATAAACCGGGTTTTTCTGTAGTGAGGTCACCAGTCGAATTCGTGGTGGATCTCTCGCCCTTCTTCGTTTAGGACCGGGCCGACAACGGTGGTCGTCCCGGTAAGAATCTCGGACGATCGGACCGGGGGGTCGTCTCCGGCACACGCCGCGAGTTGCGCCCCACTAACGCCGTAGACGACCTGCCCAAAGCCGGCTTCAACCATCCCTCCGGCACACATCGGACATGGCTCCGTACTCGTGTACATCACCATCTCGGCTCGTTCGTCGGGATCGACCTGCCGGCACGCGCGGTATGCGAGATGGAGTTCGGGATGGTGGCGAATGTCGTCTTCCGACAACACGCGGTTCGAGTCGGCGAAGACGATCGAATCGCCGCGGACGAGAACGGAGCCGAACGGTCGATCACCGCGGTCGGCGGCCTCACGGGCGAGCTCGAAGGCGCTTCGCATGTGTGACTCGTGATCAAAGTCGTCGAAGTTCGGGTCGGACACGGTTGCACAGCGGGCCGGACGACCGATAAACGTCCGGCAACGATCGGCATCGTGGATCGGTAGTAGCTACCGGATGGACGAGGGCTCTGCTGACCGCCGATCGTCCGATGCTCCGGACAGACCTATCGTTCGAGTGACAGCGAGGGACGGTGGTGGGCAGATATTACAGGAATACGACGTCGGCCCGCCGATCACCCACTCGGTTCGGGTGCCCAGTATGCCAAGACGACCCCGAGCAGCGCGATGCCAGCCCTGAGCAGGAACGCCGGCCGTAGCCCGCCCGCTCATCCACCGACGACGATCGGGACGACGAACGCGCCGAGCAGCCCTCTCGTCAGCATCGAGACGGCCGTGGTCCGGACCGTCGGGGCGACGATCTCCGAGATATACGAGAACAACGGCCCGATGACGAGCTACACGGCGAAGCCACTCACCACCCGACGTCTCGTATCGAGATCGACGACTCACGGTCGCTCCATCGCCTCCAGCGGAGACCGACCATCGGGCGTGAATCGTTTCGTCATCACGCCCCCACTCGTCGGGAAGGAACGCCTCTCGGGCGCGGGAATTGTGCTCGTCTTTCCTATCGGTGCCGGGCCGTGGCGACCCCGGTGGCCGAGTAGCCGTTTCGGGTGCACTCGATTGCCGGGCGAGAACCGATCGAGGACCCAAAGTGGTGCCGTTTAGTACCACGCGCTCGGAGGGCAGGCGATGTCGAACGCGAAGGGCGACCGGCGCGAGCGCGAGCTCGTCGACCGGCTCGACGGGGCGGGCTTTGCGGTGATGCGCGCGCCCGCATCGGGCTCGGCCACCGATCGCGAGCTCCCGGACGTGCTCGCCGGAGACGGCGAAACCTTCTACGCCATCGAGGCCAAGTCCTCGGCGGGCGACCCGATCTACCTGACCGGCGAGGAGGTTACAGCGCTCGTTTACTTCGCGCGAAACTTCGGCGCGAAGCCCCGCATCGGGGTGCGATTCGACCGCGAGGGCTGGTACTTCTTCCATCCCGGCGACTGCTATACGACCGACGGCGGGAACTACCGCGTCAAGCGCGAGACCGCCCTCGCCAAGGGCACCGATTTCCCCGAGCTGGTCGGCGACTCGACAAAGGTCACGCTCGGCGAGGTCGGCGTCGCCGACGACCGACGGCGGGAGGTCGCCGAGATCGTCGCCGCCGTCGAGCGGGGCGCGCTGTCGGTCGAGGAGGCCGCGGCGATGCTCGATTGACGGCGGCAAACGCGGGACGTGGGACGCCGGACGACCCTTCCTCCCGTCTCTCGACCGCCGGTCGGGCGACCACTGAGGCCTGCGGCTGGCGTGGCATCGACGGCCCGCTCTGGAGTCCAGAGCGGCCGACGACGGCCGTCACACGCTCGTCTGACGCGGATTTAAGTGATCATGGCCCCCGAACGGAAGTGGGCGCGCACCGACGGCCTCATTCCCCATCCTCCCACTGCGCGCCCCAGAACCCTCCCGTCCCCGCTGTGCGGCCGCCCTCCTTTCCGTCGACCCTCGCCCACCGCCGAGTCGGCATCGCTTCGGGGCTCGCTACCCTCCTCTCCTTTCTCCGCCGTTCTTCCTCCCTGCCGGCTGCCCATTTCAGATTCCTGACGGACGGGGCGACGCGCGCTTACGCTGCCGCGTCCGCTCCCGACAGCCGCTCGCGGACGGCCGCCACCGCCCCGGGGTCGCCGATGAGCGCGATCTCGTCGCCCGCTTCGACGACGGTGCGTGGGAGGGGGATCTCCATCGGCTCGTTGGCCCGCCCGTGAGCGTAGATCCGCGTGCTCTCCGGGATGTCGAGGCCCACGACGCGCTCGCCGATCGCCGGCGACCCCTCCGGAATCCGGATCGTCGCCGCCGAGAGCTTCTCGGTGAGGTCGGCGAGCACGTTGAAGTCCCCGCCCAAGAGAGCGGTCTTGGCGCCCGCCGCGCCGAGGCGCTCGGGGTAGATGATCTCGTCTACTGCGCCGGCGTAGTACTGGTAGGTCTCCTCCTCGTAGTCCTCCTCGATCCGGAGCACGACCCGACAGCCGTGTTCCTTGCCGATCGCGCAGGCCTCGTAGTTGACGTCGGGATCGCCCGTGAGCCCGCCGAGCGCGTCGGCGGTGTCCAGATCGGCCGCTTCGAGCACGCCCGGCCTCGCGCCGTCGCCCTCGATGACGGCAAAGCCCGCCTCGCGGGCGCGCTCGACCTTCCGGGGGTCCTCGTCGACGACGCAGACCTCGTGGCCCTCCGAGCCGAGGATCTGGGCGGTGCGGATGCCGACGCGGCCGTAGCCGACGATGACGCATCTCATGGCCCTTCCTGCGCCGCCGGCGATAAAAACGTTCACCCGAGACCGTCCCCGGTTTTTATAGTCCCATGTGTGGATACTGCGGACATGAGCGATGCAGACGCGGCGTCCGAAGTGACCGTCGCCGCCGACGGCGTGACCGTCACGAAGTCCTACGAACCCGAGCGCTTCTCCGTGCCGGCGATCGCCTTCGGGATCCGCTCGGAGCGCGACGCGCCGGCGACGGTCCGGATCCTCGACACCATCCCGGAGGGCGTCTCGGTGGACGACATCGGCTTCCACCCCGAGTACGGCCGCGAGCACTGGGAGGTCGACGGGCGCGATGCGGTCTTCGAGCGCGACCTCGACGCCGGCGAGGAGGACCTCACCGTCTACGGCGTTCGCGCCGTCGACGAGGACACGATCGAGCGCTTCATCACCGAACCCGCACTCAGCGTCGCGGGCGAGGGGTCCGGGGCGGACCCGGCGACGGAGCCGGACTCAACGAGCGAGCCGGCGGCCGGGTCCGCCTCGACCGGGAGCGGGGGGACGTCCACGGCGGCGGAAACGACCGCGAGCGGGGGCGGGGCGACGGACCGAACGGACGCGACCGCCGGGACCGGTGGCGATGCATCGGTCGACGTCCCGTCGGCGGAGAACAGGGACACCGCGACGGGCGGGGCGGCCGCCTCGGCGGCTGCCGGCGGCGTCGCGGCGGCGCTCGCGGCCGAGCTCCGTGACGGCGAGGTCGACCGGGACGACCGCGAGCGCATCGCCTCTGCACTCGGCGACGAAGCGGGAACCGGCGAGGGAGGCGACGGCACCGACGCGCGTATCAAGCACCTCCAGTCGCGGGTGAGCGACATCGAGGCCTACAGCGACGCGCTGGAGGAGTTCATCGAGGGAACGGGGCCGGCCCGCCAGGTTCTCGACGACCTCGACGAGCGCGTCGGCGAGATCGACGGGCGCGTCGCGGCCCTCGACGAGCGCGTCGACGACCTCGATACCCGAGTGGCCGGCAACGCAGAGGCGGTCGAGTCGCTCGACGCGAGCCTCGAGACGGTCCGGGCGGACGTCGACGCGCTCCGCACGGAGGTCGAGGACGCCGACCTCGACGCGCTTCAGGCGGACGTCGAGACAGTTCGGGAGGACGTCGAGGCAGTTCGGGAAGACGTCGAGGCAGTTCGGGAAGACGTCGAGACGGTCCGGGAGGAGGCTGGCGGGGCCGACGCCGACGAACTCGCCGCGCTCCGCACGGAAGTCGAGGAGCTCGAAGCGTGGCGCAGGCGCGTCTCCGACGTCCTCGGGGGCAGCGCGGGCGGATCGTGACAGTGGCCCCGACGGCAGTCCGGACGGATCGCTCGCCACGGATGGGATGGGGGATGGGACGGTCCCCGACGTGATCGCCGCTCTTGGGGGTGCTCCGAGGGGGGCGGGACGGGGCGGACGGAAGCAGCGCGGCACGACGAGATGGGCACCGGCGAGGAGACGCCGACACGAACGCGGACCATGAGGGACGATCGGATCGAGGCGGACGGCGGGCGCTCGGGCGAGGAGTTCGTCTTCGGGAACGAGGACACGACGGGAGAGGAGAGCACGGCGAGTGCGGCCGGTAGCGAGGCCGCCGGAGCCGACCGCCGGTCGGACGACACGACGATCGGGGACGACGGAGTGGGCCTCGCCGTGGCGGTCGGGCTGGTCGTCGTGGCCGTGCTCGTCGTGGTCGTCCTGCTCCAGCCGTTCGGCCTCCTCGGTGGCGGGGGTGGGGGTTCGTCGGACGCGGGGGCGGCGACCGACGCCGGAACCGGAGCCGCCGGACAGCCCTCGACCGGCACGGCCGAGACCGGCAGCCCGGGCGAGACGAGCGCCCCGGGCGGGACGGCCACCGGAGCGACGACCGGTGGAACGACCGCCACGGGAGCCGCCGGAACGACCGCTCCGCCGGCGACCGACGAAACGCCGACCGCCGGGGCCGGGACGACGGCCGCCGGGACGGCCGGCGCGAACGCCACTCCGGGCGGAAACGGGACGCAAGCGGGTCGCCCGCCGGTGATCGACGCGATCGACGTCGCCGATCGGAGCGCCGGCGGCGACGATCCCACAGTGGCTTTCGCGGTCGACTGGAGCGTCTCGGACCCCGACGGCGACCTCAGGCAGGTCGCCGTGCGACTGATCGAGGCCGACGGCTCGCGGGTGGTCGACGTACAGGCGTTCGACACCGCCACCAATACTGCGACGTTCACCGTCGAGAACGGCTCGCTCGGGACCGCCTACGAGGTCGTCGTCGCCCCGACCGATCAGGCCGGCACCACCGCCACCGAGCGGACCCGGGTGGTCGCGGGCAGCGAGGACGACACGACGGCGGCCGCCCGCGTCCAGTGAGAGCTCCAGAGGACCGATCCGCCCGTAGTCGCGGGATCGACGAGTGTGCGCTGGCCCCGCGATCGTGGTGTCGAGCCGAGCGATGCGGAGCGAATCACGGCTACCGAGAGAGCGGGGCGACGAGGGCTGCGAGTGCCGGTACACACGAGAGACCGCCACCGCCACCGCAGGCCACGCACCACCGCAGGCCACGCACCACCGCAGGCCACGCACCACCGCAGGCCACACGCCTCCCCAGCCGACTCGCTCGTTCCGGGCGGAGCCCTCCGCTCACTCGTCCCTCGCACGAGCGGGTGTGCCCACTCGCGGTACGCCCGCCGCGCCAACTGCACCGCTGGCTATCGCCGACTGCACCGGTCGGCCGGTCTTCCCGCGATTGGTGTAGCACTCGGTCGTCGCACCGCCGTACGACTGTGGGTGTGACTCTGCTCTCCGCGAGAACGTATGGCACACAAACCTGATTCGCTACCGCCGCGAAGGGCCGCGCATGGCCATCATCGCGGTCCGCGAGCCGACGCCCGACGACGTGCCCGGCGTCCGGCGAGTCGCGCGCCGCGGCTGGGAGGCCGCCTACGGCGACGTCCTCGATCCGGCGACGATCGAGCGCGCACTGGAGGAGTGGTACGCGCCCGCGTTCGTCCGGGAGAGCGTCGAGCGGGAGGATGTCGTCCACCTCGTCGCGGTCGACGAGAGCGGCAGGAACGGCGCGGTCGTCGGCGACGCGGGCGGCTGGCTCCCCGACGCTGACGATCCCGAGCGCGGCGTCGTCGGGGCGCTCTACGTCGATCCCGACCGCCGGGGCGCGGGAATCGGCACGCGGCTGTTCGAGCGCGCGCTCGATACCCGCCGGGAACAGGGTGTAACCCGCGTCACGATACGGGTACTCGCCGAGAACGCGGTCGGCCGGTCGTTCTACGAGTCGCGGGGCTTCGAGGTCGCCGCGGAGAGCGCCGACGACCTCTTCGGCGAGACACGGCCCGTCGTGACGTACGCGAGCGAGATCTGAGACTGGACGGCGAACGCGCGGATGGTTGCAGCCGACGGCGAAGCCTTGAAAACCGGGTGGCACCGAGAACAGGTATGCAGCACGTGAAGGTTCCGCAGGACCGCATCGGCGTGCTGATCGGCGCTGGCGGGGCGACGATGCGCGAGATCGAGGAGCGCGCGGAGGTCAGACTCGACATCGACTCCGAGACCGGCGCGGTCGAGGTCGACACCGTGGGCGACCCAGTACAGGGACTCAAGGGACCGGACATCGTGCGGGCGATCGGGCGCGGGTTCGCCCCCGAGGAGGCGCTCACCCTGCTCGACAGCGAACTCTCGATGCTCGAGCTGATCGACCTCGACGCCGCGACACGGAACGGAAAGGACCTCACGCGCCAGAAGGGCCGGCTGATCGGCGAGGACGGCCGCACGCGCCAGCTGATGGAAGAGCTCACTGGTGCGTCGGTGGTGATCTACGGGTCGACGCTGGGCGCGATCGGCGAGCCCGAGGAGGTCGAAGCCGTCCGCGGGGCCGCGGAGATGCTGCTGGACGGAGCCCCCCACGGCGCGGTCTACTCGTTTCTCGAACGCAAGCACAACGAACTCGAAAGCGACGGCATGGAGTACCACCAGTTCACGGGCTGAGGGGGCGACCGCCGAGTCGACGATCCGGAGTCGCGTCGCCCAAGCGAACGCGATAGCTTGCACACCGGCGATTCCGACCGTACGCCGGCGACGGAGGCCCAGTTCACCCGTCCCTCGGTGACAGAGGAGACGGCGACGGCCACGACGAACGCCCCGGTCACCGCCGCGGCGACTCCCTCACTTCCCGGAGCCCGCATAGACCTGTCGGACGCTCCAGTTGCAAACCCGTTCCGCTCGACAGCACGATCCGGAGCACACGTCGGCGTTCAGCACACCAAAGGAGAGTAGCACTCGCCGACGACGGCATAGGAATCTAATGCCGGCTACTGGGCGCAACGAGGGCAATGATACCGTATCCGTAGTCTAGATGTCCGGCGACTATAACACCGCTTCGCCCACAACGGAACTCACGATGGGCGATACCGGATCGACACACGGGGTCCCGCCCGAGGACGTCCTCACCGTGTTCGAGGAGCGCGATGACGGCACGGAGCCCCTCACCGCGCCCGAGATCGCCAACGCGCTGGGTGCCTCGCGCCGGACGGTGTTCGACCGGCTCGACGCGCTCCACGACCGCGGCGCGGTCGCCTCGAAGAAGGTCGGCGCGCGGGCGGGTGTGGTGGGTCCCCGACGAGCCCGCGGCCCCGGCCGCTCCTCTGAAGCGGCTCGTGGGGATGCTCGACGCCGAGGAAGCCGAGCGCTTCGAGCAACGAACCGGAGCGGTTCGCGAGCGCTTCGATCGCGAGGTATTCGGCGAGGAGCCGGGACGCGAGCGCGGCGAGGGCGTGGTCACCCGCAACGTCAGTGAGTTCGAGCGGATCGACGGACTCGACGTCGAGACGTACTAGCGTTCATCGAACGAGCGCGTACCGTCGTCGTCTGCTCCTGCGAACGCCACAAGCGGTATTCCGGACTGTGACGAGGACCGCTCGTGAACCGGGGGCCAGGTACCGGATCGCCTTCGGTACGATGGCACTCGTCGGCACGCTCGGAGCGGCACCCTTTCTCGTGTATGGCTTTCTCCCGTTCGTGGCGTTCTTCGGCGTCATCGCCTTCACCGGCGTCGCAGCTCCCGCAGGCGGCAAGCGCTACGTCGGCCGACGTTCCTCGTAATGGCCGCGTTCGCGGTGTTTCTCGCCTTCGTTGACGTCGTGCTAAACGGCTTCGTCCGGCTCTCGCTCGTTCTGCTCGTCCTCGCGGTCGTGGCGTCCATCAATGGCTATCGGTACCACCGCGCTTACAACACGTAACGCTCACCGTCGACGGCCAGCGGCTCCGCGAAGGCCTCCTCGGCGGGGAAGAAATGCGAGACGTGGACCAGCCGCGTTTCGTCCGCGTTGAGCTCGTCGGCCAGCGAGAGTGCGCCCTCGCGGGTCATGTGCTTGGTGCCGAAGGTTCTTGGCACCCCCGCCGAATCGTGGTGGTCACCGCCGAGCGGATGGTACTCACAGAGGTGGGCTGGCACGATGGCGTCGGCGACCAGGAGGTCCGGGTCGGCGAGCGCCGCGCGCGAGCGCTCGGGAATCCCGAAGTTCGTATCGCCAGTGATGGAAAGTTTCGCGCCCGTCGCCGAGTTCGCGATGACGACGCCGTAACACGCGAGCGGTGGGTGCTCGACGGGCACGATCGTGACATCGAACCCACAGGTACGGAAGGACTCGAACGGCGCGACCGCGCGGGTCGAGACGGCGTCGAGGTAGTCGTACTTCCGCGCTACCGTGTCACCGACGCTCTCCCCGGTTTCGGGATCGGTCTCGTTCGCCGCGTAGACCGGCAGGTCGGCGAACAGCCGGAAGGCGTTGCCGAGTCCGTCGAGGTGATCGAAGTGGATGTGGGTGATGACGGCGGCGTCGGGCAGTGCCACCTCGCGGGCGAGAAACTGCGCCCGGAGATCGGGACTCGCGTCCACGAGCAGCGACTCGTCGGTGTGCTCGTTGTGGACGTGGACCGAGAAGCGCGAGCGCTCGATGTCCCGTTCGCGGGCGGTTCGACAAGTGTCACAGCCACAGCCGGGCGTGGGCGTGCCCGTGGTGTCGCCCGTCCCCAGCAGCGTGACCTCCATCAGTCGCCGTGGTCGCCGCCGTCGCCCTCGGCGTGTCCGTGATCGTGATCGTGATCGGTGTGTGCGTGGTCACCGTCGGCGCGGGCGTCGTCGGCATCGGGACTGCCACCGTCGGTCCGGCCGGCCCCGAGGTCGCCGCCCGCGACGAGCGCGTCGTGGTCGCCCTCGATCATATCGAGATCTTTCAAACTATCTCGCTCCTCGAAGTCCGCGATCGCCGCCAGGAGGTCCGCTTGGGTGAGCGTGGTGCGCTCCTCGGTGAGCGCCTCTAGCACCGCTTCGCGCAGGACCATCCGGAGGTCGCTTCCGGTGAGCCCTTCGGTCGCGTCGGCGAGCGCCGCGGGATCGAACTCCGCGATGTCCATCTCGCGGGTGACGACCCGGAGGATGTCCGCACGCATGAGCTCGTCGGGCTTGGGGAAGTTGACGATCTCGTCGAACCGCCGCCACGCCGCCGCGTCGAGCTGATCGGGGTGGTTGGTCGCGCCGATCAACAGCACGTCGTCCTGGACGAGGCTGACCTCGTCGATCGACTTCAGGAGGGTGTTGACGGCGCGCTTGAGCGCGGCGTGCTCGTCGGACGCCCTGGTCTTTGCGACGAAGTCGAACTCGTCGATGAACAGGATACAGGGCGAGAGACGCTTTGCGACCTCGAAGGTTCGCTCGACGTTCTTCGCGGTCTCGCCGAGATACTGGCTCGTCACCATCGACAGCTTGACCTCGACGAACGGAAGGTCGAGCTCGTGGGCGAGCGCCCGCGCGGTGGTGGTCTTGCCCGTGCCGGGCGGCCCCACAAAGAGGAGCTTGCCGATCTCCCGGAGGCCGATCGAGGCGAGGTACTCGCGGTGCTCGATCGCCTTCATGATCTTCTCGATCTCGTCCTCCTGGTCGGTCGTCAACACGAGGTCCTCCAGGGTCAGCTCGATCTCCTCGGGCGCACGGACCTCAACGAGGTCGAGCATCGCCTCACCCTCCCCGTCCTCCTCGCTCTCCTCGTCGCTGCCGAAGAACTCCTCCAGAAGTCCGTCGATCCAGACCCGGTCGGCGTGCATGGGGCGGTTCTCGGCGCGCGCGGTCTCGTAGTCGACGTCCGGGAACGCCTCGCGGTCCTCGAAGTACGCGGCGAGCGTCGGGTTCTCCCGAAGGCGGTCGGCGTCGGCCCGCTCGGCGAACCACTCGGCGGCCATGTCGGGCTGGGAGAGCGAGAGCGTCCCCGAGAACTCGTCGTGCTCGGTGAACAGCAGCTCCGAGACCGCCTCCCACGGGTCGGTGAGACCGGTTGCGGTCGTCGCGGCGCTCTTCGTGACCGAGAGCGGCCGCTCGATGCTCCCTCCCTCGAAGAACGCGCGGCGATATCGCGGCGGGAGGTCGTCGGCGTCGCGCGCTCGATCCTCGCCGTAGACGTGTGCTGTGAGCAACAGTTCGACGGCGTCGAGCTCCGGACTGCTCATTCCCCCCTCGATACGGCATCGAGCGTCATAATCCCGTCGAACGACGGCCGTCGCGTCCCGCAGGCGACGGCTCGCGCGGGCGGGACCGACATCCGACGGTCACGTGTCCGGGCCGCGTCTCGCGTCCGAACGCTCCCGAGACGGGTCGGGGGGTGACGGGGAGAAGGAAGCGAGGGAGACAGCCGATCCAGCGGGCGGGAGCGAAAACCGGCGGATTCGACAGGATTTAACACGGCGAGACGAACGTGGACGGGTATGGTCGACACGACACCGGTAGTCGCGGCGGCGTACCGCACCCCACAGGGCAAAGAGGACGGCGTCTACGCCGACGTCCGGAGCGAGGACCTCTCGGTTCCGCTGATCGACGAGATCCTCGCGGACACGGGACTGGCCGGCGCGGACGTCGACGACCTGATGTGGGGCTGTGCCCAGCAGCGCGGCGAGCAGGGCAACAACCTCGCGCGCGTCATCACGCTGCTCTCGGATCTGGGCGAGGACGTCCCGGGCACGACGATCAACCGCTGGTGTGCCTCCTCGGCGCAGTCGATCATCTCCGCCGCGGACGCGATCCGGGCGGGCCAGCGCGACGCGATCATCGCGGGCGGCGTCGAGAACATGAGCCGGACGAAGATGGGCGAGAACACCGCGAACGTCCACCCACGGATGAACGAGCGCTACAACGTGAGCGAACTCCAGATGGGCATGACCGCCGAGAAGGTCGCCGAGGAGTTCGACGTCTCGCGGGAAGACCAAGACGAGTACGCCGCCCGGAGCCAGCAGCGGGCGGTCGAGGCGACCGAGGCGGGGCGCTTCGGCGACGAGATCGTCCCCGTCGACAACGGCGAGGAGCGCGTCGAGGAAGACGAGGGCCTCCGGCCCGGCACCACCGCCGAGAAGCTCGCCGAGCTCCCGACGGTGTTCAAATCGGACGGCAGCGTCACGCCCGGCAACTCCTCACAGATCTCTGATGGGGCGGCCGCCACCCTGATCACGAGCCGTGGCTTCGCCGACGATCACGGGCTGGACGTGCTCGCCGAGGTGGGCAACAACAACGTCGCCGGCGTCGATCCCACCGTCATGGGCATCGGCCCCGTGCCCGCGACCCAGGGCCTCCTGGAGCGCTCGAACAGCTCGATCGAGGAGTACGACCTCGTCGAGCTCAACGAGGCCTTCGCCTCTCAGGCCCTCTACAGCCAGCGCGAGCTCGGCATCGACGACGACATTTTCAACGTCAACGGCGGTGCGATCGCCATCGGCCATCCCCTCGGCGCGAGCGGCGCACGCCTGCCGGTGACCCTGGTCCACGAGATGCAAAAGCGGGGAGCCGAACAGGGCATCGCCACCGAGTGCGTCGGCTTCGGGCAGGGCGCGGCCATCGAGTTCTCGCTGCCGTAGCCGCCGCGTTCGCTCCCGTCTCTCGGTCCTCTCGTCGCACTGCACTTCTCCTGCACGGAGCGCGTGCATCGTCCGTCCGGCAGCCGGGCGACCCGACGGTTTATACGGGATGACGAAGTACACGGACGTGTACACATGGCGACGAAGACAATTACCGTCACCGAGACAGCCTACGACCGGCTGAAGGCCTACAAACGCGAGGACGAGAGTTTCACGGACACCATCGTCCGGCTCACGGGCGGCGAGCGCGACGTATGGAAGGGCTTCGGCGCGATGGAGGACGTCGAGGGGTTCGCCGAGGCGGTCGAGGACTTCCGCGAGGAGTTCGAGGCGGACTTCAGGGAGCGCGAGGAGCGCCGCTACGGCGAGCCGCTCGCGCCCGAGCCCGAGGAGTGAGAATGTATTCGCTCGACGGGAGCTACCTGATCGACTACCTCACGGGCCGCCCCGGGGCGGAGGCGTTTCTCGACACCCGCGATCACGAACCCTTCGGTACACCGACGCCCGCCCTCTACGAGGCCTACCGCGGCGCGGCACTGTCGGCCGGCCCGGAAACCGTCGCCGACCTCGGCGAGCGCCTCGACTGGGTGACCCCGCAGCCGCTCACCGAGGCCGCCGCCCGCGAGGCGGCAGTCGTCGAGGCGACGCTCGTCGACCGGGGCGAGGCGATCGCGAAGTTCGACTACCTCATCGCCGGGATCGTCCGCGCGGTGGGCGGGACGCTCGTCACGGCCGACCCGCACTTCGAGCGCGTCGACGGGCTGGAGGTGGAGCGCTACCGCTGAGCCGTCCCGTCTCCGCCCGGCGGCTCAGCCTGACTGGTTCGTCGTGACGGCGGCGGGAGTCAGGTCGTCGGTCGTGACGTTGATCGGTATCGAGCTGAAGGCCGGCTGCTGCATATCGGAGTTGTTGTACGCGTTCTCGCGGGTCGGCGTCGCCGGCGTGTCGCCCGCGTACACGAGAGTGTCCAGCCGGAGATACTTCTCGCCGCTCATGTTCGGGGTGATGGTCTGGACCGTCTCGTTGCTCTCGCCCGCATCCACGCTAACCGGAAACTGGGCGAGGGTCCAGCGCTCGGTCACGTTGGGGCCGGCGTCGGTGAGTTTCAAGCGCTTGATCTGGACGACGGCCGTGTAGTTCATCGGCCGGCGCTCACGGTTCTCGATCCGCACCGTCACTTCGACTGGCTCTCCTGCCGCGAGAACCGGCTCGCCCCTCGGTCCGCCCGCCTGCGACACGAGGCCACTGCCGCCGGTGGGATACCCCTGCGAGAGGAACGTTACTGGCGGTATTTGCTCGCTCGTCGTCGCCGTCGCGGCTCCCGTCGACCCGTCAGTGGATTCAACCGTTGCCGTCGACGTGACTGCCGACGTCGTCTCCTGTGCGCCGGGAGCGGTCGTCACCGGCACAGCTGTGGAATCGACCGTCGGCTCGGATGTCGTCGCCGGAGTCGCCGTCTCCTGCCCGCCGAAGCCGCCGACACAGCCGGCGAGGACGACCACCGCGACGAGGAGGGTGGCTACGATCAGTCGGGACATGCTCGTTCGTGAGTGAATGTCATGATAAGCGTCGTGGTCGTGTTCTGGCCGGTGAGCGAGGCGACGGCCTGTGGCTTGGGAACAGCGAGGAGGATCGACCACGCTGCCGATCGACGCCACTCCGAAACGGCCGAGGGGAGGAAGCAACGCGGGACACGAGAGTGCTCTCGCGCCCGACGACTCCGGAGCGCCCATGACGGACCCGAGCCTCCTTTTCGGCGCGTTTCGACGGGAAGCCGTGCGACCCATCCAGACGCCGGTGCCGAGCGACCGCCGGGCGGCCGTGGTCGGGGCGCTCGACGGGCTGGGCGTCGAGTACCTGCTGGCCGAGGAGGCGGGCGGCCGGGACGCGGTCATCGCCCACGTGCCGGTGCCGGGTGGTGGGGTCGAGCCGGTCCTCGACGAACTCCGAGAGGCGGGCCTCGATCAGAGCGCCCGCACCGTCGTCACCGACGCCGAGACCCGGGGCATGGACCTCGACGCGATCGAGGAGCGCTACGCGGAGGGGCCGGAGGGCGACGCCGGGCGGCCGCGTCGGGAGTCCTCGGAGCCGCTAAGTAGCTCCGGGGCGTACCGAGCGCGTGACCTCGGTCCAACCCGGTGGACCCGTGACGGTTCGCGAGGCGACGCGGGCGGACCTGCTCGGGGTCTTCCGGATCGAGAAGGCCTCGTTCCCCCAGCCGTGGCCCTACCGGGCGTTCGAGCGCTTCCTCGGCGAGCCGGGGTTTCTGGTCGCCACCGGCGGGGGAGCCGCGACCGCGGGGACCGACGGCACGGAGGGCACGGGGAGCGGAGCGGGCGACGGGATCGCCGGCTACGTCGTCGCCGACGCCACCCCGAACCACGGCCGGCCGCTCGGCCACCTCAAGGACCTCGCGGTCGCGCCCGACCGGCGCGGGGCGGGCATCGGCGCGACGCTGCTCGAACGCGTTCTGGCGACGCTCGCCGCGCACGCGGTCAAGCTCGAAGTCCGCGCGGACAACGAGCCCGCGCTCGCGCTCTACCGGCGCTTCGGCTTTACCGTCCGCAACACCGTGCCCGGCTACTACGTCGACGGCGAGGACGCGCTCGTGATGGTCCGCGACGCGACGGAATGAGCGAACGTCGACCCGCCGACTGGACTACCGCACGTCGCTCGATTCCCGTTCGCCGCTCGTCGCTCGTTCGTCGTTCGCCACCGCCGCCTCGTAGTCGGCCAGCCCGGCCCCGTCGCGGGGCTGGCCCTCGATGTCCCTGGCCGCCGCCTCGAAATCCGCCACGACGCGCTCCGGCGTGGCCTCCTCGTGGACTGAGAGGTACTTCGCCACCATGCCGGCCACCTCCGGAGCCGAAAAGGAGGTCCCGGAGGCCTTCACCCACGGGCCATCGAGCGGCTGGCCCATCTCGGTCCCCGGAGCCCGGGCGAGCCGGTTGTCCGTGCCGATCGCCGCCACGTCGGGGTTGTCCCGCTCGGGGTTGTACGACGAGAAGTCCGCGATGTCCCCCGACTCGGTGCAGGCGGCGACGCTGAACGCGCGCTCGGCCGTCGCCGGGCTGCCGCCCTCGGTCCCCGAGTTTCCTGCCGCGGTCACGTCCCGAACGCCCGCCGCGACGAGTTCGTCGTGAACGCGGTCGATGCCCGCCGAACGCTCGCTCGATCCCCACGACATGTTCACGACCTCGTAGGCGTCGGTGTTGCCGTGAAGCCACTCGTAGGCCCGCATGACGACGTTGTCCTTCGTTCGGCCCTCTGCGCCGAAGATACGCAGCGCCACGAGGTCCGCGCCGGGCGCGAGCCGAGTGATCTGTCCCAGTACGGCCGTCCCGTGACCGACCGCGTCACCCCCGCCCGCACCCGTCACGTCGATCCACTCGACGGCGACGCCCTCGAAGACCGGATGGGTCGCGTCGACGCCCGAGTCCATCGCCACCACCGTGAGCCCCGCACCGGTGGCGTCGTCCGCGGGCACGTCGTGGAGCCGTCGGACGTCCTCGATGGTGGCTACAGTGTCGGGATCGTCGCTCACGTGGGCCGGTTCGAGACACGGCTCGACGGTGCGGTTTGGCTCCACGCCGAGAACGCGGTCGTCCGCGGCGATGGTCGACTCCGTTTCGGGCTCGCACTCGACGTGGGCCGCCCCGCCGGCGCTCCCGAAGTCGTAGGTCTCGAGGACCTCACAGTCCATCCCCCGGAGGAACGTCGCCGGCTCCCGGCAGAAGACGATGCGCTCGTGCATGGCACGGCCGTAGTCGGGCCGGCCCGTATTAGGGTTGGGGCGTGAGTGCGCCGGACGGCACGACGAACGGACCGGCTCGGCGATCCAGCCGGGCCGAACCGGGCGACCCGCGCGATGCCGCCAGTACGTTTTCAGCCACCAGTCGATCCACGTCACTCGCCGATCGACGGTCCAGGGGGACGTGATCGAGGTGAGGACGCGGCGACCGATCGCGACGAGCACCACATCGAGTACGCGGGGGAGCCGACCCGGGCCTCTCGTCCGGGCGGACGCGGTGACCGTCAGTCGAGGACGACCCCGCGGCGGTCCGTCCCGGCTCGAACAGTGCTACACCACGGTGCTGAACACGACGGCCCAGGAGGTCGCCGGGGCGTCGAGGGGTGTCCGGTGCCGGCGGTGGACGAGCTCGACGGCGTGTCGGCCGAGGAGTGCTACGAGGGGGTCGACGAGAGGAGCGTCGTCACTGCTCGATGATGCTCTCCTCGACCGCCTCGCCGAAGTGTCTGGCAGTTTCCTCGTAGTAGACCAGCACCTCCACGCCCGGTTCGAGATCCGTGACCGCCCGCGGGCCGTCGCGGGTTTCGATTTTGATCGTCTCGGCGTTCTGGAGGAGCGTCTCGATCCGGTCGCCCGCCCCGTCGACGTCCGCGTCGTCTGCCGAATCGCTCCCGGGGTCGTCGGCTCCGTCCTCCGTGGAGTCGGCATCGGGGGGTTCGATCGCGGCCTCGACGCGGAACATCGGTCGTTTCTCGATCTTCGCGCGCCCGACGACCGCCCCGCGGGTGCGACCCGCGGTGTCCACTATCGAGATCTCGTCGCCGCTGCCCAACTCGGCGAGGTAGTTCGTCCCGCCGCCAGGGGTCCGGACGTAGGCGTGGACCGCACCGGCGTTCACCCGGAAGGGACGCGAGGCGACGTAGGGCGACTCCGCGGTCTCGGCGTGGACGAAAAAGAGCCCCCGGCTCATCGACCCGACGAGCATTCCCTCGTCGCCGTCCATCAGCGAGCCGGTGTCGACACAGACCCGATCCGCGGAGCCGACCGGCTCGACGGCCGTCACCGTCGCCCACCTGAGGTCGAGCCGTTCCTGCCGTGTCTCCTCGCGGACCTCGACGGTACGTCGAATCTCGTCGGGATCGTCGCTGTCGAGCAACACGGCGTCGACGCCGCGTTCGAGGGTCTCGAAGGCCGTGCGGGCCTCGGCGGCGTCGGCGACGCCCGCCACCAGCTCCGTCTCCCCGCCGATGCGCGCGATCAGGTTCTCGAGGGGGATGATCGTCCAGTCCTCGCCGACGACGATCGTGTACGCTGCGTCGCTGGCGGCCGCCTCGGCGAACGCCTCGTACTCCTCGCCGAGCACACGCACGTACGCGCCGTCGGCGCGGCCGTCGCTGCGGCGCAGCGTCGAGAGGTCCGCCGAGCCCGAGAGATCCGGGGGGAGTTCCACAGTACCGTCGCCCTCGCCGTCCTTGCCGACGATCCGGGCGTCCGGTCCCGCCCCGGCCTCGCCACCGGGCGAGTCGTCGTCCACGTCGGCGACCCCCTCGTCTCCGTCCGCGCTCTCGACGAGATCGTCGGCAACCTCGATGGAGGGGTCGGCGAAGGCGGCGACGTCCATCGCGCCGAGCTCGCGGACGCGCTCGACGTCCCCGCTGTCGACGAGCACCCAGTCCACCCCGGCTTCGAGTCCGGCGGTGATCCGCTCTCTTCTCCGCTCCCAGTCGCCGACCGAGCCGTCGGCTTTCAGCCAGACCGAGCGCGTCATGGCCGAGGCTCGCGGTCCCCGGGCTTGAACGTGGCGGAACCATCGGTCGGCGAGACGCCGGCGAACGGTTCGCTGGCCGGCGAGTGGGGTTTCATAGCTAGCCACCACACTGATGTGGGCGTTGTTATCAACGCCCGATCGGGATGGGGCAAAAGAGTACGGGCGACCGGAAGGGAGGGCTGGACGGGGACTGGAAGGCGCTGTGGTTTCTCTCCCAGCCGGCGCGCGCGACGGTCGTACGGGCGCTGCTCGCCCACTCGGAGGCGTTCGTGACCGTTCCCGAACTGGCCCACGCGGGCTCGCTTACCGAGCGGGCGGTCGAGTACCACCTCGAGAAGCTCGTCGAGCGGGGGCTCGCCGAGAAGCGCACGGTCGCCCGGAGCGGGCGTCCCCACGACATCCCACGGACGTTCTACGCGTTCACCGGACGCGGGCGCGACCTCGCGGAGCGCGACGACCGGCTGGGCGGGCGCGCGAGCCTCGACGACCCGGACGAAACGCCCCCCAGGATACGCAAGATCGAGCGCGCCGAGCGTCCTACGCGCTCCTGATCGGGGAGTCGGCATCTCAGGGAGGGAGTGTTGCCGTCGTGCACCGGTCTTGCGGTCGGCACGCGCTCGCGGATCGCGTGCGAGCCGCCCGCGAGCACGCGACCCGTGACACCGGCGAGGGATGGGGGTGTGAGATGCGACGGAGGAGCACCTCGATGCGAGCGGGGCAGCGACCCGCGAGCGCGCGAGGGTCGCGGTGGGGAGGCCCGAGCACGCGAATCGGCTGGGGAGGCGCGTGGGCGGTGCGGTACGGTCGCGGGGTGGCTGCGGTGCGGATGTGGTCGCTCGCGTGTATCGGCACTCGCGGTCCGCGCCGCAGCTCGACCGCTCCAACCACCTCCGTTCGCAGCGCGCACTCGCGGCTCCGTTCGTGCTGCAGCATGGCCTCGGGACGCAAGGCTTTCGACGGCCACGGACCGACGGGAGCAGAATGACCGCCGTTACGACCGTCCTCCTCGACCTCGATCGCACGCTCTGTGAGTACCGCCACTCCGGCGAGGAACTGCTCGCGGCCGCGTTCGAGCGCGCCGGCGTCGAGCAGTTCTGTGCGCGCGAGGACGTCGGCGCGGTCGCCGACGAGGTGCCGACCGCCGAGTCGGACGTCGAGTTCTACACGCTCTGCCTGGCGGCGGCCGCCGAGCGGTGCGGTCGCGCGGTCGCCCGCGAGGACTGTGCCGCCGTCGCCCGCGCCTACGAGGGGGCCGTCGACCACGCGAACGTCCGGTACCGTCCCGGAGCCGAGACGACCCTCGCCGCCCTCCGGGACGAGTACGCGCTCGGGCTGGTCACGAACGGCGCTCGGGCCACCCAAGAACGCAAGCTCGACGCGCTCGTGTTCGCCACGCCCGAGCGGGGAGTGAAGCCCGACCCGTATCCCTTCGAGCGTGCGCTCGACGCCCTCGACGCTGCACCCGCGGAGGCCGTCCACGTCGGCGACTCGCTCCATGCGGACGTGGCCGGTGCGAACGCGATGGGCCTCCGGTCGGCGTGGGTGTCACACGGCGAGTCGAACGCCGGGGGCAGCGGCGGGGCGAGCGACGGTCCGACGCCGACGCATACGCTCGACTCGCTGGCCGATCTGCGGGCGGCGGCGCTGAAGAGCTGATCAGGCCTCGACTGCGAGCCCGGCGCTCGCGTACGAGCGCGAGCACGGCGATCTCGCCGATGGCCGCTACGATGAGCCAGCAGTACGGTTCGGGGCGCGAGAACGGTCGTTCGGGAAAACGCTCATTGAACCGGGGTGGAGAGTAGCAGTCGATGGAAACCGAGCATCGCGTCGCCGTCGGAGATTCTCGGCAGCTCGGGGCGGTGGACGACGACGCGGTCGAGCTCGTCGTCACGTCGCCCCCGTACCCGATGATCGAGATGTGGGACGAACTCTTCGCCGCCCTCGATCCCGCGATCGCGGACGAACTCGAAGCGGGTGAGGGACGGGAGGCGTTCGAGCTGATGCACGAGCAGCTCGACGAGGTCTGGAAGGAGCTGGACCGGGTCCTCGTCGACGGCGGCATCGCGTGCATCAACGTCGGGGATGCGACGCGGACGGTAGAAGAGAGTTTCCGGGTCTATCAGAACCACTCCCGCGTCATCGACGCGTTCGAGCGGCTCGGCTTCGAGCCGCTTCCCGAACTCCTCTGGCGGAAGCCGGTGAACTCGGCGGCGAAGTTCATGGGGAGTGGAATGCTCCCGCCGAACGCCTACGTCACCCTCGAACACGAGTATATCCTCGTCTTTCGTAACGGGACGGAACGACGCCGGTTCGAGCCGGGGGCCGAGCGCCGCTACGGCGCTGCGTACTTCTGGGAGGAGCGAAACCGGTGGTTCTCCGACGTCTGGACGGAGATCACGGGGGAACTACAGGAACTGGAGCGCGGCGAGCTGCGGCGTCGCTCCGCGGCGTACCCCTTCGAGATCCCCTACCGTCTCGTCAACATGTACAGCGTGTACGGGGACACCGTTCTCGATCCGTTCTGGGGAACCGGCACGACGGGTCTCGCCGCGATGACCGCCGCCCGCCACTCCATCGGGTGCGAGATCGAGGGGGAGTTCGCACGGGCCTTCGCCGAGCGCGCGGCGGCCGCGCCCGCCATCTCCCGGGACGTCGTTCGTCGGCGGTTGAACGACCACCGCGAGTTCGTCGAAGAGGAGCTCGAATCCGGGGACGAGTTCGAGTACGCGGCCGAGAACTACGACTTCCCTGTAACTACGACCCAGGAGCGACGGATGCAGCTCTACGCCGTCGAGAGCGTACAGCGGACCGAGGACGGCTATCGCGCCGTTCACGAGCCCGTCGACAGGAGCGACCTCGAAGGACCGCGGCCGAGGAGCTGACGCCACAGCCCCTCGACCGCCGGGGCCCGTCTGCGGGCGGTGGCTGGAGAACCGATCAGGCCTCGACCGCGAGCCCGGCGCGTTCGAGCGCCTCGCTCACGTCGCGATCATCGTAGACGATCCCCGAGACGGCGCGGGTCATCGCACGCGGGTCCTCGTGCTGGAAGATCGTCCGGCCCATCGACACTCCGGCCGCGCCGGCGTCTATCGCGCCGCGGACCCCCTCCAGACTTGCCTTGTCGTCCTCGGGCTCGCCACCCGCGATCACCACCGGCAGTCGAGTGGAGTCGACGACGCGCTCGAAGCTCGCCGCGTCCCCGGAGTACCCGGTCTTGACGAGATCGGCCCCCAGCTCCTCGCCCAGCCGGACGGCGCGACCGAGGGCTTCGGGGTCGGTCTCGTCGATGCCGGGCCCGCGCGCGTACGTCATCGCCAGCACCGGCATCCCCAGCCGTCCGGCCCGTTCGGTGAGTGCGGCGAGCCCCTCGATCTGTTCGGGCTCGGACTCGCCGCCGACGTTGATATGGAAGGAGACCGCGTCCGCGCCCAGCCGCACCGCCTCCTCGACTGTTCCGGTCGGCCGCTTGTCGTTGACGTCCGGGCCGGCGGCCGTCGAGCCATTGAGGTGGACGACGAAGCCCGCGCCGTTCTTGTTGGAGTGGACCCGCGGGGCGATGCCCTTCTGGGTCAGCACGGCGTCCGCGCCGCCTCGTGTCACCGCGTCGATCGTCGACTCGATCTGCTCCAACCCCCTGACTGCGCCGAGCGTGATCCCGTGATCCATCGGGACGATCACGTACTTTCCCCCTGTGCCGATACGTTCGAGGCGTGCGTCGGTGCCGAGACTCATAGTGTGTGAAACTCCGCCACGGGCCGGTTATGTCCGTTCCGGTCGCGGCGTATCTTCGTCGCCCGTTCGCGGGTCCTCCCCTGTCGCCGAGCGCTCGTCGTCGCTCTCTTCCGCTCCCGCGAGCGCGCCCGCCTTCAGCTCGCGCGCGTTCGCCTCCAGCCGGTCGGCCACGGTCGCCGCGTCGTCGCCGGCCTCGTGACCCTCGGCGACGGTGTCGACGAGCGCGCTGCCGACGATGATCCCGTCCGCGCCCATAGCGACGACCTCGCGGGCCTGCTCGCGGCTGCTGATCCCGAACCCGACCGCCGTCGGGACGTCGTAGCCGGCCAGCCGGTCGAGGCTCGCACTCGTCTGCCCGCTCACGTCCTCGCGCGCGCCGGTGACGCCGAGGCGGGCCTGCACGTAGACGTAGCCCGAGGTGCGGGCCATGATCCGTTCGAGGCGCTCGCCCCGCGTCGTGGGTGCGACGATGAAGATCAGATCGCATCCGTGTTCGTCGCAGGCCGTCCGGAGGGGAGTTGCCTCCTCGGCGGGGAGGTCGGGCACGACGAAGCCGTCGATGCCCGCCGCCGCGGCCCGGCGGACGAACGCCTCGGGACCCCGATCGCCGGCGTCGGTGCTCGTGGCTTCGCCGTTCGCGGATTCCGAGGCGCTTTGCCCCCCGGGCCGTCCGTACTGGTAGACGAGGTTGTAGTAGGTCATACAGACCAGCGGCACGTCTACGTCGAGACGCTCGACGCCCTCGAAGAACCTCTCCGGTGTCATCCCACCCGCCAGCGACCGGGCGATCGCGCGCTGGATCGTCGGTCCCTCCGCGATGGGCTCGGAGAACGGGAGGCCGAGCTCGATGACATCCGCGCCGCCGCGCGCGAGCGCTTCGACGTATCCGAGGCTGGATTCGAGGTCCGGGTCACCGAGCGCGAGATAGGGGACGAACGCCGGGCCGTCGGCGAACGCCTCTCGAATCCTGCTTCCGCCCGCGACGGAGCGTTCGCCGTTCTCGCCGTCTCCTCTGTCCTCCGCCTCCTCCGCGTTCGTCGGGTCCGTCGCGTCGCTCACGGCTGTCCTCCGCTGTCGGCGCGCGGAGAGCGCGCTGCGGTGTGGAAAGCGCGCTCTCCCGTGCGAGCGACGAGTACGCCGGGCCGACTGCGGTGCGGTCGTCGGCCCATGCGTGCGAGTCGGCTGGGGAGGGCCGTGGCTGACTGCGGTCGCGGTGGCGGTGCGGTCGCGGCTCTCGTGTGTACCGGCATTCGCGGTCCTCGTGGTCCCGCTCGGTCCGGCACCTGCAGCCGTCGCCGCGTCGTCTGCCGGGGCAGCAGCCCCGACCGTGCGCTCGTACGGCTCACGGCTGCTCCCCGCTCCCGCGCTCGAAGACGTCCATCGCGGGCGCTTGCTCGATCTCCCGTCGCTCGGTCTCCTCGACGACCGATTCGAGGTCCTTGTCGCCGCGCCCGGAGACCGTGAGCAGAACGCACTCGCCGAGCTGGTCCGGGGTCGCCCGTTCGAGCCACGCGACCGCGTGGGCAGTCTCGAGCGCCGGGATGATCCCCTCGGTCCGCGAGAGCCGGTGGAACCCCTCGAGCGCGGCGTCGTCGTCGACGGTCGTCGGGATCACCCGCCCCTCCTCGACGAGGTGGGCGAGCTCGGGGCCGACGCCGGCGTAGTCCAGCCCCGAGGAGACGCTGTGGGATTCCGCGACCTGCCCGTCCCCGTCCTGCAGAAGCTTCGTGCGCGCGCCGTGGAGCACGCCCTCGCTCCCCGTCGCGAGCGACGCCGAGTTCGGTGCGACGCCCCGTTTTTCGTCTACCCCCAGCGAGCTCCCGCCGGCCTCGACGGCGTAGAGGGCGACGTCGTCGTCGATGAACTCCTGGAAGCTCCCCATCGTGTTCGACCCACCGCCGGCACACGCCACCACGCTGGAGGGGAGGCGGCCGACCCGCTCGCGCAGCTGCCGGCGGGCCTCCTCGGAGATGATCGCTTGAAAGTCCCGGACCATCGCCGGGAACGGGTGGGGTCCGACGACCGAACCGATGACGTAGTGGGTGGTCTCGACCGTGGTGGCCCAGTCCCGCATCGTCTCCGAGATGGCCTCCTTCAGGGTGCCGCGCCCGGCGTCGACGGGGGTCACTTCGGCCCCGTTGAGACGCATCCGGAAGACGTTCGGACGCTGGCGGTCGATGTCGCGCCGACCCATGTAGATCTCACAGTCCATTCCGAGGTGGGCGGCGGCCATCGCGGTCGCCGTGCCGTGCTGGCCCGCGCCGGTCTCGGCGACGATGCGCTCTTTGCCCATGTACTGAGCGAGGAGGACCTGCCCGAGCGCGTTGTTTAGCTTGTGGGCCCCGCCGTGGAGCAGGTCCTCCCGCTTGAGATACACCTCACAGTCGTGGCGCTCGCTCAACCGCTCGGCGTGCTGGATCGGGGTGGGTCGCCCGCCGAACTCCCGCAACCGGTCCCGGAGGTCGTCGGGAAAACCGTCCGCGCCGTCGCGGACGTAGCGCTCGTAGGCGTCGGCGAGCTCCGAGACCGCCGGCATCAGCGCTTCGGGGACGTACTGGCCGCCGTACGCTCCGAAGCTGCCGTCGCTCCCGTCGTTTCCATCGCTCCCGTCGTCCCTACGGCTCCCCCCGCTCCGGCTCACCGCCCCACCTCCGAGAGCTCCGGCGCGTCCGGCTCCACAGCGGACGCCGGCTCCTCCGCCGGCGTCGTCAGCCGTCGCGTGTTCGCCCGCACGGCCGCGGGATCGTCGTTCATGATCGCCGAGCCGACGAGCAGCCCGTCAGCGCCCGCGCGGCGCATTCGCGCGGCGTCCGCGGTGGTACTGATACCGCTCTCGGCGATCAGGGTGACGCCCTCACGAGCGTCGCTCGGAACTCCCGACACGGCTCGTTCGAACGTGTCGAGATCGACCTCCAGCCGGGCGAGGTCGCGGTTGTTCACGCCCACGATCGACGCGCCACCGTCGAGCGCACGGTCGAGTTCGTCCCGGTCGTGGACCTCGACGAGGACCTGAAAGCCCCGGTCGCGCGCCGCGTCGATCAGGTGATCGAGGTCGTCGACGAACCGCGCGATCAGCAGGACGCAGTCGGCCGCCACGGCGTCGAGCTGCGTCTCGTCGAGGAGGAAGTCCTTGCGGAGGACGGGCACGTCCACGGCCGCACGGACCGCTTCGAGGGCCGCCGGCGAGCCGCCGAAGTGCTCCGGCTCGGTGAGCACCGACAGCGCCGCCGCGCCGCCGTCGACCATCGCTTGCGCGTACGCCGTCGGGTCGCCCCGGCGCTCGCCGTCGGTCGTCGGGCTGGTGGGCTTGATCTCCGCGATCAGGGGGACGCGCCCGTCGGCCGCGGCCGCCCCGAGCGCCCCGGAGAGCGAGCGCGCCTCGACCGAGACGCGCTCGGGGCGGCCGGGATCGGCGGCGCTCTCCTGGTCCGCCACCCCACGATCCTCGGAGCCCTCCGGACCGCGCTCGCGGGCCGCCGCGAGGATCGACGCGACCGCCGGCGCGAGGTCGTCCCCGTCGCTACCGTTCATTGCTGTACACTAGCGTCCCGATCTGTACATAAGGCTTGTGTCGTAGAGCGGCACGGCGGCCCGCCCGTCGACGGGCGGCGTCTCGCAACCGGGAGGGCTATTCCCACCGCGAACGCGACCGGCTGTGTGGAGATCGAGCTCCTGTTCGTCCTCGCCGCCGTCGCCTTCGTCGGCGGCGTCGTCGTCACGTCCGTGGGGCCGGGCGGCATCTTCGTGCTGGCCGCGCTCTACGTCGGGACGTCGCTCTCCGAAGCGCAGGTCGCCGGGACGGCGAGCGCGACGTTCGTCGGCGGCGCTCTCCTGGGAGCGCTCGTCTACGTCCGGTCGGGCGACATGGACTGGCCGCTCGCCGTCACCGTCGGACTCGGCGGCGTGATCGGGACCCGTCTCGGCGTGTGGCTCAACGTCCTCGTCTCCCGGCGGCTATTCGGCGTGCTGCTCGGGCTGTTGCTCGGGCTCGTCGGGCTCGTCGTCCTGTTCTACGAGCGCCGGAACGTCGAGCCGTTCGTCCGATTCAACTCGACGACCCGCACCGGCCTCGCCGGGCTCGGAGTCATCGGTCTCGCCGTCGGGACTGCCGGCGGGCTGTTCGGCATCGGCGGCGCTGCTCTCGTTCCCCCCGCGCTCGTCCTCGTGGGCGTCCCGTTGGTGCCCGCACTCGCCGCCACGCAGGTCGTCGTCGCCTTTATTTCATCGGCGGCGACGGTCTCCTATCTCGCCCGCGGAACGGTCGTCGCACCGCTCGTGTTCGTCGTCGGCGGGAGCTACCTCCTCGGCGTCGTGGGCGGCTGGCGCGTCGCCCACCGCGTCGACGCCGCCCGGCTGACGGTCGTCCTCGGACTCACGCTGCTCGGGCTCGCCCCGATCCTCGTCTTCCGGGCGCTGGCGATATAACCACGAGCCCGAGCGGGGTTGGACATCAGGCCGGCCAGTCCGTCGGCCGGTATGTGCCCGGGACCGGTCGTTCCGTGCTGCCCCACTCCGCACGGCCGGCGTCGCTGTCGGCCCGGCGGGGTGGGCCCCACTCGCCCCGGCGACCGCCCTCGCGGACGCGATAGCGTACCGCGACCCGGCTCAGCGAGCAGTGGGCGACGTACCGCCGGGCGTCGTCGGGCGCGAAGTACGCGGCGCGCTGCCAGTGCCCCTCGCTCTCGACGCGGGCTTCGAGGTAGACGCCCTCGCCCCGCCCCCGGAACGCCCACGAACCGGGCTCGTTCCGGGAGGTGGCGTTGGCGCGCGGTCCGACGACGTGGTGGAGGCGGTTGAGGAAGTGAGTCTCGCCGTCGTGCCGAAAACAGATCGAGAGCGAACCCCCCGTCGAGAGCGCTTCGAGCGCCACGTCGGGGGTCTCGAAGGCGTTGCACTGGACCCACGACCACTCGGTCGGTGCGTTCGTCCCCACCGTATGACCCTGATGGCCGGGCGCGTCCTCGAACGCGACGCTTTCATTCCCGAGGTCGAGCCGGCCGTCTATCCACACCGACTCGTTGGCGCTCCAGTGGCGACCCGTACCGAGGACTCGCACTGCGAGGTCGGTGAGCCGGCGGCTCCGCAGCGGCGTGAACGTCACTGCATCGGGGTCGTAGCCGAGCTCCCACTCGACCGTCGCCCCGTCGAGGGTCGAGCCGATGCCGGGGTCCGTCGAGCCGTCGGTCGTCCCGTCGTCGGCCCTTTCGCCGTCGACGACCGTCCCATCCCCGACCGTCACCCGGCCGCGCGCCGAGCGCGAGGTCAGCTCGGCGTCCGAGTCGCCCGTGTCGTCGGTGGTCGAACCGTCGATCGTCCCGTCCGCGGCGACCGCCAGCCGAAACGGACCTTCCCCGGCGCTCACCGCGTCGAGCGGATAGCGTCGCGTGGCGAGAAACGACCGTTCGAGCCGCTCGGCGTCGGTGAGCGCCGCCCAGACGCGCGCCTCGCGGTGGCCGGCCCGCGTCGAGAGGAGGGTATAGCGAAACCAGAACGCGAGTCCGCCCGTGGGGCGGCCCACGAGCCCGTACCAGACCTCGCGGCCGGGCTCGCCCGCCGCGAGCGGCCAGTCGAGGACCGCGTCGTTCGGGTTCGTCCGACGCGTGTCGTCGGTCATGTCGAGCCGTGCTCCCCGGGGACCGATAAAACCCGCCGTCGTCTTGGCCCCGCCGGCGGTTCGCTGTCGAAAGAACGGACCGGGACGACGGGGACCGACGGGCGAATACTCAAGTCCTCCGTGGGCGTAGGGGAGCCATGGACGAGTCGGCCGGTATCTACGCCCGCGAGTCCGACTTCCTCGGCCGGTGGATCCAGTTCGGCGTCGCGGGCGAGCGCGTGCTCTCGGTGGCTTTCCCCACCAGCCCTGCGGCCGACGCCGAGCCCGACCACGAGCTGTTCGGCCGGGTCTTCGAGTACCTCGAGGGCGTCGAGGACGACTTCGCCGACGTGCGGGTCGCGCTCACGATGGCGACCGACCGACGCACGGTGCTCGAGACCGCCCGAGAGATCCCCTACGGCGAGCAGCTCTCGGTCGAGCGGCTCGTCCGGCGGACGCCCGGCCTCGACGCCGACACGGAGGACGATCGCGAGCTCGTCCGGACCGCCCTCGACGAGAACCCCGCACCGCTGTTCGTCCCCGATCACCGCGTCCGCGACGGTCCGAGCGCTGCACCCCCCGAGATCGAACAGAAGCTCCGCTCGCTCGAAGGGCTCTGACACCATCCTCTTCCCCGGGACCGCCGTGCTCGTGCCTGCGGCCGCTCCTCCCAGCGCGGGGTACGTCCGCGGGCAGAGGGTCGCGAAGAGCGGGCCTGAGCGCACGATCGCCGCCGACCCGCGAGCTCCGCGTCGCCGAACGCATCGCGAAACGAGCGCTCGAGCGAAACGGCGAACGGGACAGTACCCTCCTTCTCGGCGACGAACACGCCGCCGTGGACGCCGACCGATCGGCCCTTGGACCGTCGCTCGACCCCTCGGTTCGTGATATAGGAATTTATCTTTTTGGACGATAAACCGAGAGGGACGAACCCGAAACCATTATTACGGCGACGGGCGAACACCAGGGTGATCGAAAATATGGCACGATTAGAGATACGCGACCTCCGGGCGTCGGTCGCCGAGGAGGGGGGCGAGGAGATCCTCCGGGGGGTCGACCTCGAGGTGGGGTCGGGCGAGATCCACGCGCTGATGGGGCCCAACGGGAGCGGGAAGTCGACGCTGGCGAAGGTGATCGCCGGCCACCCCGCCTACGAGGTCACCGGCGGGGAGGTGCTCGTCCACCTCGCTGGCGGGGAGTTCGAGGGCATCGAAATCCCCGAGGACGAGCGGACGTGGAACCTCTTGGAGCTCGAACCGAACGAACGCGCCGCGCTCGGCGTGTTCCTCGGTTTCCAGTACCCCGCCGAGATCGAGGGCGTCACGATGGTGAACTTCCTGCGCACCGCGCTGAACGCCAAGCTCGACGAGCGCGAGGAGCTCTTCGAGGACGAGGAGGGCGAAGCGGCGGACGCCGACGACGGAGACGAGGAAGCGGGCTACGACACCAGTCCGATGGAGGGCGACGTCGAGGAGGGCGCCGTCGGGGTCGCGGAGTTCCAGGAGCTCATGGCCGAGACGATGGAGCTTCTGGACATGGACGAACAGTTCGCCCGGCGCTACCTCAACGCCGGTTTCTCCGGCGGCGAGAAGAAACAGAACGAGGTGCTCCAGGCCGCGATCCTCGAACCCGAGATCGCCGTACTCGACGAGATCGACTCGGGGCTCGACATCGACCGCCTCCAGGACGTCTCGAAGGGGATCAACGCGCTGCGCGACGAGCAGGGCGCGGGCATCCTCCAGATCACCCACTACCAGCGCATCCTCGACTACGTCGAGCCCGATCACGTCCACATCATGCTCGACGGCAAGGCCGTCAAGAGCGGCGGCCCCGAGCTCGCGCGCAAGCTCGAAGACGAGGGCTACGACTGGGTTCGCGAGGAGGCCTACGAAACCGCCTGAGGCCGACCGGCCCGACGCAATCGAACCCGGACGGAAGGACGAGAGGATCCCACGCGACGGGCGCGAAGCGAATCCTGATAAGGCTTCGACTCCAAGAAACCACCACGGCATTACCATGAGCTCAGAACAAGACCAGCTGCACGAGACCAACACGGAGGCACGCTTCGAGTTCAAAAAAGAGGAGTCCTCGGCGTTCCGCGCCGAGAAGGGCGAGCTCGACGAGGAGACCATCCGCCTGATAAGCGAGGACAAGGGCGAGCCCGACTGGATGCTCGAACGCCGCCTGCGCGCGCTCCGGCAGTTCCACGCGATGCCGATGCCGACCGACTGGCCCGGCCAGCCCGACCTCTCGGAGGTCGACATCGCGGAGATCGTCCCCTACATCCGGCCGGACACCGACGTCCGCGGCGGCGTCGACGACTGGACGGAGCTTCCCGAGGAAATCAAGGACACCTTCGACAAGCTCGGCATCCCCGAAGCCGAGAAGAACTCGCTGTCGGGCGTGGGAGCCCAGTACGAGTCGGAGGTCGTCTACCAGAACATGCAGGAGCGCTGGCAGGAGAAGGGCGTGGTCTTCTGTGACATGGACGAGGCGGTCCAGGAACACCCCGAGATCGTCGAGGAGTACTTCATGACGAAGTGCGTGCCGCCGAGCGACAACAAGTTCGCGGCGCTGCACGGCGCGATCTGGTCGGGCGGTTCGTTCGTCTACGTGCCCGAAGACGTGACGGTGGAGATGCCCGTGCAGGCGTACTTCCGGATGAACTCGGAGGGGATGGGCCAGTTCGAGCACACGCTCATCGTCGCCGAAGCGGGTTCGGAGGTCCACTACATCGAGGGCTGTTCGGCCCCGAAGTACTCGAAGTTCAACCTCCACTCGGGCTGTGTCGAGGTGTTCGTCGAGGAGGACGCTCACGTCCAGTACTCCACGGTCCAGAACTGGTCGAAGAACACCTACAATCTCAACACCAAACGCGCCATCGCCGGAGAGAACGCCACGATGGAGTGGGTCTCGGGCTCGATGGGCTCGAAGGCCACGATGCTCTATCCCTGTACGATCCTCAAGGGCCGCGGCGCGACGGACAACCACATCACGATCGCCTTCGCGGGCGAGGGCCAGAACATCGACACCGGCGCGAAGGTCTACCACAACGCGCCCGACACCAAGTCCACCATCGAGTCGAAGTCGATCTCGAAGGACGGCGGCCGCACCAACTACCGGGGACTGGTCCACATCGCCGACGGCGCGGAGGACTCCAGTACCAGTGTGGAGTGCGACGCGCTGATGTTCGACAACGAGTCCACGTCGGACACGATGCCGTACATGGAGATCGAGGAATCGAAGGTCGACGTCGCCCACGAGGCCACCGTCGGGAAGATCGGCGACGAGGACGTCTTCTACCTCCAGAGCCGGGGGCTGGACGACGACGACGCGAAACAGATGATCGTCGCGGGCTTCATCGAGCCCATCACCGAGGAGCTGCCCATCGAGTACGCGGTCGAGCTCAACCGGCTGATCGAGCTCGAAATGGAAGGCAGTCTCGGGTAGTCCGACCCCACGTCGATTTCGGGTGATCCGGCGCAGCGGGCGTCAATCAGCGAGCCGGTAGTAGACGTCCGGTTCGCCGTCCCCTCGCTCGATCTCCTTCCATTCGACGGTCCCCTCGGCGACGAGGTCGTCAAGCGCATCGGAGACGCCGTCCTCGCACTGGTACAGCGTGAACCGGGTGACGGCACACAGGTGTTCGACCTGCTCGCGCCGGGACTCGTCGAGGCCGGCCTCGCGGAGCACTTCGTCGGGCGTCGCGGTCGGGTTCTCGGTGATGTGTTCGTTCGCGCTCGCCGGGAGCGGGCCGGTGTCGGCGGCGTCGGTCACAGCTACTCGTGGAGTCACTCCGACTCCTGTTTGGGTTCCCTCGGTGCTATCTCCGCCGACCCACAGTTCGAACACTCCTCGTGTTCGACGACGAACCGTGTTTCACACGCCGGACACTCGTAGTCCGCGTTCTCCGCCGCAGCCGTATCCACGTCCTGCTTGAACTGCTCGACCTGCCGTCCGAGTTTCGTGAAGATTCCACTCATCCATATATGGGAGGCGACCGACCGTGATAACCGTTCGCCAGCTGTACGTGCTCTCCGAGCTCGCCACCGACGAGGCGAGACGAGGACGTCCTCCCTCTACGGATCGTCCCACCACCGACGGTCGTGGTATCGTGACTCTCGGAAGCGTTATACGTCGACCGCTGCTATCTTCGGATGCAATGTCAGAAGGCACGGTTGATTTCTTCAACCAGATGGGCGGATACGGTTTCATCGACACTGAGGACTCCGACGACGACGTCTTCTTCCACATGGAAGACGTCGGCGGCGACGATCTCGAAGAGGGAACCGAAGTCGAATTCACTATCGAACAGGCTCAAAAAGGCCCCCGAGCGGCTCAGCTCACCCGCGTCTAACTCCCGGGCCCCTCGATCGAACGGACAGAACCGGTCGAGAGCCACTTTTTAGCTCCCCCGAGAGCGACGGCCTCGAACCCGATCGAACTCCGGATACACCCCGCCCGGTCGTCTTGATCGTCGCGTGCCGGAGACGCTCCGGTACGTCTTACAGTGTTGCTCTCCCCGTTGAGCAGTCGATACGCCACTGAGTGTCGGAGGATGCAGCGTCACGCCCGCCGGCCACTACGACTGTAAAGAGCCTGTAGAGAACCCTCGATCACTTATTACAGCGAGTCCGGTAACCGAGACCACTCCAAAGGATGGCTCCCGCGCCACCTCCGTCCGCGCCTCCACGGCGAAGCAGCCCACCGGCATGCCGAGTCAGCGCGATGCGATCATCGGGTGGTTCACCGACGACGAAGCCGCCGACTGGACGAGTCCGTCAACGCTGGCGGATTCACACAGCACCGATCCGCCCTTCGCGTTCGACATCGCCCTCCACCAACGGGACCGACGCCGGCGAGACCGACCCGACAGGATCGACACCTCGGGCGCAATCCGAAGACCCTACTACCTGTGGGCACTTGCGTGTAGCAATGAGCACGCAGGTACGCGCGAACCTCACCGAGGAGCAGGTGCGGGAGATTTCCGAGGGCCTCGACGAACCCGACTGGCTGCTGGAGCGCCGTCTCGACGCCCTCGACGCACTCGACGGGCTCGACATGCCCGACGTCATCCGCACCCCGGGACGCAGCTGGACGAACCTCCACGAGCTCGACTTCGAGTCGCTCGTCGATCCGCTGAACGCGGCCGAGGAGAAGGACCAGGTCGGCCCCGAGGAGGTCGAGGTGCTGTCGATCCGGGAGGCACTCGCCGAGCGCGAGGAGCTCGTCCGGGAGGCCTTCGGCTCCGTGATCGACCCCCAGGAGAACTACCTGACGGCGCTCTCGACGGCGCTGTTCTCGACCGGGACGGTGGTGTACGTCCCCGAAGGGGTGGACGCCGAGGACGTCACCATCCGGACGCGGATGAACTCGCGGTCGCTGTTCAACTACACGCTCGTCATTACTGAAAAATCGAGCTCGGTGACGATCCTCGAACGGCAGACGACCGGCGACAGCGAGGCGCAACGCGCCTCGGGACGGTCGAGCGGCGAGCGGGACGAGCCGCGAGACGAGGTGGAGGGCGAGCGCTACTACTCGGGGCTCGTCGAGGTCGACGCCGGCGAGAACTCCCACGTCCAGTACGGCTCGCTCCAGAACCTCTCGGCGGAGACCTACGACTACACGCTCAAGCGCGGCCACGCCGACACCTACGCGACCGTCAACTGGATCGAGGGGAATTTCGGCTCCCGGCTCACCAAATCGTCGGTCGAGACCCGCCTCCTCGGGGAGGCCTCGGAGACGAAGATCGTCGGGGCCTTCTTCGGCCACGGCGACCAGCACTTCGATGTCGCCTCCAGAGTGTGGCACGAGGCCGAGCACACCACCGCCGACCTCGTCACGCGGGGCGTGCTCGACGACGTCGCCCGCTCGGTCTACGAGGGCGTCCAGGACGTCGGACCGAGCGCGTGGAACACGAGCTCCTACCAGCGCGAGAACACCCTCATGCTCTCCGACGAGAGCGAGGCCGACGCCTCCCCGAAGCTGATCATCAACAACCACGACACCGAGGCCTCCCACTCCGCGACCGTCGGACAGGTCGACGCCGAGGACCTCTTCTATATGACCTCTCGCGGGGTGGACCCGCGGCGCGCACGGAACATGCTCGTCGAGGGATTTTTCGTTCCGGTGCTAGAGGAGATCGACGTCGAGGAGTTCCGCGAAGACCTCGACGGGCTCGTCGGCGAGCGCTTGCGGAGCTGAAAGGCCGGCAGTCGGCATCGCACCCGCTCCTCCATCCGTAGCTGCATCTCACCCTATGGCCGCGTCGCTAGCCAGCCACTCGATCCAGCGGCCGTAAGCCTCGAACGCGGCCAGTCGGATCTCGGTCGCCTTGCCGTTCGAGAGGACGACGTGCCGGTAGGCCGGCGCATCAGTATCCACACTGGGATCGCCCGAGAGCCAGTGGACCGTGCGCTCGTGGCTGTGCGCCGCGAGGAGATCCCTCAGCCGTTCGATCTTCGCCTCACCCAGCTGATAGAGCGTGAGAGTGCTGAACACACAGAGGGCCGCGTTCGCGGGCGCATCGTCGAGCACGCTCGGGAGCACGTCGAGGGCGTCGCCGGCGACGAGCGCGGGCGGGTCCTCGGCGACGAGTTCGAGGGCGGCCGCGAGGCGCTCGTGGCGCTCGGCGTGATCCGGGGGGACCAGCGCCCGCAGCCAGCACCGGTCGTCGGGGTCGGTCGCATCGAGCGGGTGGCGGTCGATCCCGAGTCGGGAAGTAACCGATGGAGTGGGGTCAGGCAGGGGCGGATCGGCGTCGCCCCGCACCGCCGACTCGATCCGTACGGGTGAACCGGGGTCGCCGTAGCGACCGCGACCTGCGTACTCGTAGCGGAAACGGTCCCAGTAGAGATTGAGTCCGGCACTCGTCCCGATCTCGACGAGCGCGAGCGGTTCTCCACCACTCTCGCGGGCTCGCGGGGACGCCGCTCCCCGTCCCGAGGCGCGTCGCGCCTCGTGGACGACGTGCTCGAACGCCGGCAGGAGTACTGCCGAGCGACCGACGGCGTTCGTCTGGACGCGCCGCGTGCCGACGATTTCGCGGATCGCGTCCCCGCGTTCAAGACAGAACTCCCGGAAAGTCGGAAACGGGTCGACCGTCGCGGGGCCGCGGGTGGAAGCATCATTAGTAGTGGAGCATTCAGCCGTCCGACGCTCGTCCGTGGAGCCGTCGGCGCACGTCGGGTAGTGCTCCGCGAGCGGGTGCTCGGAGCTGGCGAGCAGCAGCGAGTGGACGGCGGCGAGGAGGAGCTGCGGGGCCGGCTGTCCCGCGGGTGCGCCCGCGGCGAGGTCGAGTAGCGCCGGATCGTCGGCAGTGTCCCGAGCCAGACGCGCGTACAGCGGTGTGGCCCCCTCTGCCCACGCTGCATAGTTCCTGAACTCCTCCGCGAGGCCCATAGAGGGAGAGTTCGTCGGCGGCGGCATCAGGGTTCGGTCCCTTTTCGCGTCGGCAGTATCGGTCGGCGACGCGCGGCCGATCGGGCAAACCGTTTAAGCCGGCGCGTTCCCCAGTAGGGCCGAGAGCGAGAATGGCGAACCCCCACGCACGGAGCCCGGCGACGTGAGCCTCACCCAGCCGGTCGCCTCCGACCATCAGCTCGCGCGGCTCCTCCAGATCGGCGTCGTCCTGGAGGAGGTCGTCGAGGCGCGCGCTCACCAGCAGTACCAGCTGCTCGACGAAACGGCAGTCGACCCCGAAATCGAGGCGCTGCTCGAACACGCCGCCGAGGAGTCGGCCGAGCACCGCGACCGACTGTCGGCGCTGGTCGAGGCACTCGACGCCGAGCAGATCCCCTTCGAGCGAATCGAGCCACTCGTCGCCGAACGCTACGGAAACGAGGAAGACACCGACGGCGTGCTCTACGATCAGCTGTGCAACGAGGAGACGGCTTACAAGTTCTACGACGACCTCATCGCCGCCATCGAGGGGAGCGAGGCGGCGTTCGGTATCGAGCGCGACCGGTTGCTGGAGACGCTCGCCGAGATTCGCGCCGAGGAGGCAGACGGCGCAGAGGAGGTCACGCGGCTCATGGAGACGCGAACATGAACGCCGAGCCAGCGGAGCCGCTCGGGACGTCCGCCCACCGGGAGGACGGGAGCCGCGTGAACGCTGAACCGGTCTCGCCGTTTCGAACTCGCCGTCGCCACGCGAGGTGGTTCCGGTGAACACGGCCGAGCAGTACCTCAAGGCGATCTACCTCCTCCAGCGCGTCGAGGACGGCCCGGCCGCGACGGGCACGCTCGCCGAGCGCCTCGACGTGAGTCCGGCGAGCGCCAACGAGATGATCGGCAAGCTCGAAACCCGCGGGCTCTGCGAGCACGAGAAGTACAAAGGGGTGACCCTCACCGACGAGGGCATCGAGAGCGCCCGCGAGTCGCTCCAGACCTACTGCATCATCGAGCGGTTCCTGTTCGAGGTGCTCGACGTCGGGGAGTTCCGCACGGAGGCCAGACAGCTGGAAGGAGTGATCGACGAGACGGTCGCCGAGCGTCTGGACACGATCATCGACCGCGAGCCACAGTGTCCGGACTGTTTCGCACCCGAGGCCGACGCGTGCGCGCTGCTCGACGCCGAGGGGAGAGTGAGAACTGGGACCGGCGGATCCAGCGGGGCCGACTGACGCGCTCGCTGCGCTCTCTCGGACGATCATCGGCACGTCCTTTTCGCGTGCTCCTCGGGCGCACACTGGCCGCGACGGGCACGTTCGCGGGCGGCGACGGACGACGAAACCACCGGCGGAAACGACCGGATGCGGGACCGGCGCGGGAGTTCGTTGCTGGAAGACGAAGACGGGCTCAGTCGGCGGCGTTGGCCGGTGGAACCGCCGATTCGGTCCCGTCGATCGGTGCGTTGACGAGTACCCCGTGACCGATGAGGCCGGCCGCGACGGCGGCCGCGATCGGAACCGCGGCGGTCAGCGAAACCCCGATGGTGGCGAGCAGTGTGGTGATACCGCCCAGTGCGACCGGGATGAGCCCGAGGATCAGATCGTAGTAACGAGACATGGGGTGTCTTCGAGTAGGTGTGACACCCTCATAAGTGTTTCCGGTGAGTGGTTCAGTGGCCAAGAGTAGGCCGGAAGGAACCTTCACGTGTATTTGTCGTAAGTTATGGAACGCCGGCCGACAGCGCCCTTTCGGTGAGCGCTCGGACGGGCGCACGAGGGGTGTTTCGCTGGTCGGGGCCGATCGCCGGGGCGCGACGCCGGCCATCGACGGGTTCAAACCGCCGGCAGCGAACCGTCGGGCGTGAACGGGAACGACCGGTCGATCGTCGGGCTCGTCGCGGTCGCCCACGCGATGGTCCACACCTACGAGCTCTCGCTACCGGTGTTCGTGACCGTGTGGCTCGTCGAGTTCGACGTCGGGACGGCGCTGCTCGGGCTCGTGCTGACCGCGGGCTACGGGCTGTTCGGCCTCGGCGCGCTCCCGGGCGGGATCCTCGCCGACGCGGTCGGCTCGCACCGGCTCATCGTCGCCTGTCTCTTCGGTATGGGCGGGGCCTTCCTCCTGTTGGGCCTCGCGCCGAGCCTCCCGGTGATCGCGCTCGCGCTCCTCGTCTGGGGCACGGCGGCCAGCGTCTATCACCCCTCGGGGCTCTCGCTCATCAGCACGGGCGTCGAGGCCAGGGGCAGCGCCTTCGCCTACCACGGTGTGGCCGGCAATCTCGGCATCGCGCTCGGCCCCCTGATGACGACCCTCCTTCTGGTCGTCCTCGACTGGCACGTCGTCGCCGGGCTGCTCGCCGTGCCGGCGCTGCTCGCCGGCGCGCTCGCGCTCGGGATCGACGTCGACGAGACGGCCGCCGCGCGCGCGACCGACGGCGGTGCGGCGACCGACGACGACCCTCCGGCGAGCGACGCCGCCGAGAGCGCGACCGACGGCGGCGTCGACGAAGCCGGCGGTGGCCCCCGGGCCGGCGGCGTCGCCTCGGTTCCCGAGCTGGTCGCCGACTCGAAGGCGCTGTTCGCCGGCTGGTTCGCCGTCGTCTTCGGCGTCGTGATCGCCTCCGGGCTGTACTACCGGGGCGTACTCACCTTCCTGCCGACGCTGTTCGGCGACCTGCCGGCGCTCTCGCCCGTCACGTTCGCCGGCCGGGAGTTCCAGCCCGCCGACTACGCCTACAGCGGCCTCCTGATGGTCGGCGTCCTCGGCCAGTACGTCGGCGGCCGGCTCACCGACCGGATCCGCCCGGAGCGGGCGATCGTCGCCGCTTTCGGCGTGCTCTCGGCGCTCGCGGTGGTCTTCCTGCCGGTCGCGCGCGCCGGCCTCGGGCCCCTGCTCGCGCTCGGGGCCGCGCTCGGGTTCACCCTCTTTTCCGTCCAGCCCCTCTACCAGGCGACCGTCGCGGAGTACACCCCGCCGGGAACGCGCGGGCTCTCCTACGGCTACACCTACCTCGGCGTGTTCGGCGTCGGCGCGCTCGGTGCGACGCTGGCGGGCGTGCTCCTCGATGCCCTCTCGCCGGCGGCGCTGTTCGCCACCCTCGCCGGCATCGCGGGACTCGGGGTAGTGCTGGGACTCGCCCTGCTCAGGCGCGGCCGCTGAGGCCGTAGGCGACCGCCACGCGCCAGGGAACGAGGAGCAGGAGGCCGACACCGAACGAGACGAGCACGAACGGCAGCGCGAACCCGCCGTGGAACAGGGGACTCGCGCGCAGCGCCTGTCCAAGGAGCGCCGCACCGATCCACGCGAACGTAGTCGCACGGGCCGCCACCCGGGTCGACCGACGGGCACGCGGGGCGTAGACGCCCGCGAGGACGGCCGCGAGCGCCCACCCGAGGAAGAAGGGGAGCGCCGTGTCGAGCACACGGAGCGGATCGGCCAGCAGGCCGTAGCCGTGTCGCAGCTCGCCGAGGAGCACGAAGGCGGCGATGAGCGCCCCGTCCCCGAAGGCCAGCCCCGCCGAGGTCGGCGAGGGCTCGACGCGCGCCCGGAGCGACGCGACGGTGCTGTTCATGGGACGCACTCGGGACGAGCGGGCAAATAGCCCGCGGTGTGGCGATGGGAGGAGTGGGGAGCGCGATGGATCACACGGCCGAGAGCGTCACGAACCGCTGCTGACGCGTGTCTGACGCAGGCTTAAGTGCGTCGGTGGTCCAAGCCGGCCCATGAACGCCCTCCACCGAGCTCGCGTCCGCCGCTCGTGAACCGAAAGATCGTCGCCGTCGGCGCGATCGCGATCGCCCTCCTCGTCGGGGGGTCGGTGCTCGGCGGCGGCCACACAGTCGACGAGCCGGTCGTCAAACGGAGCGGCGCGGCGGACTCGCCGCTCGCGTTCAGTGCAACGATTCTCGACGAGCGCGCGACCGACGGCGATCCCGCAGTCCTCGAGCTCTCGGCGACGAACACCGGCGACGAGCCGGTCGTGCTCCACAGCGGGCCGCTGCCACCCTTCGGCGTCGTCTACGCGAGCCCGACCCTCTGGGACCCCTGGCAGCTCGCGGCGATGGGCGAGCGGGTCGCGAGCGGCCAGTTCTACGGCGGGGACTACCCCCTCTGGCGGGACGCCTACGCCGCGAGCGACGAGATCGACGTCTCCGGCTGGGGACTGGAGACGGCCGACGTCGGCTACCGAACACGGATCGGCGTGGGCGAGACCGTGAGCGAGACGTTCGAGATCGGCGAACGGGGGCTCGCCTCGGGCACCTACACCATCGACCGCGAGCAGCCCTACGGCTTCGTCGGCGGGCCGAACAACGCCGGCGCCGTCAGCTACCGGATCACCGTCGACGTGAGCCGGGAGTGACGCTGTCCGGCGCGCACGCCCCCGCGAGGGATGAACGACGCGAGGACCGGCGGTACGTTGCAGTGGTCCGAGCGGAGTGCATCGGTCGGGGAGGCGTGTGGTGTGTTGTGGTCGCGGGGCGGCTGCGGTGTGGGTGCGGTCTCTCGTGTGTATCGGCAGTCGCGGTCGTCGTCTCGCTCTACTCGCGGTCCGTAGTTCGCATCTCGGTTCGATCGACCCACCGAACACGAGACGCGCTGATCGGTCCGAGAAACGTGTGGCCGGTTGCAGCCGTGTGCGATCGGGGATCTGTGGTCTCGACGCCCGTTCTCCCGATCGTTCAAGCAGCGTCCGCTCGCGGCGATCACCGAGCGATCCCGACGACCGTGAACCCGAAGCCGCGGTCGGGGACGGCCGCGTCGAGGCCCGCGCGCTCGACCCGCGCGGCGAGCTCCTCGGGCGTGAAAAACTGCGAGTCGAAGCCCACGAGGTGCTCGGCGGCGACCAGCGCTCGCCCGGGCAGCGTGGCGCGGTCGAACTCACGGACGACGAGCACGCCCCCCGGCCGGAGGACGCGCCGGGTCTCGTCGAGGAGTCCGGTCTGGTCGGCCACGTGGTGGAGCGCGTCGACGATCACGACGGCATCGACGCTCGCGGCGGGGATCGGAAGAGCCGCGCCGTCGGCGCGAACGCAGTCGAGGCCGGCGGCGCGGGCTCCGGCGAGCATCCCCGCCGAGGGATCGACGACGACCCTGACCGGGGCGTCGACGGCCCGCGCTGCCCGGCCGGTGCCCCCGCCCACGTCGAGGACGCGCTCGACGTCGCGCTCGGCGAGCGCCAGTCCCGCCCGGAGCGGCCGGTCGTTCGCCGCCGGCATCAGCGCCCCGTAGAGGCGTGCGAACCGGTCGAACAGCGCGATGTCGCCCGGTGTGTGCATGGCCGTACGACGACCGGCCCCCGGATAAATCGCCCGGCAGGCAGGGCCCATCCGGAGGAAAGAGGGGCCGTCGACCGGACCAACACAGGAGCCATGTCGCCGGGACTCGAATTGACCGTATGAAGTACGCGGTGCTCGGGTGGTCTGCCGAGGGCCCCACCCTCCGGCTCGACCATCGAACGTTCGCCTACGCCGGGAAGTTCGTGACGTCCGCGACCGGCACGGCGGTCGTACTGGCCGACGGCGCACCCCGCGAGCAGCCGGACGCGCGCGAGGGGTACGCGGAGGGGGTGCTCGCGGCGGTCGCGTTCGACGCCGACCGCACCGACCCGCGCACGCTCGTACTCCGGTATATCACCGTGCGTGCGGACCGCCGCGGCGACGGGATCGGCCCGCGCCTCGCCACCTTCACCGTCGAGCGCGCGGCGGCGCGCGGCTACGAGCGGGCCCGCATCGCGGTCAACAACCCCTTCGCCTACGAGGCACTCTCGAAGGCCGGGTTCGCGTTCACGGGCGAGGAAACCGGCCTCGCGGAGCTCGTCCTCGAGCGCCCCGTAGAGAAGCCGGGAGAGCGCTCGCGCGGACAGTATCAGGAGGGGCTCGACGTCTTCCGGGAGCGCGATCTCACCGGGAGAGAGAAACGGTTCCTCGCAGCCAGAGCCGATGCCGCCCCGCCGGCGGTGGTCGAACCGCCGGAGTGATCGTGCGTCGACCGATCCTCGCCGTCGCGTACGGGAGACGGACACCACGTCGCTTCCCGGAGACGCTCGGCCCGGCCGTCCGGGGGATTCAAGCGACGACCGGACCTACGGAAGCCGATGGGAAACGCGGACCTCCGGGAGCTCGCCGCGATCGAGCCGACCACGTTCGAGGAGATCGCCGGCTCGGTGGTGGCCGTCGACGCCCACAACTGGCTCTATCGCTACCTCACCACGACCGTGAAGTGGACGAGCGAGTCGGTCTACACCACGAGCACGGGCGCGGAGGTCGCCAACCTGATCGGCGTCGTCCAAGGTCTCCCGAAGCTCTTCGCACACGGGATCACACCGGTGTTCGTCTTCGACGGCGGCGTCACCGGCCTCAAGAGCAAGGAAGTCGAGCGCCGCCGCGCCGAGCGCGAGCGGGCGGCAGAGCGCGCGGCCGAGGCGCGCGAGGCGGGCGACGCCATCGAGGCCGCCCGGCTGGAAGCGCGCACCCAGCGCCTGACCGACACCATCCACGAGACCTCCCGCGAACTCCTCTCGCTGCTCGACGTCCCCGTGGTGGAAGCGCCCGCCGAGGGCGAAGCTCAAGCCGCCCACATGGCCCGCGCCGGAACTGTGGAGTACGCCGGCACCGAGGACTACGACGCACTCCTCTTCGGCGCGCCCCGAACGCTGCGCGGGCTCACGAGCAAGGGCGATCCCGAGTGCATGAGCCTTCGGGGGACGCTCGACGAGCACGGTCTCACGTGGGAGCAGCTGGTCGACGTAGGACTCCTCTGTGGGACGGACTTCAACGAGGGTGTCGCGGGCGTCGGGCCCAAGACCGCAGTCGAGCTCGTCCGCGAGCACGGCGACCTCTGGGGGGCCCTGGAGGCCCGCGAGGCCTACGTCGAGGGTGCAGACCTCGTCCGCGAGCTGTTCTTGAATCCGGACGCGACCGACGTCGACGGCTTCGACGCGGAGTTAGATCCCGACGTGGCGGCCGCCCGCACGTACGTAGTCGAGGAGTGGGAGATCCCCGCGAGCGAGGTGGCACGGGGCCTCGAGCGCATCGAGGAGTCGGTGGTGCAGTCCGGGCTCGATCGGTGGACGTGACCTTACAGCGAGCAACCGAAGACAGTTCGCTTCGTGCTGGACCTGTCGTTTAATCCGGCCCGGGACGAAGGACGGTCATGGAGATCGACGAGGTCGAGCGGCTCATCGAATCGAACATCGAGGACGCACGGGCGACCGTCACCCGTCCGCGCGGCGACGACGACCACCTCGCCGCGGTGGTGGTGTCGCCGGCGTTCGCGGACAGGACGCTCGTCGACCAGCACCGGCTCGTCTACGACGCCCTCGGCGAGCACATGACCGAGGACATCCACGCCATCGAGCTGAAAACCCACACGCCCGAGCAGTACGACCGATAGCACCCCGAGGAGGCCGGAGAACACGGCGACGCCGGGTGCGGTCGGCCGGTCGGCCGAAGTGGACTCTCGTCGACGCGGCCGGTTCCGGTGGCTTTTACGCCGGCCGGCGCGAGGCGCGGGCATGAGCGACGAGGAGGGCGACTACCGGATCGAGGCGGACAGCTTGGGGGAGGTGCGCGTGCCGGAGGACGCCTACTGGGGGGCCCAGACCCAGCGCGCGGTCGAGAACTTCCCGATCAGCGGAGCGACGTTCGAGCGACGGTTCGTCCGCGCGCTCGGGATCGTCAAGAAGGCGAGCGCACAGGCCAACCGCGACCTCGGGCTCGTCGAGGCGGGGATCGCCGACGCGATCGTCGACGCCGCTGAGGAGGTCGCGCAGGGAGAACACGACGACCAGTTCCCGGTCGACGTCTTCCAGACCGGGTCGGGCACCTCGACGAACATGAACGCCAACGAGGTGATCGCCAACCGCGCGGCCGAGCTCGCGGGCGGGGAGGTCGGTTCTCGGACTGTCCATCCCAACGATCACGTCAACTTCGGGCAGTCCTCGAACGACGTGATTCCGACGGCGATGCACGTGAGTGCCCTCGGAGCGCTCCAGCGCGACCTCGTGCCCGCCCTCGAAACGCTCCGGGAGGCGCTCGCCGCCAAGGAAGAGGCGTTCGACGACGTGGTCAAGACCGGTCGCACCCACCTCCAGGACGCGACGCCCGTCCGGCTGGGCCAGGAGTTCTCGGGCTACCGAGCGCAGGTCGAGAAGGGGATCTCGCGAGTGAGCCGCGATTCGGGCGACCTCACCGAGCTCGCGCTCGGGGGCACCGCCGTGGGTACGGGCCTCAACACCCACCCCGATTTCCCCGCGCTCGCCGCGGAGTACGTCGCCGACGAGACGGGACTGGCCTTCGAGGAGACCGGTAATCACTTCGCGGCCCAGGCCGCCCACGACGCGATGGGCGAGGCCCACGGCGCGCTGCGCACCGTGGCGGGTTCGTTGCACAAGATCGCCAACGACCTCCGGCTGCTGGCCTCCGGGCCCCGCAACGGCCTCGGCGAGATCACCCAGCCCGAAAACCAGCCCGGCTCCTCGATCATGCCCGGCAAGGTCAACCCCGTCGTGGCGGAGTCGGTCAATCAGGTGTACGCCCGGGTGGTCGGCAACGACGCCACGATGAGCGCGGGTGCGGCGGGCGGCCAGCTCGACCTCAATCTCTACAAGCCGGTGCTCGCCCATACGTTCCTCCAGTCGACCGACCTGCTCGCCAACGTCAGCGAAACCTTCGCCGGGAAGTTCGTCCGACGGTTGGAGGCGAACCGCGGGACCTGCGAGACTCAAGTCGAGCGGAGCATGGCGCTCGCCACCGCGCTGAACGCCCACCTGGGCTACGACGAGGCTAGCACGGCCGCGAAGAAAGCGCTCGCCGAGGACAAGACGGTCCGAGAGGTCGCCGTCGAGGAGGGATACCTGAGCGAACAAGAGGCCGAGACGGTGCTCGACCCCCGGGCGATGACCGAGCGCGGCATCCCGGGCCCCGGGGAGTAGGATCGTCGATCGCTCGGGCCGGGGTGGCTAGAGCAGGGCTTCGGGTGGAGCGGACTCGCACCTCGCTAGCCCGAGTCCGTAGTGTGGAGGGAGCACGCGAGTTCGAGCGGGACGACGGCCCGGAGCGGGGGAACCACGACCTCCCAATCAGTCCTGATGGTAGAGGCCGGCCGACGTCCGTTACGATGGGACTGCCAGTTGGGGTGGGAGGGACGCTGTCGCGCGCTCGGACGACGGCTGCGGGGTGAAGTGGGATTGAAGTGGCTGAAATCGCCACCCATCGAGTGTGTCCGGGCGGCGTGGGAGCTCGAGCCGTGAGGAACGTCAGGGAAGCCGCGACCTCTCACGCCCACTCGTGTGGATTCCTCGAAGGGTTTAGAAGCGCCCCCGGCCTACCGACGTGTATGACCGTCGAACGAGGAGGGACGCGACCGTGGAGCTGATCGTCACCGAGAAGGAGATCGCCGCCAGGAACATCGCCGATATCCTGAGCGGCGGGAGCGCGACGGTCGAACAGCGAAACGGGGTGAACGTCTACGCGTGGGGCGGGCGACGCTGCATGGGGCTGTCGGGCCACGTCGTCGAGAGCGACTTTCCCACGGAGTACTCGAACTGGCGGGACGTCGAGCCGGTCGAGCTGGCCGACGCCCCGATCGAGAAGCGAACGATCGAGCGCGCGGAAAACATCGTCCGCACGCTGCGCCTGCTCGCCCGGGACGCCGACGGTGTCGTGATCGCCACCGACTACGACCGCGAGGGCGAGCTCATCGGCAAGGAGGCCGTCGACATCGTCCGGGAGGTCACGGACGCGCCGGTCGAGCGAGCCCGGTACTCCTCGATGACCGAGCGCGAGGTGCGCGCGGCCTTCGCGGAGCTCACGGCGCTCGACGACGACCTCGCGGCGGCGGGCGAGGCCCGCCAGGAGATCGACCTCCGGTGGGGGGCGGCGCTGACGCGCTTTCTCTCGCTGGTTTCGGGCCGACGCGGGCAGGAGTTCATCAGCGTCGGCCGGGTGCAGTCACCGACCCTCAAGCTGATCGTCGACCGCGAGCGCGAGATCGAAGCCTTCGAGCCCGAGACGTACTGGGAGCTCTCTGCCGCCCTCGAAACCGACGACGGGGACACGCGGAGCGGGGACAGCGCCGGCGAGGCGAGCGGCTCCGAGGAGACCGGAGCGAGCGAGGGAAGCTTCGAGGCCCAGTACTTCGACGCCGAGGCGGGCCGCGGGAGCGATCGCGTGTGGGAGGCGGCGACCGCCGAGCGCGTCGACGGCGCGCTCCGGGAGGCCACGAACGCCGAGGTCGTGGGCGTCGCCCGGCACACGCGGACCGACGACCCGCCCCACCCGTTCGACACGACCCAGTTCATCAGCGCCGCCGGCTCGCTGGGCTACTCGGCGAGCCGCGCGATGAGCCTCGCCGAGGACCTCTACACCGCCGGCTACATCTCCTATCCACGCACCGACAACACCGTCTACCCCACAGACCTCGACGTCGAGGAGCGCCTGTCGGCCTTTCTCGACCACCCGGAGTTCGGCGCGGACGCCGGGGCCCTGCTGGAGGGCGACCGCGACCTCACCCCCACCGAGGGCGACGAGGAGACGACCGACCACCCGCCGATCCACCCGACGGACGAACTCCCCTCGGCCGCCGAGCTGGGCGACGCGGAGGCGTCGATCTACGAGCTCGTCGCCCGGCGCTTCTTCGCTACGCTCGCCGAGCCGGCCGAGTGGGAGCAGTTGAGAGTCACGGTGGCGGTCGGCAACCATCGGCTGAAGGCCAACGGCAAACGTCTGCTCGACCCCGGCTATCTCGCGGTCTATCCCTACGCCTCGTCGGCGGAGACCCACCTTCCGGACGTGAGCGAGGGCGAGCGGCTATCGGTGCGGGAGGTTCGGCGCGAAGAGAAGCGGACCCAGCCGCCGGGTCGGCGGGGCCAGTCGGCGCTGATCGAGACGATGGAGGAGATGGGCATCGGCACGAAGTCGAGCCGCCACGAGACCATCGAACGTCTCTACGAGCGGGGCTACGTCGAGGACGACCCGCCCCGCCCGACCACGCTGGCGAAGGCGGTCGTCGACGCGGCCGAGACGTTCGCCGAGCAGATGGTGAGCGAGGCGATGACCAGTCGGCTCGAGGCGGATATGGACGCCATCGCCCGCGGCGAAAGTAGTCTAGAGGAGGTGACCGAGGAGTCCCGCGAGCTGCTCGAAGCCGTCTTCGCGGAGCTCGAGGCCTCGCGTGAGGACGTCGGCGACCTCCTCCGGGAATCGCTGCGGACCGACGCGACGCTCGGCCCGTGTCCGGAGTGTGGCTCGGACCTGCTCGTGCGCCGGAGCCGACACGGCTCCCATTTCGTGGGCTGTGATGGCTATCCGGACTGTGAGTACACCCTCCCGCTGCCCTCGACCGGCGAGCCCACGCTGCTGGAGGCGACCTGCGAGGAGCACGACCTCAGGCACGTGAAGCTGCTGGCCGGCTCCAAGACGTTCGTCCACGGCTGCCCGATGTGTCGGGCCGCCGCAGCCGACGCCGAGCCCGATCGGCTCATCGGCGACTGTCCCGACTGTGGCGAGACGGCAGGCGGCGAACTCGCGATCAAGAGCCTCCGGACGGGCTCGCGGCTCGTCGGCTGCACCCGCTATCCCGACTGCGAGTACTCGCTGCCGCTGCCCCGCCGGGGGGACATCGAAGTCACCGACGAACGGTGTGGGGAGCACGCCCTCCCCGAGCTCGTCGTCCACGACGAGGACGATGACGACCCGTGGGAACTCGGCTGTCCGATCTGTAACTTCGCGACGTACGAACAGCGCCGTTCGGCTGACGGCCTCGAAGCCATCGACGGAATCGGCGAGAAGACGGCGGACAAGCTCGCCGACGCCGGCGTCGAGAGCCTCGCCGACCTCCGGGGCGCGACGGCGGAGGGCGTCGCCGACGCCGTCTCCGGCGTGAGTGCCGAGGCCGTCCGCAAGTGGCAGACGGACGCGAGCGCGGGCGCGGACGCGGACTGAAGCCGCCTCTCCATTTTTTATCCGACTCACGCCGTCGGACGCCGGATCGGGGGGAGGGGGAAGCGATCGTCCTCGATCGCCGAGAGCTGGACCACCGGCGAGTAGCTCTCGGCATTTCGGCCACGGCCCACGTATCTGACTGGGTCGGAGCTAGCCGTCGATCCACGATCGGCGTGGAGACGGCTCTGCCGGACTGATGCGATAAAATTGCCGAAAGACCGAAACCGCTTCGGTTCGGCTGGCCGCCGAACGGGCGGCCGTGGATTGCTCGGCCGTCGTGACTACTCCCGATCGATCGGGGAGCCGATCACGCCAGCTTCGCCTTGCCGTTGCCGCCGTCGGCTGCACCGTCGTCGCCGTCCTGCTGTTGCTGCTGTTGTTGCTGACCGCCGTCGCCGCCCTGCTTGGCCTTGCCGCCGGCACCGTCGCCGTCAGCGGCACCGTCGCCGTCGTCCTGCTGTTTGGCCTTGCCGTCGCCGCCGTCAGCGGCACCGTCGCCGTCGTCCTGCTGTTTGGCCTTGCCGTCGCCGTCGTCAGCCGCTGCGCCGTCGCCGTCGTCCTGCTGTTTGGCCTTGCCGTCGGCGTCCTGATCTTGGGCCTGACCCTGCTCGTCGCCGCCGTCCTCACTTTCGAGGGTGATGAAGGCGGGGTCGACGACCGCGCTGCCGTTGGCGGTGTAGGGGCCGTCCTCGCTGCCGTTCGAGGTGATGAAGTCGTAGTTACCGTTGTCGTTCGTGTCCTTGTGGGGCATGGCGATGAGCGTCTGGTCCTCCTGGAGCGCGCTCTGGTCGCCGAAGGCCGTCTGGCCCGGCACGTTGAACAGCGGCACCTCGACGTCCGAGACCTGGCCGCTCTCGATCTGGGCCTGGCCGAGCGTGCTGTCGAGCACTTCGCCGTCGAGCAGCGCCGCCGTGTGCATCGCCATGAAGCCGCCCTCGCTCGTCTCCGCCGACGCGACCGTCACCGTCGTCCCGTCCGAACTCTGGTTCTCGAAGGTCACCGTCGCCGTTCCGTTGGCTGTGTCGCTTTCCTGTGCGCCGGCGAGCATTCCAAAGCCCCCGACCGCGGCGATTGCCACCGCGGCGAGGATCAGTACCGTCAGTGCGCGTTTCTGTGTCGTCATTGTGTGTCTGATGTCCGTTGAGCCGTGTGCGTCTTCTCGGTCACCCGGTAGTCGGCTCCCTACCGGAGGTACGGTAGCTACTTTCTGGGGCGGGGGTAATAATACTTCGGGTGCAACGAGGGGTGGTGTTCAGATAAGCCCCAGAGTAATATTCGGAGCTGCAGCGGCTGATTCCCCTCGTTTCGAGAGACATAGATACTGTGGTCGTGGTGAGCAGCCGCCGCGGAGAGGAGAGCTCGATAAAACGAGCCGACGACAGCGAACGTGGCGATGCTGGAATTCAGTGACACTCGACGGCCGCCATGACTATTACTTACAGTATTATCTGAACACGACCCAACGAGGGTGTTCGACGGGTGATCGCCGGCTACGTCGTCTCGTCGATCCCGGTTCGCGTGTCTACGCTCGACGGTTCGGGACGACCCACACGGGACCGATGGCGGTAAGACGTTCACGCGTCGATCGCCGCCGGATGGCGGATGGCAGCGGCCCGCTCGGGGGCGGGGAGCAAACGGCGCTCTCGCCGAGCGGAAAGCGATCCTCACGAGCGGGGGCGACGCGATCGTGACGACATCGGATACGGCAGCGGTACCGAGGGACCGACGCCACGATGGCGCGACTGTAACCGCGCTACACCCGATCGATTCCTTCGCTCGGGCCACCACAACGCACCGCAGCCTGCCCCTCCGCACGGGTCGTTTCACTCCACTTGCAGCGAACTGCTCACGGCTCAGACCTCGTTGTCCATCGTGTGAGCATCGCTGCCGAGGACGTAGCCGCGGACCGCACGGCTCCGCACGCCACCACGACAGCACCGCCTCGCACGGCACCACCGCGACGCGCTCTTCGGCACCCCCCCCCTCTCATCGTGCGTCACGATATGGCCCGTCACGTCGACACCATCGAAAGGGTAGTTACGGGCCGGGGGCGTTCGCCGGCGCATGGACGCAGCCCTGCTGATCCTCGACGGGTGGGGGATCGGCGAGCCCGACTCGCCGGAGCGCCGGAACGCCGTCGCGGTGGCCGACACCCCGACGTTCGACGCGCTCGCCGAGCGGGGCGCGACGGGACGGCTCGCCACCGCGGGGCGGTCGGTCGGCCTCCCCGACGGTCAGATGGGCAACAGCGAGGTCGGCCACCTCACGATCGGTGCGGGGCGCGTGATCGCCCAGAGCTATACCCGCATCGAGGACGCCATCACCGACGGATCGCTCGCCGCGAACGGAGCCATCGAGTCGGCGTTCGCGTACGCGAGAGCGCACGGCGGGCGCGTCCACTACATGGGGCTGGTCAGCGACGGCGGCGTCCACTCCCACGGGCGCCACCTCCACGCGCTGCTCCGGGGGGCGGCCGACCACGGCTTGGAGGCCGTCACTCACGCGTTCACCGACGGCCGGGACACGCCCCCCCGAAGCGGGATCGGCTACCTGCGCGAACTCGAACGCGTCGTCGCGGAGTGTGGAACCGGCGGCGTAGCCACGGTGTCGGGCCGGTACTACGCGATGGACAGAGACGAGAACTGGGAGCGCACGCGGCGAGCTCACGAGGCCATCGCCGCACGCGAGGCAGCCTACGAGGCCCGATCCGCCGTCGCGGCGGTCGAGCAGTCTTACGGGCGCGGGGACACGGACGAGTTCGTCGAGCCGACGCTGATCGAGGGCGGGCCGGCGCTCGCCGACGGCGATGCGGTGGTGTTTTTCAACTTCCGTGCCGACCGCGCCCGCCAGCTCGTCCGGATGCTGGGTGATGTCGACCCCGTGTGGGGCTTCGAGACCAGCCCCCCCGATATCCGGCTGGTGACGATGACCGAGTACGATCGGGAGTTTCCGTTCCCGGTGGCGTTCGAGCCCCGCGAGCCCGTGGACACCGTGGGCGAGATTCTCGCCGGCGCGGGGAAGACCCAGCTCCGCATCGCCGAGTCCGAGAAGTACCCCCACGTCACCTACTTCCTCAATGGCGGACGCGAAATCGAGTTCGCGGGCGAGATTCGAGAGATAATCGCGAGCCCCGACGTGGCGACCTACGACCAGCGACCCGAGATGAGCGCCGACGCCGTGACGGACGCGGCCATCGGGATCGTCGAGCGCGCTGATCCGGACGCGCTCGTGCTGAACTACGCGAACCCGGACATGGTGGGCCACACCGGCGACGTCGCGGCGGCGATGGCTGCGGTCGAGGCCGTCGATACCCAGTTGAGACGACTCGTCGGGGCCTGTCGGGCCGCGGGCGCGGACGTTCTCGTCACCGCCGACCACGGCAACGCCGAGGACATGGGCACCCCCGAAGATCCCCACACCGCTCATACCCTGAACCCCGTCCCCGTCGTCTATCTCGCGCCCGACGGGACCGACGGCGGTAAGCTGATTCGTCCGGGCGGCGAGCTCGCGGACCTCGCGCCGACGCTGCTCGCGCTGCTCGACGTCGCGGTGCCCGCGGCGATGACCGGCGAGACGCTGCTCGTGAGCGCGTGATGGACTGCTCGTGAGTACGGCGTCGGACCCGACTGCAGTGACCGGCAGCGAACTCAGTTCTTGTAGTCCTCGATCAACCCACCTTGGAGCACGATCTCGACCTGGCGCGGACTCAGCGTGTGTTCGGCCGTGAACGTGGTGTCCTGTGTCGCGTTGTCGACCGTGACCGCCGAGCCCTCCTGTATCTCCTCGCGGACCGCGGGCAGTTCGAGGTCGTCGCCCTGCTCGATGGCCTCGTAGTCGGCCCGGTCGGCGAACTCGAGGGGGACGATCCCGAAGTTCACGAGGTTCTGCCAGTGGATGCGGGCGTAGCTGACCGCCAGCGCGGCCCGCAGCCCCAGATAGTAGGGGGCGACGGCGGCGTGCTCGCGCGAGCTTCCCTGTCCGTAGTTCGACCCGCCGACCACCATCCACGGCGCGCCCGCCTCCTCGGCGCGCTCGTAGAAGCCTTGCTCGACCTGATCGAACACCCACTCGCTGATCTTCGGGATGTTCGACCGGTAGGGAAGCACGTCCGAGCCCGCGGGCATGATCTCGTCGGTCGAGATGTCGTCGCCGACCTTCATGAGCACGGGGCCGGCGATGGCGTCGGGAACGCGCTCGAACTCCGGCAGCGACGCGACGTTGGGGCCCTTCTCGAGCTCGCCGCCGGGTTCCCCGGGCGGGGCGCTCAGCGCCGCCGCGTCGACGACGATTTCTTCGGGCTCGCTCCAGTCGGGGTAGGTCATGTCGTGGCTCTCTTCGAGCGTGCGCGGGTCCGTGATTTCCCCTCTGAGCGCGCTCGCGGTCGCGGTCTCGGGGCTACAGAGGAACACGCTGTCCTCGCGGGTGCCGGTGCGCCCGGGGAAGTTTCGAGGGACGGTCCGCAGGCTGTTCCGGCCGGTGGCCGGTGCCTGCCCCATCCCGATACAGCCGTTACACCCCGCTTGGTGGACGCGAGCGCCGCTCGCGTACAGGTCGCCGAGATGTCCCATGTCGGCGAGGTTCTCGACCATCTGCCTGGAGGTAGGGTTCACGTCGAAGCTCACCCCCGACGGGACGCGCCGCCCCTCGACCAGCATCGCCGGCACCGCGAAGTCACGCAGCCCCGGGTTCGCGCTCGACCCGATGTAGGCCTGATAGAGCCCATCGCCCGCGACCTCGGTCACCGGAACGACGTTGCCGGGACTGGAGGGCGTGGCGATCAGCGGCTCGATCTCGCCGAGGTCGATCGTCTCGGTAACGTGGTATTCGGCGTCGTCTTCGACGTGTAGCGCCTGAAAGTCGTCCCCGCGGCCCTGCCGGGTGAGGAACGCCGCCACCGCGTCGTCGGCCGGGAAGACGGTAGATGTCGCGCCCAGCTCGGTGCCCATGTTGGCGATCACGTGCCGATCCATCGCGCTCAGATCCTCCAGCCCGGGGCCGTAATATTCGATCACGCGCCCGACGCCGCCGTCGACGTCGTGGCGGCGCAACATCTCGAGGATCACGTCCTTGGCGCTACACCAGTCGGGGAGCTCGCCTTCGAGTTCGATGCCCCACACTTCGGGCATCGTCACGTGGTAGGGCTCGCCGGCCATCGCCATCGCAACGTCCAACCCACCGGAGCCGATCGCCAACATCCCCATCGCGCCCGCGGCTGGGGTGTGCGAATCGGACCCGAGAAGCGTCTTTCCCGGGATGCCGAAGCGCTGCTGGTGGACGGGGTGGGAGACCCCGTTGCCGGCTGCCGAGTACCAGATGCCCCACTTCTCGCAGGCGCTGTCGAGAAAGAGGTGGTCGTCGGGGTTCTTGTTGTCCTCCTGGATCAGGTTGTGATCGACGTACTGGGCGGAGAGCTCGGTCGCCGTGCGCTCGACGCCCATCGCTTCGAGTTCGAGCATCACCAGCGTCCCGGTGGCGTCCTGGGTCAGCGTCTGGTCGATCTCGATGGCGATCTCCTCGCCGGGCTCCATCTCCCCCGCCACGAGGTGGTCCTGGATGAGCTTCTCCGCGACGGTTCCGGACACGGGAGAGCTACGGGGCGGGCGTTCTTTGCTCTTGGGGGGCGAGAACCGATCAGCCCGTCCGGAACGAGTAATCGAGTGCGGGCGCGGAGTGGGTGAGCGATCCCAGCGAGATCACGTCGACGCCGGTGGCGGCGTAGGCGGGCACGTCGTCGAGCGCGATTCCGCCGCTGGCCTCGGCGAGCACGTCCTCGGGAAGGACTCTACAGCCCTCGGCCACCGCCTCGGGCGCGAGGTTGTCGAACAACACGATGTCCGCGCCCGCGTCGGCCGCCCGCCGGCCGTCCTCGGGCCGCTCGACCTCGACCTCGACCTTCGTGGCGAAGGAGACCTGCCCGCGGACGTGCGCGATGGCGTCCGCGAAACCCAGCTCGGCGACGTGGTTGTCCTTCACCATCGCCATATGCGAGAGGCCGAGTCGATGAGTGTCGCCGCCACCCGCGGCGATCGCGCGCTTCTCGACGCCCCGCAGCCCGGGCGTGGTCTTGCGCGTCCCGGCGATCCGTACCGCGTCGTCGACCTCGCGGGCGGCGGCGACCGCCGTGCGGGTCCGGGTCGCCACCCCGGAGGCGTGGCCCGCGACGTTCACGGCGCTCCGCTCGCCCCGGAGGACCTCCCGTACCGGGCCGGCGACGTCGAGCACTGTCTCGCCCGGTTCGACCCGCTTCCCGGCGTCGACCGACGTCCCGACCTCGACGCCGAGGTACTCGAAGACGGCGATGGCGGCCGAAAGCCCTGCGGCGACGCCCGGTTCGGTGGCGACCAGTCTCCCGTCCGTGTCGCCGGGGAGGTGGTTGGTCACGTCGTGGTGGCCGAGGTCCTCGCGGAGCCACGCCTCGACCTGATTACGACTGACGGACACTGGCTTCGACCTCGCTGTCGGCTCGCTCGTCGATACCGGTCCGTTCGTCGGCGTCGGATGGCGTGTCCGCGTTCGTGTTTCCGCCGGGGGCGATTTCGGCCGAGGGGTCCCCGACGAGGTGATGACAGCCCCGCGACTCGGGGTTCTCGCTCGCCGCCCGTGCGATCAGCAGCCCCGTGACGCTCGCCGCGCGGAGCTCGTAGAGGCTCCGGGAGGTCCGCGTGCGGGCGTAGGCGTCGACCTCGCCCTTGAGCCGGCGGAGCACCGCCCCCGCTCGTCGGAGGTCCCCGGGCGTGCGTTCGAGTCCCACGCACTCGTCCATCACGCGCCGGAGGCGGACGAACTTCTCGCGGGCGAACCCTTCGGGGAGGGCGGGGTCGCTGTCGCGGAGTTCGGGGGTCTCGACGACGTCGGGCTCGAACCCGGCGGCCGTCCCGCCCGCCCGGAGCCCCCAGACGAGCCCTTCGAGCAGGCTCGTCGAGGCCAGCCGGTTCGCGCCGTGGACCCCGGTACGGGCGCACTCGCCGACGGCGAACAGCCGGTCGAGGCTCGCCCGGCCCCGGGAGTCGACGGCGATCCCTCCACAGAGGAAGTGCTCGGCCGGCGCGACCGGAATCCCCGTACGCCAGTCGACGCCGCGTTCGGCACACGCCGCGGCGAGGTCGGGGAACTCGGTCTCGAAGTCGAGCGGCGACACGTCGAGGCGGACGTCGCCCGTCCGCTCGCGTTCCTCGGCGACGGCTCGGGCGACCACGTCCCGGGGCGCCAGCTCGGCGTCCAGGTGGCGTTCGAGCATGAACCGCTCGTCGTCGTCGTTTCTGAGAAGCGCGCCCTCTCCGCGGACGGCCTCGCTGAGGAGGAAAGGCTCGTCGTCGCCGGCGTAGGCCGTCGGGTGGAACTGGACGTACTCCATGTCGGCGACGTCCGCACCGGCGAGCGCGGCCATCGCGATCCCGTCGCCCGTCGCGCCATCGGGATTCGTCGAGCGTCCGTAGAGCGCGCCGATGCCGCCGGTGGCGAGCACGGTCGCGCCCGCGTGGATCGGCGCGACGCTCCCATCGGACTCACACAGCGCGCCGTGAACGCGCCCCTCGTGGGTCAGGAGGTCGAGCGCCGCCGTGTCCTCCAGAAGCTCGACGCTCTCGTGGTCGTCGAGGCGGGCGAGGAAAGGACCAAGCACGTGCTTGCCGGTGCTCGCGTTCACGTGGAGCACCCGCCGGTCGCCGTGGGCGGCCTCCAGGCCGTAGTCGAAGCGCTCGCTCGTGCCGGGCGTCCCGCCCCCGCGGTCCCCGCCGTCCCTGCCGTCCGCGCTGCCCTCGCCACCGCGAGTCGCGGTGTCGAACGGGACGCCGAGCGCGTCGAGCAACACGTCCGCGACGGCGTCGTCGGCGTTCTCGACCAGCACGTCGACCGCGTCGGGATCGGCCGTGCCGTCGCTCGCCGCCAGGACGTCCCGCTTGAACCCCTCCGGATCGCTCCTCGAAACGGCGATCCCGCCCTGTGCCCACCAGCTCGTCGATTCCTCGGGTCGCTCGGCCTTCGTCGCCACGACCACCTCGCTCCCGGCGCGGGCGGCCGCGAGCGCCGCCGCACAGCCCGCGATGCCGCTGCCGAGCACGAGCACGTCCGTCGTGGTGGCGTCCGACCCGCCCTCCTCCGTCACACCGGCGGCGTCCGCGGTGTCCGCGGCGTCGCCGCCCGTGCCACCGTCGCTGCTCGCCGTGCCGTCGGTCGTCTCGCCCATCTCAGACCTCCAGCATTCGGTCGAGGGCGATCCCGGCGAGCTCCTTCTCCCGGGGAGCGACCTCGATGGCGTTTCGTTCCTCGCCCTCGATCAGCCCTTCGAGCACCCACGTCAGGTAGTTGGGGTCGATCTGACGCATCGCGTTGCAGTCCATGCAGGCGTCGCCACAGAGCGGGAGTACGTCGACCTCGGGATGCCAGCGTGCGAGGTGCTCGGCGAGGTGGATCTCCGTACCGATGGCCCACGTCTCGCCGGGCGCGGCGTCCTCGACCGTCTCGGTGATCGTCGCGGTGCTCCCGACCACGTCCGCACTCTCGACGACCTCGCGACGGCACTCGGGGTGGACGACGACGTTCGCGTCGGGGTGTTCCTCGCGCACGCGCTCGACGTGTTCGACCCGGAAGCGCTCGTGGACCTGACAGTAGCCGTCCCAGAGCACGACGTCCGCGTCGGCGACCGCGGCGGCGCCTTTCCCCTCGGGGTCCCAGGGGTCCCACACCGCCGTCTCGTCGTCCATGCCCAGCCGGTGGGCGGTATTCTCCCCGAGGTGCTTGTCGGGCAGAAAGAGCACCTTGTCGCCGCGCTCGAACGCCCACTCGAAGGCGCGGTGGGCGTTCGAGGACGTGCAGACGAGCCCGCCCTGCTCGGCACAGAACGCCTTCAGGTCGGCGTAGGAATTCATATACGTGATCGGGACGATCTCCTGCTCGGGCGCGGCTCCGGTGATCTCGGCCCACGCGGCGTCCACTTGCAGGGCCTCGGCCATCCCCGCCATCGGACAGGACGCCTCCATCGAGGGAAGGAGGACAGTTTGAGAGTCGTCGGTGATGACGTCCGCGGACTCGGCCATGAACGTCACGCCACAGAACACCACGTAGGGCGCGTCGGCCGCGGCGGCGTGTTTCGAGAGCGCGTAGGAGTCGCCCACGAAGTCGGCGTGCTCGACGATCTCCCGGCGCTGGTAGTTGTGTCCGAGGATCAGGAGGTCGTCGCCGAGGGCCTCGCGCGCGGCGTCGATCCGTTCCGCGCGCTCGCCCTCCGAGAGTTCGCGGTATCGAGGGGGAAGTTGCTCTAAGTTATCGTACTTGAAGAGGCTGAGGTCCGTGTCGAGGGTGGCTGTTTCCATCTGTGGCATCGTCGGTCACTCCTCGTCACGAATCTCTATGGATGGGAGTATTGAAAACATTTCGTCTTCAAAAGTCGGTATCGGAGTGGGTCAGGAGCCGTGCTCCGCTCTCGGGAGCGGACCCCGGGGGCCGTCGATCCGCCGGCCTCCGTCGACTCTCCGGCTGGTTCGACGATTCGACCCGTCGTGCCTCTTTCGACTCCTCGGACACTCGTCGCTAGCGGGCTCGGTAATAAATGACCTCACATAACTGGGAGAAAGCATTGGTGTGTTCCGCCGCGACACGACGGCGATGCAACGACGAACATTCGTCAAGTCCGCGCTCGGCGGCGCGGCGGGTGCAGGGCTGCTCGGCACGGGGACCGGGGCGGCCAGTACAGGGTCGGGGAGCCTGCCCGAGGAGGTCGAGATCCTCACCGACGAGTACAACGAGAGTCACGTCTACGCCGACTCGCTGTACGGGCTCTCCTACGGAAACGGCTACGTACAGGCCCGCGACCGGCTGTTCATCATGGATATCGTCCGGCACATCGGCTATGGCAACTCCGCGAAGGTGCTCGGGCCGGCACAGCTCCCCTCCGACATCCAGGTCAAGCGCGACCTCTACAGCAAAGAGCAGATCGAGGCCCAGTGGGAGAACGCCTCCGAAACCATCAAGACGGCCATCAGGGGCTACACGGACGGCGTGAACCGCCGGATGACCGAGATGGCCGCCCAGGGGGAGCTCCCCGCGGAGTTCGCCGCGCTCGGGCACGCCCCCGAACCGTGGAAGCCCGAGGACTCGGTCGCGGCGATCGACTACCTCATCGGCTTCTTCGGCGTCTCGGGCGGCGAGGAGCTGGCCAGCGCGAAGACGCTCGTCCAGCTCCAGGAGTCGCTCGGCTCCATGGAAGAAGCCCACGCGGCCTACGAGGACCTCAACTGGCTGCGCACGCGTGATGAGCACTACACCTCGATCCCCGAAGCGGACAAGGTGGTCGAGGGCGGCGAGACCGTCCCCGAGTTCGAGGACGTGCCCGACGAGCAGTTGGCGCTCGTCGAGGCGGTCTGGAGCGAGACCGACGCCGGCGAGAAGGCCTACGGCGTCGAAACGTGGGGGATCGAGGGCGACGTCTCCGTCCCGGCGGACGTCGCGGCCGGCCTGCGGGAGGGCCAGGGGATCATGGAGGGGTTCAAGTGGGGCTCGAACGCCGTGGTGGTCGACGGCGAGCTGAGCGAGACCGACGCGCCGCTTCTCGGTGGCGGCCCCCAGATGGGCTACTTCAAGCCGCCGGTGCCCTACGAGATCGGCCTCCACGGCGACGGCTTCGACGTCACGGGCATGGGCGTCGTATGCGCTCCCACTGTGATCATCGGGCGCACCGCAAGCGGGACCGAGGCCGACGCAGGAGATGCCGGTGGCGACGCGGCCGGAGCCGACCGCGACGCGCTCGCACTGACCGTGACGAGCGGGCGCGACGAGATGATCGACACTATCGCCATCGAGCTCGACCCCGACGACAAGCATCGGTACAACTGGCAGGGCGAGTGGTACGAGATGGAGACCCACCAGGTCACCCACACGGCCTCGCCGGTCGCGCCGACGGTCGGTGGCGACCCCGAGGCGGCGGTCGTCGAGCAGGAAGTCGCGCGCGTCAGCCCGCCGGGCGTCGACCAGTCGATGCCCGTGATCGCGTGGAACCCCGACCCGATCGACCGCGGGAACCCGGTCGCGTGGTGTCAGCGAATCACCTCCCGGAACGACGAGCTCGCCGGGTCGCTCATCTGGTCGGAGTTCGGCCGGCTCGACGATCTCGACGACTTCGAGGGGGCGTTCGCGGAGTTCCCCTTTACGTTCAACTTTCATCTCGTGAGCGAGTCGGGCGACATCGAGTACTACCACACCGGGAAGGTGCCCCGGCGCGGCGGCACCCTCGATCACCGTCTGCCCGCCACCTCGGACGGACACGAGTGGAACGGCACGTTCTACACCCAGCAGGGAGCGCCGAGCGATCCCGACGGCGACGCCACCACGGTCCGCAACCCCTCCCGGGGCTACGCTGTCAACTGGAACAACGGCCCCGCGGCGGGCTGGCGTGCCGGGCGCGGCGAGCAGAACTGGGGGTCGATCCACCGCGTCGACGGGCTCGACCACTGGGTGCGCGAGGCACTCGGCGTCGGCGAGAACGTGCCCGCCCGCGCGATCCCCGACGCGGCGAGCGACGACCTCTCCGTCGAAGACGTGAAGACGCTCATCTCGCAGGCGGCGCTCCACGACGCCAGCGCGCAGTTCACCGTGCCGTATATGGCCGACGTCGCCCGCCAGAGTGACGATGCCCAGCTCCGGCGAATGGGCGAGCTCCTGACGAACTGGCGCGATTCCTACTGTGCGTGGCACGACGAGCGAGCGCCCGGTCCCGACGAGCCCTACGACCCGCCGACCGACGGCGACGACCGGTACGTCCACGCCGGTCACGCCATCTACGACGGGGCGCGAAAGCGCCTCCAGGAACTCACGTTCGGCGACGAGCTCGACGTCTCCTACCGGAGGGACGTCGCCGACGACGTCCCCAAGCAGTACCCGGGCATCGACTTCGAGGTTCCCGTCAGTCTCCACGCGGGCGACCACGGGGAGGTCTTCGACGACGTGACCTTCTACGACGCGCTGCGCGGCGAAACCGTCTACGACTGGTTCAACGACGTTCGAACCGGCGCGACCGAGTCCGCGGACGACCTCGTCGAACGGGCGCTCGTGCGTACCGCCGGCGAGCTCGAAGCGGAGTTCGGCACGCCCGATCCCGAGGAGTGGCTGATGGAAGTCCACGAGAGCAAATTCCTCTCGATCGGCGCGACACCCCGGACGACGATCGACATGCGCAATCGGTCGAGCTACAACCAGGCAATCGAGATCGAGCGCGCCCAGAAGGAGCCCTCCGAGGCGGCCCTCGCGAGCGAGGAAGTCGGCGAGTGGGCGACCTACGCGGGCGATGTTCTCCCGCCGGGGAACTCCGGGCAGCTCACCGCCGCGGAGCTCGCGCGCGGGCAGGCGACCGGCGAGTATCCCGATCGGCTGACCGACCAGCTCGCTCTCTACGTGAACAACGTCTACAAGCCCCACCCGGTCACCCGGAGGCAGGTCGAGGATGTCGCCGACACGACGGAGACGATCCGGACGACGCCCGAGCGTCCCGACGCGCCGCTGGTGCCGATCGGGAGCCCGCCGCCGGAGGTGCTCGCACAGCTTCTCGGCGATACGACATCCGGAGGATCGACGGACGCGGACGAGACGAGCACCGATGGGACGCTCTCGGGGGACGACGCGCTCTGAGTTGGTTCCGAAAGGCCGGGCTGTGGACAGGCCAGCATGCTCGACTCCCGGCGACCCGGGGGGAGGAGGCATACGCCCGGCACACGCCGGCGCTCGTTTAAATACTCTCACGTCTGAGACGCAATCGCTACCCCTCCGCCCCTTCTGGCAGGAGAACATGACCCGGGAACGGCTATCGCGGCGCGCGGTGCTCCGGAGCGGGACGGCTGGCGCGGCCGCGCTCGCTGGGTTCGTAGGCACGGGTGTAGGCGCGACGGCCGGCGCTCCGCCGGCGGAGCGTTTCGAGGCCGGCGCAGCACGCGTGGACGCCAGCCCACAGCAGCGCCACTTCGAGGAGGGGGTCTACCTCGGCGGCTTCGGCATCGGCCCGCAGCCGTCGCGGCGGGCGATCGGCAACCGCGACGGCGTCTCCGCACGGGCGCTCGCCGTCTCCGCGGGCGACGAGGCGGTCGCAATGGCGGTGCTCGACGTCACTGGACTGGGCAACAGACAGCAGCGCGCGATCCGCCGCCGGTCCGCCGAGCGGACCGGGCTCGACCCCTCACAGGTTCTCGTTAGCGTCACGCACACCCACGCCGGCCCCGACTTCCAGGGGCTCTGGGGTGGCGTTCCCGCGTCCTACCGGGAGTACCTCGTCGAGCGCACCGTCCGATCGATCGAGCGGGCCGTCGCCGCGCGCGAACCGGCGCGGGCGTTCGTCGGCTCGGTCGACGCGGCAGACCTCGCGGCGAACCGCCGCGTCGAGGACTTCGGGACGGTCTCGACGCTCACGGCGCTCCAGTTCCGCCGAGTGCGGGGCGACGACACCGTCGCCACGTTCGTCAACTTCGCTGCCCACCCGACGATCGTCGGCAGCGGGAACGCCCGCGTCGCGACGGATTACGTCGGGCCGCTGGAGCGCGCGGTCGAGCGCGAGCAGGGCGGTGTCGCGGTCTATTTCAATGGCGCGATCGGCGACGCGAGCGCCGACGACAGCGGTGGGGCGACCGACTACGCCGCGGCCGCCGGCTACGGCGAGTCGCTGGCGGCACGAGCGGACGACGCGCTGGCCGAGGCGGGGCGCGTCCACGCCGGTCTCGCGGCCCGCGAGGCGTCGGTTCGGCTGCCTATCGACAACTGCCTGTTCAAGACCGCCTTCGAGTCCGGCCTGCTCCGGCCGTACTACGACGCGGAGACGGTTACGGGAACGGCCACCGAGAGAGTGTTCGGGTCGGCACCCGAGGCGGGAGCGCTCGCCATCGACTCGCCGGTCGTGCGGCTCACCATCGGTGACCGTCGCCGGTCGGTCGAACTCCTGACCGTGCCGGGTGAAGCCGTCACTCGGCTCGGGCGTGATCTCGTGGACGTACTGAGTAGTGCGGGCAGCGACGAACAGGTAATCGCGGGGCTGACACAGAACTCGATCGGGTATCTCGTCCCGAAGCCCCACTACGAGGACGGCTACGAGGAAACCGTCTCGCTCGGCCCGGACACCGCGCCGCTGTACCGCAACACGGTCGCCGAGCTGTACGATCTCGACCGGACGCGCTACGAGCGACTCCCGCCCGGCACCGAGAACGTCTGTCCGGCGGGACAGGCCCAGTTCGAGAGCTTCGCCGGGGAGTTCGGGCAACGGTTCGACGCGGACGACGGCCCGATGGGCGTCGACGTCGGTGGGACGCCCTGATCGTGCCCAACGGAATCAGAAGGGCGTAGCGACCACGGACGAAAAGCCGAGACGGAGCCACCGGCGGTGATGGCCCGTCGAACGGTTCAGTCGGCCGCCACGTCGTCGCTCGCCGTCAGTACCGGACAGTCGGGCCACTCGCCGTCGGTGTCGAACCCGAGCGACGCGGCCCCGTCGCGGAGCGAGCAGACGACGTGGCGACCGATCGTCGGGGACACCATCAGCGTCCAGTGGTCGGGACAGGCGGGGTCGGGATTGTCGACCGCTTCGAGGAGCGTCTCCTCGGGGCAGCCGGCGAGAAAGCCCGCTCCCTGTCGGGTCACCTGTGCGTACGTCTCGGGGTCGACGGTCATGTAGCCGAGGAAATCGTTCGTGACGCCCAGCAGCATGTGCTCGCGGGCGTCGACCCGCTCCCGGACGGCGTCGAACACCTCCGGGAACGGCTCGCCCGGAGCGGTGCCGACGAAGAGGTCGCCCACCCGGGCCGCGGAGACGACCGTGCCGACCGTGTCGCCGGTCAGCCACGGCGGCGTGATCGACCGGTCGATGCTCAGCTCGCCGTCCGCGAACGGGCCGCCCGGCGCGCCCGGCAGGAGGTTCCCCGCCAGGACGGGCTGGGCGAGCTGCTCGCGGACGAACGTCGATTCGACGCCGACGACCGATCCCTCGATCGGGCGACGCGCCGCGTACGCGCCGTCGAGCGCCCGGTCCAGCCGAGCGCGGGCGTTCGCCTCCCGTCGGTCGGACGAGCCCGCCTTGCCCCGGCCCCAGTCCTGCGCACCGAGAGCGCCGACCGCCGCGACGCCCGTCCCGCCGGCCCGCGTCTCCACTCGGTCGGCAGCCCACGCCGGCCAGTCGCCGCTCGCGCCCCCCGAGTGCTGGCCGCCGAGGACGGTCGGGTGTGGCGAGTAGTTGACGAACGTGGCGACCCGCTCCCCGTCGCGCTCGGCGAAGAGCACGCGGAACTCGTCGTCCGTCGCGCTTCCCGGTGGCTCGCGGTACAGCGACTCGATGGGCGCTTCGGTGGTGCCGACGGAGAGGCCACACGCCTCCCGGCTCCGGAACGCCGCCGTCGCCGCCTTGACGGCGGCGTCGTGCAACCGCTCGAAAAAGGAGGCCGGCACGCCGCCCCAGATGCCGATCGTGTCGGGTGCGGCGTGGCTGTGGTCGCCCTGCACCAGCACGTTCCCCGCCGGCACGCCCGTCTCGGCGGCGATCCCCTCCCGGATGGGCTGGCAGCCGTACGGACCGACCGCCTCCTTGTAGGCCGCGAAGAGGCCCGCGGCGGTGGCCGTGACGACGATCAACGTCTCCGCTTCGGGCGGGCCACGACCGGGGCGGCCGGCCGGCGGTCCGCGCGCGTTCGCCGGTGGGCCGCCCGCCGCGTCGCCCGTGACGGCGAGCGCGCGGGCGAACAGGTCGTTCCGGACTGACTCCATCGGTCGCGCGCAGAACGCCCCGTACCCGCCCAAGCAGACGTCCTCGAAGGGTGGCTCGGGGTTCATCGACGCCTTCGCGGCACCGACGAGGAACCGCTCGTCCGGTCGCTCCGGGTCGTCAGCTGCGGTCGCGGAGCCCGGTGCCAGCGCGAGGCCGCCCGCGATCGCGGAGCTCCGCAGTACGGACCGCCGCGTGGGAGCGCGCGTGCCATCTGGTGGCATGTTCGTTCCTTGCTCGCCGGACGATTGGGCGATGTGCCTTCGATATGCGGGTAACTATCAGCGGTGAGGGGGTGGCGGCGCGCCCCGCTCTGTGAGCGCGCTAGTAGCGCAGCGCTACGGTGTGATGGACGGAAGCGTCCGCTCCTCGGCCGTCGCGCAGGTCGTGGTCGGGGCCGCCGCGCTCGCGGTGACGTGGTGGGCGTCCTCGATCTCGACCGTCAGCGTCCACGACTCGTCGGCGTCGGGCAGCCGACCGGGATCGCCCTGCATCGGGGAGACCTGATCGCCGAGCGTGCTGGGGCCGACGACGGCGGTCCCGCCGAGTTCGGCTTCGAGCCACCGGGCGGCCGCGCCGAAGTAGCCGGTGGTCATCTCCGAGAGGCCAGGCCCGTAGGCGATGTTCTCGCGGATCGGAACTTGGGTGTAGATCCCGAGGGTCTCCCCGACGCCGGTCTCTCCGGTCCCGTAGCCGCCCTTCCGGGCGCGGACGATCGGGAGCTGGCCGTCCTTCAGCCAGCCCTCGTTCGAGTTGGGCTGGCCGAGCACGACGTTGTTGACGAACTTCACGCCGGCGGTCGCGGTTTCGAGGAGCGCCGGCTCCGTCGTCCGGGCGGCCTCGACGATGGCGTCGCGGGTCTGCTCGTAGACGTAGTCGAGGTACTCCTCGTTCGTCTCGCCCCAGATCCCGACGATCGAAGGCGTCGCGTGGCCGTGTGTCGCCTGCACGAGGACGTCGCCCGGGCTCGTTTCGACGCCGATACCGCCCGCCTCGCGCGGCTTCGAGAGGGTGGCCGCGACCTCTCGGCGGAGGTCGGTGATGCCGTAGGACCCCTGCTTGTAGCCGGCGAACCAGCCCTGGACGTCGACCACGGCGACCGCGGCGGCCGCAGTGCGGTCCTCGTCGACGACGACGAACGAGCGCGCCGAGAGCTGATCGCCCTCGCGGACCCGCGTCGTCGGGCACCCCTCACAGGTGCCGAACCCGCCGACGTGCGTCGCCAGCGATGGATCGGCTGGGTCGATGGACCTGACGGCGGTGCCGGCCTCGAACAGCGCGCCGGGCGGATCGCGTCCCGGGTTCGAAGCGAGGGCGCTCACGCCGTCCACACTCGTCATCGCGACAGTCGCGCCGGTAGCGGCTACTCCAGCACCGATGGCCCCGACGAACTCCCGTCGTTGCATACGTTCCGTCCGTCGTCGAGACCGCCAATGTCTGTCCCCACATATCTGAGGATGTTTATGATGTCACGGTCGGTTCGAACGCCGTTCCGGGAGGTCACCCGGTCCGAAGGGTCGGTGGAGTCACTGTGGGATCGGAGCGGGGTCGTGGCGCCCGCCGACCCACAGAGCCAACTACCGTCGCTTGTTCGTACGTATCGTCCATGAGGTACGCCGAGTTCACCCTCGTTCCGGAAGGGGGGTGGTTCCATCCGTTCGATCGAGTCGTCGCGGAAGAGCTGGAAGTGACGCGGGAGGCGATTCATCACATGAAGCTGCTGAACGACGGTACCGCCGTCATGCTCTACGAGTTCTCTGGCGAGTACGAACAGGTGGAGCGAATGACCGAGCGGTACTACGGCTCGATGGTCCACCAGCTCTCGCGGCTCGGCGACAACGCGCTGGTGTACGCGCGGTTCGAGCCCAACGAGACGGTCGCGGAGCTGCTCTCGATCCCGGAGGACTACGAGATCGTCCTCGACACGCCGATGGTCCTCACCGATCGCGGCGAGCTGCGAATACGGCTCATCGGCGACGAACGGGCGATCCGGCGGGCGATGGGGGCCATCCCGGCAAACATCGGGGTGACGATGGAGGCGACAGGCGAGTACAAGCCGGGTTCGGAACGCCTGTTCATGCTCCTCACTGAGCGCCAGCGGGAGACGCTGAAGACGGCCGTCGAACTGGGGTACTATCGCGACCCGCGTGAGGCGACCTACGAGGACATCGCGGCTGCCCTCGGCCGGACGGCGGGCACGGTCGGCGAACACCTGCGGAAGGCCGAGGTGACGCTCATGCGAGAGATCGTTCCGACGAGCGAGTGACGTGCTCCGGCGATACGGTTCGGCTCCGTGCCCGGACCCAACGGATCGTTCACGACGCCGCCGGCGGCTGTCGGGCGGTGCGCCGTGTCGGCGATTGAGACGCCGAGACTCACCCCAACCGCAGCAGTTGGGCGTGCAACGTTCCGTCGAGGTCGAGCACGTTCGCCTCCTCGATGAGGCCGTGCTCGATTGCGAGTCCCACGGCGTCGGTACCGACGATGTTCGCCACGCGCGCCCGCGAGAGGCTCGCCACGACCTCCGCCTCGCTCGCCGCCTCGCCGTCGTAGAACTCGGCGTCGACCGTCAGCGAGACCTCGCCGTTCTCGAAGGTCTCGCCGAGCACCTCCCGATCGCAGACCGAGACCAGTAATCCCTCAGGCGTTTCGCGTTCGTTGACGATCATCCACCAGCTCCCGTTCGGTTTCCTCGCGCAGTCGGTCGGCCTCCGCGGCCACCTCCTCGGCGCGGTCGTCCTCACCCACCTGCTCGAGCGCGACGGCCTTCTCCGAGAGGATCTCGGCGTTGCGAAAGCCCAGCCGGAGGGCGTTGTCGAACGCGCGCAGCGCGTCCTCGGCGAGGCCGCGTTCGAGCAGGAAGAAACCGCGGTTGTACCACCCCTCCCCGAAGCGCGGGTCGATCTCGACGGCGCGCTCGGCGTGTTCGAGTGCCTGCTCGGAGCGGCCCGCCTCCCAGAGTGCGTAGGCGAGGTTCGTCTCCGCGGTCGCGGCGTGCTCGGAGCCCTCGTCGATCCGCAGCGCCTCCCGGTAGGCCCCGATCGCCGCGTCGTACTCCTCGAGCCGGGCGTGGGCCGCGCCCTTGTTCGCCCACGCCTCCTGCTCGGCCCGCTCCTCGTCCGCGAAGCGCGCGGCCCGCTCGAACGTCTCGGTCGCCTGCTCGAAGCGGTTGATCGCCACATACGAGAGGCCGACGTCGATCAGCTCGTCGGCGTCGACGTCGCCTGCCGAGAGCTGGGAGTCGTCGAGCAGGTCGGCGAGCGCCCGCGAGTCGACGGGATCGACCCGGTCGGGGTCGACCTCGAGCTCGGGGGGGTCGAGGTCGAACCCCTCGGGCTCGCCGAAGCCCTGGCCCGTCGAGAACTCGTGGTCCCGGGGGCCCTCCGGCTCCCGGTGCTCGGTCGGATCGCGCTGACTGCGGTGATCGCCGGACGTGCGGTGGCCGTCGGAAGCGCGGTGGCCGTCCGGGTCGTCGCCGTTCGTATCGGTCATATCGCCGGCTACGGGACGGCCGGGATTAAGGGCTCCGACCGCCTACTCCCTGCATGCGACTGTTCGTGGGCGTCGACTGCGAGGGGCTCGCCGCGGGGATCGCCGACGTACAGGAGTGCTTCGCCGGCGCGAGCGGCGTCCGGCCCGTCGATCCCGAGGGCGCACACGTCACGCTCGAGTTCCTCGGCGACGTGGACGAGACGGCCCTCGACGAGTTGGTCGACGCCCTCGACGCGGCGATCGCCGAGGCGGACGTCGGGCCCTTTCGTGTCACGGTCGGCGGACTCGGCGCGTTCCCGAGCGCCGACTACATTCGGGTCCTCTGGCTCGGCGTCCGCGAGGGGGCACGCGAGCTGACGCGACTCCACGAGGCGATCGAGGCCCGGACGGTCGAGCTGGGCTTCGAGCCCGCCGAGCACGAGTTCTCACCGCACGTGACGATCGCACGGATGGACCACGCCGGCGGCAAGGAGCGCGTCCAGGAGGTCCTGTCCGCGGCCGACCCGACGGCCGGCTCGCTGCGCGTCGCGGAGGTCCGACTGAAAGAGAGCGTTCGTGGCGATGAGGGTCCCGAGTACGCGACCGTCGAGCGGTTCGCGCTGTAGCGGTACGCCGGCGACGCGAAGGCAGCGGTCCGCCCGGGAGCGGTCGATCGGCCGAGGGTGGCGGATCGACGACACGTCCGGTCGACGACGGACCGGCCAGCGACGGCCGGAGCGGGAACACGGCCGTTGGAGAAGAACAAGGATTTATGCTGTGGCGGGATAGGGAACCCACTATGGGCGAGAAATCGAAGGCCAAGAAGAAGCGCCTCGCCAAGCTCGAACGCCAGAACTCGCGGGTCCCGGCGTGGGTCATCATGAAGACCGACCGAGAGGTCACCCGCAATCCCAAGCGGCGCAACTGGCGGCGCTCGGACACCGACGAATGAGCGCGAGCGACTTCGAGGAGCGCGTCGTGACCGTGCCGCTCCGGGACGCCCACGCGGCGGCCAAACACGAGCGCGCCGACAAGGCCATGAAGATCGTCCGCTCACATCTCGCCCAGCATTTCAAGGCCGAGGAGGACGCGGTGCGTCTCGATCCGGCGATCAACGAGGCGGTCTGGGCGCGCGGACGCAAGAAACCCCCGCGCAAGCTCCGGGTGCGCGCGGCCCGCTTCGAGGAGGAGGGCGAGCGCGTCGTCGAGGCCGAGCCCGCCCGGTAGCCCGCGTGCTCCGTGCGGCCTTCTCCGGTTCGTCCTCCGTCGGCGTCTTCACCCGGGCGACCGATGCGTGTGCGCTCGTCCGCCCCGACGCCGATGAAGGGCTCCGTGAGGATCTGTCGGGTGAGCTGTCGGTCCCCGTGGTCCCGACCACGGTCGCCGGCTCGGGCGCGGTGGGGGCGCTCGTCGCCGGCAACTCGCGGGGACTGATTGTCAGCGAGCGCATCGACGAGCGCGAGCGCGAGCGCATTCGCGAGGCCGCCGACCTCCCGGTGCGGGGGCTCCCGGACCGGATCAACGCCGCCGGAAACGTCGTGCTGGCGAACGACAGCGGGGCGTACGTCCACCCGGACCTCTCCGCGGCGGCCGTCCGGGCGATCGAGGACGGACTCGGCGTGTCGGTCGAGCGCGGCGCGCTCGCGGGCGTCCGCACGGTGGGGACCGCGGCGGTCGCCACCGAGCGGGGCGTACTCTGTCACCCCGAGAGCACCGACGCGGAGCTCGACTTCCTGGAGGAGCTGCTGGACGTGCCCGCCGACATCGGGACGATCAACTACGGCACGCCCACCCTCGGTGCGGGACTGGTCGCCAACTCACACGGCTACGTCGTCGGCCCCGACTCCACGGGCCCGGAGCTGGGACGGATCGAGGACGCGCTCGGCTACATCGATTGAGAGGCGGTCGTCCGAAGCCGGGCCGCGCTCGGCTCTCGAACGGTCCGTCCTCTCCTCGCGGGTGAACAACGAAGAGGAAACGGGTAGGGAGGGGGGCCGACGGCGGAACCGGCCCGAACTGGACCGGATCGAGTTCGTCCCGATCGTGCGCTCGGCCCGCGGTACCGGACGTCACCACCCGACTCCCGTCACCCGGAGATCGCTCCCCGTCGAAGACGGGCGAGCGGTTCCGACCCCGAGGGCAGCCATCACCCGACCTCGTCCCGGATCGCGCCGGCGACCCGCGCGGTCGTCGCGCGCTCGGCGTGCCGTTCTTCGAACACGTCGCGTGCGCTCGCGGCGGCGTCGGGATCGACCCGGAAGTCGAGGGCCGGGTACGCGACGCCGGTGAGCACGAGCCCCGCGGCGGATGCGGGCGCGACGCCCTCGGGCCCCGACAGCAGTTCGTCGGACAGGACCCGCTCGATCCGCGATGGGGGAATCCCGCCCGAAGCCACCCCTGCGACCAGCGAGACCGTCCGGCGAACGAGCTGGCGGGCGAACCCATCGGCCCAGAATCCGAGACGGAGGAAGTCGCCGTCGCGCGCGAGGTCGGTCTCGAGGTCGCGCACCGTCCCGCCGTCGTCGGGCGTCAGGTTCCGGAAGTCGTGCTCGCCGGCGAGCCGGTCGAGTGCCTCGCGTGCCCGGCGGTCGTCGACCCCCGCGGGCGGGGCGTAGAGATGGTAGGTGTACTCGCGGCGGGCGGCGTCGCGGGTGGCGTGAAAGCCCGCGGGAGCGTCGGCGTACGCCCACGCCCGGACTCCCTCGGAGAGCTCGCCGTTCAGCGCGGCGGGCACGAGCCAGTCGGGAGCCCCGAACGCCACGGTCTGGGCGACGGCGGACACGCCGGCGTCGGTGCGCCCTGCGGCGGCGTAGCCCGGTGGCTTTCCGGCATCGTCGGCGAGCACCGAGAGCGCGCGCAGCGCGTCGAACAGCTCTCCCTCTACCGTGGCGACGTCGGGTTGGCGCTGGAAGCCCCGGTAGGGGCGACCGTCGTAGGCGATCCGGAACGCGCGCATCGAGCGGGGCCCCGTCGCGTCGGGCGATGCCATCGGTTCAGGCGACGTCGTCGTAAGTGGGCCGTTCGTGCTTGCCGGGGAACCCGTCGAGGGGGACCTGGGTCTGCTCGCCTGAGTCCATGTCCTTCACCGTCACCGCGTCCTCGGCGAGGTCCTGCTCGCCGACGATCACCACGGTCTCGGCGGCGATCGAGTCGGCGTAGTTCAACTGGGCCCCGAAGCTCCGGCCCGAGACGTCGGTCTCGACGACGTGACCCCGGTCGCGTAGCTCGCGGGCGATCCGGGCCGCGACGGGGCGGGTCTCGCCCACCTGGAGGACGTAGTAGTCGGTCGCGATCTCCTCGGCGGGCCAGACGCCGGCGCGCTGCATGAGCAACGGCAACGTCGAGTAGCCCGGCGCGACCCCCACGGCCGGCGTCGGCGGGCCGCCGAACCCCTCGATGAGATCGTCGTAGCGCCCGCCACCGAACACCGACCGCCCCACCTCGCCGGTCGCGTCGAAGCACTCGAAGACCACGCCCGTGTAGTAATCGAGCCCGCGAGCGGTGTCGAGCGAGAGGGTGCAGTGCTCGCGCGCGCCGAAGTCCGCGGTCGCGTCGAGCACCGCCCGGAGGTTCTCGACGGCGCGCTCGACGCGCTCGGTTCCCGCGAAGGTTGCGAGCTCGTCCAGATCCCCCTCCGGGGTGTCGAGCAGCGCGTCGAACTCGTTTACCTGTGCCTCCGAGAGTCCGGTGTCGGCCAGGAGCGCACGGTACTCCGCCGGATCGAGCTTCGCGCGCTTGTCGACCGCGCGGATCGCCCTCTCGACGTCTATCTCCGCGTCGAACGCTTCGAGGAGCCCGCCGAGGACGTCGCGGTGGCTCACGCGGAACTCGAAGTCCTCCCCCGAGAGCCCGAGCGCCGTCAGGGCGTCGGCGGCGTAGGCGAGCACCTCGGCGTCCGCGGCCGGCTCGGACGAACCGAAGACGTCGACGTTGGTCTGATAGAACTCCCGGAAGCGGCCCTGCTGGACGGCCTCGTAGCGCCAGAAGGGCCGCGTCGAGAACCACTTGATCGGTTTCGAGAGCGCCTGTCCCTTGGCGACGACCATCCGCGCCGCCGTGGGCGTGAGCTCGGGAGCGAGGGCGACGTCGCGTCCGCCGCGGTCGGTGAAGCTGTAGAGCTGTTCGACCACCTCCGCGCCGCTTTTCTCCTCGTACATCCGCGTGCGCTCGAGTGCCGGCGTGCCGATCTCGCGGAAGCCGTAGCGCCGGGCGGTGTCTTCGAGCGTGTCGATCGCGGTCCGGCGGGCCGCCATCTCGCCGGGGTAGAAGTCGCGAAAACCCTTGACGCCGTCGTACATACCGTCGCGTCGCCGGGCGTGCGCTTGAAGGCTTTGCACGCTCGCCGCCGGTCGGCGGCAGGGGCGAGGCGAGTGGGACGTAGCGACGGGAAAAACGGAAAACGGGGAGCTTTCTACCGGTGGGTGATGTCGAAGCGCCTCGAGTCTGGAGTGAGTTCGCTGAGCAGTTCTTTCATCTGGTCTTCGGTGATGCGGTCGCCGAGCCGGCCGCTCCGGGCGAGCGCGAGCACCTGCTGTTCGACCTGATCGGCGAACTCGGGTTTGCTCATGCGCACGGAGTTGAGTCGCTTTCGTGCGCCGTCGGTGAGGTGCTGGCGGAGCGCGGCCTGCTTCTGAGCGTCGGCCTGCTCCTGCTGGGCGCGCATGGCCTCCTCGCGGTCGCCACCGCCGCCCTCCTGTCGTTCTTGGAGCTCTTCGAGCTTCTGTCGCCGGAGCTCCTCGATGTCGTCCTCGTCGGGTGCGCCGCTCATACACGCCTTACCGGCCGGCGGAACAAAAACCACACGGACGCCGAGCAGCGACGCACGACGGCTGACGGCCGCGAAACCGATCGGAAGGGGCCTGGACGATCACGGACGCCAGGGAAGAGACGTGGGACGGCGGAGCGGCTACGGAGGTAGCGGTGCGGCCGCGGAGCGGTGGCGGCGTGGATGCGGTCGGCCGGGAGCGCATCCCGGCGCGGTCGCGCCGGGATGCGCGAGCACGGGGACGGGCAGGCCGTCCAGTGCGTGTCGTCCCACGCGGCGACCGCGCAACTGCTGCGGGCGGCCTGGCGGACATGAAGAGGGCGAGCGGCCCGCCGAGGCCCGCCGAGGGCTTTCAGGCGTAGCGCTGGAGTTCGGGTCGATCGAGTTCGTCGAGCACCTCGCCGGCGGTGTCGTCGAGCAGGCTCCGGCCGGGGCCGGTGACCCGCCGGCCCTGTCCCTCGGCGGTCTCGACCAGGTCCGCGGTTTCGAGCTGCTGGAGGATCGTCCGGACGATCTTCCCGCTGCCCCCGCCCGTGCGGGCGGGCACGACGCGGTAGCGCGTCGAGCCGCGCTTCGCGCCGCCGTAGGAACTTCGGAGGCGCTCGACGCCGATCTCGCCGTCGATCGCCACGCGCCGGAGGAGGCTGGCCGCGCGCGTCCGCCAGAAGTCGTCCTGCTCGGGCGGGAGCTCGCGGTTCGCGCCGGTCTTGACGTACGCCGCCCACTCGGGCTGCTCGATTTCATCGGGGAGCGTCTCGGCGAGCGCCTCGATCAGCGCGTCCGCCGGGACGTCGTAGAGGGTGACCATGCACGGACGGCGGTCGGCGGGTCGGTTAAACGCGTCGTTACGTCGGCGGACGGCAGCGTCCGGCGCGACGACGGCGAACCGAGGGGTGGCAGCGCCGGTACGGGGTGGGTTCGGGAGCCCGCCCGGGTAGTGTTCACTCGGGGATCGTCGGGAGGATGGCACACGGCTCGAAAGCTCCGGCACGCTCGGGCCCCCCGCGGCTCGCCGTGGTCCTCGGCGTCGCCTGCAGTCTTTCCTTCGCCGGAACTCGCCGAGCATCGGGGGAGAACTCTCCCGAGCGCGGGGCACACAGCGCCCGCGAACGCCGATCCCTTTCAGTTCCGCCCTGCAGCGATCTCTCGGCCGGCCATCGCCTGGGTCGGCGGTGCCCGCCTCGCCACGCCGTACCCTTCCTTTCTCCTCTCCGCTTCCCGATCGACACACGGCGGCTCTACACCGGTCTCGGAAGTAGCCCGCGCGATCGATCCGAAGCGCTCCTGTGGCTCCCCCGACAGAATCGAGCGCGGCTACCGACCGGCGAGCGCCGCGGCCACGCCCCCGCCGACGACGGTGGGCAGCCAGTAGGTCGCGGCGCGATGGAGGGCGACGGCGGCGACGGCGGTCGCCGGCGCGACCCCGGCGGTCGGCACGAGCAGGGCGGCGAGCACGGCCTCGACGCCGCCGAGCCCGCCCGGGAGGGGCGCGACGCCCGCGACCGCGCCGGCTGGGACGGCCACGAGCACCGCCGCCGGGGTCACCGAGTAGCCGAGCGCGAACAGCGAGAGCCACAGCGACGAGGACAGGGATATCCAGCCCACCGCCGAGAAGCCGAGCGCCGTCGCCAGCCCATGGGGGCTGGCGGCGACGCGCTCGACCGCCCGGAAGAAGCTCTCGACGCGCTCCTGGAGGGCGGTCGCGGGGGGTGGCTCCCGTCCCGGGATCGCACGGCCAAGCCCCTGTACGGCCGGCGTCAGGGCGCTGACCGTGATCTCCTCGACGCGGTAGCGGCGCTGCCAGCCCACGTAGGCGGCGATCGGGATGGCCACCGCCAGGCCGCCGACGACGGCGGCGGCGAGCGCGAGGTTGCGCCCGAAGGTGATCTGCGTGGCGAAGTAGCCGAGACCGACGAGCGCCAGCGCGATCGAGGGCACGAAGTTGAGCGCGTCGACGCTGGCGATGGCGGCGAGGCCGGTCTCGTACTCGGTGTCGGCGGCCTGCGAGACGAACAGGGCACTCACCGGCTCGCCGCCCGCCTGTCCGAACGGCGTGACGTTGTTGGCGAAGATCGCGCTGGCGAACACGAGTACCGCCACGGGGGCGGTGACGGGCGCGCCGAGCACCGAGAGGACGGTCCTGAGCGAGAGGCCCCACGCCGAGAGCCAGGCGGTGGCGACGACGAGCACCAGCGCAAGCCCCGGGAGAGCGGCCTGGGAGAGGCTCCCGACGACCTTGCCGACGCCGACGAATCCGAGGAGGGCGGCCAGCACGAGCACTGCGCCGGCGAAGCCGACCAGCGTCGCCCGGAGGTTGCCACCCTCGATGACGCTCATGGCACGGTCGACGGGCGATCACGGCATGAACGCACCGGAACGTGACGGCCGCCGCGGGGCCGCCCTCGGCGATCGAATCCGGGCACTGCGGCCGCTGCCGGCGCGGACGCTACCGGCGTTCGCGTCTCGTCGATCGGGCGGTCGATGGGTCGCTCGACCGCCGTACTCGTCGTCCGGTTCGAATCGTCCCCGTCCTCCCTCTTTCTCTCCGATCGCCCGCCCGACCGGGCGCGTTTTCTACCGGGGGCCACACCGCTCGCCATGGACGAGCGGGTGGCACTCGCGTTCCTCGCCGAGCGGCTCCCGTCGGCGGGCGACGACGGTGCGGTCGTCGACGGGCTCGTGCTCACGACGGACATGCTCCACGAGCGGACGGACTTTCCGGCCGGCGTCACGCGCTACACGGCCGGCTGGCGGGCGGTCGGCGCGTCGCTCTCGGACGTGGCCGCGATGGGGGCCGAGGCAATTGCGGCAGTCGCCGCCTACGGCGCACCGGCCTTCGAGCCCGACGAGCTCGGGGCGTTCGTCGACGGCGCGAGCGAGGTGTGTACGCTGGTCGGCGCGGAGTACGTCGGCGGCGACCTCGACGCTCACGGGGAGTTCACCGCCGCGACGACGGCGCTCGGCCGGGCCCAGCAGCCGGTTCGTCGATCCGGCGCGCGTCCGGGGGAGGCGGTCTGTCTGACCGGCGTACTGGGGCGTACCGGGGCCGCCCTCCGGCTGTTCGAGCGCGGCGACTCCGAGCGCGCGAACGAGCTGTTCCGGTTCGAGCCCCGCGTCGCGGCCGGCCGAGCGGTCGCCTCCCACGCGGGCTCGATGATGGACGTGAGCGACGGGCTCGCGCGCTCGCTCCACCAGCTGGCCGCGGCGAGCGACTGCGGGTTCGCTGTCGAGACTCCGCTGCCGGTCCACGACGGCGTTCGAGAAGTCGCCGCGGACGAAGCGGACGCCCGCGAGCTGAGCGTCCACCTCGGCGAGGACTTCGAGCTGCTGTTCACCGTCCCGGAGGACGACCTCGCGGCCGTCCGCGCGGCGTCGCCGGTGTCGGTCGCGCGGATCGGGACCGCCGTCGAGGAGGGCGTGACCCTCGACGGCGAGGCGCTCGCCGATCGGGGTTACACGCACGGGTAGCACAGCCAGGGCGTCCGGGGTTTCCCCGATGTGCGAGTGTAGGATCGAGGGTGAGGTCCGCGCGGTGCGGTCGCGGTGCCGAGCGGTTTGCGGTGCGGTCGCGGGCCAAGCAGCCCTCCCGCGAGCGGACGAACGACCGGAGGGAGAGCGAGCTCGCGGCCTTTTTAGTCCAGGTTTTTCGAGGGGGTTCGGCGGAGCGAGTGCCCGGAGGGCACGAGCGACGGAGGACCCCCTCGAAAAAAGTGGGGTTCAGGAGACGATCTCGAAGGGGATCGGCGTAAAGCAGAGGAGGCCGAGCCCGAAGGTGAGGAGGCCGACGGTGATACGCTTGGCGTCGAGGGCGTCGTCGCGGACGGGGGTAGCGGGCCCGGCGTAGGCGATCCCCATCGTGAACAGGCCCCAGAACACCCACAGGAAGACGGCATTGAACGCCACCTCGCGGACGTAGTAGAGATAGCCCGCGAGCGCAAAGAGCAGGCCCGGAACGGCGGCCGCGAGGGTCGCCTGCCGCTCGCCGAGCATGGCGCGCACGAGGTGGCCGCCGTCGAGCTGGCCCGCCGGAATGAGATTCAGGAAGGTGACGAACATCCCGACCCAGCCGGCGAAGACGACGGGGTTGACCTGCTTTGTGGGGTCGTCGTAGCCCAGCGGCTGGCCGGTGAGCTCGGCGATCAGCTGGAGGAGGGGCGGGTCGTTGAACTCGATTGCGACCGCGGAGCTCGACAGCGCCCGCTCGGGGACGGCGATCGGGTCGAGCGAGAGGCCGATCACGGTGACGACCACGGTGGCGGCGAGCCCGGCGAGCGGGCCGGCGACCCCGATGTCGAAGAGAGCCTTCCGATCGGGCATCCGGCCGCGCATCCGGATGACCGCGCCCATCGTGCCGATGACGTTCGGTAGGGGGATGAAGTAGGGGAGGCTGGCCTCGACCCCGTAGAACCGGCTGGCGACGTAGTGACCGAGCTCGTGGACGCCGAGCACCGAGAGCACGGCGAGCGCGAACGGCCAGCCGGCCAGCAGGTCGAGCGGCCCCTCGATGGGGACGTAGTACCACTGGGTTCCCGCGAACAGCGTCGAGAGCACAGTGAGGAGGGCGAAGGCGACGTTCGTCCACGGAACCCCGTCGACCCCGACCGACCGGGGTTTGGCGACGAGGACTTGGCGAGTGCCCGCGAGGTCGACGCCGGTGATCGGATCGGTTTCCGAGCGGGTCGTCAGGCGAACCTCGAAGCCGTACTCCCGGAAGAGCGACCACGCCCGCCGCTCGAAGGTCTCCCGGCCGACCCGGGGCTCACCGTAGTAGAGCAGCCGGTCGCCCTCGACTTCGGTGTCGAACACATGAAACAGCGGCGCGAGTTCCTCGACCGGCGGCCCGTCGGCCGGCGGGTCGCTGTCGTCCATCGCCGATCAGTAGGGCGCGGGAACGTAAATATGGCCGGTCGATAGTCACGTACTCGGCACGGTTACGGGAGGAACTCCCGGACCTCGGCGTACCACATGTCGTGGTGGTCGACGGCATCGATCCGGCGGGCGATGGCGACCGCGAGGGCGTGCCAACAGCGCTCTGTGGGGTCGGTCGGATCGAGGTTGTACGCGCTGTCCTCGCAGGTGCAGCCGCCGGCCTCGACGACGTACTCGTCGCCGCGGCCGACGACGACGGTAAAGTCGCGGTAGGCCTTGACACGCTCCTCGGCGACGGCCTCGATCGCGCGTACGCCCCGCGAGCCGTGCACGGCGGTGATGCGCTCGACGACCGCCGGCGTGAGCTCGCCCGCCGCGTCGAGGTCGGCCTGCCACCCCTCGGCCGTGGTCACGGGTTCGGTTCGGACCGGGCGGGCAAAACAGGTTCGATGGAGCGCGGCCCCGTCCGGGTCGCCGACGACGAGTGGCGCGGTCCGGACGGCTTTTCGTGCTCGCTCCTCTCGGGGCCCCATGCGCGTCCGGGAGGGCGGAATCGAGATCGAGGTGCCCGAGCAGCCCGACGCCGGCGTCGGCGACGCGGTGTTTTTCAACCCCGCACAGGAGCTCAACCGCGACCTCACCGTCGCGGTCCTGCGGGCCCACCGCGAGCGCGACCGAAGATCGGACGGGCGCGAGCACGGGCGGTCGGACGGACGCGAGTCACGGCGGTCCCGGACGTACCTCGACGCGACGGCCGCCACGGGGATTCGCGGGGTACGCGCGGCGAGCGAGGGCTGGGAGGTGACCTGCTGTGACCGCGACCCCGAGGCAGTCGCGCTCTGCCGGCGCAACCTCGACCGGAACGAGGTGGCGGGAGCCGTCGAGCACCGGGACGCGAACGCGCTCATGTCCGAGTCGCGCTTCGGCGTCGTCGACCTCGATCCGTTCGGGACGCCGATCCCCTTCGCCGACGCCGCCGTCCGGTCGGCCCGGGGGCTCCTCTGTGTCACGGCGACCGACACCGCGCCGCTGTGTGGAGCCCACTTCGCGAGCGGCGTCCGGAAGTACGGCGCGGTCCCCCGGAACACCGAGTACCACGCCGAGATGGGTCTCAGGGTCCTCCTCTCGGCGCTCGTCCGGACGGCCGCCCGCCACGACGTCGCCGCCCGTCCCGCCCTGAGCCACGCGACGAGCCACTATGTCCGGACCTACCTCGCGCTCACCCGCCGGGCGAGCGACGCGGACGACGCCCTTCGAGAGCTCGGCTACTTGCATCACTGCCCGGCCTGTCTGCACCGCGAGCACGAGCGGGGGCTGATCGCCCACCCGCCCGCCGCGTGTCCGAACTGTGGGGAAGGCGTCCAGACCGCGGGGCCGATCTGGCTCGGCGCGACGTGCGACCGGGGGTTCGTCGCGGCGGTCCGCGAGCGCGTCACCGACGAGCTGGGGACCGCCGAGCGGGCGCGAGCGCTGCTCGATCGCCTCGGCGGCGAGCTCGACACCCCGACCCACTACGACCAGCACCGTCTCTGCAAGCTGTGGGGCCGCTCGGCCAGCGCGATGGACGAGTTCCTCGGCCGGTTGCGGGAGGCGGGCTTTCCGGCCTCGCGGACCCACTACGGGGGCACGACGTTCAAGACGACCGCGGGCGTCGCGGCGATAGCGGCGGCGACCGAGTCCGACGAGCCGTGAAGCACCGCGCTGGGTCGTCGATCGGGCGAGCTCGTTCCCCTACAGGAGGGCGAGACGTTCGAGCCCTGACCGGGTGGCGCGAGCCGCGGCCGCGAACGACGACGGGGTGTGCGGATCGCGGACGGAGCGACGCCGACGTCGGGGTCGCCGGGCGCGAGAACCCCGAATTCCGGGACACACGAGAGGCCGGATCGCTACTGACCGCGCCGCCGCTACCCGCGCCGGCGCCGCTACCCACACCGCACTGCCGCCACCACGTGGGCTACACGCCTCCTCGTTGCGCTCGGTGCTCACTCGTCCCTCGCACGAGCGCGCCGTCCCGTCGGCGCGCTCGCCGCGCCGGGCGCACCCGGACGTCGGCTGCACCCGACCGCTAGCCGATCGACGTTCTCTCCCGGCTCCCCCCCTCGACGCCGGTCTCGGTCGGCCCACGGAGACCGATGGCGTCCGTCGTCTCGCTCGCGGCGAACGCCGGCGGGAGCTACTTGTACCCGCCCCCCTGAACTCGCGTCCGTGCCGGTTCGCAAGCGCGCCCGTCGGACGAGAGAGGACGCCCTCGGGCTGGCGAAGACGGTCGTCGCGGTCGCCCGCGAGGAGCAGGTCACGCTCGTGGCCGCGAGCCTCGCGTACTACCTCTTTCTCGCGCTCGTTCCCCTGGTGCTCTTTGCGATCATCGGCCTCTCGCTCGTGGGCGGTGACTTCCTCGAGCAGCTGTTGGGGACCGCTTCGGGCACGGTGCTCCCGAAGGGCACGTCGATCCCCGTCGACGATCTCACACGGACCGGTGGTCGCCTCCGCGCGGCGGGGCTCGGGGCCGCAATTCTGGCGTGGAGCGCCCTCCGGATGTTCGGTGCGCTCGACGGCGCGTTCGCCGCGGTCTACGGCGAGCGAGCGCAGGTCTCGCTCGCGGGCAGGTTCGCCGACGCGGCGCTCGTCCTCCTGACGGTAACGCTCGCGGCCACGGCGCTGGCCGGCGTCGGCGCGGCGCTCGCGCTGGTGATCTCCGATCGCGTTCTCCTGCGCCTGTTCAGCCCGGTCTTCGTGTTCGCCACGCTCGCCGTCGTGTTCCTCCCGATCTACCGCGTTCTCCCCGAGGCCGACGTCACCGTCCGGGAGGCCCTGCCCGGCACTCTCCTCGCGGCCGCCACCTGGACGCTCTCGGGCGTGATCGTCCGGCTGTACGCGACGGTCTCGGGCAGCGTCCACGTCTACGGCGTCGTCGGGGGCCTGCTGTTGGTGTTCACGTGGCTGTACGCCGGCGGACTCGCCCTCGTGGTCGGAGCGGCACTGAACGCGACCCTCGCGGGCCGGGTCGATCCCGACGCGGAGTGGATCCCTACCGGTTACACGTAGGTCAACCCCGAACCGCCCGGGGTATCGGCTTCTCACGAACGCTACGATACACTCTCAGTCAGAAGTCTGTCGACGCGCGACGGAGCAAACCGGAAGACGGCATCGGGGAGCCACGATCCGCCCTGCAGTCTCCCCGACCGCAGCATAGCAGTCTCTTCTCGACCGGACGAACGCCGCTGTGTAGGCGATGGCCGCGGTGATCGGACCGGCCCCGCCGCTATGGGCATGACAACTTTCTGTAGAGTGCCCGGGGTGGGCTCCGAACCCACGATCTCCGCATGTCCCAGGTCCGAGGCGGCGGCCTCGGGACGGGAACGCCGCGCCGGGAGAACCCTATGAGTGCGGCGCTATGTCCAGCTAAGCCACCCGGGCCGGCCCTCCCTACCCGACTCGACGGCATTAACCTTCCCATGTCGTGTCGCTCGGCCCCCAGCGATTCCGCTCCTCTCCACCTCGTCCTTTCACACGCCGGGTCGTCCGTCGGTTTTATTGGGTCGGGTTCGCATGGCATCCCATGGACGTTCCCGACGCGATCGAAGAGCACCTCGGGGACGAGCGTGCCACGACGTGCGTCCACGCCGGCGGCGACGACCGAGTGTACGTGACGCCGACGCGAACGCTGCTCTACCGTTCGGGGGGATGGCTGTCGAGCGCGTCCGTCGAGGAGTTTCCTCACGCGACCGAGTGCTTCGACGTCTCGACGGGCCGCCGTCAGGCGACGTTCGCGTTCGCCGACGGCGGGCGGACCGAGGGGTTCACCGTGCCCGAAGAGCGCGTCGAGACCCTCTTTGGACCAGTGTTCGCCGGCGTGCTCCGGGCGGCCGGCGTCGTCGCTCCGGACGAATCGCTCGTCGAGACCTACCGCGAGGGCGACCGGACGGTGGTGGTCACCGACGCACGCGTGCTCGCCCGGACCGGTGAGGCACTCTGGAAGCACGACAGCTACGAGGACCATCCCCTCAGGCCGGTCACCGACGTGTGGGTCGAGTCCGGGGCCGTCCACATCGACGCCGGCGATCGCTCGCGGCGGATCGAGACGCCCGGCAGGACCCGCGAGATCGCCCGGACGATCGAGTCGGTCGCGGCCGACGGCCGCCGGACGGGTCACACGGTCGGCCCCCAGCCCGGCGGGGTCGACGATCATCGCGACGCGGAACCAGCCGGCGCACGACGGGGCGACGCGGAACCGGCCGGTGGGGAACGCGATGGCGCGGGACGGGCCGGCGCGGAACGGACCGGCGGCGCGCGCGCCGACGACGAACCGCCGGCTTCGGGGGCGACCGGCGAAGCGGCCGCCGACGGTGTCAGCGGCGCGGCTACGGACGAGACGCCCTCCGGGCCGACCGCGACCGGCGGAGAGAGCACACGCCGGACGGTCGGCGAGCCGCGGGACGCCACCGACGGAGCGGGATCGGCGACCCCCGGGTCGCCGGACGCGTCCTCAGGACGGCCAGCAGCCGACGGCAGCGCCTCGCCCGGATCGGCGGAGGATCCGGCGGTGCGGCCGAAGTCGGCCGAGAGCGAGGTCGTAGAGCCCCGGCCCGCAGACCGGGACGACCCCGAAGGCACCGCGAACCCGCCGGAAGCCGGCGGCGTCACGCCGGAACGGACGGCACGGTCCGCCGACGATGATGCCGACGTCACCGACATGCTCGTCGGTGCTGCCACGAACGGGGACCCGACGCCGACCGGGGAGCCCCCGGAGACGGGAGCCGGCTCACCCGGCGAGCACAGCCGATCCGGGGACGCGGAGCGCGCTGCAGACGGACGGGAGATCCCTGGCGAGGCAGCGGCGGGCGACGGCTCCCGGACGAGGGCCGCCATCGCCGCCGAGCTCGACGCGCTCCGGGCCGACGTCGAGCGTCAGGCCGACCGCCTCGACGAGCAGCGCGCGACCATCGATCGGCTGGCCGAGCAGCTCACCGACGGCCGGTGACCCTTCGGATACAGGAGGAGCCGAAGGGGCCGACCTCGCCGGCGTCGAGCCGGAGGAAGTGACCGGTCGAGAGCTCGGCTCCGCAGCGACGGCAGGTGAACTCGCCCTCCCGCGTCACCACCTCGCGTTCGAAGCGCACGAACCCGCTCCCGCGGGGCCGCACGATCCCGTCCTCGCGCTCGATGACGCCGCGCAGCTCCGCGGTGTCGAGGATCGTCCGCGTCGTCGACGGGTCCGTGCTGACGGTTTCGATCCGGTCGACGGCCTCCGCGAGCGGGAGCTCCGGGTCTTCGAGCCGTTCGAGCAGGGCGACCCCGAGCTCGACCGGGTCGGCGTCGCTCACGGCCGCCCCTCGCGGGGCGACGGTCCTAACCGTTCCGAACCGATCCCGGACGAGCCGCGGTCGGTCGTCGCGTCCCGTCTGGAACCATTCAGTGGCCTCAGCGCGTCCAGAACGTGTCGGCGCAGTCGCACACTACGCCGTGTCGCGGACAGACGTACTTGCACTGGCGGTGGATCGTCGACGTTCCACAACGCGGGCAGGGCCGTCCGCCGGCCTCGTCCATGCCCCGGTCATGCGCGACGGGCGATTTGAAGCTTGCGTCCCCGGTTCTCAATCGAGAGAAGCGTGGCGGAGGACGAGCAGGAACGGGGAGGGCAGGTCGGCTACCGGCCGATCAACACTCCGACCAGCCACAGGACTCGCAGGTCTTGCAGCCCTCGGCGTAGTAGAGCGTCATCGATCCGCAGTCGGGACACTCCGGGCTCTCGCCCCGGTCGATGAGGGTTCGGTGGTCGCCCCCCCATGTGGTCGTCCCGCCGTCGGGCTCGGGCTCCGGCCCCGGTTCCGACCCGGCGCTCTCCCCCTCCTCGGTGATCTCGGTCAGGTTCCGTTGCTGGGGGTAGCGCTGCTCGACGTCGCTGTCGAGGTACCGGCGCAGCGCCACGCCGATGGCGTCGGGGATCGAGTTGATCTGCTCGCCTTTGTCCCACGCGACCTTCGGGCTCCGGGTGCCTTCGAGTTCGTCGACGATCTCCTCGGGATCGACGCCAGAACGCAGCGCGGTGGAGATCACCTTCGCCAGTGCCTCGGTGAAGGAGTTGGTGAACCCGCCGGAATGGCCGATGTTGGCGAACAGCTCGAACGGTCGTCCCTGTTCGTCCTCGTTGACGTTCACGTAGAGCTTTCCGTACCCGGTGTCGACGCGCTGGGTGACGCCGTGGAGCACGTCGGGCCGGGGCTGTTTCTCGGCGTAGATCGGCTCGCCGCCCCCGAGGACGGCGGCGACCTCCGCGTCGATGGCCGTGCGGACGTCATCGCTGTCGAGAAAGCCCTCGATGCCGCCGAACATCTCTTGGATCTGCTCGACGATGACCGCGGCGGCCTCGCCCTCGTCGGCGAACTCGGCGTTGTCCGCACGAGTAGTCAGAACCTGCTTCGAGCGCGTGCCGTCGCGGTAGACGGTGACGCCCTTGCCGCCGTTGTCGTAGATGTATCGGTACACTTCGTCCATGTCCTCGCGGGTCGCCGAGTTGGGGAAGTTACAGGTCTTGGAGATAGCGGAGTCCACGCCGGCCTGACAGGCACACTGCACGCCGGCGTGCTCGATCCCCGAGAGGTCGCCGGTGACGACGAACAGCTCGCCGATGGCGTCGGGCACCGTCGAGAGCCCCTCGACGCCGTCGAATTCATTCCTCCTCATCTGCTCCTGTGCCTCCTGCTTGACGGTCTCGACGTCGACGTCGTTCGCCTCCAGCACCCGCAGGAAGTAGTCGTCGAACTCCACCAGCATCTCCTTGCCCTGCACGTCGTCGGAGACGTTCTTGTAGTAGGCGACGTTGTAGATGGGCTCACAGCCACCTGTCGTGTTCCCAACCATCGAAGTGGTCCCGGTCGGGGCGATGGTAGTCGTGTTGTGGTTTCTGATGGGGAAGCCGTCGGCCCACTCCTCGGCGTCGAGACCGGTCTGGCGCTCGAACCACTCGCGATATCGCGTGGGATCGGCGTACTTCGAGTCCGCCCAGTCGGCGAAGCTCCCGCGCTCGCCGGCGAGTTCGTGGGAGACCCGCTTTGACTCGTGGTTGATGTGGGTCATCAGCTGGCGGGCGATCTCGTTGCCCGTCTCGCTCCCGTAACGGACGCCGAGCTGGACGTACAGCTGGGCGAGGCCCATGATCCCGAGCCCGATCTTGCGCATCTCTCGGACCTTGCGCTCGATCTCCGGGACCGGGAAGTCGCTCATCGTCACCACGTTTTCGAGGAACCGCGTCCCGTACTCGATGCGGTGGTCGAACGCTTCGACGTCGATTGCTTCTTCGAGGTAGGCCGCGACGGCAGTCTCCGTGGAGCCGTACTCGTCGGCGTGGCGTGCCGACCAGACCCGCCAGTCCGGGGCGTCCGTGGCGGCCAGCGTCGAGAGGTTGATGTGCCCGAGATTGCAGGCCTCGTACTCCTCTAACGGCTGTTCACCACAGGGATTAGTCGCGATAATCTCGTGGTTGGGGTGTTCTTCGACGTCGAAGGAGTGTTCCTCGTTGACGCGTTCGAGGTAGATGACTCCGGGTTCGCCGTTCTGGTGGGCCCCGTCGACGATGTGCTCCCAGAGCGCGGCGGCGGGCATCGAGAGGGGCTCGCCCACGTCGACGTGCTCGCCGAGTCCATAGCACGCGTAGAGCTCTTTCGTTTCCTCGGTGGCGACGTGGGGCTCTCCGGTGCGGGGGTTGGTGAACGTGAACTCCTCGTCGGCTTTCAGGGCGTCCATGAAGCCGTTCGTGACGCCCACGGAGATGTTGAAGTTCGAGAGGTGGCCCTCGACGGCGTTACGGAGGTGTTCGGGGACCCGCCCCTCCTCGTCGATGAGGTCGCGGGCCTCCTCCAAGGCGTCGATAAAGCGGGTGTGGGTGTAGTCGTCGGGATCGTTGAGTCGGAGGGAGTGCGCCAGCGAGACGTCCTTGTTTTTCGCGTGGACGAACTGGATGACGTCGGGGTGGGTGACGCGCATGACGCCCATCTGTGCGCCACGCCGGGTGCCGCCCTGTGCGATCGTTTCACACATCGAGTCATACGATCGCATGAATGTTATCGGGCCTGACGCGATCCCGCCGCTCGACCCTACGGTGTCGCCGTAAGGCCGGAGCTTCCAGAACGCATAGCCCATACCGCCGCCGCTCTGCATCACCCGCGCGGCCTCCCGGAGCGTGTCGTAGATGTCGTCCATGTCGTCCGCTGGAGAATCGACGAAACAGGCCGAGAGCTGCTGGAGCTCGTTCCCGGCGTTCATCAACGTCGGGGAATTCGGGACGAAAGACAGGTTTTCCATCCCGTCCTGAAACTCGGCCGCGACCGACTCGACGTGCTCGCGAACCTCCTCGGAAAGCTCCGGGACGACGGTGTCGTAAGCGAACTTGCTGACGTTGTGCTGGGTGAGCGCCGTCTCGACGTCGCTCTCGACCGTCGTCCCCTTCCCGAACACCTCGGCGGCGAGTTCGTCGCGGCGGGGATGGTTCGGCTTCAACTGGTCGGGTGTGACGGTGATCTCGGTCCCTTCCTGTTCGGCCTCGAAGACGGCTTCGGCGAGCGCGACGTTGTGCGCGACGCGCTCGAACAGCTCCTCTTGGGTCTCGATCAGCTCGCCGTCGGCGTCCTTGCGGAGGTAGCGCGCCGGAAGGATGTTGTGGTAGGCGTTGTCGGTCAGGCGCTCTTCGAGCGTGTCGCCGTCGGTGCGCTTGATCGGGAGCGTGACCGCCTCGGCGTCGACGTCCGCCCGGCTCATGGCGCGCTCCGAACGGGGCGGGTCTGTCGGCGAACGGTGCGTGACGGGCGGTGAACGGTCGTTCTCATGATAGGTGTGTCGAGCGGGCGGTCGGGCTGCCGTTTCTCGTCGTCCGCGACGTTCGGCAGCCGATCGATCGTCGGCCTCGCGGGCGGCGGTACGAACACGACGTGGAACCGAGAGTCACATAACGGTAGGCAAACCGCGGTGAAAGTGGTTTCGGTGTCGCGGAAATCGGCCGACTGCGGTGTGGAATCCAGCGGAAGCGAGAGGGGGTTCGGACACACTGTCGGACGATAAATCCATCTCTCTGTCGTCCGGATGTATCGTCCGGCGAGCGAAAGCCGCTCACGGGTCGACGTCGGCGAGGAAGTTGGCGATCACGTCGCGGCCGACGCCCGTGAGCACGCTCTCTGGGTGGAACTGGACGCACTCGATCGGATGCTCGCGGTGGCGGACGCCCATCACCAGCTCCGCGTCGTCGTCGGTCCGCGCCGTCACCGCGAAGCACTCGGGGACCTCGGCCGCGATCAGCGAGTGATAGCGCCCGCCCCGGAAGCCCTGATCGAGCCCCGCGAAGACGCCCCGCCCGTCGTGGGCGATGGACGTGGCCTTGCCGTGGACGGGCTCGGGCGCACGCCCGACCCGTCCCCCGTACTCGTAGACGGCCGCCTCCAGCCCGAGACAGACCCCGAGCGTCGGCACTTCCCTGCTCACCTCCCGGAGTACGTCGCTGGTGACCCCGACGTCGCGCTCGTTTTCGGGGTGGCCGGGGCCGGGGCTGAGCACGATCGCGTCGGGCTCGGCCGCACGCACCGCGTCGAGCGAGGCCGTGTTGCGCACGACCTCGCAGTCGACGTGTGCGCTGACGTACTCGACGAGGTTGTACGTGAACGAGTCGAAGTTGTCGACGAATAGCACGCGCCGACCGGCGGCGTCGGGGGCCGTCGTGGCGTCGCCACCGGCGTCGGCCGTGGCAGCATCGTCGTCGGCGGCCGCCGCGGTATCGGTAGCCGTCGTGGCGTCGGCGTCGGTGCTCATCGCTCCGCCCCGGGCGTCGGTTCGGCCCCTGTCGCGGTCGAGGGCTCGCGCTCGATCCGTTCGAGCGCCCCGAGGACGCCCTCCATCTTCTGCTCGGTTTCCTCGTACTCGCTCGCCGGGTCGCTGTCGGCGACGATCCCCGCGCCGGCGCGGACGACGATCCGGTCGTCCGCGCCACTCCTCCCGAGCGCGTCCGTCCGCCGTTCGCCAGCGCCGCGGTCGATCCCAGCGCCGTGGTCGATCGTCGCGGTGCGGATGACGATAGCCAGGTCGGCGTCGCCGTCCCACGAGAAGTAGCCGACGCCGCCGCCGTAGAGACCCCGAGAGGACGCTTCGAGGGCGTCGACGATCTCCATCGCGCGGATCTTCGGGGCCCCCGAGAGCGTCCCCATCGGGAAGGCCGCCCGCGTCGCGTCGAAGGCATCACACGCCGGGTCGAGTTCGCCCGTTACCGTGGACTCGATGTGCTGGACGTGGGAGTACTTGAGCACGGTCATGAACTCCGCGACGCGCACGGAGCCGGGTTCGCTCACGCGGCGGACGTCGTTGCGCGCGAGGTCGACGAGCATGGTGTGCTCGGCGCGCTCCTTTCCGTCGGCGAGCAGCTCGCCCGCGAGCCGGCGATCCTCGACCGGGCTCGCCCCCCGTCGGCAGGTGCCCGCGAGCGGGTTCGAGACGACCTCTCCGCCTCGAACGGACACGAGCGTCTCCGGGCTCGCGCCGACGACCGACCGCTCGCCGTACTCGAGGAGGTACATGTACGGCGAAGGGTTCACCGCGCGCAGCGCGGCGTACAGCTCCCGGGAGTCGACCTCACCCTCGATCTCGCGCGCCCGCGAGAGCACCCCCTGATAGATATCGCCGTCGAGGACGTGCTCTTTCGCCCGGCGGACGGCGTCCTCGTAGGCCTCGCGCGAACCGGCCCGGGCGTCCGTCCGGCGAAACTCACCGCTCTCGGTCGTGGCCCCACCGTCGACTTCCGGTTTGTCCCCCGTGGTCGCGAGCACCGACGCGACGCGTCCGGCCTCGCGTTCGAGTTCGTCGTAGACCGCACCCGGTTTCTCGTCGGGGTCGAGGACGGGCGTGCAGACGAGCGAGACCGCCCCCTCGACGTCGTCGAAGACCACAGTTCTGGTGGTCAGGACGAACTGGGCGTCCGGCACGGGCGAGTCGGGACGTTCGAGGCCGACCTCGCCGAGGTGGAGGTCGTAGACGGCGTCGTAGGCGAGAAAGCCGACGAGTCCGCCGTCGAGCTGCTGGCGGTCTCCACCACCGAACCCGACGAGCTCGGCGTCCGGGAGCACTCCCCGGAGAACGTCGAGCGCGTCGCCCTCGCCGGGTGCGACGAGGCCCTCGTAGCGTGCGTCGAGGACGTCGACGTCGGTTCCGTCGGGTCCGACCGTGACGACCGCGCTCGGGTCGTAGCCCACGAACGAGTAGCGCGCGTGGCGGTTCTCGTGGGTAGGCGCGAATGCGCCGTCGGGATCGCTGGAGGCGACCTTCTCCGCGCTCTCCAGCAAGAAGGTGTACTCGGCATCCGAGGCGTCCGCGAGCGCCGCGTAGGCCGCGAGCGGCTCGACGTCGGGGAGGTCGGCGGTCACCCGGACGACGACCGGTCGCCCAGCGTCGGCCTCGTGGACCCGCTCGACGAACGCCTCGCGGTCGACGTCGAGCGAGCCGCGGGCGACCCCCTCGTGATTCGACCGGGCCGGGTCGTCCTCGGCGGTCACGGTCGAACCGCCCGCGCGCCGGTCGCGCGCTCGACGAACGTTTCGAGGGCTGTGTGATCCTTCTCGCCACCGTCGCGCTCGACGCCGCTGGCGACGTCGACGGCGAACGGCTCGACCGCCCGCACGGCCCGACCGACGTTCGCCGGCGTGAGCCCGCCGGCGAGGATCACGGGCGCGTCGGCCCCCCGAACGACGTCACGCGTGCGCTCCCAGTCGTGGGTTCGACCGGTGCCGCCCGCACCCCCCTTTCCCATCGAGTCGACGAGCAGTGCGTCCGCGACCGCAGCGTAGCGCTCGACGTCCGCCGTCTCGTCGGCCGTACTCTCGGCGTCGACCGTCGCGATCACCCTCGCGCTGGTCGCGTCGGCGAGCGTCTCGAGCTCGTCGGGGGCGAGCGAGCCGTGGGCCTGCACCGCATCCGGGTCCACTCTCTCGACCAGCTCGATCGCCCGTGCGGGCGTCTCGGGCATCGTCACCAGGACCGTGCTCACGAACGGTGGCACGCCGGAGACGAGCGCGGCGGCACGCGAGGGTGCGATCTCGCGGGGCGTCTCGACGGGGACGTCGACGACGAATCCCAGAGCATGCGCGCCCGCCGCGACTGCCGCGTCGCGGTCGGCCACACTGGTGAGCCCGCAGATCTTGGCCCGGGTCATGGTTCGTGCGCGAGCGGGCTCTCGGCCGCGTCGCTCCCGTCGCTCGTCCGCTCGCCCTCGACCGTCCCGCCGTCGCCCATCGTGCTCTCGCCGACGTCCGTCAGCGCCGCCAGCGTCTCGCTCGCCGCGCCACCGTCGATCGCCTCGCGGGCGCGCTCGACGCCGCCCGCGATCGAGTCGGCCACGCCGGCGACGTAGACGGCCGCGCCGGCGTTGGCGAGGACGACGTCGCGCTTTGCCCCCTCGATCTCGCCCGCGACGATTCCCCGGAGGTCGGTGGCGTTCTCCGCCGGTGTCCCGCCCGCGATGGCTTCGACGGGATGGGACGGAAGCCCGAGATCGTCGGGGGCCAGGGTGTACTCGGTCACCGCTTCGCCGTCGACCTCCGCGACCGTCGTCTCGCCGTGGAGACCGATCTCGTCGAGGCCCGCGCCGTGAACGACGAGCGCGCGCTCGACGTCCATCCGGGCGAGTGCGCGCGCGAGCACCGGGACGAGCGCGGGATCGTAGACACCGACCACCTGTGCGTCCGCGCCCGCGGGGTTGGTCAGCGGCCCAAGGACGTTGAAGATCGTCCGCACGCCGAGTTCCTTGCGCGGGCCGACGACGGCCTTCATCGCCGGGTGGAAGACGGGTGCGTGCATGAACCCGATCCCCTCCCGTTCGATCGACCGCTCGACGCTCGGCGGGTCGGTCTCGACCTCGATCCCGAGTGCTTCGAGGACGTCGGTGCTGCCCGACGCCGAGGAGACCGAGTAGTTGCCGTGTTTCGCCACCGTGACGCCCGCGCCGGCGGCGACGACCGCAGCCGTGGTCGAGACGTTGATCGTGTCGTGGCCGTCGCCGCCCGTCCCGCAGGTGTCGACCAGGGGCGCACGGTCGGGCGCGATGGTACGCGCGGCCGCGCCCATTCCCTCGGCGAACCCCGCGATCTCGCGTTCGGTCTCGCCCTTCGCGCGCAGCGCCGCGAGCAGCGCGCCGATCTGTGCCTCCGTGGCTCCCTCGAAGATCTCCGTGGCGGCCGCGCGAGCCGTCGCTTGGGAGAGGTCCGCGCCGTCGACGACGGCCTCGATGTGCTCTCTCATTGTGACTTCCTGTGGACGATTTCGTGCTACGATGCACAAACCAGTACATCGGCTTAAGCGTGTCGGCGCGCGTCCGCGCCGTCGCCGGGGCCGGCTGTCGCGACACCGTCGAACCGCCGAGCACGCCGATCGAGAGTGGTACGTCGGCGTGCGCTGCACGCCGCTCGTCGGCGCGCAACGCCCGTGCGGGGGATGAGCGAGCGAGGGCCGCGGCTGCAGGGCGGTGGTCGGAGCGGCGCGGGTCGGCGAGAGGCCTGGCGCGGTGGCGGTCTGCAGTGTGTCGCGGGCGGGGCGGTCTCTCGTGTCTATCGGCAGCCACGGTTCGCGTCTCGGCTCGAAGGGACCCACACGACCCGAATCGAGTGCACTGCCGCGAGCCGTGGAGCGGTCACAGCGCAGAACAGACCCGGAGCAGCGCTCCGCCGAGGGTGCGTTCCGAAAGGTTCAATTGCGGAGACGGCCAGCGGACGTGTACGAGCCCGGGTTCGTGGTCTAGGCAGGTTATGACACCTCCTTGACATGGAGGAGGCCGGCAGTTCAAATCTGCCCGAACCCATCCTCTTAAGTCAGTTTTCGGGCGTTTCACTGCTGAGAGACATCCTCCTGATCGGCAGGTCAGGGGGTGGTCGCAGCGAGCCGGGCCGTCTCGTTGCGGCCGCCGATCTGCGATTACTGTGGATGCTACATCGAGGACAGGGATCGACGATGTCCGGCCCGCGGTGAGAGGTGTCGGCCGTGAGTCGGAGCGACGACGCCCGGGCCTCCGAGCGTATCGGGGCGTTCGTCGAGCGTCACCCCGACGCGAGCGCCCCGGTGGTCCTCGGTCGGCTCCGAGTCGATCCCGCGGACGGCGACGACCGGAGGCTCGTCGAGGACGTGCTGGCCGGACACGAGGACTCCCCCGGTAGTAACGGAAAGGACGGTCCGCTCGTCGCCGACGGCGGACGCGACGCCGATCCGGCGAGGTCGATGGCGACGTGCTCGGCTGGGAGTGTCCTGACTGCGGGACGCTCGAGACCACCGCATCGAAGGCTGCCGCGCACTGCTCCGCGGCCGGCCGGAGCGCGAGAGTCAACCCGCCGTAGATGGCGTTCTCGACACGGACCCGCCCCGGCGCAGGAACGCGGAACCCGAAGGCCTCGTAACGCACTCGGAGCGCGGTCTTGTCGGTCGGTGCGTCGCCGTCCCGGTCGCCGGATTCAAGCCCGGCGGTGTCGTCGTGTGTCATGCTGTCTTTTCCCCCGAGGAAGTGGCGTCGGGTGTGCTCGCACCCGGCGCGCTCCCCATGAACACGCCCGATAGACGCCGTTCTGTCCCTATCTGTACCCACATGAGCATGGATAGTACGTCTATCGTTCGCTTCAGTGTCGGCCGGTTCGGTCTTATCGTCGCCTACGGAGGAAGGGTTAAGCCCCCGCACGTGTAGGGTCGCACATGGCGAAGCCGGGCCCCGCACCGTCGGTGACACCGGAGGACGTCCTCGACGTGTTCGCGGCGCGCGAGGACCCGACCGAGCCGCTCACCGCTTCGGAGGTAGCCGACGCACTCGGATGCTCGCGCCGGACGGCGCTCGACCGCCTCGGCGAACTCGACGAGGGCGGTGGAGTCGCCTCGAAAAAGGTGGGCGGGCGAGCGCGGGTGTGGTGGGTGCCGCCCGACGCCGGGGGCGGATCGAGCTGGCGCGACGGCTTCGGCGCGTTCGCCGGGGCGGACTCGGGATTCGCCGAGCACGCCCGCGGAGAGCGCGCGGCGCTGAACGCCGGTCTGGAGGAGCGCCGGCGTGATCTGTCTTGATACGGGCGTCCTGATCGACTATCTTCGCGGCGAGAAGTACGTCGAGGAGTTCCTCGACGAGGTTGGCGAGCCCACCGGCGTCTCGCGGCTCGCCCTGTACGAACTGTACGTGGGCGCGGTGCGCTCGACGGATCCGGCGGAGACGCCCGAGGCGGTCGACGCCGCGCTCGCGTGGAGCGAGACGCTCGAATCTACTGCTGCCGCCGCGCGCGAGGCCGCGACGATCCGGGCGGCCCTGCTCGGTGCCGGCGCGCGGATGGGGCTGGCGACGCGGTGATCGCCGGGACCGCGCGTGAGGCGGACGCCGAGCTTGTCACGCTCGATATGGATTTCGAGCGCGTACCGGACCTCCCGGTACGGGTGCTCACACACCCGGATTGAGGGCCGACAGGTCGCATACGGCACGGACGGCCGTCTTGGAGGGCGGTCGGCAGAATCACCGCGGTCCGAGACGACCCCGATGTCCTCCTCGCCCGCGAATGTTGTGGGGCGCGTTCCGGAACCCGGACTGGTTATACTGGTCCACCGACGATCGGCGAGAGGGCGGCTCGCCAGAGCGGGGCGGTCGATCCGGCCCCGCAGTGACACCCGTTCAGGACCGGTACGGTTCCGGCTGCCGCGACGCCGCACGGTCCGCCGACCGCTACCGACCACTGTCTCCCGGGGCCGAGCGTCCCGGCCAGCCCGCCCGCGGCGAGCACCACCGCCGGCAGCCCGGTCAGCGAGAGACGCGACAAGCCGATGCCAGTGGAGGCGACGACGACCACGGGGTCCGCTCCCGCAGTCCGAAGCACGAGCGTCCCCGGGAACAACTCGATCGAGTGAAGCGTGCCGCGCACCGGCGAGAGGAAAGCCAGCGCCACGACGCCGAGGACGAAGCCGGCCAGCGTCGCACCGAACGCCGTCAGAAGGCCCACTGCGTCGGTGCGTCGGTCGAGACGGTCCGACCAGCTCCCCGTCGCCATTACGGTTCGATCGGCCCGGTCAGGAATAGGTCTTTTCACCGCCGCGGCTGTCGTTTCGACTGACGGACCCTGCGGCTCGCACACCTTACCAACAGAACCGGCCTACCGAGCCGTCCGCAAGAGGGTTTCGTTGGTATGGTACGCCAGGAGTGCCGTCTCGACGCGACCGCACGCCGCGAGAACGGTGATCCTGATTCCGCATACCGGCGCGCTCGCGGCGTGTGCAGGATCCTCTCTCTCTCTCTCTCCGGACGCGGATCCGTGCTGGCGGATAGGAGTGGCGGCGATTCTCGCCTCGGTCGCGGCGTGAGAGACCCGCGCTCACCCGAGTAGGACGACTTTTCGATCCGGTGTGCAAAACCGCAGGCATGAGAATCCGGACCAGCGGCGACTACGCCTGGCGCACCGACCTCTGCGACGGCGTCGGCGAGCAGCTCGGCGAGCCGACCCGGAGCGGGGCGATCGACGACACAGGCGGTTCACTCGCCGGGGGCGGGATCGTGGCCGATGGATCGCCGACCAGGGTAGGTCGACTACCGAGAGGTAGAATGCACCTCCCAGAGACCGCCGAGACAGATACCGATACTCGCTGCCGCCGCGACGGCAGCAAGCAGGAAGAGCGCCCCGCTAAAGCCGAGGAACTCGCCGACGACTCCGAGTATCGCGTGGGCGACGGACAGCGCGACAGCGAGGAGAAGCCACTGGCGGTCGTTCATGTCGTTACGTCCTTGCCGGGCTCGCCGGCCAGCCACCGCCACGCCCGCCGGAACACGTTCGCCTGTCGGCGCTGCTCGCGGCGCGGCTGGATCGACCGTTCGGCCTCGGCGTGCCGGACGAGCTCGGTGTGCTCCTCGCGCTGCTCTAAGAGCTGGCGGCGCTCGCGGTGGGATACGGGTATATCCCGGAGATGTTCGGATCGAGATACGCCGTGTTCGTCGGCCTCGGTGTCGAGGTGATCGAGCGGGTCGTCGGGTCGGAGCGTGATTCGTGCCATTACGCCCGTATCCCGCTCCGTGTTCACTTATAATTCAGTCGGACAGTGACGGACGCGAGGCGGGACTTACCTCCGCACCCGCGGCTACGACAAAGCAGCGATCGCCATGACCGACGAGCACAACAGCGGTGACGAGGACGAGAACGAGGAGCTCCCCCGGGTGTCCGGCCTGCGAGTCCGGCGACGTCGAGAGGACGCCGGCCGCGTGGTTCGACTATCGCCGACCGGTTCGTCTTCGGTTCCGACTACCCGGCTAGCTCCGTGAACAACGCCTGCACGTCGACGATGCCGGTGCTACCATCTCCGTTGAAGTCGAACGCGTCCGGATTGCTCGCCACCACGTCGTCGTCGCGGTTGGCGAACAGCGCCTGCACGTCGACGATGCCCGCGTCCCCATCGCCATTGACGTCCTCGTAGCGCCCGTCGTCGTCCGGGTCGGTCGGGGGGTTCGCGTACCCATTGATAGGCTTCAGTCCCGTCCCGTCCGGACGGACCTGCACTGCGTTCGCGGCGTCGACGCGGCCGGCTCCCTGCTTCTCGGCGGAGAGCCCGAGGTCGACGGCCGTCTCCCTGAGGTGAGTGCGTAGCTCGGGGCCGGTGAGGTCCCACCGCGCGAGTGCGAGGCCGGCGATCCCCGAGACGACCGGGGCCGCCGCCGAAGTCCCGGTGAACCGGGTGTAGTCTCCACCGAGCGTCGTCGTCAGCAGGTTCGTTCCCGGCGCGGCGAGTTCGATCTCCGGGCCGGTGCTCGAAAAGTCGGCGACATCCTCACCGTCGAGTGCTGCGACGGCGACACACTCCTTCCGGGCGGCCGGGTAGTAGACCTGTCCGCCGGATTCGTTGCCGGCCGCGGCGACGATCAGGGCACCCTGACTTTCGGCGTACTCGACGGCCCGTCCGACCGTCTCGGTACTCTCCGCGCGCCCGAGCGAGACGTTGATGACGTCCGCATCGTGGTCGGTCGCCCATTCGATCCCGTCCGCGACGGCCGCTGCATCGGCCTTGATCCCGCTCCCGGTTTCGGACCCTACGCGCACACAGAGTAGCGTCGACTGACTGAGGCCCGCAATCCCTTCGTCGTTGTTCGTTCGGGCCGTTGCGATGCCGGCGACTTCCGTGCCATGAACCTCGCCCGGCTCCGGGAGCGGCCGGTCGTCGTCGCCGACGAAGTCGTAGCCCGCGTCCGCTCCGGTGCTGTTCTGGAGGTCGGGGTGGCTGTCGTACTCGATACCCGTTTCGATCATGGCGATCGTCACGTCGCGGTCACCGAACGTCGTGTCCCACGCTTCGGGGGCGTTCACCTGCCGGGAGGCACGTTGGCCGTTGAAGCGGGGGTCGTTCGGCGTGGCGGTCCCGCGGTAGACCACGTTGGGCTCGGCGTACTCGATGGCCGGCGACCGCTGTGCCGTGTCGATGAACTCCGTGGCAGCGTCGGCCGCCTCGGCGGGGAACGTGACGGTCGCGTACCCCAAGGTCCGGTTTTCGGCGGCGACGCTGGCGACACGCGGGACGTGTCGTTCGACGGTACTCCGGACGCTATCGGCCGACGGCGCGACGCCGACGAGCACCTCATGAGCGTCCGTAGTCGATCCATCTGGAGGCGTCGCCCCGGCCCGCGAGACGGCGCCGAGCAGGCCGGCCGCGCCGGTCGTTCGGAGGAACGTCCGTCGGGTGAGTGGTACTGTCATTTTTCGTCTCGTGGGTGCCGTGGTTGAAGGGAGTTATGGGGTGTTGCCGACGCCGATTCGCGCGTGCCGAAAATCGAAAGTCGAGATCGACCGTTACGCTTCGGTCCGGAAGTGGCTCTGGACGTCGACGACGTCGACGGAGCCGTCCTCGTTGAAGTCGAAGCGCGGGCTATTCTCGGCGGCCGCGTCGGGCAGGTCCGCGAACAGCGCCTGCGTGTCGACGGCGTTCGAGGCGTTGTCGCCGTTGACGTCCTCGGCCTGGCCGTCACCGTCCAAGTCGCTGGCGTTGGCGAACGCCGGCGGGTTCTCCGAATCGTTGCGGTCGTCGCTCGCGTTCTCGTCTTCAGCGTTCTCGGTTCCGTTTTCGCTTGCAGTCTCGTTTTCGCTCGCAGTCTCGTTGTCCTCGGGTTGTTCGGTGTCGTTGCGGTTCTCGCTGGGGTCTTCTTGTGCTGCGACGCCGCCGAAGCCGATGAACGCGACCGACGCGACCATCGCGATGGCGAGCAGCACGTAGGGTAGTTTCGAATTCGTCATTGGGATTGTCTCACGGTCTCTCGCCGCATCTCCCTCTAAGACCCTCCGATGAATAAATTCCCCATACCGCTGTTTCAGTTTACAGCCGAATTAACCCGAATTAAGTGCCGAGGAACCGTCTTCGATCCGCGATAGCGACCTCTCGAGAGGATTGGAAACCACACTTTACGTGGAGGACGAGCGGAGACGGGGCGAAGTCGATGCAGGCACAACCAGCCCGATTACGGGGCGGTCGGCTCGCGCCACGTCTGCGCGGCGGGTCGGAGCGACCACGCCCATACCTGGCGGGAGTGGAACTTACCGGAGGTCGTCGCCCGAGGAGAACCCGGGCGCGGAGGGCTCGAAGGCCGCTCGCGTCATCCCCGATCCGAAGGGGCGTCAAAGGCCGGCGAGCAGTGCGACGGCGACGAAGCCGGCGGCGAACACCAGCGCGGCGATCGGGACGAGGAGGGCCACCGCGCGCCCGGTCGGCATGCGGGCCGCCGGGGCGCGCGGTCCAGCGGTCGTGTCGACCGGGACCCGGTGGAAAGCGCTTTGAAGCCCCGCCGCGAGGGGGCGAACGATGATGGCCGGTTCGACGTGCCCCGAGTGTGGGGCACAGGTGCGGACCGACGACGGGCCCCGTCGGCGTCGCTCCGGGCGGGCCGCCTTAGCTCAGACTGGGAGAGCACTCGACTGAAGATCGAGCTGTCCCCCGTTCAAATCGGGGAGGCGGCATCTCGACTCCTCAACAGAGTCAAAACCCGGCGGCGCCGGACCGATCGACGGGTAGCGTCGCCAGTGCTGTCTTAGGGCGTATTTAGTCGTCGGCCGACGCCCGCGCGACCAGCTTCTCCGGCGGCCCGCCGGCCAGCCGGTCGCGGTCGTGTGCCCCGTCGAAGTCGTGGTCCGGTCCCACAGCGACTATCTGCTTGGGGTTCAGGCCCGTGTGGCTCCGGTAGTAGTGCTCGGTGATGTGGTCCATGTGGACCGTCTCCGCCACCCCCGGCAGCTGGTAGAGCTCCTTCAGGTAGTTCCAGAGATTGGGGTACTCCGCGATCTTCCGCCGGTTACACTTGAAGTGCGTGTGGTAGACGTCGTCGAATCTGACCAGTGTGGTGAACAGACAGACGTCGGCCTCGGTGAGCGCGTCGCCACAGAGGTAGCGCTGCTCGGACAGCACGTCCTCCCAGCGATCGAGCGCGTCGAACAGCTCGGAGACGGCACGCTCGTAGGCGTCCTGCGTACCCGCAAAGCCCGCGCGGTAGACGCCGTTGTTGATCGGCTCGTAGATGGCGTCGATCGTCTCGTCGATCTCCTCGCGGTAGCCCTTCGGATAGAGCGTGGCGTCGTTCGCGTACTCCTCGAAGGCGGTGTCGAGCATCCGGATTATCTCCGCGGACTCGTTGTTGACGATCGTTTCCTCTTGCTTGTCCCAGAGGACGGGGACGGTCACTCGACCGGTGAAGCCGGGATCGGCCGCGACGTAGGTCTCCCGGAGGTAGTCGAACCCGTTGATCGAGTCGGGCGTACAGCCCTCGCGTTCGGGACTGAACTCCCAGCCGTCGTCCTGCCGGTAGGGGTCCACCACGTCCACGGAGATCGCGTCCTCCAGCCCGCGCAGGGCGCGCACGAGGAGCGTTCGGTGGGCCCACGGGCAGGCGTAGGAGACGTAGAGGTGGTATCGACCGGGTTCGGCGGGGAACTCGGCGTCGGGATCGGCTTCGACCCGGTTTCGAAAGCTCGTCTCCTGTCTGTCGAACTCGCCGTCGTCGTCCGTCGACTCGTAGGCGTCGGTCGTCCACTCGCCGTCGACGAGCATGTTCATGTCGCTCCCGAGGGCGTGGACACCTATAGGCTCGCCGATGAAGGACGATGGCCGATGGTGACGGGTGCAGCGACCGGGGTGACGAGTACGGCGAAGACGGCCACGGGCCCGTACCGATCGGGGTGTGGCCGCGCCGGCCGGCACGGCCGCACCGCCGTGGCACGGCGCTTCGAAGGCTTTATTCGCTGGCTCGGCCTGTTTCGACACCCATGAGCGACAAGCCCGCCTCGATGTATCGGGAGATCGACAAGCCACCCTACACCCGCAGGGAGTACATCACCGGCATCCCGGGCTCGAAGATCGCCCAGCACAAGATGGGCGACGTCCGGGCCGACACCGAGGAGTACCCCGTCCAGATCAGCCTCGCCGTCGAGGAGGAGATCCAGATCCGCCACGGCGCGCTGGAGGCCTCCCGGCTCTCGGCGAACCGCCACCTCATCAAGAGCCTCGGCGAGGGCAACTACAAGATGATCCTCCGGAAGTTCCCCCACAACGTCATCCGGGAGAACAAGCAGGCCACCGGCGCTGGCGCGGATCGCGTCTCTGACGGGATGCGCCAGTCGTTCGGGAAGATCGTGGGCACGGCCGCGCGGATCCCCGCCGGCGACCGCCTTTTCACCATCTGGTGTGACGTCGAGGACGCTCCCGTGGCGAAGGACGCCCTCCGCCGGGCGTACAACAAGATCGGCTCGCCCTGCCGGATCGACGTCGAACGCGGCGAACAGTTGCTGATCGCCTGACCGTCTACGGACAAAAAACGCCTCGGTGCGCTCGCACGGGCCGCGGAACACCGCTCGTACGGACCGCGGATCGCCGCTCACACGGTCGCGACCGTCGAGCGACGGTTCGATCGTGAAGGTCGGTTCGGGACGATGATGGATCTGATCGCACGGGTCGCAAGCCGCTGTGGGCCATCCCTCTCTACACGTCTCCCCGGCCGGTTCGCGCTCCGGATGCGGCGAGGGCAACCGAACGAAGGACGCGGATCGCAGCCGCCGGCACCCACGAGAAACCGCCGCCGCTCCGCAGTCACACCGCCACCGCTCCGCAGCCGCCACCGTGCCACACCTCCCCAACCGATTGCGCTCCTCGCTCGCGGCTCGCGGGCGTCGCCCGCTCGCCCGAACCGAGGCACTACGCGCCTCGCGCCGCTCGCTGCGGTGCTCGTCGCTCGCGCGAGTCGCGCGTCCCCACCGCGGCGCGCTCCCACGCCGACGGCCCCGCGCCGCACCGCCACCGCTCCGCAGCCCCACCGCGGTCCGGCGAACGTTTTTCCCCCGCGCGGGCGTCGAACGTCCATGCTCCGGCTCGCGGTCGCCACGCGCGCGGAGACCTTCGAGCGGATCGCCGCCCCGCTCGCCGAGCGCGGCATCGAGGTCTCTCACGTGCGGACCGCCGAGCGCACCCTCCCGCTCGCCGAGCCCGGTTCGGAGTTCGAGGGCTTCGACGCCGGGTTCGTCTACCCGTCCCGGGCGATGGAGGGCGGCGTCGCCGACGCGCTGCTCGACGTGCCGTGGGTGAACGACCGCGAGGCCGTCCTCACGTCCCGGAACAAGGCGGGCGTGCTCGCCGCCCTCGCCCGCGCCGGCCTGCCGGTCCCCGAGACGGTGCTGATGTCGAACCCCGTCGAGGAGACCGCGCTCCGGGATGCCTTCGAGCGCTTCGAGCCGCCGGTGGTCGTCAAGCCGAACTCGACCACCCGGGGGACGGGCGTGACGAAGGTCGGCGACCTCGATTCGCTGCTGGGCGTCGCGGACTATCTGAACCTGATCCACGACTCCCCCGCGGCCGGCGACCGCTCGTTTCTCCTCCAGGAGTACCTGCCCGAGGTGCGGGACTACCGGGCGATGGTCGTCGACGGCGCGTACGCGGGCGCGGTCGAGCGCCGACCTCCCGGGGAGGCGCGCGCCGCCGACCGCTGGAAGCACAACGTCCACCGGGGCGCGGCGGCGACGGGAGTCTCCCTGCCGGACGACCGCCGCGAACTCGCCGAGCGGGCCGCCGACGTGCTGGAGATCCCGTGGCTCGGCGTCGACCTGCTCGCGAGCCCGGAACGGGTAGTGATAAACGAGACGAACGCCCGGCCGACCGTCGACGCCGCGACGAAGTACGAACCCGGCTTCTACGACCGGCTGGCGACGCTGATCCGAGCGCAGGTGTAGCCGACCGCGACCGGTTCGGGCCTCCCCTCGATCGCCGTGGGCGGGAACGATCGACGACGGCTCGCGTCCAGGGCGGGCGGCGGCGCGGCCGTGCTCGTACCCAGCGCCGCCGAACGGAGACGGACCATTCGCTCGGCTCCAGCCCTGATCCCCGCTGCCCTTCCCGGCGCGCACCTCGCCCCCCATCTTTCGCCGAACACCCGAACTGACCGCGTGTCGATCCGTCCTGCCGACGACGCGTTCGCCATTCGCGTTACGGCGCGTGCGGTCCACGGCATCGAGCGTGCCATCACGGGTACGTCCGTCGCGCCGCGACGATTCGTCGGAGTGACGGCAACTACAAGACGCCCACAGCCGAGTCACGGTTCATGGCCGCTCGACTGCCCCTGGAGTTCGACCGCCGACGCGCCGGCTGGTAGCTCGTGGCCGCCGTGGTGGCCGGCATCGTCGGCCTATTCTTTCTCTCGTTCGTCGGGACGTTCGTCTTCGGGCTGTTCGTCTACTACGGCGCACGCCCGGTCAGTCGCTGGATACAGCTCCGCGTCGATTCGCGAGCGCCGCGGCGACGGCCACGCTCCTGTTCATCGTCCTCCCGACGCTCTCGCTGTTGGGGTACACCGGTTTCGTCGCCTTCCGGGAGTTGGCCGCTCTCGCGGGCCCTGACGCGATCGCCGAGCCGTCGTGTGGGGAGGGGGACGGTAGCCCGCAATCACCGCCATCGAGTGCAACGCTTTTTGCCCTGCCGAGAGAACGGCGCTCGATGAGCGAACCACACCTCCTGTTGTTCGGGCCGCCGGGCGCGGGCAAGGGAACCCAGAGCGCGAACGTCGCCGATGCCTACGGGATCGAACATGTCACGACGGGCGACGCGCTCCGAGCGAACAAGGACATGGAAACCGAGCACGGCACGCCTCGGGAGTACATGGAAGCCGGCGAGCTCGTGCCCGACCCCGTGGTCGATGCGATCGTCGCCGAGGCGCTCGCCACGGCCGAGGGCTACGTCCTCGACGGCTATCCACGCAACCTCGATCAGGCGGCCGAACTCGACGCGATGACCGACCTCGACGCCGCCGCGTACCTCTCGGTGAGCGAGTCGACGTTGGTCGAGCGCCTGACCGGCCGGCGCGTCTGTACGGAGTGTGGGCGCAACCACCACGTCGAGTTCGATCCGCCCGAGGAGGCGGGTGTGTGTGACGACTGCGGCGGCGAGCTGACCCAGCGCGAGGACGACACCGAAGACGTCGTGCGAGAGCGCCTCCGGGTCTACCGCGAGAACACCGAGCCGGTCGTCGAGCGCTACCGCGAGCGCGGCGAGCTGATCGAGATCGACGGCGAACAGCCCCCCGAGGCGGTGTGGACCGACCTCGACGCGGCGATCGAGAACGTCCTGTAACTCGATCCGGCCCGCGAAGCGGCTGCGGACACGAGCCACCACGGTCGATTCGCGTACCCGGACTCCGTCGATCGGCCGAATCACGGAGCGGGTGTTGTCGGGTGGAGCGGCGGCACAGACCGCGAGTGCCGATACACGCGAGCGGCCGCGCCGCTCCGCACCGCCACCGCTGACCGCGACCGTCCCCTCTCGACCCGGCTAGGTCTCCGACGATCCAGTTACGTCCACCTCTCACCGCCCGCTACCGCCGGCTCGCCGAACGTTCCGCCCGACGGGCACGTCGATGCCGAACTCGGCCATCCGCTCGCGGAGCACCGCGGGATCGTCGCCGCCCGGCAGCGCGACGTCGGCCGTGCGGCACGCCGTCGCGTACCCGAGGCGCTCGCAGACGTGATCGACGAGCGCCTCGGCCATCAGCCGGTGGGTGGTGAGCTTCCCGCCGACGATCGAGGCCAGTCCCGCGAGCCCGTCGCGCGCTTCGTGGTCGAGCAGCGCGAAATCACGCGTTCGACCCGTCGAGTCCTCTCCGTCGGACGGCGATGGCTCGTACAGCGGTCGGACGCCCCAGTAGGCGTCGACGACCCGGGCATCCGCGAACGCGGGCACGAGCGCCGCGAGCTCCTCGACCAGCCGGTCGATCTCCCGGTCCGCTTTGTCGAACACGTCGGGATCGTCGATCGGGACGTCGGTCGTCCCGAGGACGCAGGTGCTCTCGTGGGGAACGGCGATGTCGCCCGCGCTGCGGGGCCGGCAGCGATTCAGGACCGTGTCGACCGCCCGGCCGTCGAGCACCGCCATCGCACCCTTCGAGGGGGCCATCCCGATCTCGACGCCGGCCAGCGCGCCGAACTGGCCGGCCCACGCGCCGGTGGCGTTGACGACGTACTCGGCTTCGATCCGTTCGGCGTCCCGACCGCGACGCTCCTCCGACCCCGACCCGTGGTGTACTTCGATCCCTCTCACCCGGTCGTCCTCGACGAGCACGTCCGTCACCTCGGCGTGGGTCCGAACGTGCGCGCCGCGCGCCGCGGCGTCGACGGCGTTCGCGGCACACAGCCGGAAGGGGTCGATCACGGCGTCGGGCACCTGGATGGCGCGTCGGGCGTCCCGGGCGATCGCGGGCTCGGCCTCGCGGACCGCCTCGCCGGCCGAGAGCACCGCGGCCGGAATTTCACAGTCCCGGCAGCCCGCCAGCTTCCGCTCGAAGTAGTCCTCGGAGTCCGCGGGCAGTTCCACGAACAGCCCGCCGACGGGTTCGATGCAGTGGCCCGCGATCTCCCGGAGCACCCGGCTCTCGGCGCTGCACTCGCGCGCGCTCGCCGGGTCGGAGACCGCATAGCGCGCGCCGCTGTGGAGCAGGCCGTGCATCCGGCCCGTGGTCCCGCTCGTGAGAGAGCCCCGCTCGATCAGCGTCGCGTCGATCCCGCGCAGTGTGAGGTCGCGGACGACGCCGGTGCCGGTCGCGCCGCCCCCGACGACGGCCACCTCGGTCTCGGCGTCCATCTCCGGACGCTCGGCCCGCTGTCCACTTCACTCTACTGTCGGTGGCCTCGCCGTGTCCGGACGCCGGGCGAACGAGCCGCCGGAGAGGGCAGATGGCGAACGTCGAGGTCGGGGGTGATCGACGCGCGCGGGCGCGCTGGGTTGCGATGCACGCCCCTCGCGAGAGACGAGTGGAGCGAGGGCCGGCGGTACGTTGCGGTGGCCCGAGCGGAGCATCGGCCGGGGAGGCGTGTGGATCGTGCGGGGGTCGCGGGGCGGTTTCTCGTGTGCATCGGCACTCGCGGTCGTGCACCGTTCGTCGCTCTCGGCCCCACTGTTCGTCGCTCGCAGCCTCGGCTCGCATCCGACGCCGTTCGAGTCGGCGATGGACGGCACCGAGTCACGGGCACCGGCCCGAGAGACGTGGGAGCCCGGAACGCTATTGACGATGCCACGGTGCGTGCGGGCATGGCACGCGAGCAGTACGTCGGCGCGATCGACCAGGGCACGACCGGCACGCGTTTCGTGGTCTTCGGTCGCGACGGACGAGCCGTCGAGAGCGCCTACACGACCCACGAGCAGCGGTACCCGCGGCCGGGCTGGGTCGAGCACGATCCGGCCGAACTGTGGGCGAACACGAAGACGGTGACGACGCGCGCCCTCGACGCGGCCGGAATCGAGGCCGAGCAACTGGCCGCCCTCGGTCTCACGAACCAGCGCGAGACCACCCTGCTGTGGGACGCCGAGACCGGCGCGCCCCTCCACGACGCGATCGTCTGGCAGGACCGCCGGACCACCGACCGGGTCGAGGAACTCGACGCCGCCGGGAAGTCGGGGGAAATCCGCGCGACGACGGGGTTGCAGGTCGACGCGTACTTCTCGGCGACGAAGGCCGAGTGGCTGCTCGACAACGCTGGCGAGAGCACGGGAAGCGACGACACAACGGGACGTGACGGCACGACGAGACACGACGACACGACAGGAGGCGGCGACACGGGAGGCAACGACACGGGAGACGACGGCCCGAACGCGCTCCGCGAGCGCGCCGAACGCGGCGACGCCCTGCTCGGGACGGTCGACGCGTGGCTGCTCTATAACCTCACCGGCGCGCACGCGACCGACGTCACGAACGCCTCGCGGACGATGCTCTACGACGTCCACCGGGGGCAGTGGGACCCCGACCTCCGTGCGGAGTTCGGCGTTCCCGAAGCCTGTCTTCCGGAGGTGTGTCCGTCGAGCGACCCCGAAGCGTATGGCACGACCGATCCGGACGGGTTTCTCGGGAGCGCGGTGCCGGTCACGGGCGTGTTGGGCGACCAGCAGGCCGCGCTGTTCGGACAGGCCTGCTTCGCGCCCGGCGACGCCAAGAGCACCTATGGAACCGGCGCGTTCGTCCTCCAGAACACGGGCATCGACGCGGTCGAGAGCGAGCACGACCTCCTCACCACGATCGCGTTCCAGCGCGCGGGCGAGCCGGTGCAGTACGCCCTCGAAGGGTCGATCTTCGCCACTGGGGCGGCGATCGAGTGGCTCGTCGACGCCGGCGTTCTCGACGCGGCCGACGACGCGGAGCCGGTCGCCCGGCGCGTGGCGTCGACCGGCGGGGTGTTCGTCGTGCCCGCCTTCGCGGGCCTCGGTGCGCCCCACTGGGACGGCCACGCTCGTGGGACGATCCTCGGGCTCACGCGGGAGACGCGGCCAGAGCACGTCGTCCGCGCCACCCTCGAAGCGATCGCCTTCCGGACCCGCGACGTCGCCGACGCGATGGCCGCCGACAGCGGGGTCGAACCCGACGGGCTGCGCGTCGACGGCGGCGCGATCGGGAACGACCTGCTCTGTGAGCTGCTGGCGGACGTCCTCGACTGTCCCGTGGTCCGTCCGGCCGTCGCGGAGACGACCGCGCTCGGGGCCGCCTACGCCGCCGGACTGGCCGTCGGCTACTGGGCGGGCGTCGACGACTGCCGGGCGAACCGACGGATCGACAGGCGGTTCGAGCCGGCCGGCGACCGGGCGGCGATCGAGCGGCGCTACGCCCGCTGGGGCGAGGCCGTCGAGCGCGCCCGTGGATGGGCGAGCGAGAACGGGGCGGGCGATGGGGAACGCGGGACCGGGGAGAGCGAAGACGGGAAAGACGAGGGCGATCGTCGGACGTGACGGGTCGAGCGACCCGTCGACGGCAGAAGTGAACTGGCCGATCGGGCGTCGTCCTCGCACGGGAGTGAAAAGTTGATTATCCGTGGGCGCAAACTGCCGGTAATGGCACGCACAGCGGGCAAAGTACGGTCGCTCGTCGCCGAGGACGACACGATGGCCGACGCACTCGGGGCGGTCCTCGAGCGCTCGGGGACCGGCGACGCGACCGGCGCGAGCGACGCCACCGACGGCGCGAGCGCCGAGAGCAATGCGGGCGCCGACGGCGAGCACGTCTCGGACGGCGGCACGGCCCGGACGGTGGCGTGGAGCGACGTCAGCGACGACCTCACCTCCGGACAGTGGGGCCGGCTGATCGAGACGGGGATCCTCGTCGACGGCGACGGCGACGGCTTCGTGCTCGACGATCCCGAGGGCGTACGCGAGGCCCTCGACGAGGACGATTCCACGGCGGAGGAGGACTCGGGCTGGTCGACCTACGACAAGCTGGCGGCGCTGGGTGCACTCGCCTTTTTCCCGGCCTACTGGTTCCCGCCGATCCGGGATACGGTCGGCTCGGCGATGGACCTCTTTCTGGGGCCGCTCAACGAGGTGCTGCCCTTCTATGCGGTCGTCATCGTGCTCTCGGTGCTCACGGGGCTGTACTCGACCCACCTCCAAGCGAACCTGATGAACACCGAGAAGATGGGCGAGATGCAGGCGAAGATGTCAGACATCCAAGAGCGGCGCAAAGAGGCCAAAGAGCGCGGCGACGACGCCGCCGTCGAGCGCATCCAGGAGGAGCAGATGGACGCGATGGGCGACCAGCTCGGGATGTTCAAAGAGCAGTTCCGTCCGATGGTCTGGATCATGCTGCTGACCATCCCGGTGTTCGTCTGGATGTACTGGATGGTCGGTTTCCGCGGCGGGGCCGGCCAGCTCCCCCAAGGGGCTGGTATGGTCCTCCCGATTGTGGGTCCGAAAACGTGGAACGCTTCGGTCCTCGGGCCGATCCAGGCGTGGCTCGTCTGGTATTTCCTCTGCTCGATCGGCTTCCGGCAGATTATCCAGAAGTCGCTCAACATCCAGACGACGCCCTCCAGCAGCTGAGCCGGGCGAAAAGCTACTCAGCTTCGACCGAACGAACCGGTTCCGACATCGTTCTCTCCCCGACCGTTTCCGATCAGGTGACGGTCTCCCGGGAGGCGGCATCGTCGGCGTCCGACGAATCTCGGGGGCGGCGTCGATTCCCCTCTATCGGTCGCCGCCGAGGTCGACGACGGCAACGGAGACGGCGGGAAAGTCCCGCAATCATCCCCTCCCGGGTACGCGACCGCCGGGCGATTCCGCTAGACGAAACTGCCGATGGCTCACTCGAACGGCTGGGCCATCGTCCCGCCGAACACGTCCGTCAGCTCGGGGCGGCTGTCCTTGACGTCCGTCGCCGAGGGCGTCCCGAAGGGCCCGGTCTCCTCGTCGACCAGTTCGAGCACGACGAGGCCCTTCCCGTTGCGATCGCTGGCGACCGTGTACCGGGCGTCCGGGTCGTCGTCGGGCAGGTCGAGCGCCTGTGCCTCCCAGAAGGCGTTTCCGTTGGGCGAGAGGAACGATGCCAGCTCCGTGATGTCGGTGGGATCGGAGGTGTCGTACCCCCGGACGCCACCCTGATACCACACCGAGTAGAAGCGGCTGCCGTCGTCGGAGAAGTCGAAGTTGTGTGAGGTGCGCAGCGCGCCGTACTCGGGCTCTTCGGGTGGGGCGATCCGCTCGACGGGAGCCGGCGACTGCGGGTCGTACCGGGGTGAATCGGGATCGAGCGGCGACTGGAGGCCGACCGCCGAGAGATCGAACACCTTGATGCCGCCATGTTCCTCGGGAATGGCGGTCCCGGTGGGATCGGGGTAGGCCTCCGCACCGACGAACAGGTACTCACCGTCGGGTGTCGGCCGCGTGTAGTGGGAGTTGCCGGGCATTCCAATATACCGGCTGTAGAACTCGGTCGTGCTGCGGGGTTCGACGTCGGCGTCTTCGACCGCGTTGAAGTGTGCGAGCGCCACCGGGTCGGTGGGATCGGTGACGTCGACGCTGACCACGCCCGCGTCCCAGAAACAGACGTGCGCGACGTCGCGGCCACCTCGCTCCTCGCGGTGCTCGACGAACAGATCGTGACAGGGGTTCAGCCCCGCCGCCGCCATGTCGGGGTTCACGTCCGACAGCCGGAAGATGCTCAACACGGTGTCGTCGTTTGCGGCTTCCTCGCGGGTGATGGGGACGTCGACGGTGTCGGTGTCGCTCAGCCCGCCGCCGATGTCCACGATAACCACCCGTGGATTGGTGAACGGATCGCTCACGCAGAGGTACGCGACGTCCCGGTTGTCGTCGATGAAGTGGTTGTGAATACCTTCTCCAGCCCGGTAGAGTCGCCCGCGTTCGAGGTTCGCCGGGCCCGAGGTGTCGTAGAGCAGGATGCCGCCGGGATCGTCGGCGTCCTGTGCGAGGCTGGCGATATTGCCGTCGGCCCCGCCGAGCTTGAGGTCCTCCCAGAAGGCGTTCTCGGCGGGTTGACGGTCCGCCAGCGTCGGAAGCCGCGGGTTCGAGACGTCGACGACGCTAATGGAGTCGCCCGTCGCCGCGAACGCCCACGTACCGTCTATCTTTACGTCGGTCGGGTTGGGTACGGCGGCCTCGCTGACGAACCGATAGCCGGAGCCCTCGGCCGCGCTCGCCGTCCCGACGCCGGCGCTGCCGGTCACCGCCGCCGTGCCGGCCGGCAGCAGCGAGGCCGTGCCGGCCGCCCCGGCGGCCCGCAGCACCGACCGGCGGCCGACGCCGCGTTCCCGTCGGTCGCCGACCCACGTCCAGTCCGCTTCGCCCGCGTCCTCGGTGCCGTCGAAGGTGCGTGACATCACCGTCAGTGGCCGGTGGAGAAAAAAAAAGCCTGCCTAACGGGTTTGGTGTCGTCGCGTCGGAGCGGACGAGCGTCACGATATCGCCCGCTATGGACGCTCTCGCTGGCAACGAGGTGGCGAAGCCGACACAGCGGTCGTCGGCCGGGGTCGCCGGAGAACCCCCGGAAGGGAGCGACCGCGAACGCGTTCGAGATCGGGCGGCCGTCGACGGCCGGCGACACCCTCCGAAGGAGCCGCCCGGGCCGTACGTTTCGCGCACAGACACAACCGCTTTGTACCGCGCTACCCCAGTAGGCCCATGTTGATCACCGTCTCCGGGCCCGCCGGTAGCGGCAAGAGTACTACGGCCGCGGCCCTCGCCGACGCGCTCGGCTACGAGCACACGAGCGGCGGCGACGTCTTCCGCGGGCTCGCCGCCGAGCGCGGACTCACGCCCCTAGAGCTCAACAAGCTCGCCGAAGAGGACGAGGAGATCGACCGCGAACTCGACCGCCGCCAGCGCGAGGTCGCCGTCGAGCGCGAGGATCTCGTGCTCGAATCGCGGCTGGCGGGCTGGATGGCCGGCGATCACGCCACGCTCCGCGTGTGGCTCGACGCACCGCTCGACGTGCGCGCCGCCCGCATCGCCGAGCGCGAGGACAAGTCCCGCGAACGCGCTCGGGAGGAGACCCGAGCCCGCGGGGAGAGCGAGGCCCAGCGGTATCGGGGGTACTACGGCATCGACATCGCCGACCGGTCGATCTACGACGCCGTTCTGAACACCGCCCGCTGGAGTCCCGAGGGCGTCTCCCGGGTTGTACTGGCGACCGTCGAGGCCTACGACCCCGCGGCCGACGAGGGCGCGACGCCGGTCGAGGTGGCGGTCGGCGACCCCCGATGACCCCGCCGGATGGAGCGGACGAACCGCCGGCATCCGACGGTTCGCACACGATCGACGGATCGCCTGCGGCCGGTGGATCGTCCACGGCCGACGGCCCGTCCGGGAACGACGCGTCGGGCACCGACGCCGCGATGCGTGGGCCGCCCGCCGAGCGCACGGCCGCGGAGCGGCTCGCCTTCGGCGTCGTCAACCTCGACAAGCCGCCCGGCCCCTCCGCCCATCAGGTGGCCGGCTGGGTGCGCGACCTCGCGGGCGTCGACCGGGTGGCCCACGCGGGCACGCTCGATCCGACGGTCACCGGCTGCCTGCCGATCCTCCTCGGGGCGGCGACCCGGCTCGCGCCCGCCTCCCTCGAAGGCCATAAGGAGTACGTCGCCGTCCTCGAACTGCACGCCCCCGTGCCGGCCGACCTCGGAGCCGTCCTTGACGCGTTCGAGGGACCGATCCACCAGAAGCCGCCCAGAAAGAGTGCCGTCGCCCGCGAGCTCCGGGTCCGGGAGATCCACGCGCTCGACGCGATCGAAGCCGAGTCCCGGCGGGCGCTCCTCCGGATCCGCTGTGAGAGCGGCACGTACGTCAGGAAGCTGTGTCACGACCTGGGCCTCGCGCTCGGCACCGGCGCGCACATGGGCGACCTCCGGCGCACGGGCACGGAACCGTTCGACGACACCGACCTCGTGACCTGTCACGACCTCGCGGACGCGCTCGCGTTCGCCGCGGCGGGCGATCCCGGCCCCCTCGCCGCGGCGGTGGGGCCGGCCGAGCGCGCGCTCGCTCACCTCCCACGGGTGACGATCGCCGGGAGCGCCGCCCGGGAGGTCGCCCACGGAGCACCGGTGTACGCGCCCGGCGTGCTCGGGGTCGAGGGCGTGGCTGCCCCGATGGAAGACGTCGCTGCGGGGACCGGCGGGGCGGCGGACGAACCGCTCGTCGCGTGCTATACGCCCGACGGTGCGGTCGTCTGTCTCGGACGGCTCGTCGGCGATCCCGGGGCCGAGCGGGGGACCGTCGTCGACCTGGAGCGCGTACTCGTCTGAGCCGGCCACGAAGCCGCCCCGCGGCTCGATCCGTGTCCGTCGGCGACCCGACGACCGTCGGGTGGCAGCGACACCCACCCCGGTCGGCGATCACCGGCCGTCGTCGACCTCGATCCCGCCGGTGAGCTCGCGGTAGGGGTAGGGGATGTCGATGCCTTCCGCGTCGAAGCGTTCCTTCACTGCCTGCACGTACTCGGAGCGCACGTTCACGTAGCCACCGCGGGCGGGGTCCTCGATCCAGATCCGCGCGACGAGCCCCACGTAGGAGTCGGCGAGTTCGGTGAGGATCACCGAGGGCTCGGGCTCGTCGAGGATGCTCGGCTCGCTCGCGGCCTCGTCGAGGATGATCCGCTTGGCCGCGTCGATGTCGTCCTCGTAGCCGATACCGAACAGGAACGGCACCCGGAGGCGATCCCCGGCGGTGGCGTTTTTCACGGCGCTGTTCGCGAGCTCGGAGTTGGGGACCGTGACGAGCTCGTTGTCGAAGGTCTTGAGTTTGGTCACGCGGAGTTCGATCTCCTGGACGACGCCCGAGTTGTCGTTCCACTCGATCCAGTCGCCGACCGCGAAGGGCTCGTCCCGGAGGATGAACACGCCCGCGACGAAGTTCCCGATGAGGTCCTGGGCCGCGAACCCGAGCGCCAGCGCGAGCGCGCCGCCGAGCGTCGCAAACGCCGCGAGGAAGCTCCCGAAGCCGGCGATCGTGAACGCGACCGCGAGCGCCCCGAAGAGCGCGAGCGAGCGGGCGACCTTGCCGGCCAGTCCGGTCACCGTCTCGCCGAACCCGCGCGCCGACAGCGAGCGCCCGACCAGCCCCACGAGGACGACCCGCGTGATCGCGTAGACGACCACGAACGCGACGAGAAAGACCGCCGCCGCGAGGAGCACCTCGACGATCGCCGATCCGTACTGATCGAGCAGCCCCTGCGCAGAGAGGCCGAACTGGTCGAGAAACTCCTCGATTGGCCCTGGAACCTGCTGTAATGGAAGCATTAGTGGCCACGGACGACGGCCGTGCCGAACCTCAAACTACCGATTCGTCGGGGGACGTCGGATCGGCGGCTCCGAACCGAGCCGGAAACCGACGAGCCAGTGACTCCGTGTGCGGGCGGTCGGCCGGGGAAGCGAAGGGCTTAATCCGCGACCCACCGTTCCCGGACTCGCGGGACCGTGGGGTAGCTTGGTATCCTCGGCGCATGGGGTGCGTCGGACTCGAGTTCGAATCTCGGCGGTCCCAGCTATCGCCCTTTCGGCCGGCCTCGCGTCGCGCCCTCGCTCGATCCGGTCAGAAATCCGAGTCGAAAGAGCCGCGAGCCTCCCTTGCTTGTCCCCGTGAACGGGGGCTCGGGGCGCGCTCCGGCGTTCGGTCGCCCGCTCGCTACACGCTTGTACCGCTACCACCATCGCGACCGCCCTGCCACCGCGACTGTCCTGCCACCGCGACCGCCCTGCTACCGCGACGCCCCATCACCGCGCTGCGGCCACGACGACGTGGCCCCACCAACGACGGCCCGTGAGCACGCGCTCTCAGCGAACCCCGGACCGGTCGTTTCTCGATCACGACACTCCGCGGCGGGAGTGACGTCGACCCTTTCGTCGAGAACCACTCGCGTGCGGCTCGGAGCGGATCCACCGAGGATAGCGTGCTATCGGTCCGGTGGCGACCGATCGTTGAGCCACGCCGCCGACGGCGGCCACCCGGTCAGATCGAGGTCTTCTCTATCGTGATTATCGGTTCACGACGGCTCGAACCGCTCGACAGGCCGGTCGAGCGCGGTCTCCCGCGCCCGGCGTCGAGCAGGCTCGAAGCGACCGGCCGATACGACCGTGGGGTGGACGGCGCGGGCCGAGGACGAAACGCCGACGCGGGGAGCCCGTCGGGAGCGGTGTCGATCGTAACTGGAGGTGGCCGTCGCGGTGAGAGCCGCGATCGGCCGGACGTACACCGTAAGTGACGATACAGAACGCACGGGCGAAAGCAGACCGACCGCTCCGAGGTCGCCGGGGGCGACCGGACACCACCCGTGGCTCGACGAGCGCCCGCGCGACGGCCGGATCGCCACGCCGACCCCCCGGAACTGTCTGCTCGACCCGCTCGTGCGGCCGCAGAGCTGCCGCTCAGCCGAGCTGCTCGCCGACGAGCGCGTCGGCGTGTTCGACGAACGCCCGCTCGCTCCCCGATGGGATCGTCGCACCGGCGGCGACATCGTGGCCGCCGCCCGCGCCGCCGACCGCGGCGCTCGCCGCGCTCATGACGGCCGAGAGGTCGAGTCCCTCCCGGACGAGTCGGTGGGTGCCCCGCGCCGACACCTTCGTCTCGTCGGCGCTCTCGCGGGCGAACGCGACGATCGGCACGCCGCCGCTGACGCCGCTGTTTCCGAGTGCCATCCCGGCGACGATGCCGACGATTGTCTCCCGGATCCGTTCGCCCGCGTCGAACCACTGGAGGTGTGACTCGCGCGTGACACCCTCGCGCTCGACCCAGCGCAGCCCCTCCGAGAGGTTCCGGCGATGGGTGGCCAGCAGCCGGCGCGCGCGGTCGAGTGCCCCGTCGCGCTCGCCGAGACAGACCGCGAGGCCGACGTCCGCGCGGTCGTATCGCGCCGTCGCGTTCAGGAGGGTCGAGAACTCGCTCGCGTCCCGGAGCTCCGTGCCCTCGGGCTCGGCGGGCAGCGTGTAGGTGGTTCCGACCAGCTCCTCGGCCCGCTCGGCGGGCACGCCCCGGTCGAGCGCTCGGCGGACGAGCGCGCTCGCCACCGTCCGCCGTTCGTCGCCGTCGAGATCGACCCACCGCCGCCACTCGCCGGCCCGCGCGCCCGCGATCGAGCCATCGCTGCCGGCGTCGCCGTTCTCGCCGCCTCCGTGTGTGTCGTCGCTACCCTCGCCGACGGCGCGTCCGCCGTTCCCGTCCTCCGGATGCCGGAGATCGAGGTCGAGGTCGGCGAGGAAGCCGATCGCGCCCCGTTCGTCGTTGGTGATCCCGGGGATGGAGACGTCGCTCGCGTACTCGAGGAGCTTCGGCAGCGGGCGGGTCTGGCGGCCGTACAGCGCGAGGTCGGAGGTCGCTTCGAGCGTGCCAGCCGCGATCCCCTCGGCGACGATCTCGCTGTTCGCGCCGACGAGCTCGCCGCCGCTGGCCTGCATGTCACCGATCGCTCCCACGGCAGCGAGCGCCGCGAGGTCGCGGTTGTCGTGGCCATTCGTCGCGTCGCGCTCCGCGAGCGCCCGTGCGAGCGCGTAGGTCGTGCCCGCACCCGAGAGCTCCGCGGCCCCGTCGATGCCGACGAGCAGCGGGTTCAGGTGGTACTCGGTGTCGGCGTCGGCGGGCCGGTGGTGGTCGGCGACGACGGGTACGAACTCGCCCGCCGCCTCGTGTTCGGCGATAGCGTCGAGCTGGCCGCTGCCGAAGTCGGTGAACAGCACGGTCGAGAAATCGGTCGCCGCCATCCGCGAGATCGCCGTCTCGTCGAGCTGCTTCTCGAAGACCGTCTCGAACGGTATCCCGGCGCGTTCGAGTGCCGTCGCCGCAATCGCCGCACTCGTCAGCCCGTCGGCGTCGATGTGGGAGGCCAGCAGTACGGCGTCCGCGCCCACCAGCCGATCGGCACAGGCCGCCGCGCGCGCTTCGAGTGCGGGGATCGGGCCACCCATCTCCCCGAGATAGGCTCGGCTTGCGGTTTAAGCTCTCGGAAGCCCGCGGCGTCCGAGCGCTCCCTACCGGTCGTTCGTCGGGAAGACGATCGGCAGGGGGACTAGGTCGGTGGTGGGGAGAGGGAGGTGCAGGTGCGGTCGCGGTGCGGTTTCTTGTGTGTATCGGCGCTCGCGGTCCGTGCCGCGTCGCTCGGTCCGGCGCTCTCGATCCGACGTCTCGGTCGACCGAACCGACCGGATCCGGAGTGAACCGACTGGTGGGGCATGCGACGGAGTTTCGCGAGCTGGCTTCGCGGTCGCGCCACAGTTTCGACGCCGGCTCTCCGAGTCGACGCCGAGCACCTGCGGCTATCGGGCGTGTGACCGCGATCCGGCGATCTCGTCGACCGTCGCCCGCGCCAGCGCCGTGAAGTCCGCCCGCTCGGGGACCACGTCCGCCGCGATCCCCTCGCGCTCGGCCGTCTCCCGGGTGGGTTCGCCGATCGTCCCGACCACCGCGCCGTCGAGTCCGTCGATCGCGTCCTCTCGACACCCGCGCTCGGCGGCCGCCGCGAGGAAGTGCTCGACGGTCAGCGAGGAGGTAAACAGCGCCGCCGACAGCTCGCCGGCCGCGGCGAGATCGGCCGACTGCCCAGCACCGGGGGGCCGAACGAGCCGGTAGAGCACCGTTTCGGTGACGTCCGCGCCCGCCTCGCGCAGCCCCTCGAGAAGGACGGGCGAACCGTGGTCGCTGCGAGCGACCGCGACCCGCTCGCCCGCGACCTCGCCGGCGAGTAGCGAGACGAGCCCCGCCGAGGAGAACTCCTCGGGAACGCGATCGACCCGGTAGCCCGTCGCCCGCAGCGCATGAGCGGTGTGCTCGCCGATGGCCGCGACCACCGCGTCGCCGGGCTCCCAGTCCGCCCCGGCGAGCAGCTCCGCGCCGGTCTTGCTCGTCAGGACGACGACATCGGCTTCCGGGGGAACGTCGCCCGTCGGCTCGACCGCGAGCATCGGATCGGCGACGGGCTCGACGCCAAGCTCGGCGAGCAACGCCGTCGCCTCGGCGAGCCGGTCGTCGTCGGGCCGGAAGACGGCGACTCGCGGCTGGCCATCGGGTCCGCTCATCGGTCCTCACCCGGCGGATCGCTTCCCTTCGAGGGGTCGTTCTTCAGAAACGCCAGCACGCGCTCGCGCACCCCCACCACGTCCCCGATCACGGTCACCGCGGGCGGCTCGATGCCCGCCTCGTCGCGGGCGTCGACGACCGTCTCGAGCGTCCCGGTGGCGACGCGTTCCTCACGGCGCGTCCCGCGCTCGATCAGCGTTACTGGCGTCTCCGGATCGAGCCCCGCCTCGCGGAGCGCACGCGTGTACTCCGGCAGCTTTCCGACGCCCATGAGCACGACGATCGTGCCCCCGGTCCGGGCGAGTGCGTCCCAATCGACCGCCGACTCCGATTTGGCGGGGTCCTCGTGACCCGTCACGACCGACACGCTCGACGCGTGCTCACGGTGGGTCGCCGGCACCCCCGCGACGGCGGGCGCGGCCAGCGCCGACGTCACCCCCGGGACGACCTCGAAGGGCACGTCGTGGGCCGCGAGGTGCTCCGCTTCCTCGCCACCGCGGCCGAACACGAACGGGTCGCCGCCCTTCAGGCGCACCACTCGCTTTCCATCGCGGGCGAGCTCGACCAAGCGCTCGTCGATCGCCGACTGGGGCGTGCGCTCGCCGCCGGCGCGCTTGCCGACGTCCTCGCGCTTGTCCTCGGGGATCAGCTCGATGATCTGCCGGCCGGGAAGCTTGTCGTGGAGCACAACGTCGGCCTCCTCGACGAGCCGTCGAGCCTTCACCGTCAGCAGGTCGGGATCGCCGGGGCCGCTCCCGACGAGGTGGACGATCCCCGTCCGCTCGCGCCGGATCGCCTCGTCGGCCGGCGCGGACTCGCCCTCCTCGTCCGTGCGGTCCACACCCTCGCCCGTGTGGCTCGTGCCCGTCCCCTCACTACCCCCTCCGAAGCGCTCCTCGTCGGTCATTCGATGCGCTTGGCCCCCGGTTCGCCCTCGGTATCGGTGTCGACCCGGGCCGCCGCGATCAGGTCGGCCGCGCCCCGCTCGGCGAGCTCGGCGGCCAGCTCCCGGGCCGCTTCGGGGTGGCGCTCGACCGAGAGGTCCCGCGTGGCCCCGATCTCCTCCTCGCCGTCCTGATCGAGCACCCGCACCGCGGCGTGAACGTACTCGCCCTGGACGACTGCGTGTGCGCCCATCGGGGCAATGCAGCCCCCGCCGAGTGTCGACAGCACCACGCGTTCGACCGTGGTCTCGACGCGCGTCCGCGGGTGATCGAGCGCGTCGTGGAGCAGTTCGCCGCGCTCGTCGTCCCGCGCCGTGACCGCGAGCGCGCCCTGTCCGGGGGCCGGCACGAATTCCTCGGCCGGGAGCTCCCGGACGTCGAGCTGCCGCGCGAGCCCCGCGCGTTCGAGCCCCGCCGCCGCGAGCACGATCGCGTCGTACTCCGTATCGACCTCGCGCCCGAGCGCCCGCCGCTCGACCTCCGAAAGCCCCTCGAACCACTCCCGTGGGGTGCGCTCGTACTCCCCGTCCGCCTGCTCGTACCCCTCCGTGTGTGCGGGTTCGTCGGTTACGTCCTCGGAAGCGGCGTTGTCGGGGTCGGTGTCGTCGGCCTCGTTCTCGCCGGCGTCGGCGTCGAGTTCGCCCGCCGCCGCGAGCCGCCGCTCGTGCTCGCGCTGGCGGCGTGGGGCGAGCAGCTTCTCGACCCGGGTGTCGACGTTGCCACGGAGCTGCCGTACCTCTAAATCGGGCCGCGCCGCGAGCAGCTCCGCGCGTCGCCGGAGACTCGACGTGCCCACGACGGCTCCCTCGGGGAGCGCGTCGAGACCGCCGCCCGTCGGCGTGAGCAGCACGTCCCCCGCGCTGGCGCGCTCGGGCACGCCGGCGACCACGAGCTCAGGGGGCATCTCGGTCGGTACGTCCTTCATCGAGTGAACCGCCGCGTCGCAGTCCCCCTCGAGTACGCGCTCGTCGAGCGCGCGCACGAACGCGCCGGTCTTGCCGAGCCGGTGGATCAGCTCCTCGCTGATCCGGTCGCCGGTCGTCTCGACCTCGACGAGCTCGACGGCGTGTCGGCGCGCTTCGAGGGTCTCCTTCACGGCCGCGGCCTGCCGGAGCGCGAGGTCGGACCCGCGCGTCGCCAGCCGGATCGGGTCCTCGCGCGTGTTCATAACCGCTTTCGGGAGCCGAGACTCAAACCACCTTCGAGAGGTGCCGACCCCGAATCGTTCCGACAGCCGTCCTGGCTCTCTCGGTTCTCTCGGCTCTCTCGGTTCTCTCGGCTCTCTCGGTTCGATCGTGGTGAACCACAGCGGGAAGGCGCTAAACCGGCCGTTCCCGTCCGCGAGGGCGTCACGGCTCCGGGGGTGTGCCCTCGTAGGCGTCGTGATCGCCGAAGAAGTTGAGCATTGCGTACTTCAGTTTCTCGGGGGCGACGTCAACGAGCTCGCTCCGCTCCTCGGCCGGGAAGGTATCGTGGACGCTGTACTTGCCGAGGTCGACCCGCGAGCGGCCGGTGTAGCGCTCGTCGAGCAGCGCGCGCACGCCGATCTCCTCGGGCGAGCGGAGCACGCGCCCGAGCGCCTGCCTGGTCTTTCTGATCGTGGGGATCTCGACGGCGTACTCCCAGCCCGAGTCGTCCGCGAACGCTCCCTCGTAGGCGTCCTGTACGGCCTGGAGGCGGTCGTCGAGGTGGGGGTAGGGAACCCCCACGACGAGCGCGGCGTGGGCGTCCTCGCCGTCGAAGCTCACGCCCTCCGTGAGCGTGCCCCACAGCGACGTGAGGAGGGCGGCCCCATCGCTCGCGGCGAACTCCTCCCGTATCCCCCCGACGGAGACGCCCGGTTCGTCGAGGTAGAGCTTCCCGTCGACCCGCCCCGAGAGCAGCCCGTGGTAGCGCTCGGCCTCGGCGTAGCTCGGGAAGAACAGCAGGGAGTTGCCGGGGGTGAAACGGATCGCGTCGGCGAGCGTACCCGCGATAACGTCCTGTACGTCGGGGTCGTCACGGCGACGGGCGAACAGCGCCGGCGTCCCGACGGCGAACGTTCGACGGTTGGCCGCGGGAAAGGAGAGTCCGTAGGCCATCGTCGCCGGATCGTCGAGTCCGAGGACGTCCTCGACGACGTCGAACGGCCGGAGGGTGGCGCTCATCAGCACGCTCGCGTGCACCGACTCGAACAGCGCTTCGGTGACCTCGCGCGGGATGCAGGCGTACAGTTCCGCGCGGCCGTAGACGCTTGCCGACCCGCGGGCTCCGTCCCCGTCCGCGGAATCGCGCCGCACCGAGAGCACGGGATACTGTCCTTCCGTGTCGCCGTCGGCCAGCCACGACTCGACGAAGCCCGCCGCCTGAAGCGTGGGACATTCCTTCCTGACCTGGGTTTCGCCGGCCCGGTAGGCCCGGTCGTACTCGCGGTCGAGCGCTGCCCCGAGCGCCAGTGCCGCCTCCGCGTCGGCCTCGATACCCTGGCCCGAGTACCGCTGGAGAAACGCGCGCGTGAGGTCGTCGCGGCCCTCCTCGTTGGCGATGGCGAGGTCCTTCCAGTCCCCGTCGAGGCGCTCGCGCTCGCCGAAGCCCAACGTTCCGTCGTAGGTCTCGACGAGCGCGTCCCGAAACGCCCCGAGGACGTTCGTCGCGCTCGCCGCACGCGGGTCCTCGATGTCGGCTTTCTCGGGGTCACACTCCGCGAGCGCGCCGTCGAGGGTGGTCTCGGTCAGGCTGCGGGTCGCGTGCTCTCTGGCCGTCGCCTCGACGTTGTGGGCCTCGTCGAAGACGGTGATGACGTCTTCGGGGTCGCGGCCGAGCCACCGGAAGAACTGCTCCCGAACGGCCGGGTCGAGCAGGTGGTGGTAGTTACAGACCACGAGGTCCACTCCCTCCAGCCCCTCCTTCAACAGCTCGTAGCCACACGTCCCCGCCTCCTCTGTGTACTCGTAGATCTCTTCGGGCGTCCGGACGCCGGCTTCGAGCCACGCGAAGAACTCCTCGTTGTCCTGAGTGAGATTGTCGTAGTAGCGCTCACAGACCGCGTTCTCGCGGCGCTCGGCGAGCTCGCCCTCGATCTCGTCGAGGGTGTCCATCACCGCGGCGCGGTCCTCGGCGGCCTCCCCGTCGCCGGCTTGGCTCGCTTCGAGGAGATCCTCCTCGCGGCGTTCGAGCTCCCGTTTCTCCTTTTCGAGCTCGACGACCTCCTTGGTGCCGTCCCGCAGCGCCTGACACTCCTCGTAGCCGACGTCGATATGACACATCGAGGCCTTGCCCTTGAACACGACCGCCCGCAGGGACTCGCGCTCGTCGATCGCCCGGGCCTCGGCGACGAACTGGCGCATCTGCTGGTGGACGTTCGTGGTGATGACCACGGTCTTGCCCTGCTCGCGGGCGACCTCGAGGGCGGGCACGAGCGCCGAGAGCGTCTTGCCCGTCCCGCAGGCCCCCTCGAAGAGGGTGTCCCGGCCCTCCGCGAGCGCCTCCCGAACGCGATCCATCGCCTCGCGCTGGTTCTCGTAGGGCGTCTCGTAGGGGAAAAAGCGCGGGAGTTCGCTGGTGGCCACTGAGGTGAGGTGAGGCCGCTCTGGGTCATAAGGGTTCGCGTCCCGCGGCGGAAGTGGTCGACGAAGCGGCGGGGAAGGTGGCGGTGCGACGCCGCGTTCGGTCGTCGATTTGTCGCGGGCACGCCGCGTCAGCTCTCGGAAGTCTCGGGCTCGATGTAGACCTTCTGCACGTGGGATTCCTCGGCCAGGATGGCCTCCTCCATCGCCGTGATCCGGCCGTCGATGGTCGCGGTGTCGAGGTTCGGGTCGAACGCGACGTCGGCGGTCACGACGACCTCCTCGGGGCCGAAGTACACCGTTCGAAAGCCGGCGATCCGGTCGACACCCTCGCGGTCGGCGACCAGCTCGCGGAGGCGGCGCTCCTCGGCCGCGGGGAGGCTCTCACCCAGGAGAAGGCGTTTGTTCTCCCACGCGAGCGCGGCGGCAAAGCCCATCAGCAGGAGCCCGATGAGGAGTGCGGCCGCCGCGTCGTAGAGGGGGTTGCCGGTCACCCGCGAGAGGTAGATCCCGAGCAGCGCGATCCCCGCGCCGGCCATGGCGATGGCGTCCTCGGTGAGCGCCGTCAGCGTCGTCACGTCGCTGGTCTTCCGGAACGCCTCGCGGAAGCCGCTCCAATCGCGTTCCTCGATCTGGTTCTGCATGGCGATATGGGCCTTCCGGAGGGCGTAGCCCTCGAAGGCGATCGCCCCGATCAGGACGGCGTAGTTGACGAACACCCCCTCGAAGGAGTATCCGAGCAACGTGGCGGTCCCACCGACGGCGGCCGTCTCGCCGTGCATTACGGCGTCGTAGCCGTGTTTGGCGCTCTCCCAGCCCGCGATGCCGAAGAGGAGCACCGAGACCAGAAAGCTATAGAAGAACTGGGCCTTCCCGTAGCCGAAAGGGTGCTCGCGGCTCCGCTCCTTGCTTCCATAGCGGATGCCGATCAACAGGAAGATTTGGTTGCCCGTATCGGAGATCGAGTGGTAGGTCTCGGAGAGCATCGCCGGGCTCCCCGTGAGGAGAAAGCCGGCGAACTTCAGGACGGCGATCGCGCCGTTGGCGAACAGCGCGGCGAGGACGACGGAAGTGCTGCTGGCCATCAGGGAGTCGTCTCCGGCCGTGCTCAAAGGCGTACCGCTCTCGCCGGACGAGCGCCACGCCGGCGGGAGACGTGCGCCGCGTCCGGACGACGGATGCCGTTGTGACCGCTGTGCGGTCGGCGCGCGACCAGCGCGCCGTTCCATCGGCGTAACGCTCGCGCGAGTGACGAGCACCGCAGCGAGCGGCGCGAGGCGCGTAGTGCCTCGGTTCGGGCGAGCGGGCGACGCCCGCGAGCCGCGAGCGAGGAGCGCAGTCGGCTGGGGAGGCGTGGCCTGCGGCGCGGGTGCGGTGGCGGTACGGACGCGGTCGCGGTGGCGGTTTCTCGCGTGCGTCGGCATTGGCGGTCTACGAATCGCCGCCCGAGCCCCGAACCACCCGAGCGCGGACTCCCCCTCCCTTCCGGAGCACCGTGACACGCTGCGGAAGGCGACGACACCCGCCGCGGAGACGATAGGTTGAATCGCAGGGCGGACGAGACGCCCACGATGAACACTACGGGGGACACGTGGTAGTCGCCGTCTCGGACACACACGGGAGCGAGGGCCACCGCCTCGCCGGACGCACGCTCGAAGCGGTCCGAGAGGCCGACCTCGTCGTCCATGCCGGCGACTTCACGACCGCGACGGTGCTCAACGCCTTCGAGGGCGAGAGCGAGCGGTTCGTCGGCGTGTACGGCAACAACGACGACGCCACGGTGTGCGAGCGCCTACCTGCCGAGCGCGTCGTCGAGGTCGGGGGCCTCCGGATCGCGCTCGTCCACGGCCACGCACACGACGCGACCGCCCTGTCGCTGCTCGGCCGTCAGGAGAACGTGGACCTCGTGGTCTCCGGGCACTCCCACCGACCGGCGTTCGACGATTCGGGGCCCGTCGCGCTGTTGAACCCGGGCAGCCACGCCGACCCCCGGTGGAATCGGCCCGCTCACGCCGAGATCGACGTCGCTCCCGACGGTGGCGACGGGAGCGGGGGGGAAAGAGAGCGTCCGCGGGCGGTTGCGCGAACCCGATGGTACCGTCTTCGAGGCGTTCGAGCTTCCGGTGACGGAGCGGTGAACCGGAGACCGAACCGAAACCGCCCCATCGGGGCGGACAGAGGGCCGAAGTGCGGGCGCGTCCATCCGTAGCGCTGCAGGTGGGAAAGCACCAAGGGAAACTCGAAGAGCCGTTTTAGCCGCGATCAATAGCCGGTAAACTGAACCGACCGCGAAGCGCGAGAGCGAGGCTGGCTCACCGATCGGCGTAGACGACCGCAGTCCAGACGAGCGCGACGAGCAGCCCACCGGCGAAAAAGAGCAGCCCGGGAGGCAGGCCGACGTCGGCTCCCGCGGCGGCGGCCGTCGCCGCGGTTTCGGTCGCGGTCCGCGTCGCCGTCGCGGCCGTCGCGTCCGTCGTGCCCATCGTAGTGGCGATCTCGGCCGCGTTCGCGGCGACGTCAGTCGCGTTCGTCCCGGCGGTCGTCGTGGCCTCGGCCGCCGCCCCGGCGTCAGTCACCGCCGTGGTTTCGGTGGCCGTTTGCGTCGCTTCGGCCACAGTGGTCTCGGGCGTCGGCATCCCGACGGTCGCGTTCTCGGGCGTCACGTTCGTGGCCGCCCCGTTGCCGCCGGTCGCGTCCCCGACCGCGGCGTTCAGGTTCGTGTCGTTCGCGGCGTCCCCGGTCGCGTTCGCGCCTGCTCCCCCACCCTGTTTCGCGGTCCCATCCATCGCGCCGACCGCGTCGCCCCCGTCCACGGCGGCCGAATCGGTGGCTCGCTCGGTCTCGGGGGCCTCCCTCGCCTTCTCGTCGACTCCCTCCACCATCGCGCCGTCCGCGGCGTCCGCGCCGTCCGCATCGGCACCGTCCCGGGCCCCATCGCCACCGCCGCCCCCACCGTCGTCCTGTTTCGCCTTCGCATCGCCTCCGTCGCTACCGTCCCGCTGTTGCTGTCGTCGCTGTTGTTGCTGTTGTTGCTGTTGCTGCCGACCGCCCGCAGCTTCGGTTACGGCGGCGGTATCGCCGGGGCCGGCGACGGTCTTGCGGGCCGCGCCGTCGCCAGCGGTCCCGTCGCCGACCGCCGCACCGCCGGACGTCGGCTCCCCCTTCGGCCCCACGCTGCCCGCGCCCTCGGTTGCCCTCGCGGGCACGTCGCCGGCGTCGCCCGCCGCGGGGTCCGTCGCCTCCCCGCCGGTCGCCCCACCGGTGGTCGCGCCCCCGGTCCCGTTCGGCTCGCCGACCGCTCCGCCGGCTCCGTCACCGCCGATCGCGCCACCGCCCGCGCCCCTCTCGCCGTTCCCGGCGTCGCCGCCACCGCCCCCGCCGGTGCCGAACGGGCCGAACAGCCGCTCGACGCCCCGGCCGAGCGCCCCCTGGATGAGTGCGCTCGCCAGCGCGAGCAGCCCGACTGCGCCGAGCAGCCGCGAGAGCGCTGCACGGAGCCCGGAGGTCTGCTCCTCGTCGGCGGCGACGATGACGAGCGGGCTGTCGGCGGGCGCGTAGACGGCCATCTCGCGGCCCTTCTCCGAGTAGACGGTATCGACCTCCTCGATGGCTCCCGCGTCGTGGAGCCGTCCGAGGTGGTACTGGGCGTTCTGGAGGGAGGTGTCGGCCCGCTCGGCGACCGCCGCGGGCGAGGCGGGCTCGGCGTGGAGCTCGGCGAGCAGCCGGCGGGCCGTCTCCGAGGCGAGCGCACCGATGAGGTCGTCCGCGCCGTCCCCGTCGACGCCGACGACCCGGGGCTCGCCGCCCTCGGCCACGGTGGGGTCGAAGCGCTCGGGCAGCAGCGACATTCCCCAATCTACGGAACGGGGCGTCATGAGCTTTGTCACGCCCCGGCCGAGCCGCTCGACAGCTACGGCATCGCTTCCACTCGCCGCGGGAAGAGATCGGTCGACACTTCCGCCGGAACCGGCGGTTCCCGGCGGAGAGCGCTTCGGTATCGCACTGTCCCGTGAGGCGTGCCGGCCGTCCAGCGTGTCGGAGGCACCGATGCCGGCGGTCGTTCGCCGTCGTCGGAACGATCCGAAGCCTGTGGCCCGCGATCGTCCACCGCGTTCCCAGCCCGGTCGGCACGCAGCCGGCGGGGCCGCCGCGGCCGTGCGGGCCGATCAACGGCGACGCGCCGTCCTCGTCGCTGTCGATAGTCCGAAGCACTCCTCCTCGTAGCGCTCGTGGTTGTACGGCGTCCGAAACGCCCCGACGTACCGGCACACCGCCGGACGGTTCATCCGCGCTGGAGGAACGCGACGTCCTCCCGCTCGACCGTTCTGAGATCGATCCGCTCGCCCTCGATGAAGACCGGTCCTGGTGGAGGTCGTGTCACTCATAGATCGCGTCGCTGTCGGTCGCAAAGACGGTGCTGGCGCGAACCGGACGACGCCGGCGAGCCACGGGCTCTGGCGCTCGGCGCGAGTCCGGTCGGAAACGGGCGAGTGAGGTCACCGAATCCCGGTCCACCCCGCTCGTGCAGCCACGGTGAGTCTTCGGGCCCGGGGGCGACGATCCCGGACCGTGCGAGACGGAGGGTGGACGCGCGGGGCGACGACCCTTTGTGGCGTGCCGCCCAACGCCGATCATGAGCGAGGAGAGCCGGATCGAGCGCTTCGTCCGGACGACGGCGCGGAGCGCGGGCCGGCGCTACGCCGAGTTCTCGTCTGCCTACCGCGACGGGAGACGGATGGCCGACGAGGAGGGCGTCCGGATCGTCTGTCGCCGCCACGCCGAGCGGCGTCGGGTCTCGCTGTCGAACCACCGACCGGACTGTTTCGATCCCGACCACCCCGACTGCCGGGGCTGTACAGAAGACGTCCGCGAGGGCACCGTCGAGACCTGGTAGGCGGCGCTCGCGCTATAGCCCGTTCCGCGACCCGCCGCCACCCCTCACTCCGCCATCAGTCCTTCCTCCTCGACGCGCATCACCGCTTCACCGTCGGGGAGGTTGGGGGCGTCGACCATCCGCACGATGCGCTTGGTGCCCTTGGACTTGCGGAGATACAGCCGGAAGGTGGACTTGTGGCCGAGGATGTTGCCGCCGATGGGCTGGGTCGGGTCGCCGAAATAGGAGTCGGGGTTCGAGGCGACCTGGTTGGTGACGACGATGGCGGTGTTGTAGAGGCTGCCGATCCGGGCGATGTCGTGGAGGTGTTTGTTGAGCTTCTGCTGGCGGGAGGCGAGCTCGCCCCGGCCGACGTACTCCGCACGGAAGTGTGCCGTCAGCGAGTCGACGCAGACCAGCCTGACGGGCCATTCCGAACCCTCGTGCTCGCCGGCGATCTCCTGGGCCTTCTGTGCGAGGAGGATCTGGTGGTTGGAGTTGAACGCCTTGGCGACGTGAATGTTGTCGAGCATCGCCTCGATCAGCGCTTCCATCGCCTCCTCGCTGCCGGGGCCCCCCTCGATCTCGCGGGCGTCCATCGCCGCCGCGATGGCGTCTTCGGATAGTCCGCGGACCATCTGGGCGATCCGCTCGGGCCGGAAGGTGTCCTCGCTGTCGACGAAGATCGCACTCCCTTCGAGCCCGCCGTACTCCTCGGGAAGCTGGACGTTCACCGCGAGCTGGTGGGTCACCTGGGACTTGCCCGCGCCGAATTCACCATATACTTCGGTGATCGACTGGGTCTCGACGCCGCCGCCGAGGAGGTCGTCGACCTCCTCGACGGTCCAGGTGAGCTTGCCGATCTGCTCTCGGCGCTCCAGGACTGTGGCCCCGGTCTCGAAGCCGCCGACGTCGGCCGCATCCCGGGCGGCGTTGACGATGTCCGCGGCCGTGTTCTCGCCGATGTCCGCCGTGTTCGAGAGCTCGCCGGGGCTGGCGACGGCGAGGCCCTGATAGGAATCGAAGCCGGCGTCGACGAGCTTGTCCGCGGTCGCCGGGCCGACGCCCGGCAGGCTTTCGAGGTCTTCGCTTGCTGCCATACCCTCTCTCGTTCGGCTTGCCTCATAAAGTCTCGTTAACATCTCGGTGGAAGTGAACTGGCGGGGCGATGCGGTGTGGACGGCGGCCGCGCACGCCTGCGGTTTGAACGGCGGCCGTGGCGCTCGATCGCGACGCTCGGAACTGTCAGCCACGTCTCGATCCCCCACCCCAGCGGTCGGACGGTCCACACGAGCAGTGCGAGCGCGAGTAGCCAGCCGGGACGACGAGCGTCCCGAGAGCCTTCGCGTGCCACGGCGTGCGCGGATCGCGGGCGACGACGGCGAGTGCGTCGACCTCGCCGGGGAGCGCGGGCGCGCTCGCACCAGCCGTCGATCACGACCCCTGTCCGCTGCTCCGAAACCGGCGCGTGGGAGTCGGCCGCGGGCGGACTACCCCCACGGGTGCTCGTCGCCGTCGGGCCAGAGGGGATACCAGTACTCCTTGTCGCTCTCGACGGTCAGCTCGCCGTCGAGTACCGATTCGAGCTTGAACTCCACGGTCGAGTCGCGCTCGTGGTTCCCGCGGGGCGCGAACGGGTAGTACGCCCCGCGCCGGAACGAGTAGACCCAGTAGACGGGCTCGCCGTTCTCCTCGAAGGCAAAGAGGGCCGCGAGCAGCCGCGAGCCGTAGCCGCGCTCGATCAGGGTGTCGGCGGCGAAGTGGACGCTCGTCACCAGATCCTCGAAGTCGGGGTCTTCGAGGACGACCCACTCGTAGCCGTGGGTATCGCCGACGAACCGTGCCTCGGTGCCGGTCTCGACCTCGCCGGCCTCGAGGATCGCCCGGACCTCCCCGACCGTGCCCTCGAAGTCCGTGCTGTCGACGGCAGCGAAACAGAGCGCGGCCGTGCCAGCGGGATCGAAGCCCAGATCGGCCTCCATCGTCAGGTGTGCGGTGCTCATCCCGAACAGGTCGGCTGGATCGGCCGCGCGCGTCGAGTCGGCCTCCGCGCGCATCCCGAGCGCCGACTTGAGCCCGTCGAGGATTCCCATACCGGTCCATCGTGACGAGGGGTGAAAAGCCGAACCGTCCGTCCCGCGGCTGCCACGACCCGGCGACGATCGGAATGCGGTGACGACCGGAACAGTATGGTGGTCGGCGCGCGGCTGCGCGCCGTCCTCGGTGCGCAACGCCCGCGCGAGGGACGAGCGCGCCGGGCCGACCGCGGTGCGGGGCGTCGGCCCGGTGTGCGGATCGGCTGGGGAGGGTGTGGACTGTGCGGGGCGGCCACGATGGCGGTACGGTGGCGGTATAGCGGCAGTGGCGGTTGCGGTTGGTTTCCGTGTGCCGGCACTCCCGGACCGCACTACAGCACGACCGATCGGCCGGCATCCACGGGGGGAAATCGGTCGGGACGGCTCGTGGCTGCGGTCGTCGCTTGCGACCCGCACCCGCGGTCCGCAACGCCGCTCGATTCGTGTCCCCACACGGGGTCAGGCCGTCTCCAACTCGCGCTCCATCGCCCGCAGGCGCTCGACGCGCTTTTCCGTCGAGGGGTGCGTCGAGAGCAGCCGGCCGATCGCGCCGCTCTTGATCGGGATGATAAAGAAGGCGTTCATGTCGGCCTGTTCGCGCATGTCCTCTTTGGGAACCTTGTCCATCCGCCCGTCGATTTTCATGAGCGCGCCCGCCAGCGCGGAGGGCCGACCGGTGATGATCGCTCCACCCCTGTCGGCGGCGAACTCCCGGTACCGCGAGAGCACCCGGATCAGCAGGAAGGATATCACGCCCACCACGAGCGAGACGAGCACCGCGACGAGGACGCCGCCTCCACCCTCGCGGCGGTTTCCGCCGCCGAACAGAAAGCCCCAGCGCACGATGAGGAAGGCCAGCGAGGACAAAAAGGAGGCGATCGTCATCACCATGACGTCGCGGTTCTTCACGTGAGCGAGCTCGTGGGCGAGCACCCCCTCCAGCTCCTCGCGGTTTAGCGTGTTCATGATCCCGCTCGTGACACAGACCGTCGCATTCGACGGCGAGCGCCCGGTGGCGAAGGCGTTCGGGGTGCGGGTGTCGGCGACCGCCACCGTCGGCTTCGGGAGGTCGGCCTGCTGGGCGAGTCGGCCGATCGTCGCGTGGAGCTCGGGGTACTCCGCCTCGCTCACCTCGCTTGCGCCCATGCTGTAGAGCGCGATCTTGTCGCTGAAGAAAAACTGCGCGACCATGAATCCCCCTATCACCAGCACCATCACGAACAGGCCCGCGAACTGCGACAGCACGCCGATGAACACCACGTAGAGCGCGAGCAACAGAAGCATGGTGAGGCCCATGCGCGCCTGCAGCCCTCGGTCGGCCTTCCATTGCATACCCGTGACCACGGCATCGCGGGATAAATGTTCGTCGGATGGCAGGGCCAACCGATCGAGAGACGGTGCGAGCGGCTTAAACCCGCGAGCGCTCTCCCACGACTCATGAGCGAGTCCCGCGCGTTCTGCCCGCGGTGTGGCGACTCCATCGAGGGGTCGGCGGACTCCGTCGAGGAGCCGGCGGCCTCGCCGTCGGCGGAGCGCGGGTCGTCCGCGGACGACGACCGAGCGGGGACGGCGGGAGCGAGCGCGCCGGCGGACGCCGGCACGCCGGTGGCGGACGCGACTACCGACCGGACGCCGCTCTGTACGGACTGTTACTTCGAGGCGTTCGTGCTCGCCGACGCGCCCGCCCGGATCGAGGTCGCCGTCTGTGCGGGGTGTGGGGCCGTCGAGCGCGGCGAGCGCTGGGTCGACGTCGGCGCGCGCGACTACACCGACGTCGCCGTCGAAGCGGTGAGCGAGGCCCTCGAGGTCCACGTCGACGCCGAGGAGTTCGCGTGGGGGGTCGACCCCGAGCAGGTCGACGAGAACACGATCCGGATGCACTGTGGGCTCTCGGCGGTCGTCCGCGGACGGCCGATCGAGGAACACGTCACGGTGCCCGTGAAGTTCTCGCGGGGCACCTGCCGGCGCTGTGGCCGGATCGCGGGCGACTACTACGCGAGCACCGTACAGGTCCGCGCGGACGGGCGCACGCCGACCGACGAGGAGGTCGGGCGGGCGGCGGAGATCGCCCGCGAGTACGTCGCCGACCGCGAGGCCGCGGGCGACCGCGATGCGTTCGTCTCGAAGATCACGGAATCCGCCGACGGCCTCGATATTCGGGTATCGACCACGCAGCTGGGCCGGGCGATCGCCGACCGGATCGTCGGACAGTTCGGCGGCGACGTCTCGGACTCCGAGACGCTCGTCACCGAGGACGAGGACGGCGACGAAGTGTATCGGGTGAGCTACGCCGTCCGTCTGCCCCGTTTCCGACCGGGCGACGTGATCGAGCCCGCCGCCGACGGCGGCGAGGGCGGGCCCGTCCTCGTCGAGAGCGCCCGCGGGAACCTCAAGGGCGTCCGCCTGAAGACCGGCGAGCCCTACGAGGCCGACGCCGGGGACGCCACGGCGCCCGACGCACGGCGACTCGGCCGGCGCGAGGACGGCGTGGAGACGACGCTGGTCGCGGTCGCGGACGACCGTGCGGTGCAGGTGCTCGACCCCGAGACCTACGAGACGAAGACGATCGCCCGGCCCGACTACCTCGATCCCGACGCCGAGACCGTACCGGTACTAAAGAGTCGCGCCGGCCTGCACGTCCTGCCCGCGGAGTAGTCGTCTCCGTGCGCCGCGGTCGATTGCCCATCGCTCGCCTCGTGCCCACGCTCCGTCATCGACTCGCCCGGGAACCGAAAGCCACAACCGTCCCGACCGTCATCGGCGTGCATGGACAGACAGCAGATCCTTGCCATCATCCTCGTGGTGTTGATGATCGGCTCGTCGATCGCCTTCGCGGTGGGCAGTTTCGTATAGTGCGCCCGGGCTAGTCGCCCGTCAGGGTGGCGGACCCGCCGTCCCGAAGCGGATCGGTACTCGGCGTGCCGGAGAACCGCTACGCGAACGACGGCAGCCGCGACCGTCGCTCACTCCGTGTCCCAGACGTCCGCAAGCGGGTGGCTCTCGGCGTCGCTGTGGTGGCCGCCCCGTCCGTCCCGTCCGACTCGTGCGCTCCGTCCGCGTCGCGGATCGCCGCCACCGGTCGCATCGCTCCCGCTGCTCTCACCGAGCGCGGCCGATGGGTCGAACGCCGGCAGCTCCGGCGTACCCATTCGATCGACCTGTTCACGGAACCAGTCGGGCATGTCCCCCCGAGCGCGCTCGAAGCAGTCGAGCAGGCTCACGTCCGCGAGGTAGGTCGCGCCGAAATCGTCGGGCGAGCGGACGACCCGCCCGCAGGCCTGGATGACGGTGCTCAGCGCCGTCCGGTAGTACCACGCCCACCGTCCCTCCTCCAGTCGCCGGGCGACGCGGGAGTCGCGGGTGTTGGCGTAAGGGGCCTTACAGAGCACCTGCCAGCGCGCGAGGTCGCCGCCGAGATCGAGCGCCTCCTCCATCTTCACCGAGACGAAGACCTCGTCGTCCCCGCTCGCGTCGCCGGCGAGCCACGCCCGTAGCTGGGCGTCGCGGTCCTCCCGACCGTGGGTCCGAACCCGCTCGCCGACGCCGAACTCCGCCAGCCGGTCGGCGAGGTCCTCGGCGATGGCGTAGGAGTGAGCGTGGACGATGCCCCGCTCGTCGGGGTGGCGAGCCATCAGCCGGACGAGCAGTCGGGAAATCTCGGGAAGGGTCTCCGCGCGGTGCTCGTAGGTCATCTTGCCCTGGGTCACGTCGTACAGCGGCCGGTGCTCGACCGGGAAGGTGTGGGGGACGTCCACGAGCGCCACCCGATCGGGGTCGAGCCCGACCCCGCGGCAGAACCTGTTCTTGTCGAGGATCGTCGCCGACAGCAGCGCGAACCGTTCTCCACGGTCCCAGACGGTGTGGTGCAGGTAGCGCTCGGGGTTCAGTGGCTTGATCGTCACCGCTCCGTCCGCGCCGTCGGGCTGGTCGACGAGCCACGTCGTCGCACTCTCGGGGTCGTGGGCGTCCGCGACGAACCACTCCAGATCCGAGACGAGCTCCTGGAGGCGATCGCGCTCGGCGACCTCCGCGGGCGTGAGTTCGTCCGCGCCCACGAGGGTGTTTTTGCGGCGCTCGCAGACGTCGACCAGCTGCTCGGCGAACTGCACGGCCCGACCGAGACTCCCGGTGTCTCCGAGGTCGGGCACGGAGAGCGCCTCCCAAACCGGGACCGTCCGCGGGCGCAGGTCGATCGTGGCGTACATCTCCGCCCACTCCGCCAGTCCGTGGGCCTCGTCGATCACCACGACGTCGCGCCGGCCGAACGCCGCCGAGCCCGCCGTCTGCATGAAGTAGGCGAGCGTCATCGCCGCGATCGATCGGTTGGCAGCGATCGCCCGATCCGAGAAGTACGGACAGCGGTGCTGGACCGAACAGTCAAAGCCCGTCTCGCGGACACAGGGCGCGCGATCGACGGGGGTGTCGGTCTCGCCGGGCAGCAGACACGAGTAGTTGCGCTTGCCGCGGACGACCTGAAGATCCGAGAGCAGCGGATCGGCGGCGGCGTCGTCGAGCTGGGAGACCTGCGGGGTGGTGTAGTACGCGCCGGTCGGCTCGGTGGGACCCGCCTCGTCGGGCCGGCGCGCACCGCCGGCGACGGCGCGCGCGAGCAGGGACTTCCCGCTGCCGGTCGGCGCGCGCACCAGCACGGCGTCGTTGCCCGCCGCAAAGGCCTCCTGGATGTCCCCGAGCGCGCGCTTCTGTGCGCCGCGGTAGGAGGGCGCGGGGAACTCGTCGTCGAGCCGCGCGGGGTTCACGGCCGTTCCGACCATCCCGGCCGCCCTAAGGGGGGGGGGGGGGGCGCTGCGGTGTAACGGTTCGGTCGCGGTGGCGCTGCGGTAGCGGCGCGGGCGGTCTCTCGTGAGTCGGTGCTCGCGGTCGCGTCCCGTCGGCTTTCGCGATCAGCGTCTCCGACGTCCGTTCGGCCGTCGTTTCGTCGACGTACCGAACGTGCAGCGACACTCGCGGTCCGGGTTTCGCCCGGCCGGTCCAGCCGTCCGAAGCGCGAGTCGATCAACAGAGAGGGAGATCCCGGGCGGTTGCAGCGGGGTCAGTCGACTCGCTCGGCGAACCCGAAGCGGGGCTTCACGTCCTCGATGCGCACGCGGACGGTCTCGCCCTCGCTCGCGCCGGGCACGAACAGGGTGTAGCCATCGACCTTCGCCACGCCGTCGCCCTCCCGGCCCGTGTCGACGATCTCGACCGCCAGCTCCTCGCCCGCGCGCAGGTCGGTCCGGAGCCGGCCCTTGCCTACCAGATACAGCTCCGAGGACGCCTCGCGCGAGGCCTTCGGGCGCATCGTCCGGACGTACTCGAACGCCGCCTCCACGTCGGCTTCGAGGGTGTCGAGGTCGCGCCCGTCGAAGGCTTTCACGACCAGATCGCCCCCCGGCGCGAGCAGTTCGCGCGCGACGACGAGCGCCTGCCGGGCGAGATGGACCGACCGGGCGTGATCGAGGTCGTACTCGCCGCTCATCTCCGGGGCCATGTCGGAGAGCACGGCGTCGACCTCGCCGACCGTCTCGTGGATCTCCTCTCTCGTCGCTTCCTCCGTGAGGTCTCCTCGAAGCGTCTCGACGCCGTCGATCGGGTCGATGTGCTGGCGATCCACCCCGAGGACGGTCCCCGTGTCGCCGACCCGCTCGGCGGCGACCTGGAGCCAGCCGCCCGGCGCAGCACCCAGGTCGACGACGGCGTCGCCCTCGCCCAGCACGTCGGCGGCGTCGTCGAGCTGGCGGAGCTTGTAGGCCGAGCGCGCGCGGTAGCCCTGCTGTTTGGCCCGGTTGTAGTAGTCGTCCTTGTGCCCCATCGCGTCCCCACGGTACTCGCGGTCGGGTAAACGCGCTTCGTTCGACGGTCGGCGGGGCGAGGGCGGCAGTCGACGGTCGACGGGGGTGATCGACGGCCGACGGGCGGCGAGTTCATACCGTCGGACAGAATCGTTTCACAGACGCAGCCGGACTATCCAGCCGCCGTCAAGCGTTCACTGCCGGTCGATATTTGCGTATTTCCGTCCGACAGTATCGGCCCCGCACCGCGACCGTGGTCCTTTATAATCCGGGGTTTCCTACCGCCCGTATGTTCGACGCCATCGTGAGCGCACAGACGCTCGGGACGGCCCTCGACTCAGTGGGCGTGCTCGTCGAGGAGTGCAAGATCAATCTCAACGAGGACGGCCTCGCCATCCGGGCCGTCGATCCCGCCAACGTCGGCATGGTCGATCTCGAACTCTCCGCGGAGGCCTTCGAGTCCTACGAGGCCGACGGCGGCGTCATCGGCGTCAACCTCTCCCGGCTCGAGGACATCGCCGGCATGGCCGAATCCGGCCAGCTCGTGCACCTCGAACTCGACGAGGAGACCCGCAAGCTCCACACCCGGATCGACGGCCTCGAGTACACGCTCGCGCTCATCGACCCCGACTCCATCAGACAGGAGCCCGACATCCCCGACCTCGACCTCCCCGCCCGGATCGTCGTCGAGGGTCGGGACATCAACCGCGCGGTGACGGCCGCGGACATGGTCTCCGATCACATCGCGCTCGGCGTCGACGAGGGCGACGAGCAGTTTTACGTCGACGCCGAGGGCGACACCGATGACGTCCACCTCGAACTCGACCGGGAGGATCTCATCGACCTCGCGGTCGGCCCGGCCCACTCGCTCTTTTCGCTCGACTATCTCAAGGACATGAACCGGGCCATCCCGGGCGACGCCGAGGTGGTCATCGAGCTCGGCGAGGAGTTCCCCGTGAAGCTGCACTTCGACGTCGCCGAGGGCCACGGCGCGGTGACGTTCATGCTCGCCCCGCGGATCCAGAGCGACTAGGCTCCGGTAGCGGCCCGCCTCCGCCGGACTTCCGGCGCTCGAACCTGCGACGCTCGTTCTCCGACCGGTTCCGGACGAGTAGGTGGGAACCCTTTTTCGGGCCCCACGAGAGGAGGGTGCATGGAGGGGACGAGCGCGACCGTCCGGACCGCGTCGGTCGCGTCACAGCCCGAAACGCCGGAGCCGGGCGTCGACGTGAACGGCTCGAACGGGAGCACCGGGGGTGCGCTCGATCAGGGGGCCAACGAGACCGTCGGCTTTCTCTCGGAGCTGCTGCCCGAGGTCCCCATCTGGGCGATTCGATCGGTGCTCGCGCTCGTCGTGCTCGTGCTCGCGTGGTACGGCTCGAAGCTGCTCGTGCGCCTGCTCGGCCGGCGCGTCGCGCGCCGGTTCCAGCGGCCCAGCGTCAGCCGGACGGTCCTGCGCTCGACCCGCGCCGGGGTGATGCTCGTCGCGGTCTTCGTGTCGGCGGTCGTCTACGGCGTCGAGCTCGGGAGCATCCTGCTCTCGGCGACGGTGCTCACAGCCGCGATCGCGGTCGTGATCGCGCCGATCCTCGGCAGCATCATCAGCGGTTTTTTCGTACTCACCGACAAGTCCTACGAGATCGGCGACATGATCGAGATCGTCGACACCGACCGGCGCGGGTTCGTCGAGGACATCACGCTCCGCTACACCAAGATATTCACGCTTGATAACACTTTCCTGGTGATCCCGAATGGGACGATGCGCGAGCGCGACGTGGTGAACTACTCGGCGGAGGACCCCCGGACCCGGCTTCGCTTGGACGTGCTCGTGACCTACGAGGGCGACCTCGACGAGGCGCGAGCGCTCATCGAGGACGCCGCGCGGGCGGTCGACGTCGTCATCTCCGGGGGCCCCGACGTCCGGATCGGGAGCGCGCGCTACCCGGCCGCGCCGACGTGCTACATCGACGAGTTCGCCGACCACGGAGTACTCCTGGCGCTGCGCTACTGGGTGAAAGAGCCCTACAAGCTCCTCACGGTGCGTTCGGACGTGCAGACGAACGTCTGGGATGCGCTCGATTCGGCCGACGTCGAGATTGCCTACCCTCACTCCCACCTCGTCTTCGACGAGACCAGCGGCACGCTCCCGGTCTCGCTCGCTCGGCGGGGCGGTCGGGGCGACCGGGGCAGCCGGGGCGGCGATCCGCCGGGTAGCCGCGACGACGCGCGGGACGACCCCGGTAGCGATCGAGCGACCCGGAAGAGGAGGGAGGCTGCGCAGGACGAGGCGCGGGACGAACGGGACGAGGGCGCTACGTCGGGACCGAGGCGGTGACCACCTCGCAGTCGAGCTTCTCGCGGAGGTAGCGCGCGACGTCCGGGTCGTCGACGAGCCGTCGGACCATCCGTCGCCAGCGGCCGGTCTGTTTCTCGCCGATGACGACGACGTCCGCGCCCTGGGAGACGACCTCCTCCAGGATCGTCTCCTCGACGAGCAGGCCGTCGCGAACGACGTAGCGGGCGTCGGAGAGCGAACCGAACTCGCCCTCGATGGCGCGTTTCAGCTCGGCCTGTGAGACGCGCTCGCCGGCGTGATAGAGGTCGACGTGGAGGACCGTGAGGGCGGCGTCGTGCTCGGCCGCGACGTCGATCGCGGTTTCGAGCGTCGCCCGCGAGTGCGGGGAGAGCGGATACCGGACGGGCACGACGACCTGCGTCATCGGACGGCCGATCGTCGCGCGCCGGCCTGAACCTTTCTATCCGCGGTCGCGCCGCCGCGTCACCCACACGCAGTCACCGCTCTGCCCGCCCTGTTTCGCCACCGAGAGGGTCAACGGGGCGACGACGGGCACACGGGACGCTTTCGGAGAAGCGCGGGGGCTTTGTCCCTCGGCCGAGAACCGACCAGTATGGACGCCAGGACGACCGGCGCGGACGAGACGCTGTACGTCGCCCCCGGGGAGGCCGAGCGCGGCTCGAAGGACCCCTTTTTCGCCGTCTACGCCACCCCCGAGGGCGACCGGCGCTGGGGGTACTTCTGTGGGCACTGCGAGAGCTTCGACAACGCGATGGACTCGATGGGGCGGATCAAGTGCAACCGGTGTGCCAACATCAGAAAGCCCGACGAGTGGGACGCTGCCCACGAGTGAACTCCATCGGGTTCTCGCCGGCGACAGCCCCGGGAGCCGGAGCCGGAGCGATGGTCGCCGTGGACCCACATCCGAACAGCAGTCACGAGACTGTTAGGTGCGAAGCGTTATGAAGTGGGCCGCAGTAGTTCCTCTCGAATGGGTGCTGCTAGCACGCCACCGACGGAGCAGGCGCGATCGATCTTCACCGAGCTGGGCTACACCGTTTCGGGGAACGGGACGGAGCTCAGAGCCGAGCGCAAGTGGCGCGTCGTTCGCGTCACCGCGGTGGCCGAGCCCGAGGAGACCCCCGACTCGGGCGACCTGCGCTGTTTCGTCACGTGGAAGCGCCACGCCGAGGCGCTCCGGGAACGACTCCTCGACGAGAAGCCCGACTACGACTGGGCGATCATCGGCGTCGACGACACCGGCGACTACGAGGTGATCCATCCCACCGTCGGTCCCACGCCGATCCCCTGAGCGCGGTCGGGCTGCCGGCGCGTTCCCGGTCGGTGGGATCCAAGCGGGGCGGCCGGTGGGTCACTCGCGCATCGACACCCGCGGTCGTTTCGATCCACACGGCACTCGCGGTCGGCACGCCGGTGGGCCGATCTACCGAATCCAAGCGAAGGAGTCGTCTGGGGAGGCTCGCGAGCCGTGGTGCGGAGCGGTGCGTCTCTGGTGTGTCCCCGGCCATCCGCGGCCGTCGCTCCGGACTACCAGTCGTGTCGTTCGCCCGAAGACCGACCAGAGGCACGATGCCGGCGGACGATCCCGGCTACCGCGGCCCGGGTTCGGTCTTCGTGACCTCGATCGCGACGTCGCTCCCGGGTACGCCGACGCGGGCGAACTGGGTGCGGACGTGTTCTTTGGCGGCCGTCACGGCCTGCTCGCGCGTCTCGAAGCCCCGCGTGGTCGGCGACTCGAAGGCGACGTTGACCTCCCCGTCGCCGATGCGCTGGACCTGCCCGCCGCTCTCGACCTCGTAGAAGGCGTCGCACACCCAGACGTAGGGAGCGTCCTCGTCCGGCGCACCCTTGAACTGCGGCGCGCGCTCGCCGCGCTCGTAGAGCGTGCCGGTCAGCGCCGTCCCGCCGGCACGCCCGCGGATCAGCAGCATACCTCTCCTAAGGGGTCCGCACACTTGCCCTTGCGGGTTCCCGGTGCCAGTTCGCTGCGACCGCCGAGCAGCGTGCTCAGGACGACACGGGCTCCCACGTCAGCTCGATCCGGACGGACTCCTCGTCGCTCCCGAGCACCGCCGAGCGCTCGCCGACCTCGACCTCGGTGTCGATCCCCGTCGGCGGCGCGAGCCGTACGGTCTTGTTGCCGACGGAGACGGTCATCTCGCCCTCGCCGTCGAACGCCTCGGCGACCTCGTGGAGGTACGCCGCGAGTTCCGCTCTGGTCATCTCCTCCTCGGCCGTGGTCCTGTCCGCCACGCCGACCGTTCGGTCGCGCGGCCAAATAAATCCACGGGCGACACCCGCCTGTAGGCCCGCTCCGGCCCCGACCTCGGCGTGGATGGCGGGGAGACGAGGGGCTGGATTTATCTGCCGTCGCGTGTTACCTACACGCATGACCGGGCGGGTGCTCGTCGGGTTCGACGACTCCGAGGGGGGTCGCCGCGCCCTGGAGTACGCCCTCGCGGAGCACGCCGACGCGGCGATCACGGCGCTGTACGTCATCGATCCGATCGGGCCCGGCTACGGCGCGCTCGGGGGTGGTCCGGGCTACGCCGAAGGGTGGTACGAGGCCGCCCGCGAGCGCGCCAGGGACCTGCTCGAGGAGGCCACGGCGCTGGCCGAGGAGCGCGGCGTCGACATCGACACCGCGACGGCGGTGGGCCGGCCCGCGAGCGCGATCGTCGAGCACGCCACCGAACACGGTGTCGACCACGTGGTGACGGGCAGCCACGGTCGCGAGGGCGTCTCGCGGGTCCTGCTGGGCAGCGTCGCCGAAACCGTCGTCCGGCGCTCGCCGGTGCCCGTGACGGTCGTCCGCTGAGGCGGCCGAGAGGTGCGCGACCGCCGAGAGGTGCGCTTTTGTCCCCCGCCGGCCAACCGTCCCCGATGCGAGTGGGCATCGTCGCGCGGAAGGGAAGCCCGCGTGCGGCGGCGCTTGCCGGCGACATCCGGGCGGCGCTCGACGACAGCGAGGTATGGGTGGACGCGGCGACGGCCGCCGCGCTCGACATCGATGGGCACGCGGCCGACGCGATGGCGGCGTGTGATCTCGTGGTGAGCGTCGGCGGCGACGGCACCTTCCTCTTCGCCGCCCGCGGGGCCGGGACGACACCGGTGATGGGTGTGAACCTCGGCGAGGTGGGCTTTCTGAACGCGACGCCGCCCGAGCGCGCGATCGAAGTCGTCCGAGCGGAGGTCGCGCGACTTCGCGAGCGGGGGAGTCCGTGGACCCGCGAGATGCCGCGCCTGCGCGCATCGGGCGCGGGCTGGACGCTGCCGCCCGCGCTCAACGAAATCGCGGTGATGGGCCGGCGCGGCCACGGCCGCGGGCTCGCCGTCGAGGTCCGCGTTGACGGCGAGCTCTACTCGAGCGGGCCCGCAGACGGGGTCCTCGTCGCCACGCCGACCGGCAGCACCGCCTACAACCTGAGCGAGGGGGGTCCGCTGGTCGCTCCGGGCGTCCCGGCGACGGTCGTCACCGGGATGTGCGCCGCCGGGCCGATGCCGCCGCTCGTCGTGGGGGCCGACAGCGAGGTCACAGTGCGCATCGAGGCGGGCGCGGCGGCGGTCGTCGGCGACGGCCGAACGACCGAGCGGCTCGATCCCCCCGCGGCCGCCCGGGTGCGAGCCGCCGAGGAGCCGCTGCGGGTCGCCGGCCCGCCGCTCGACTTCTACGCCGCCCTCGAAAAGCTCGATTGAGCTCCCGTCGGCGGCCCCGACCGCGGTCCACGGCCGGCCGGGGAACCCGGTCGTCGAGATGGTGGATTCGACCGGGAGCTCGATGTTGCGTCCCGCTCGAAGCGGGTCGAAACCGTCCGAAACGGACTACAACGACCGCCCCGAGTTAAGATCCCGAACATCGTAGTGCAGTTCGCCGAGCGCGTTTCGGCCCTCCACCGACGTGCGCGACGGGGCCTTCCCGTCCCTTCTCCCCGGTCGATGGAGCACGGTCGGCCGTCACGGCCGGTCGGCTATGGGCGGCGAGCGCGGTTCCGAAAGCACTACCCGTCGTCACCCCCCACGAAAGGGCGATGAGCCAGCAGCTGCCGGACGTGCAGGCGTCCCGGCCGGACGTCGCCGTCGGGCTGAACGATGTCGGCGTCACGGGCGTCGAGAAGCTGGTCGAGCTCGGGCGCGACGCCGAGGACTGCGACCGGCCGATCGTACTGATGGCGGAGTTCTCGGCGTTCGTCGACCTCCCAGGCGGGCGCAAGGGCGCGGACATGAGCCGGAACATGGAGGTGATCGACGAGACGCTCGAAGCCGCCGTCGCGGAGCCGGCCTACCGCGTCGAGGACGTCTGTGGCGACGCCGCCGAGCGCCTGCTCGAGAAACACGAGTACACCTCCCGGGCGGAGGTGGGCATGGAAGCGGAGTTCGTCACCCGCGAGCGTACGCCCGCGAGCGACCAGCCGACCCAGCACACCGCCACCATCGTCGCCGGCGCGACCGCGACCCCCGAGGGGACGACCGAGGAGATCGGGGCCCGGGTGACGGGGATGACCGTCTGTCCGTGCTCGCAGGGGATGTCCGCCGCGCGCGCCCGCGAGGAGCTCCGGGGGCTGGGCGTCGAGGAGGACGTCGTGGAGACGTTCCTCGATCGCGTCCCGCAGGCGGGCCACTCCCAGCGCGGACACGCGACGCTCGCGGTCGAGAGCGACGGCGCACCCGAGGTCGACCTCAACGACCTCATCGCGCTGGCCCGCGACGCCATGTCCGCGCGGATCTACAACCTCGCCAAGCGCCCCGACGAGGACCACGTGACCCGGGCGGCCCACGAGAACGCGCGGTTCGTCGAGGACTGCGTCCGCGAGATGGCCGAGGGGGTGGTCGAGCGCTTCCCCGACCTCCCCGACGGGGCCGTGGTACGCATGAAGCAGTCGAACGACGAGTCGATCCACCAGCACAACGCCCACGCCGAGCGCGTGGCGACCGTCGGCGAGCTCCGCGAGGAACTCCGGGGCCCGGGCCGATCCGGCGACTGACGCGCCCGCCTCTTCGAGCGCGTCCCCGACGTTCCCCGTTGTCTCTTGCGGTCGACGCCGTCCACGTCCCGCCCGACCGATCGGTCGATCGTCCCGGCCCCCTCGGTCGATCGCTCGGCCGGTTCGATCCCGCTCTCCACCGTCGGCGGACGCTTCGTCGGGGTCGTCCGCGCGTCAGGCCTCGGCTTCGAGGTCGAGCGGGTCGGCGCGCTCCCAGTGGGTCTCGAAGGCGTCGCGCAGCTCGGTGGCAAAGGAGCGGTCCTTGAGGTCGATCATCGCGAAGAGCCGATCGTCGTCGAGGGGATGGCCCACCTCGATGCAGCTCTCGTCGCCGTCGATGACGGTCACGGTGGCGTCGACCGCCCGACTCGTCCGCACATGGAACTCCTCCGCGGGCGCGAACACGCTCTCGTAGCGCTCGCCGACGGTGCCGGGCATCACCTCGGCGAGCGCCGGTCGCATGAGAAAGGACACCTCGACGCCCCGGTCGATGGCCTCGACGAGCTGCTCGGAGATCCGGTCGCCGGCTATGTCGGCGTCGAACCCCCGCGAGAGCGTCGAGGCGACGAACACCACCTCCGAGTCCGCGGCCGCCAGTCGCTCGGAGAGCAGGTCGACCGCCGCCACGGGGCCGACGGCGGCCGTCCAGAACGTCCCTTCGTCCGTCTCGGCGGCGTCGAGCTCGCCGACGAGCTCCTCGACGAGCGCCTCGTAGCGCTCGCGCTGGGCGTCGAGCTCGCGCTTTCGGTCCTCCAGGAGTCGGTCGAGCCCCGCGGCGGGTTCGACGGCGACGTACTTCTTCGGGCGGCTCGCGGTCTGTGAGCGCGCGAGTCCGTGGGTTTCTAAGCTCCCGAGCACATCGTAGATGCGCCCCATCGGTACCTCGCTCGTCCGTGACAACTCCTTGGCCGTTGTCGGGCCGGCCGAGAGCAGTGCCCGGTAGGATCGCGCCTCGTACTCTGATAGCCCGATGTCCTCGAGACTCCCCATAGGCCCCACTTTTCGACACGAGGGCAAAAACCCATCGGGGGTTTTTCACGCGTCGGCTCCCCTCGCGCTTTCTGACCTTGCTTTCGCTCGGCCGACCACCGCGACGGGACGGTAGCCGACCGAAGAGTACGGCGACGGGACGTGACCGGCGGGGCAGCGTGGCGACGGCAGACGACGGAATCGCGCCGTCGGCGACCGCGTCGAAAGGGGTTTGAGCCCCGGGTCGGTAGGGGTAGTATGTGGCTTCGGATCGTCGGGGCGCTGCTGTTGATCCCGCTGCTCGACGCGGTGGTGCTGGTGGTGGTGGCGAGCCAGGTCGAGGGGTTCGGGGCGGTCGGGATCGTCGCGCTGGTGGTGCTCACGGCGCTCGTCGGACTGGGACTCGTCCGTGCGGAGGGCCGCCACACGGTTCGGAAGCTCCGGCGGCGGGTCGAGCGCGGCGAGCTCCCGACCGAGGAGCTGCTCGATGGCGGGCTGTTAATCGCCGCCGGCGCGTTCCTGCTCACGCCGGGCTTCGTCACCGACGCCGCCGGTTTCCTGCTCGTGGCCCCGCCGACGCGCTGGCCGATCCGGGCCGCCGTCGAGCGCTTCGTCGTCGCGCCCTCCCTCGACCGGAAGACGGGCGGGATCGCCACCGGCAGCGCCTACCTCGGGGGCTTTCCCGACCCGGGCGACGGCCGCGAGGTCGACGCCGATGGCTACGAGGTCGACGCGCGCGGCGACCGGGATCCGAGCCGCAAGTGAGCCGAGCGTGGGCAGCGAGTGAACCGAATCAGGATCGCGGGATACTCCCGTCCTCGACGTCGGTCCACAGCGAGTCCGCGACGGGGTCCGGTCGACGGGTCGCGGAAGAGAAACCCTTAACACCGACACGAGACAACCACTCGTCCGTTCGGGGCCAATAGCTCAGTTAGGTTGAGCGCTCGGCTGATAACCGGGAGGTCCGCGGTTCAAATCCGCGTTGGCCCATTCACGTGACGGACGGCGAAACCGCCCTCCGTGAGGTGGTTCTACTGTCTACGGATTGAGAGGCAGGCGAACGCAAGCAACAGAACCAGGACTCCACTCGACCATAGCTCACACCGTATGGCACGAGATTTCACGGACGACGACGTGGGCAGCAACGTCTTGGACGCGGAGGGGAACCGACTCGGACGGGTCAGACAAGCACATGGCGACCATGCCACGGTCGAATCCACCAACGAGGAGCGCGAAGGTCTTACGGACAAGCTCAAGGACTTCCTCGGGTGGGGCGACTCGAATGAGAACGACCTGAGCAGCGAGCAGGTCGACAGCTACGGAGACAACGAAGTGCGGCTCCGCGACCACCGTTAGGTCCACCAGCACGCTTCCCTTCCAGCACTACGATCCTCCCGTTCGATCGTGCTGTGATGCGACGAGGGCAAACGGAGCGCGAAGAAAAGTCAGATCTTCCAAAGAGTTAAGCACGGGTCTCTCGTCCCCGCTGTCGTGGCGACACGCTCACCAGTAGACCGCTCTACGCTGCTTTTGAATCGAGTGCGGCTCTTGGTGTTGGGGTTTACGGGAGGCGTCGTCGCGACTGGCACGATGACGGCTTTCCGGATGCCCATCTCCCGGGCTCTGCCACCGACCGAGAACTTCTGGGCGAAGTATATCGGGAGCGAGGAACTCGAAGAGTATCACCTTCCCGCTATGATTCTCCACGCCCTCTATGGGGCAGTCGCGGGGAGCATCTTCGCCGTCTCGTTCCCCGAGATAGACGACCACAGCCCGGCAGGGACCGAAACGACTGGGCTCGTCGGCGGTATTCTCTACAGCGTTCCTTTCACTGCCCTCGGTGAAGTGGTTCTCTTGAACAGGATGCTGGAAATGGACCTCGACTCGAACGAATCGATGATCTTTCACGCCGGTCACCTGGTCTACGGGATATCCCTCGGCGCGTGGGTCGGATCTCGGTACGATACTCTCGCGAACGAGGACGATTTCGGGTGAGTCCCAAGCCCCATCTCCCGGCCCACCGGTCGGTCTTCAACCAGTCCTTCGAGCGATCGACCAGCGTGATCCCGCCCTTCCGCTCTCAGTTCGCTATCGGTCGCCGGGTCACACGACGGTAAAGCCCGCCTTCGCTCGCGAACCGAGGGCGTGGCGTCCGCGCGAGGAGGTCCTCGACGGTGACCTCATCCTGCCCGGCGATCACGCTGTGGAATCGTCCCCGACACGAACGACGTGGACGGGGACGCCAGTGTGCCGAACGACGTTCTCGGTCACGCTGCCGAGCAGGAGCCGGTCGACGCCCGAGCGGCCGTGTGTGCCCATCGCGATGCAGTCGATCCCCTCGGCGTCGGCGTAGTCGACGATCACGTCGTGGGGCACCCCCTGTTCGATCGTCGTGACGACGTCGACCCCTGACTCCGCGGCGCGCGCCGCGACCGCCTCGACCGCGGCTTCGCCCTCGTCTTTGAGCGCCTCCTGGAGGCCGAACCACGCCGCGTCCGGGACCGTCCCGTAGTCCCGGCTGTCGACGACGTACAGCGCGTGGACGGTCGCGCCGGTCAGCGCCGCGAGCTCGACGCCCTCCTCGATCGCGTCGCCGACGCCCTCGCTGCCGTCTGTCGGGATCAGGACGGTCTCGTACATGGTTCTCTCCGTCGGTTCCCCGCGAACGCACTTAGGCGATGGGGCGACGCTCACCCGAGCGGCTCGCCGGCGCGAGCGGCGTCGAGCTACGCCCTGTCCTCCGTGTTCGTGACGACGGTGAACCCGCCGAGAAGCACGAAGACGGCCATCAGCCCGGACGCCGGCCGCATCGACAGCACGTCGCTGCCGGTCGCCGGACCGAACGCGGCACCGGTCGAGGAGCCGCCGATGTTCGTCCCGGCGAAGACGGCCGTGGCTACCCCGACGACGAACAGCCAGTTCATGCTCTACCTGCCGTTCTGTACGGTCGCGCCGAGGGTGCCGGCGAGCGTTTCGAGCGCCTCCCGCTGTTCGTCGTCGAGAGCATCGGGGTTCGGCGTGCTGACGTGGACGTCGACGTAGAGGTCGCCGTAGCCCCGTTCCGAGAGCCGCGGCATTCCCTTCCCTTCGAGTCGGAACGTTTCGCCGCTCCGGGTCCCCTCCGGAACCCGCATCTCGACCGTTCCGTCGAGCGTCGGCACACCGACCGAATCGCCGAACACCGCCTGCGGGAACGAGATGGCCCGTTCGGTGTGGAGATCGGCCCCGTCCCGCTCGAACGTCGGGTGCTCCCGGACCGCGATCTCGACGAGGAGATCGCCGTCCGCGCCGCCGTTCTCGCCGGGCGCACCCTCACCGCCCATCCGGAGGGTCTGTCCGCTCTCGATCCCGGGCGGGATCTCCAGCGCGAGCGTCGCCTCACGACGGACGCGTCCATCGCCGCCGCACGCCGAACAGGGCTCGGCGAGTTCGCCCGTGCCATCACAACGGCTACAGGGCCGCGTCTGCTGGGACCGTCCGCGCCGGGTTCGGCGAACTTCGGTCATCCTCCCCTGCCCGTTGCAGTCCGGACAGGTGTGCGACCCTGTGTCCGGTCGATGGCCGCGACCGCCACAGCGCTCGCAGCGCTCCGGCCGCGTGACCGTGAGCTGTTTCTCGGCGCCGCGATAGGCTTCCTGGAGGTCGATGGTGAGGTCGGTGCGAAGGTCCGTCCCCTGCTGGGGGCGGGTTCCCTCCGTCCGTCTCCTGGTTCGTGTGTGCCCCCCGGTCCGCCCCTGACGTCCTCCGAAGAACTGCTCGAAGATGCTTTCGCCCATCCCACCTGCGCCGCTCGTTCCGCCCAGCCCTCCCATTCCGCCGAAGGGATCGCCTCCTGCCCGGGTGCCCGTTCGCCCACCGCCTCCCGGACTGGCCGATTCGGCGTCGAAGCCACCGCGCTTTTCGGCCTGCTCGAAGCGCTCGTGGCCGAGCCGATCGTAGGCCTGACGTTTCTCGCTGTCGGTGAGGACCTCCCGTGCTTGCTGGATCTTCTTGAACTCCTCCTCTGCGTCCGGGTCGTCACTGATGTCGGGATGGTACTCGCTCGCCTTGTCCCGGTAGGCTCGCGTTATCTCCGCCTCGCTCGCGTCGGAATCGACGCCGAGTATCTCGTAGAAGTTCTCGGCCATGATCTACGCCCCCACTGGATCCTGATCGGATAGTCGATTACTGGTCGTTTTCGTCGTCTATGTCTTCGAAGCCGGCGTCGACGTACCCCTCGTCGCCCCCGCCGTCGACGACGATCTCCGGATCCGCGCCCTCCATCACCGCGAAGGCGCTGTTTGTGGTGCCGAGGTCGATACCGAGGATCCCGTTGCTGGTCATAGCCGGCGAGTTGTGGATTTCTGTAATTAAATGTTTTCCGTGAACGGGCATAGTGATTACCGACACCGCCGAAGTACAGCGGTTTCGAGCCGTGTTCGGAGGCGAATCGGTGTTTTTAATATGAATCGCAATGCTACCGACGTTTGTCCGGATAACAGAGGGTACCGGGAGCCAATCGTCACACCTCCCCACGGCGGTGCGAGGGCCGTGTGAGCGAGTGAACTGGGCCGGACGGCGAGGTCGCAGCGACGCTTTCGCGGGCCGTTCGGCCTCTATCGAGGTTTCCCGGCGGTGTCCGGCCGAACGGGCCCGCGGTCGGAGTATCGTCCGATCGTCCTCTCCGGCCGGGTACGTCTCCTCGACGATCGCCCGAAAGCTCGCGTACGGTACGGACGCGATCAGGCTCCCGTCACCGTCGTGCAGCGTCGCGCCGTTCGGCCGTCTCGTAGGCCTCCCACCGGGTTTCGCCGCCCGGGAGAAGCGCGGTACGTGCCGTTCGCTACGCGTCGATCGGACGTCAGCTCTTGGGTGGGTTCGTCGGCTGCCGGCGTCGCGTCCCCGGGCCACGCCGGTAGGGTCGACGGGTGGGGCGGAGTGTGTCGACGACCGAGCCCCGCACGACCGGTGAGATCACCCGGGCGACCGCCGCCGTGGCTCCCGATCGACCCTACCTCGCCGGGCAGCGTCACGGCAGGCGTGACAACCGCGACACGGGTCGAGAGCACTCACCGCGCGTCGTGGACCACTTCGCCGTCGACGACCGTCAGCGCGATGTCGATGGCCTCGATCCCGTCGGGACGTTCCCACGGCGATCGATCGAGGGCGACGAGGTCCGCGCGCTTGCCGGGCTCGATCGTTCCGACCCGGTGCTCGTCGAAGCCCGCGTAGGCCGCCCCGCTCGTGTACGCGCGCAGGGCCTCGGTCACCGAGAGCCGTTGAGCCTCGACGGACGCGTTCACCGCGTGGTGGACGCCGAACAGCGGGCCGAGCGGCATACAGTCGCTGCCGAACGCGAGGGGGACGCCCGCGTCCACGAGATCACGAAACCGGTTCGTCCGCTCTCTCCGCTCGGTCCCGAGCCGGGCGTCGTACAGGCCGTCCGTGCCGGCCCACTGGAGGAAGTTCGGCTGCACGGAGGCGACGACTCCGGCGTCGGCGAAGCGCTCGATCGCCGTCTCGTCCAGCAACTCGGCGTGCTCGACACGGTGGCGCGCGTCGGCAGGGGCGGGGGCGTCCTCGTAGGCCGACAGCGCGGCGTCGATGGCCTCGTCGCCGATGGCGTGGGCCGCGAGCTGGAAGCCCGCCCCGTCGGCCCGGCCGACGAGGTCGTCGAGCTCGGCGGGCGGAACGACCCACTGGCCGGCCTCTACTCCCGACCCGTCGCCCTCCGTTCTCCCACCGCTCGCGTCGCTTCCCGCCTCCCTGCTTTCGGGCGCGTCGGTCCCGTCCGCTCCGTCGTCCTCGCTCGCTACATCTCCCCCGTCCTCCCTTCCCGCGTCGGCGTAGGGTTCGGAGAGCTTCGCCGTGCGCCCGCCGAAGCTGCCGTCGGTGAACGTCTTGATCGCTCCCGCCCGGACGAGCCCGTTCCCGTGGTTCGTCGCCAGTCCCACCTCCGAGAGGGCGTCGAGGTGATCCGACCAGTAGTTGATCCGCACCCGGAGGGCGAGCTCGCCCTCCCGATCGAGGTTCCGATAGACCCGGGGCGCGTGCGAGCGTCGCACCATGTCGTGGACGCCCGTGATCCCGAGCTCGTGGGCGCGCTCCTGGGCGGCGCACAGGAGCTCGCGCGTCTCGGTTCGATCGGGATCGATCGCCTCGCGGACGGGACCGAGCGCGCTCTCGACGAGTACGCCCGTGGGCTCGCCCCCGCTCGTGTGGACGTCGGTCGCGGGCAGGTCCCCTTCGAGGCGAGAGAGGGCGACGCCGTTCAGGGAGGCGGTGTGCATGTCGACCCGGAACGCCGCGACCGGCCGGTCGGTGCTCACCCGGTCGAGGTCCTCGCGGGTGAGATACCGGGGCTCGCCCCACCCGCTCTCGTCGTAGCCAAAGCCTAGGATCCACTCCCGGCCCTGCGACCCTTCGTCGTCCACGTTACGCTCCCCATCCCCGTCGGCTGCGCGCTCGCGGGCGTTCTCGCGGAGGCGCTCGACGCACTCGGCCGATCCCTCGGCCCCGGAGAGGTCGGCGTGGACGCGGTGCTGGCCGACCTGTTCCATGTGGGTGTGGGCGTCGATAAAGCCCGGAAGCAGCACCCGACCGCCGAGGTCCACGGTACGGGTCTCGACGCCGTCGAGGAAGTCGACCTCGGCGGCCGAGTCGACGCGGATGATCCGCCCGTCGCGCACCGCGACTGCCCCCGCGGTCCGGTCGGGTGCTTCGAGGGTGTGGACTGTGGCGTTCGTGAGCACGAGGTCCGCGGGATCGGTCATGGCTCCGGGGAGCACGGGAGCTCGAATAACGGTTCGGGACCGCGCGACGCGACGGGAGGGCCGAGGTGTGCCCCACGAGTCAGCCGAGCACCCCGTCGACCACGGATTCATGTGCCGGTCGGACCACGCGTCGCTCGGGAGCCGACGTGAGCACGGAGCGCGAGCGGATCGATCCGGCGTGGGACGGGCACGACGCGTACGGTGGCGGGCTGCCGCCGGACTGGGACGCCCGCCGCCGGGCGGTCTACCGGCGGGACGGGTACACCTGCACGCGGTGTGGCCGCGAGAGTGGCCCCCACGCCGACGACGAGGGCGGCAGGCTCCACGCCCACCACCGCACCCCGCGTGCGGCGGGTGGCTCGAACCGCCTCGACGACCTCGCGACCCTGCGAGCCCTGTCACGACCGCGCCCACGATCATGACGTCTTCGCCGGTTCGGGCCGGATCGGCGACAGCGACGCCGGGAGCAGCCACGGGATCGGGGCGACGCTCGTCCGGGTGCTGGTCGTGTCGGTCGCGTCGCTTCCCCTCCTCCTGCCCGTGGGCGGGGTCTACGCCCGCTATCTCGACGAGAACCCGCGTCTCCCGCTGGTGGCCGAACTCGCGCTCCTCGTCGGCGTCGTGCTCGTCGCCGGCGCGGTCGTTCTCCGCCGTCCCCGGACGGTGCTCGCGGGCTCCGTCCTCCTCGGGGCCGTCGGGGCGGGTGCCGTGTGGGCCGGTGACGTGCAGCCGACGGCGGCAACGTCGTCTTCGTCGCCACGACGGGCGTTCCGGTCCTGTTTCTCGCCGGCGGACTGCTCGCTTGGGTGCTGGATCGGTGATCGGGGCCCGTCGGTCGACGCCGCCGACGCCGCCGGCTGTCGGTCCACCGACCCCGACTGGTCCGGTAAGGCTTAGGGTGGCTCCCTCCTCGGGCAGGGCATGACCGACGTCGACGATCCGGCCGACCACGGCGACGTGGCCGACCCGACCGAACTCGCCGAACGCGTTCGCGACGGGGAGTTCCGCCTGCACGAACTCGACGACCACGCCGACCGGGCGAGCGCCGCGGCCGCGCGCCGACGCCTGCTCGAAGCCGAGACCGGGGCCGACCTCGACGCCGTGGGGGGGTACGCCTTCGACGCCGCCGACACCGAGGGCAACGTCGAGAACCTGCTGGGGGCGGTGCAGGTCCCGATGGGTGTCGCCGGCCCTCTCCCCATCGACGGTGGTGCAGTCTCGGGCGAACGGTACCTCCCGCTCGCCACCACGGAGGGTGCGCTGGTCGCGAGCGTCAACCGGGGCTGTGGCGTCATCCGGGCGGCCGGCGGCGCGAGCGCGCGCGTCCTGAAATCACGGATGACGCGCGCGCCGGTGTTCCGGGTCGCCGGCGTGGGCGAAGCCGAGCGGGTCGTCGAGTGGGTCCGGAACCACCGGGAAACGCTGCGGGAGGCCGCCGAGTCGACGACGAGCCACGGTGAACTGGTCGACGTGACGCCCTACGTCGTCGGCGACTCGGTGTTTCTCAGGTTCGGTTACGACACCAAGGACGCGATGGGGATGAACATGGCCACGATCGCCACCCAGGCCGCCAGCGAGGTCGTCGAACGGGAGACGCCCGCCGCGCTCGTCGCGCTCTCGGGCAACCTCTGTACGGACAAGAAGCCCGCCGCGATCAACGCCGTCGAGGGCAGAGGGAGAAGCGTCGTCGCCGACGTCGAGATTCCCGCGGCGGTGGTCGAAGAGCGCCTGCACGCACCGCCCGCGGCCATCGCGGAGGTCAACACCAGAAAGAACCATCTGGGGAGCGCGAAGGCGAGTAGTCTCGGCTTCAACGCGCAGGCGGCGAACGTCGTCGCCGCCGCGTTCCTCGCCACCGGGCAGGACGCCGCGCAGGTGGTCGAGGGGGCGAACGCCATCACGAGCGTCGAGGTGCGAAAGAGGGCGCTCTACGCGAGCGTCTCGCTCGCCTCGCTGGAGGTCGGCACCGTCGGTGGGGGGACGACCCTGCCCACCCAGTCGGAGGCACTCTCGGTACTCGGCGTGGGCGGTGGGGGTGACCCTCCGGGAGCGAACGCCGACGCGCTCGCGGAGGTGATCGCCGCCGGCGCGCTCGCGGGCGAGCTCTCGCTGTTGGGTGCGCTCGCCTCCTCGAATCTGGCGAGCGCCCACGAGCAGCTGGGTCGCTGACGGCTCGTCGCGCGGGTTCGGCGTCGGTCTCTCGATTCATCGCGGAAGACAGAGCACGGACCACGAAACAGCGAGACAGCGGAGACACCCGAGAGAGCCATCGGCCCTGCGACCGCACGCCACACGTCTCCTGGGTCGATTCGTGCTTCGAATCCGGCTCGATCGGTCGAGCCGTGGCGCGGACCGCGAGTGCCGATTACACACGAGCACCGCACCCACACCATCCGCGACCGGAGATCGCCCCACGCCACACCTCCCCAGCCGACTCGCTCCGCTCGCCCCTCGCGCGTAAATCGCGCGCCGACCGCTCCGCACTGCACGAAGCGATACTGGGCGGAGCGGGGCGGAGCGGGGCGGTCGCAGTAAGCACCAGCAGCCATACCGCGAGCGAGCGAAGCGAGCGAGCGGGAGTTTTTGGTGCAGGTTTTTACGAGGAGTGGTGCCCGAAGCGCGAGCAACGCGAGCGCGAGGGCACCCGACGACGTAAAAAGGTGCGTCGACGGAGTGAAAAAGGTGCCAGCCGCACGTCGACGCATGGCAGAGGAGGTCGGCTACGAGCCCGTCGGCGTCAAGCAGATCCTCGCGCAGATGAAGGACATCGCCGAACTCCTGATCGACCTGTCCTACTCGGCGGTGCTGCTGGGCAGCGACGAGGTCGCCCGGGAGGTGCTCGCGCTCGAAGACGAGATGGACGTCCTCCAGCTCAAGGCGCGGATGAGCCTGTTGATGGCCGCCCGGAGCCCCGACGACGCCGAGTCGCTCGCGCCCGTACTCGGGGTGGTGGGTGCGGCCGAGAAGATCAGCGACGCGGCGGGCGACATCGCCAAGGTAGTGCTGGAGGACATCGGGCTGCCGGCGGCGATGGCAGCGGCGCTCCCCGAAGCGGTCGAGACGCTCGTCCGGGCCGAGGTCGCCTCCGGGGCGCGGCTCGCGGGCGAGACGCTGGGCGACCTCGCGCTCGAAACCCGGACGGGCGTGCGGGTGATCGCCATCCGGCGCGCGGGCGAGTGGCTGCTCGACCCCGATGGCGAGACCACCCTCGAACCCGACGACGTGGTGCTCCTCCGGGGCTCCGAGGAGTCGATCGCGGGCGTCTACGAGAGCGCGAGCGGCGAGGTCTACGTCGGGCCCGAGCGTTCCGATCCGGAGATCGACGACCTCGAACGCGCGATGGATTCGGTGGTGCTCATGAAGAACATGAGCGAGCTCGGGGTCGATCTCGCCTACGGCGCAGTGCTGTACGACAGCGAGGCCGTCGCCCGGGAGGTCGTCGCGCTCGAAGCGGAGGTCGACGCCCTCCAGTCGCGCTTCGAGGCGTGGACACTACGGGCGGCGGACCGGGTCGACGATCCGGTTTCGCTGCGCGGACTGGTCCACCTCGCGCGCGCCACGGAGGTGATCTCGGACGCCGCCGTCGAGATCAGCGAGGGGGTCCTCAGGGGAATCGGCACCCATCCGGTCATCGCCGAGGCGGTCCAGGAGTCAGAAGAGGTGATCGTCCGACTCGCGGTCAGCGACGGAAGCGACCTCGACGGCGCGACGCTCGGCGAGCGGATGGTCAAAACCGAGACGGGAATGCGGGTCATCGGCGTCCGTCGGGGCGATGACGGGAGTCTGGAGGCCCCGAGTGACGGCGAGGACGGGGGCGAGCGCGACGACTGGGCGGTCTCCCCGGGGCCGGAAACGGAGCTCCACGCCGGCGACGTACTGCTCGCCAAGGGGACGCGCACGGCAGTCGAGGGGCTGGCGGCGATGGCCGGCTCGGCCGCGGGCGAGTGATCGGGCTTCACAGCTCGCGCGCGAGCCGGACGGCCGAGAGCACCATCAGCGCGAGCGCGACGACGGCCGCCGTCGCCAGCGCGAGCGTGAACGCGAGCGCGAGGAAGGCCAGCGACGAGCCCCGCGAGTCGCCGACCGGCCCGAGAAGCTCGAACACGCGGTAGGCGTAGACGAAAAGGGCGAACGTCACGCCGACCGCGAGCCCGATCTTCGCGTTTCGGGCGACCGAGAGCGCCGCGAGGAAGTTCGCCGTCGGCGGGCGATCGGGGGTGTCGTCGGCCACGCCGTGGCCTCGAACGGAGCGGACAAAGCGGTATCGGTGTCGTCCTCGCCGGCCGTCGACGACCCGACGGCGATGGTGGACGTCCGGGGTCGGGGCGGAAGGACGAGTGGTGGGGAAGGGCCGAGCGGGCGGGCGCTGTGAGGGGAGGCGGCCGGGGCCGCCGGCATCGAACTCCTCAAGAGCCCCCGGCCGCCGCGTTCGGGTAATGGAGAGCCTCGGGACGGCACGCGCCGCGCCGGGCGAGACCGCCGTCGGGCGGCTACCGGTCGGCGAGGGCCGCGACGGCAGCGACGTCGGCCTGCCGGTCTGTGTGATCAACGGCGCGAGCGAGGGCAAGACCCTCTACGTACAGGCCGCGAGCGACGGCGACGAGCTCAACGGCGTCGGCGTCGTTCGAGAGCTCGTCCCCCGGCTCGATCCCGCTCAGCTCTCCGGGACGCTCATGCTGGTCGGGATCGCCAACTACTGGGCCTTTCACGCCGCCCAGCACCGCAACCCGGTCGACGACACGAAGCTCAACCGGGCCTACCCGGGCGACGAGGACGGAACCTCCTCGGAGCGCATCGCCGCCGCGACGTTCGCGGCCGCGAAGGGGGCCGACCTCGCGCTCGACCTCCACCAGGGCTCGACCAGCCGGATGATCCACGAGTGCCGGGTGCGGTGTGGCCCCCGTCACCGCCTCCACGAGGACTGTCTCGCGCTCGCCAAAACGTTCGACTGTGGGTACGTCCTCGACCAGAAGGGCCCCGACGGCCAGCTCGCCCGCGCCGCGCCCGACGAGGGCGTCCCCACCGTCGACCCCGAGCTCGGCGGTTCGGTGGGCCTCTGTGAGCGCAGTGTGCAGGCAGGCCTCGACGGCATCGAGAACGTCCTCGTCGGGTACGGCTTTCTGAGCGGCGAGCGGAGTAGCGACGCGCAGCTCCGCGCGAGCGGGTTCGAGCAGTACGGGGCCTCCGCGGGCGGACTCGTCGCCTTCGAGGCCGAACTGGGCGCGCGCGTCGAGCGGGGCGCGACGCTGTTCCGGATCACGGACGTCTTCGGCCGCGAGAAGGCGACCGCGACCGCCGACAGCGACGGCATCCTCTGGCGTGCCCGCCGGCTGCCACAGGTCGCCACCGGCGAGTACGTCTGCTCGGTCGGGACCGACGTCGATACTTACTAGACGCCCGGCTTTTCCCCCACGGGGCCTCTTGGGCGTGCTCGGCCTCCTCGGTGCGCTCGCCTTCGGTTCGTGCGTTCGGCGAGAGCGGGTTCGACTCCCGCAACGGGCGCCCTCGGTGCGCTCGCCTTCGGTTCGTGCGCCTCGTCGATTCGGCCGAAAACCTGGACCGAAGAGCCGCTCGCGCGGCGCGCGAGCGGTGAATCGGCTCGCTCCGCTCGCCGAACGCTGCCGGCGATACAGCTGCCCGTGACGGACCGAACGCTCTCCAGAGACGCGCGGCTTTTTGAGCCCCCGCCGCGTGGCGGTCGCATGGCCATCGGCGACGTCTCCGAAGTCACGGCGGGCGGCTGCACCGATCTGTACTGCGTCGACACCGGGATGTACGACACCCCGAAGTACGGATCGGTCTACGTGCTCGACGCCGACCGGCCCGCCCTGATCGACACGGGCATCGGCACCCGACACGGGCTCCTGCTCGACGCGCTCGATGCGGTGGGGATCGCCCGCGAGGAACTCGCCTACCTCCTCCCGACCCACGTCCATCTGGACCACGCGGGCGGGGCGGGATTTCTGGCCGCCGAGTGCCCGAACGCCGCCGTGATGACCCACGAGCGCGGCGTTTCCCACCTGATCGATCCCGAGCGGCTCGTCGCGGGCACGAAGGCTGCCGTCGGCGAGCAATGGGAGTACTACACCGAGCCCGAGCCCGTCCCCGAGGAGCGAATCGAGGGCCTCGAAGACGGCGATACGGTCGACCTCGGCGACCGCACGCTCGGCGTCCACGTGGCACCGGGCCACGCCCCCCACCAGGTGATGTTCCACGATCGCGCGAACGACGCGCTGTTCACGGCGGACGCGGCGGGCATCTGGGAGCCACAGACAGAGCGGCTCCGCCCGACGACGCCGCCCGCGGACTTCGATCTCGAAGCCGCGCTCGGGGACGTCGACACGATACGCGAGATCGACCCCGCGGTGCTCTGTTTCGGCCACTTCGGCCCGCGCGAGTACGACAACGAGCTGCTGCTCGAGTACAAGGCCACTCTAGAGCAGTGGGTCGCGGCCGTCCGCGAGCAGCGCGCCGAACGTGCCGACGACGAGATGGTCATCCAGCACTTCGTCGAGCTGAGCGACATGGACGAGGTGTGGCCGGCGAAGAAGGCCCGCGCCGAGGAGCGCCTGAACGTGCGGGGCGTGCTTGCCTACCTCGACCGGGAGGCGTGAGGACCGGGCGGCCGGGAGAGCGGAGTGGGACCCGATCGGATCGGCGAGGACGGTCCAGTGGGAGCGAGTCGGCGGTCTTTAGTACTGCTCGGTCGTGGCAGTCACGCACATGAGCCGGCAGGACGCGGAGGCGGCCTACGAGGACGAAGTCATCGGCGAGACGACGCTTCCAGAGCTGTTCGCCGCGAGCGTCGAGCGGAACCGAGGGAGCGTCGCCCAGCGCTACAAGGGCGAGGTCTACGAGCGCTCGCTCGCCGACAGGGCGGTTCCGGCGGCCCCCGAGGGGGAGTACGCGAGTCTCAGCTACGAGGAGATGGGGGCGGTCGTGCGCGCCCTCGCCGTCGGCTTCCGGGAGCTCGGCGTCGAGCCGGACGACCGCGTCGGGCTGTTCGCCGACACCCGCATGGAGTGGGCCCAGTGTGACTTCGCGCTGCTGGGCGCGGGCGCGGTCGTCACCACGGTGTACACCAGCTCCTCGCCCGAGCAGGTCGAGTACCTGCTCGACGACCCGGGCGCGACCGGGGTCGTCGTCGAGAACGGGACGCTGCTCGAACGAGTTCTCGAAGTGGAGGACGCGCTCGATCTGGCGTTCGTCGTCGTCCTCGACGAGTTCGAGGGCTACGACGACCGCGACGACGTGCTCACGCTCGCCGACGTTCACGAGCGGGGCGTGGCTGCGTCGGCGGCGGACGCCGACGATACCGAGGTCGACGCCGACGGAGGCTGGATCGCCGAGCGCGACCTCGACGACCTCGCCAGTCTGGTCTACACCTCGGGGACGACCGGCCAGCCCAAGGGCGTCGAGCTCACCCACGGGAACTTCCGGGCGAACGTCAACCAGGTGCGAAAGCGCTTCGGGCCCCGTCCCGACAAGGGCGACGTCCCCTCCATTACTGCCGCGGACGAGACGCTCTCCTTTCTGCCGCTCGCACACGTCTTCGAGCGCCTCGCCGGTCACTTCGTCATCTTCGCCTCCGGGGCGACGGTCGCCTACGCGGAGAGCCCCGACACCCTCCAGGAGGACTTCCCGCTCGTCGGTCCCACGACCGGCACGAGCGTCCCGCGGGTCTACGAGAAGCTCTACGACTCGATCCGCGAGCAGGCGGCCGAATCCCCCGTCCAAGAGCGGATCTTCGAGTGGGCCGTCGACGTCGGTCGGGAGCACTACCACACCGACGACCCCGGGCTCGCCCTCCGCGCCCGGCACGCGCTCGCCGACAGGTTGGTGTTCGAGCAGGTGCGGGAGGGGCTGGGCGGTAACGTCGACTTCTTCTTCAGCGGCGGCGGCAGCCTCTCGCCCGAGCTCTGTGCGCTCTATCACGCGATGGGCCTCCCCATACTGGAGGGCTACGGGCTGACCGAGACCGCCCCCGTGGTTTCGACGAACCCGCCCGAGGAGCCCAAGGTGGGGACGATCGGCCCGCCGCTGTCGGGCGTCGAGACCCGGGTCGACGGATCGGTGGTCGCGCCGGACGTCCGCCCGCAGGCGGGCGGCGAGGTCGGCGAGCTGCTGGTGCGGGGCCCGAACGTCACCGACGGCTACTGGAACAAGCCCGAGGCGACCGCCGAGGCCTTCGAGGGCGAGTGGTTCCGCACCGGCGACGTGGTCGAGAACCGCCCCGACGGGTACCTGCAGTTCCGGGAGCGCTCGAAGCAGCTGCTGGTGCTCTCGACGGGCAAGAACGTCGCGCCTGGGCCGATCGAGGACGCCTTCGCGGAGGGCCGGCTGGTCGAGCAGTGCATGGCGATCGGCGACGGCGAGAAGTTCGTCGGCGCGGTGATCGTCCCGAACGTCGCCGGCGTGCGCGACTGGGCCGCCGAGGCGGGCGTCGACCTGCCCGAGGGGGCCGAGGAGATCTGCGAGGACGAGCGCGTCCAGGACCGAATCGCCGCGGAGGTCGAGCGGATCAACGAGGGCTTCGAGTCCTACGAGCGGATCAAGAAGTTCGTCCTCGCACCCGAGGAGTTCACCGAGGGCAACGACCTGCTGACCCCGACGATGAAGAAAAAGCGCCGGAACATCATCGATCGGTACGAGGGGGAGATCGAACGGCTCTACGCCGAGTGAACACGTGATCCAGCCGCGACGGCCGGCTGGCCTTCGGCGATGGCGACCCTACACCAACACCGGCTCGACGTCGAGGCCGGCCTGCGTCGCCATCTCCTCGGCTTTCGTCTCGTTCGTACCGGCGACGCCGGCAGCTGTGAGGTGGGTGAGGATGCCGGCGGCCTCGACGCCCTGGATACCCGTAGAACCCACGCGACAGCCCTGCACGGCCGATCCGGAGTCGCCGGGCGAGGCGGCCAGCTCCGCGAGCCAGCTCCCGTCGTCGAAGTTGCCGACGCCGGCGCCGGTGCGTGGCTTCGTGACGAACGTCTCGCCGAAGGCGACGCCGTTGCCGTAGTGACAGACGTCCTCGCCGAGGTCGACCGCGCCCTCCTCGGTCGGCCCGCCGAACGTGGGCATCGCCGGGTCGACGAGGTCCTCGGCGGCCGCCGGGATCTCCACGAGCCCGAAGTCGTTGCCGACGTCGTCGCCGTCCTGAGACTGGCGGGCGTACGCGACCGCCCCGAGCTCCATGACAGTTCCTTCGAGCCCACCGAGCGCCGTCAGGCCGCCGAACGTGCAGTCCAGACACACCTCCACTGTGACCTGGCTCGTATCGTAGCTCCCGCCGGCGTTCTGACCCGCGTCGGCATCGCTCGGGAGGAAGCAGTGGCCCGCCGCTCCGAGATACAGCGTCCCGTCCGCGCCCCGCCAGACGAAGTTCGCCGTGCAGCCGGCGGTTCCAGAGGAATCCGCCCGAGTGATGAACAGCAGCGAGCCCGGACTGATGCCGGAGGCGCGCTCCGGAACGGAGGCGTCCCCGGCGGACACGCTCTCCAGTCCCGGCCGCACGTCGGTCATGTCCGAGGGCGGAAGCCGCTTCGCCGACGCGAGCTCCTCGTCCACGTCGACGCTCGTGGGATCGAGGTCGTCGTCCGTCGAGTCGCCGAGGAGTGCCGACGCCGAGCCCATGCTGCCGACCCCGACGGCGACCGCAACCGTTCTGAGCACCGCTCGTCTCGTGAGGTCCCCTCTCGTCATCTCGCGTGCTCGTTCTCGCCCGGCCGTAAGTAAGCATCGCCGGAGCCGTCACGCCGTTGGCTACCGATGGGGGTGCTGGCGATCGAGTCGCCGTTCGACACCGATAGGTCGCCGCGTCGACCGCTACGATTACAACGGCCGAACGCCCCGTTCCCTGCGGGCAGGGACGAATGGGATCGGGACCGACGAGGAGTTCGAGCGGGCGGGACACGAGCGGGCGAGCGCCAGCCCCGGCTGGGCTCACCCGCCGGGCGTTCCTCGGGGCCGCCGCGCTGGGCATCGGCGCGACCACGACCCCGGCGAGTGCGACCGCGGCGGTCCCGGAGCGTTCACGGGGAGCCGGCACACGTCCGGCGAGCGTCGATCCGTTCGCGGTTCCCGGTCGGCCGTCGCGTGCGGCCCACCGCGCGCTCGCGGCGGTCGAGCGGCGGGCCCAGCGGACGCCCGCCCCCGCGTTCGAGCGGGCGGTCGACGCGGTCGAGTATCTCGATCTCGGTCCCGGGACCACGCTCGACGCGGCGCTCGCGCGCGCCGCCGCCGCGGGCGAACTCGACGGCACCCGGCTCGATTTCCCGCCCGGGACCTACCGGATCGCCGGCGGGGTCTCGATCTCGCCCGCGGGCGCGTTCGGGATCGTCGCCCCGCGGGCGACCTTCCGACTCGACGCCGGCCTCCGGCCCGAGCTCCGCTTTCACGGCCTCTCCTACGGGCTGTTCGCGGGGCTCACGATCGATCAGCGCGCGCGGAACGCCGCCGCCTCGGTCGTGATCGAGAGCGAGGGCCACGCCGACGTCGGGGGGCTCACCTACCGGGGGCCGGTCGAGGCGCTCGACGCCGAGTCGGGAGGCGCGCTGTTGCGCCCGATCGCCGCGACCCCCGCGGCGAGCGTCCGGGTCGATGGCCTGCGCGCGGTGGGCGGGACGAACGCGGGTTCGCACGCGTGGGCGGGCTCCGGGCCACCGCCGGCAGGCCACGTCGTCGGCGGCGTTCCGGGCGTGTTCGTCGGGCGCAGCAGTACCGGCACCGTTCAGCTCGTCGACGCCACGCTCCGCGGATGGGAGAACGGCTGCTACGTCGCCCGCACCGACGGCGCAGTACAGGTCATCGGCGGGCGGTTCGTCAACAACAACAACACGGCGGTCCGCATCAGCGGCGAGCGATCGTTCTGCGACGGGGCGACGATCGTCCTCGATGCGACCCGGTGGCCGGAGGACCGGCCCGGCGAGTTCCGGATCGGCGAGATCCAGGGGGTGAGCGCCGTCCGCTCGGAGACCGGCGGGCTGAACAAGGCCGGCGCGCGCCTCCGGAACCTCGACGTGCGGGCCTACGCGATGGAGCGGTCGCCGGGCCTGCTCGTCTACCGGGGCAGCGCCGGGCGAGGCCGGATCGAGCGCTGTCGGCTCCGCAACGATCTCGACGGCGCGCCCGCGATCCGGGTCGATCCGCCGGGGTCGGACCCCTATTCGAGCTACTCCGGCGAGCAGGGCGTCTCGATGGAGCGGATCGAGGTTGCGGGCTCGATGGGCGGCACACCGGCCGTGCTCGGAAGCGAGGCGCGCTCGGGATCGGTGCTCAGGGACAGCTGCATCCGGATTCCCGATGCCGGCCCCGCGGCGGTCGAGAACGTGGCGACGGAGAACGTCGGCTACGGCGACTGTACGGCGAGCCAGCTGCTCGACGAGCCCATCGGTCGCCCGGGGGAGATCCCCGCGATCCGAAACCGGACCGTGAGGCCGCCGGTCGATCCCGGCTCGTTCGCGGATACCGCCGACGGGTTCGCGCTCGTGCTCGCGCTCGGCGCGTCGGTCGCGACTGCGATGGGACTCGGGATGCCCCGCTTGCTCGAACGGTTCGGCCTCGACTGACCGTCGACGGACGGGACGGCTCGATCGGTTCGCTGACCGGTACGAACCGGGTCGCGCCCTTCGCTCTCTCCACCTCACACCCTCCGTTTTCCGGCGTCTCCGGGATCGATCGTTCCTCTCGTCCCCCACGCTCGACTTCCCGTCTACCCTCCACCCTGTCCCCGGGGCCCGCTCTCCCGCCGTCGGTTTTCTCGCCCGGACCCACATCGATTCGAGGTCCGGCCGCGGCCGCCGAAACGACTATGTACCATCGTATGATAACACTCAGTGGTATGACCGAGACGGAACCATTCAGCGACGTCGGCGAAGCGGAGGTCACGCGCGCGATCGGGCGGCAGTGGACCGAGGAGTTCATGGATTTCTCGGAGTCCGAGGTGATAATCGTCGGCGGCGGCCCCTCGGGGCTGATGGCCGCACGGGAGCTCGCCGAGCGGGGCATCCAGACGATGGTCGTCGAGAAGAACAACTATCTGGGGGGTGGCTTCTGGCTCGGTGGCTTCCTGATGAACAAGGTCACCGTGCGGAGCCCCGCCCAGCCCGTGCTCGACGACCTCAACGTCGACTACGAGCAGTCCGCGGAGAGCGAGGGACTCTACGTGGCCAACGGTCCCGAGGCCTGTTCGGGCCTGATCAAGGCCGCCTGCGACGCCGGCGCGAAGATCCAGAACATGACCGAGTTCACCGACGTCGTGGTCCGGGAGGGCCACAGGGTGGGCGGGATCGTCATGAACTGGACGCCCGTCCACGCGCTGCCCCGCGAGATCACCTGCGTCGATCCGATCGCCGTCGAGGGGGACGTCGTGATCGACGCGACCGGTCACGACGCCGTGGCGGTCTCGAAGCTCCACGAGCGCGGCGTGCTCGACGCCCCCGGCATCGGCCACGCGGCCGAACACAACACCGGCATGGACCAGACCGAAGAGGGGCAGTACGGCGCACCCGGCCACGACTCGCCGGGTCACGACTCGATGTGGGTCGGCGAGAGCGAGGACGCGGTCGTCGAGCACACGGGGGCGGTCCACCCGGGACTGATCGCCACCGGCATGGCCGTCGCCACGGCCCACGGCCTCCCGCGGATGGGGCCGACCTTCGGCGCGATGTTGCTCTCGGGCAAGCGCGCCGCCCAGGCCGCGATCGACGTTCGCGCGGAGCGCGAACCACTCCTCGCAAAGACCTGGAGTAAAAACCCACCCGCTCGCGCCGTCCGGCGCTCGCGGTGAAACGGCGCGCGGAGCGCGCCGTACGCTCGTCGTTCCCTCTCCTCCGTGCCGGGCCGGTCGCGGGGCGACGACGCCGAATCGACCTACTTGTCGGCCTTTCCGAACGCGAACAGCGTCATCGGCGCTTGGTTCGCCGCCCGGGGCGAGAGGTGCTCGGTCACGAGCCCGTCGTAGAACGTGAACCCGCGCCCGCCGAGCCCGAGATGGGCGTACGTCGCGAGGTAGAGCCGGCCGAGCGCGATCCCGCCCAGTAGCTGTGCCAGCCGGTAGCCGCGGTCGCCGAGCTCCTCGACGATCGCGTCCACGTCGGCCATCAGATAGACGTTCGCCGCCGCGTCGCCCACCACCGATTGGTCGAGCGCGAGGTGGCCGGCGGTCCCGCGGTCGGTGTCGCCGACGCGTTCTAGGGCGGTCTCCCCGGGGTGATACTGGTAGGTCCCCTGCTCGATCCCCTCGACCGCGTGGACGAGACAGTAGGCGTCGACCAGCCGACCCACCCCGTCGCCGGGGGCGTCCGCCGCTCCGTAGACGTCCGTCGGCACCCCGTGGAGTGCGCGGTCGAGGACCGTGGCGAACGTCCGGCCGCTGATGGGCTCGTGGTCGAACTCGCGCAGCGAGCCACGGCGCTCGATGGTCGTCCCGACGGGCCGTGCCGACGCCGTCTCGGCGTCCACGGGATCGAGGGCGACCCGCTCGCCGTCGCCCGGGCTGTGCGTGCCGACCGCCCCGGCGGTCCCGGCCTGCTCGCGCCACTCGCGGGCAGCCGCGCCGTCAGGGAGGGAACTCCCCCGCCACGCGTCGGGGACGAGCGGGTACTCCTCGACGCGCTCGGAGACCGGGACCGTCTCGGGATCGATGGCCGCGACGTCGCGGGCCCCGGGAGCGGGTGCTTCGCTCCCGACCGGGACGAGCTCCAATGGAGCCTCCACGTCGGGAGCGACGCCGAGCAGCCGCGCGACCGGCCCGTCCGCGAAGCTCGTGACCACCTCTGTGCGCCGATTCCCGCCGTGGGCGACCGCCAGCAGGTTGGCGATGATCGTCCCCGAGTCCCAGAACGCGTGCCGGTAGGTGCGTTCGCGGTACTTCCAGGCGTTGCGCCACCACTCGGAGGTCAGGACGAACGTCACCGGGGCCGCCGCGACGCCTGCCTGCCCGCCCGCCGCGTCGGCGAGCACGCCCCGGTAGTCGCCCTCGCGGAGGACGTCGAACCCGTCCGTGTGGGGGTCGAAGTGGTAGACGCCCGCGTCGAGGGTCCCGCGGTCGTCGGCGACGGCGTAGAGGTCGACGTGATAGAGCTTGCCCGTACAGGACGCCGCGCGAAAGCGCATCGTTCGACCGCCCATCTCCAGTTCCTTCGTGACGCCGGCGGCGTAGTGACAGAGCGCGTGAAGGATCGGCTCTTCGGAGCGTCGGTCGATGTCGGCCGTGGGGTCGGCCCGCGAGCAGGCGACGGCCGCGAGCGCGGGCGTCTCGGGGGCCTCGGGGTCGCCGGGCGGCGCGACGTGCGGCCGGTCCTCGTAGACCTTGTAGGGACGTGGCTTGGTCGCCCGGTCGAGCCGGACGCCGTCCTCGCGCACGCTCCGCGGGGTGTGGTTCGTCCGGTCGTGGTACTCGCGCGCATCGACCATGCGGCCGCGTCGTGGGGCGGACGGAAAACGATGTCCTGCCCGCAGGACCGATCCGGCTAAGGCACGCGCCCGCTCGTCAGCCGGACGAACCCGAGCGCGAACGTCTCGTGACGGCGGTCCACGGCCAGATCGGCGAGCGGCCGACGCGCGGCCGCGACGCGCTCGTCGAGCCGTTGCCAGGGTGGCTCGGGGTAGCGCAGCCGCGTCGTCGGGGGCGCGGTGGCGACGACGAACAGCCGGAAGACGGCGTCGATCGGAAGCGCCCGCATCTGTGAGCTCCGGGCGGCGTCGAGCAGCCCGAGCCGCCCGCCCGAGTTCAGAAGTGTGAACCAGCCTCCGACCGTCCCCTCGGGATCGGCGAGCATCCCGACGACGAAGCTCGCAAGGACTGCGTCGACCCCGTCGCTCGTCGCGTCGCCCTCGTCTCCGGCTCCCTCGATCCCGTTCCCGACTCCGTCGACCCCGCCACCGACATCCTCGATCCCACCACCGACCGGCGGCCGGGTCGCGTCTCCCCGAACGAGGTGGACGTTCTCCCAGCCGGCGCGCTCGACGCGGACGCGGGCGCGATCGAGCATCCCGCGTGTAAAGTCGATCCCGACCACCGTTCCTTCGGGGCCAACCCGCTCGCGGAGATACGGCAGGTTCGCGCCCGTCCCACAGCCCATCTCGACGGCGGTATCGCCGGGATCGAGCTCGAGTGCCTCGACCGCACGGGCACGCCACGATCCGACGCCCGGCAGCGTGGCGATCGCGTCGTAGAGGCGCGCCCACCGGCCGTAGAACGTCTGCGCGACCGCAGCGTCGTCGGCGTCGCTCCCGCCCGCGTTCGTGGGCGCGCCCACGTCCGTCATACCAGCTCGCGGATCCGCGTGGCCGCCTCCTCGGCGTCCGGCGCGAGCAGGTAGACGACGGGCTCGATGCCGACCGCACCGGTCTGGTAGAGCACGTCGGCGTCCACCGCAGCGTCCGCACCCGTCCCCGCGTCGCTGCTCACCGCCGTGCCGTCGTCGCCTGCCGCGTCGTCGATCCCGTCGCCGCTCGCCCGGACTGTCTCCACGGCGTCGCCTCCTCCGGCGAACGCGTCGGCGATGGCCGCGTCGAGGTCGGCTTCGGCGTCGAACGCTACCACGCGATGGCCGCTCTCGCGGAGCCGCTCGACGATCGCCGGCGCGTAGCGGACGTTCAGCGCGGCGCGGGCGTCGCTGCCGCTCGCGCGCGCGGCGAGCAGCACGCGCGCGACGTGCTCGGAGACGCCGAACTCGGGCTCGGCGGGGATCGTCGCCCGACCCTTCACGTCGAAGATCCGGCCGGGAACGCCGGCGACGTCGTCGATGCCGCGCGCGTCCGGCAGACACTCGACGAGGTTCGAGCCGACGTTCGGGATCAGTCCCGCGAACCCACTCGTAGCTTCGAGCGTCCGCAGGCCGCGCCTGACGGATGCGAGCGCGCGCTCGGCGGTGCGGAGCTCGCCCTCGGGGTCGTGGACGCCGAAACCGCCGCGGGCGGCGAGTTCGGGCATCGCCGCCTCGTGGAGTCGCGCGAGCAGGTCGCCGCGTTCGAGCCGGCGGACGAGCACCTCGATCTCGACCAGTGCGCCGGCCCGGCTCACCTCGCCCGACGCGAGCCCGTCGGCGAGGCGTTCGGCGAGCTCGCGGACGCGCTCGTCTTCGAGCACCACGTCGGTGCGCGTGACCTCGCCGTGGGCGTACTTCGAGACCGCCGACTGGCTGACGCCGAGGAGGTCGGCGACCTCGCTCTGGGTGAGTCCGCGCTCGCGCAGTCCCTCCGCGAGCATCGAGCGGAAGGTGGGCAGGAACTGCTCGACGACGATCTCCTCGATGAACTTCATCGCTCGCCCCGCGGGTCCTTGTTCTCCGTAGTCGGGGTCGACGTGCCGCCTTCTCGCTGGTCGCCGCCTAACTCCTCGTCGCCCTGGATCTTCGAGGCCTGCGGTCCCGTCTGATCCTGGTACTTCGAGCCCCGGTCCGCGCCGTAGGGCCGTTCCGCGGGGGAGCTGAGCTCGGTGAACGTGAGCTGGGAGACCCGCGAGCCGGGCGTGAGCGCGACCGGGGCGGTCCCGAGGTTCGAGAGCTCGAGGGTGATCTGGCCCCGGTACCCCGGATCTGCGAGCCCCGCGGTAGCGTGCACCACGACCGCGAGTCGGCCGAGCGAGGAGCGCCCCTCGACATGGGCGATCAGGTCCGCGGGGATCTCGACGCGTTCGATCGTGGTCCCGAGCACGAAATCGCCCGGATGGAGGATGAACTCCCCGCCCTCCTCGACGATCGTCTCGGAGACGTACTCGGCGACCTCCTGCTCGCTGTCGGGATGGATGCAGGGGATGTTGGTGCGCTGGAACTCGAGGAACTCCCGCCCCAGTCGGAGGTCGACGCTCGCGGGCTGGATCTGGAGGTCTGGATCCGCGAGGGGCTCGATGGCGAGACTGCCCTCCGCCAGCCGCCGGCGGATGTCCCCGTCCGAGAGTATCATGCCGGTTCGTTCCGATGATGAAGGTAAAAGCTCCCGGTTGCCAGTGTCGGTGGCCGCGACCGCCGGTCGATCGATGAACGTGGTCGCCGAGTCAGCAGAGCTATCCCCGTCGCCCGACTCGACTGCGACGTGAAACAGGCCATCGTCGCCCGCACCGACCTCGGGATGGGGCGGGGCAAGCTCGCCGCGCAGGTCGCCCACGCAGCGCTGTCGGCCGCCGAGGACGCCGCCGACCGGACGCGGACGAACTGGCAGGGCGAGGGCCAGAAGAAGGTCGTCCTGAAAGGCGACGGCGAGGCCGCGCTGTTCGAACTGGCCGACCGCGCCGAGCGCGAGCGCCTGCCCCACGCGATCGTCCGGGACGCCGGTCACACACAACTGGAGCCCGGCACGGTGACGACGCTCGCGGTCGGGCCCGGCGAGGAGGAGACGGTCGACCGGGTGACCGGCGAGCTCTCGCTGTACTGAGGAGCTCGGGGCCGACGAGGGGCCTTCCGACCTACCCGATCGTCACCGATGCCGCGCTCGTCGCCACGCCCCGAGTGCCGGGTCGGGCGTGCCCCGTAGACCGCGGGTCCGATACACCGAGAAACCGCCTCCACTCCGCAACCGCGCTGCGCGCCCACACACCTCCCCAGCCGATGCTCCGCTCGGGCCACCGCACCAAGCCCCACCGCAGGTCCTCGCTCACTCGTCCCTCGCGAGCGGGCGCTCCCCTCCCCCTCCCCCGCAGCGCGCCTGCCGCGCCACCGCGACCGTCATAGGACTGCGCTGTAACGGTCGGCGTCGAGACCGTCTCGCGCCGCGACCGCCCTCCCTCTCCCCCCGTCACCCCCACCCGCCGCCACCGTGTCGCGGAGCGGATCGTCGGAAGGGCTATCCATCGGGACCTGCTCGCTCGGCCATGCGCGCTGCGCGCTTCCATCCCGACGAGGGCCTCGAAATCGAGGAACTTCCACGGCCCACGGTCGGTCCCGGCGAGGTGCTCGTCCGGGTCGAGGGAGCCGGTCTCTGTCACTCGGACCCCCACATCCTCGACGGGCGGCTGCCGCTCGCCGGACCCACGGTGCTGGGCCACGAGAACGCGGGCGTCGTCGCCGAAACCGGCGCAGGCGTCGACGTCGAGCCCGGCACGACGGTCGCGGTCTTCGGCGGCTGGGGCTGTGGGTCGTGTCGGGTCTGTGCCCGCGGCGAGGACCAGCTGTGTGACCTCTCGAACTGGGTCGGCGTCGGTCACGACGGCGGCTACGCCGAGTACCTGCAGGTGCCCGCCGAGCGGTACGTCCTCCCGATCGGCGACCTCGATCCGGTGGCAGCGGCCCCGCTCACCGACGCCGCACTCACGCCCTATCGGGCGGTGCGGACGGCAGCCGCGGAGCTCTCGCCGGCCGACGCGGTCGTGCTCGCCGGCATCGGCGGACTCGGCCACTACGGCGTTCAGCTCGCTCGGCTGGCGACGGGCGCACGGATCGTCGCCGTCGATCTCAGTAGTGAAAAGCTCGACCGGGCGAGCGAGCTGGGTGCGGACGCCACCGTGAACGCGAGCGAGGAGCACGTCCCTAGAGCAGTTCGCGCGGCAGCCGGGGACGCACGGATCGGCGCAGTGGTCGACTTCGTGGGATCGGACGCGACCCTGCAGTGGGCGACGAACGTCCTCGGGACGGGCGGCCGGCTGGTGCTCGCGGGTATCGGCGAGGGGCAGGTCCCCTTCTCGTGGAACCCGCTGCTCGGCAGCGAGGTTTCCTTTCACACCGTGCAGTGGGGCTCGCTGCCCGAGCTCCGGGCGGTGCTTTCGCTCGCGCGGGCCGACCGGCTCGAAATCGAGGTCGAGACGATCGGGTTCGACGAGCTGAGTGCGACCCTCGACCGCCTCGACGCCGGCGAGGTCGAGGGACGCGCGGTCCTCACGCCCTGAACGCCGGCTTTTCGTCCCCGCTCCCCCACTCACCACGACGACAAGGCGACGGCCCGACGCGGACGGAGCCTATATCCGGGCCCGGCGAGAGCCTTCCGACGAATGCGCGAGGCCCACCCCACGGAGCGGGCGGTCGGCGTGGACCACTACGTTAGCGACTGCGAGGGCGTCGGCGGTCGGCTCCGCGCGCGTCCCGGGGACTTCCGGGTGCGCGAGATCGAGCGCTTCGAGTGGGAGTCCGTCGACGCCGACCCCGGATCGTATCCGCACGTCGTCTTCCGGGCCACGCTCGCCGGCTGGGACACCAACGACTTCGCCCGCGCGCTCTCCGATCGGCTGGGGATCAGCCGCGAACGGGTCTCGTGGGCGGGCACGAAGGACAAGCGTGCCGTCTCCACGCAGCTGTTCTCGATCCGCGCTCCCGATCCGGACGACACGGCCGGGGTCGACGCGAGCGCGGTGGGGGCCGTCGGCCTCGACGAGGCCGAGATCGAGGTCCTCGGCCGCGCCGGTCGGGCGATCCGCTTTGGCGACCTCGCGGGCAACGCCTTCACGGTCGTCGTCCACGACACCGAACGCCCCGGGCGGGTGGACGCGATCACCGAGCAGCTCCGGGCGTTCGCCGCCGGTGAGGGCGTCCCCGGCGTCGGAGACGGCGGCAGCGCCACGGACGACCCGGGGAGCGCGAGCGTGCGCGGCGACGCGGACGCCGAACGGTCGGACGGGCCGACGACGGTCGGCGTTCCGAACTACTTCGGGGGCCAGCGCTTCGGGAGCCTGCGGCCGGTGACCCACGAGGTCGGCCTCGAAGCCGTCCGCGGGAACTGGCGGGGTGCGGTGCTCGCCTACGTCGGCCGCCCCCACGAGCGCGAACCCGGATCGACCCGGGAGGCGCGGGCGTTCGCCGAGCGCGAGGCGGCCTCGGGGACGCCGGATTGGAACGCGATCCTCGACCGGCTGCCCCGCCGGCTCGGCTTCGAGCGCGCGATGGTCCAGCGGCTGGTCGAGAACGATGCGCGTCGTCGGGAGGACTTCCGCGAGGCGCTCGAAGCGGTCCCGAGCAACCTCCAGGGGCTGTTCGTCAACGCCGCGCAGTCGTACCTGTTCAACCGGATGCTCTCGGCGCGACTCGAACGCGGACTGCCGTTCGCCCGCGCGGTCGCCGGGGACGTGGTCTGCTTCGCCGACGGAAATTCGGGGGCGCTCGCGCTGCCCGATCCCGACTGCCGCCAGCAGGTAGACGAGGGCCGCGTGGAGACGGTCGACCGCCACGTGGCCCGCGGGCGGGCGTTCGTCACCGCGCCGCTGGTGGGGACCGCCACCGAGTTCTCGGAGGGGGAGCCCGGCGCGATCGAACGGTCCGTCTGCGAGGAGGCAGGGCTCGAACCCGCCGACTTCGACCTTCCCGGCGAGTTCCACTCGACGGGGACGCGCCGGGCGATCCTCTGTCGGACGGACCTCACGGTTCGGCAGGACCCGCTCACGTTCGAGTTCTCGCTGCCCAAAGGGTCGTATGCGACCGTCGTCCTCCGGGAGTTCCTGAAGACCGATCCCGTCGCGCTGGGGTGAATCGGCCGACTTATCCACCGTCCGGCCGGAACGGGGACATGGAGTGTCGGCAGTGTAGCGCGGAGCTCGACCGGGTGGGCGATTTCTGTCTGCGGTGCCGGACGGGGAACGCCGACGCCGTCGTCTGTGACTGCGGGCGCGAGCGCGCGACCGTCACCGCCCTGCGCGACGGCGAGCGGGTCGGTGCGGCCGTGGTGACGACCACGCCCGAGGAAGACGCGACGAGCGCGGCGGGCGTGGTCGAGCTGCGCAACTTCGCCGGCCGCATCGCCGACGAGGTCCACCGCAAGCGTCCCGAGGACGTGTACGCGGCGGGCGAGCGCGCGGTGCTGACCGCCGTGCGCGAACGGCTCCACCACGAACTGTATCGCGTCGACGACGAGGACCCCGTCGCGGCCGCGATCGAGCGCCGGGACGAGCCCGCCCTGGAGGTAATCGAGGCCGCCCCGGCCGAGAAGATCGGTGGCACGCACTCGACGCTCGTCGGCGGGCGGACGGGGAAGACGGCGATCGCGACCGTCGCGGGCCACCCCAACGTCAAGAAGATCGTTCCGGGGCCGATCGAGGCCGGGGGCTCCGCGGGCGGGGGCGTGCGGGCGAAGGCCACTCGGGCCGGCGAGCGCGGGAACGTCCGCCTGCTCGTCCGCGACGGGTCGAGCGTCCAGAAGAACCGCGTGGTGACGACCGCCCGCGACCGCGAGACCGGCGAGCGCGTGCGCGCGGCCCTGAACGAGGCGCTCGCCGAAGCAGAGCTCCGGTGACTGGGTGGCCACGGGGCGGGCGCGACGCAGCCGGCCGTTACGGACGGACTCGAAGGCCTTATTGGTCGGCTCGGAGTAGATCGGTTACCATGGCTACGGACGAGGTCGGCGGCGCGGGTCGTTTCGGCGCGCGCTACGGGCGGGTCGCCCGGCGGCGCGTCGCCGACATCGAGGACGACACGAACGCCGTCCACGACTGTCCCGACTGCGGGGAGGCGGCAGTCTCGCGGCGTGGAACCGGCATCTGGGAGTGCGGAGGCTGTGGGTACACCTTCGCGGGCGGGACCTTCCGACCCGAGACGCCCGGCGGGCGCACCGTGCGGCGCTCGATCCGCGCGGTGCTCTCCGAGGAGGAGCCCGAGACCCTCGAAGACCGCGACACGACCGACGTCGAGGGACGATGAGCTACCGGTGCTCGCGGTGCAAGCGCGACGTCGAGCTCGACGAGTACGGCGGCGTGCGCTGTCCGTACTGCGGTCACCGCGTCCTCCTGAAAGAGCGCGGCGGCGACGTCACGGAGATCGCCGTCGAGTAGCGTGGCCCCTTTCGGGACGGCCGGGGGGCCGGACGGCGCCGAGCCCGACGGTTCCGGTCACGGCACAACCGACGATCCCGGCGCGACCGACGACCCCCACGAGACCGTTCTCACCCTCGCGTACGACACCGAACCCGACGCACGGACCGTCGAGCGTGCGCTCGGCCCCGAGGCCGGCGACGTCCCGGACGACCGGGCACGCGCGAGCGTCGCCCGCGAGGGATCGACCCTGACGATCCGGGTCGCGGCCGCCGACCTCGTCGCCCTGCGCGCCGGGGCGAACACGTGGCTCTCGCTCGTCGCGGTCGCCGAGCGATGTGTGGACCTCACCGACGGTGTGGCGGTCGGTCGCGGCCGGTAGGGGAAAGCCGGCGCTCGATCGCAGCCTGCGGACGGCGAGCGGGGAAGCGGGGGTTTTTCACTCCGGACGCCGAGCGGGCGGGTATGCAGGGCAACCTTCCGCCGGAAGCAGAGGAGAAAATCGAGGAGCTCCAGGACCTCCAGAGCAGCGCCCAGCAGGTCGCCGCCCAGAAACAGCAGGCCGAAACCCAGCTGCGGGAGTCCCAGACCGCCCTCGACGAGCTCGACGACATCGACGAAGACACCGTGATGTACCGCGAGGTCGGCGAACTGCTGGTCGAGACCGATCGCGGGGCGGCCGAGGAGGACCTCGACGAGAAGGTGAGCAGCCTCGAGGTCCGCGTCGAGACGCTCGAAAAGCAGGAAGAGCGCGTCAAAGAGCAGTTCGAGTCGCTCCAGGCCGAGCTCCAGCAGCTGCTGAGCGGCATGGGCGGTCCCGGCGGTGCGGGCGGCGGGCCCGGCGGCCCGGGCGGCATGGGGCCGGGCGCTGGCGGCGCGTGACGCCGCCGGACGACGGACCGACGGAGCCAGCGGACGACGGGGACGGGAAGCGCGCCTCGACCGAAGAGGACGGGCGGCGAGCATCGACCGAGGAGGACGGGCGGCCGGCCGACGAGACAGTCGTGGAGACGGCCAGCGACGGAGGCGGGCGTGCTCGACGTGGACGTCTACCTCGACGCGCCGGCCGACGAGCACGACCCCGAGCGGGTCGCCGAGGCGGCCGTCCGGGCCGCGCGGTCGGCCGTCGACGAGCTGTTCGAGGACGGCGGGTAGGCCCACCGACCTGCCGGTGGACTTTCCTTCGAGTCGATCCCCGGCCGGCATCGGTCCCGACGCGCGGCTCCCGCCGGTTATATGTAGGCCACCCACGAACCGTGACCCATGAGTACCACCGGCTCGACGGGCTCGTCGGGCACGATGGGCCGCCTCGTCACCGTCGGGAAGTCCTTCGCCGGGGAGGTCTCCGACAAGCGGGTGACGTTCATCGCGGCGAGCCTCGCTTACTACGCGTTCGTCTCGCTGATCCCCCTGTTGCTCCTCTTGCTCGTGGTGGTGACGGTCCTCGGCGGGCCGGAACTGGCCGAGACCGTCAGACAGCAGGCGGGCAGCTCGCTGCCCGAGAGCGCGGGCGAGCTGCTCTCGCAGGCGCTCGAAAGCGACACCACCACCGGGGGCGCGACGGTCGCGGGCGGCGTGAGCCTGCTCGTGTTGCTCTGGAGCGCACTCAAGGTGTTTCGTGGATTGGACGTCGCCTTCTCGCGGGTCTACGGCCGGGACGCCGGCGGGATCGCCGAGCAAGTCAAGAACGGCCTCGTCACGCTCCTCGCGGTCGTCGTCGGCATCGCCGTCACCGTCGTCGCGGGCGCGGCCATCTCGGTCGCTCGCGATTTCGGCTACGACCTCGTCTTCCGGGGCATCAGCTTCGTCGGCACCGTCGGTAACCTCCTCCTGTTGGCGGCGCTCACGCTCACGCTGCTGCCGCTGTACTACGTGCTGCCCGGCACGGGCATCACCGTCCGGGAGGCGCTCCCGGGGGCGGCCTTCGCCGCGGTCGGCTGGACGCTCCTCCAGACGGCCTTCCGGATCTACGCGGGGAACGCGGGCAGCTACGAGGCCTACGGCGTGCTCGGAGCGGTGCTGTTGCTCGTAACCGTGCTGTACTTCGCGGGAATGGTCCTCCTCCTGGGAGTGGTGTTGAACGCCGTGCTCGCGGGACGGACCGGGGGCGTCGAGGGCGTCACGCACACGGAAAGCGAGTGGGGCGAGCGTCTCCGGTCCGGGGGGCAGGCGTGAGCGAGTCCGCCGATGCCGACGCCGGCAGTGACGCCGACAGCGCCGACGAGGGGTGGGAGTTCGAGGAGGACGCCCGGAACGGGACGCCCGACAGCGACCGCCCGGGCGGAGGGGAACGCGGCCGGAGCGACGACGGGTACGCGACCCGCGAGGACGTCGCCGCGCTCCGCGAGGACGTCGCCGCCTTCGCCGACGAGGTCGAGGAACGGACGGTCGACCGCGACGCCCTCGAAGACGAGCTGAAGCGGTACGTCCGCCGCCGCCAGCGCCGCGGCCACGCCCGCGGCTGGGGGCCCTACCTCGTGCTCGGCTACGGGACGGCGATGACGCTGGGGGCCTTTTTCTTGCTGAGCGGCGGCTGGGCGATCGCCGCGATGGTCGTCGTCTGGCTGTCGACGCTCGGGCTCTACGTCCTGTTCGTGCTCGTCGGCTTCGTCTCCAGTGCGCTCTCGTTCCCGGGCCGGCTCCGCGATCGGATCGGGGACGTTCGCTCGTAGATGCGTGATCTCGGTGTCGTCGAGGCGCTCGGCGACCTGCTGCCCGAGGCCGCCGTTCCCGTCTTCGCCCTCCTGACCCAACTGGGCGACATCTGGCTGTTCTTCGCGGTGCTCTCGTTTCTCTACTGGTTCGGCGACCGGCTGCCCGGCCTCGCGCTCGATCGTCGCCGGGCCGCGCTGGCGATCGCGCTGGCGCTTGGCGCGCTCTCGCTCACGATCGCGCTGAAGGGGCTGTTCGGCCTCCCGCGGCCGCCCAACCCCGGCATCGCCGACCTCCAGTACGTCCCCGACCTGCTCTACGGGCCCTACGTCGCTGCGACCACGGCCTCGGGCTATGGCTTCCCGAGCGGCCACGCGCTCGGCACGACGGTCGTCTGGGGCGGCCTCGCGGTCGTCCTCGACGCGAGCACCCCACGCCGGCGTGCCCTCGCTGCGGGGACCATCGTCGGGGTGGTGAGCCTCACGCGCGTGGTCCTCGGGGTCCACTACGCCGTCGACGTGCTCGCGGGTATCGCCGTCGGGCTGGGCTATCTCGCGGTCGTCTTCGGCCTCGCGGGCGGGCGGACGCGCCCGGCACTCTGGATCGCCGTCGCCGTCGCCGTCGGGGCAGTCGCGATCGGGGGGCCGACCTTCGACGACGCGGCGGCGCTCGGGGCCACGGTCGGGGCCGCCGCGACGTGGGAGCTCGTCCGCGGGGCCGTCGCCGCTGGGCCGGTCACTCGAACCGGCGGGTTGCTCGCTACGGCGGTCGGCTTTCCGGCCTTCGGCGGCCTGTTCGTCGCCGTGTACGCCCTCGAACCGCCGTTCGTGCCGACGGTGGCCACGAGCGCGGTCGTGATCGCGGGCACGCTGGCGCTCCCGCTGGCGACCGATCGGGTGGGCGAGCGTCTCGCGCCGGCCGGGGCGGTCGAAGCGAGGTAGGCGCCCGTCTCGCCCTCTCGTCTCGCTCCGCTTTTCGACGCCCGCGGAGCTAGAAGGTCTCGAGGTAGCGCTCTTTCTCCCACTCGCTGACCGACGTCCGGTAGTCGGCGACCTCCGCGCGCTTGGCCTCGACGAACTTCTCGCTGACGTGGCTCCCGAGCGCGTCCGTGATGGCGTCGTCGACTTCGAGGGCGTCGACGGCGTCGCTGAGCGTCTCCGGGAGGGTCTCGATGCCGTACTCCTCGCGCTTGTCCTCGTCGAACTCGTAGATGTTCTCCCGCACGGGATCGGGCGCGTCGAGGTCGCGCTCGATGCCGTCGAGGCCGGCCTGGATCATGACGGCGAAGGCGAGATAGGGGTTCGAGGAGGGATCGGGCGAGCGCAGCTCGATCCGCGAGGACGCCGCGACGCGTGCGGCGGGTTTCCTGACGAGCGCCGAGCGGTTCCGATCCGACCACGCGACGTAGACGGGGGCCTCGTAGCCCGGCACGAGGCGCTTGTAGCTGTTCACGATGGGGTTGCAGACCGCCGTGATCGCCGGGGCGTGATCGAGCACGCCCGCGAGAAAGGACTTCGCCTCGCCGCTCAGGTCGAACTCGTCGCCGCCGTCGTGGAAGGCGTTCTCGCCGTCCTCGGTGAACAAAGAGAGGTGGGTGTGCATCCCCGAGCCGTTGATGCGGGCGATCGGCTTGGGCATGAACGTCGCGTGGAGGCCGTGCTGGGCGGCGATCGCCCGGACCACCGTCCGAAAGGTGCCGACGTTGTCCGCCGTCGAGAGCGCGTCGTCGTACTCGAAGTTGATCTCGTGTTGGCCCCGGGCGACCTCGTGGTGGCTGGCCTCGATCTCGAAGCCCATCTCCTCGAGCCCGTAGATGATGTCCCGGCGGACGTCGCTGGCGAGGTCCTTGGGCGCGAGGTCGAAGTACCCGCCCGCGTCGCCCGTCGTCGTCGTGGCCCGCCCGTCCTCGTCCTCCTCGAACAGGAAGAACTCCGGCTCGGGGGCGGCGTTGACCGTATAGCCCATCTCGTGGGCGCGTCCGAGCACCTCCTTCAGGATGTGGCGCGGGTCGCCCGCGAAGGGCTCGCCCGTCGACGTATCGATCACGTCACAGATCATCCGCGCCGACGCCCCCGCCTCGCGCTGACGCCACGGGAGGACGGCGAACGTGCTCGGGTCGGGCGTGAGCCGCATGTCGCTTTCCTGGATGCGGACGAACCCCTCGATCGAGGAGCCGTCGAAGTAGATCCCCTCCTCGAAGGCCTTCCCGGCCTGCTCGGCCGGGATGGAGACGTTTTTCACCGTACCGAGGATGTCCGTGAACTGGAGTCGGAGGAAGTCGACGCCCTCACGATCGATCTCGTCGAGGACGTTCTCCTGTGCGTCGGTCAGTCCGCCGCCGGTCGCAGGTTCGCGTGTCATGGGTCTCGCCCGTCCTATCTCGACACCTTCGGGTACTAAAACGCTACCCTTCCGTGCAAATCTTCCCTCTCGCGCTGGAACTGGATGTTCGTAAATTTTTTACCCCCGCGACGGGGTAGGGCGTGTCGTGACGTACGAAAACCTCGACACGGAGCTCGTGAACGCGCTGTTGGGCGACGGGCGGGCGAGTCTGCGCAGCCTCGCCGACGAGCTCGACGTCTCGGTCACGACGGTCTCGAACCACCTCAACGACCTCGAAGCGTCGGGGGTCATCAGGGGGTACGCGCCGGTCGTCGACTACGACGCGCTGGGCTACGACGTGACCGCCGTCGTCCAGCTCAACGTCGACGGCGGCGCGCTCCCCGGGATCACCGACCGGCTGCGCGAGCACGAGCAGATGATCTCGGTCTACGAGGTCACCGGCGAGTACGACGTGGTGGCGATCGGGAAGTTCACCGACACCGACGACATGAACGACGAGATCAAGGCCGTACTGAACGACCCGGACATCCTCGAATCCAACACCAGCGTGGTACTCAACGCCGTCACCGAACACGAGCAGTTCGAGCTTCCGGTTCCCGGAGAGGGGTGAGGCTACGCGAACGCGACGAACAGGTTCGTGACGGTAACGCCGAGACCGACGCCGATCAGTCCGCCGAACCACGCCCGCCACCCGGGGACGGTGCGAACGAAGCGCTCGCCGAGCAGCGCGAGCCCGCCCGCAAGCAGCGCGACGCCGATCTTCAGTGCGAGCGCCATCAGCGGTGCGGCGAGAAACGTCCGGACGAGCGGATTCGCCTCGAAGCGAAGGCCGGCGACCGATGCGGCCGCGAGCGTCGAGGTTCCGTCGAACACGCCCCAGACGAGCACGAGTGTGACGACCAACAGCAGGTACTCGGGGTCACGCTCCAGTCGACCTCGTAGCACACCGGACATTCGGGGCTACCGGGTAAAAGGATGGGTGCTACCATCATAAACTGTGCGTCGCCGGCAAGCAACTCGTAACGCGATCGCGGCGTGGAGCGGTCGTCGTAGCGAGCGGCAGCGAAGCGACGGGGGCCTCCTCGTCCTGCTGGGCCTACATCATGCCGCCCATGCCACCCATACCGCCCATGCCGCCCATGCCGCCACCCATACCGCCCATGCCGCCCATGCCGCCACCCATGCCGCCCATGCCGCCGCCGGGCGGGCCGCCGGCGGGCGGACCGCCGTCGTCATCGTCGTCGGTCTGGCCGCCCTTCAGGTCGCCCGCGGCGATCACGTCGTCGATCCGGAGTATCATCACGGCCGCCTCCGTCGCGGACTCGATCGCCTGGGTCTTCACGCGGAGGGGCTCGACGACCTCTTCGTCCATATCGACGATGTCGCCGGTGTAGGCGTCCAGTCCCGTACTGGAGTCCCCGCCGTCGTGGCGCGAGCGCAGGTCGACGAGCGAGTCGATCGGGTCGAGGCCGGCGTTCTCTGCGAGCGTGCGCGGGACGACGTCGATGGCGTCCGCGAACGCCTCGACGGCGAGCTGCTCGCGCCCGCCCACGCTGTCGGCGTGGTCCCGGAGTCCGAGCGAGAGCGCGGTCTCGGGTGCGCCGCCGCCGGGCAGGACCTGTCCATCCTCGGCGGTCACGCGAACGACGCCCAGCGAGTCCTCGACGGCGCGCTCGATCTCGTCGACGACGTGCTCGGTGCCCCCGCGCAGGATCAGGGTCACGGCCTTGGCGTCCTCGACGTCCTCGACGAAGATGCGCTTGTCGCCGCCGATGTCGCGCTCGGCGACGCTCCCGGCGAAGCCCAGATCCTCGGCGGTGACGTCGTCGAGGTTGGAAACGACCCGCGCGCCGGTCGCGCGTGCGAGTCGAGTCAGGTCGCTCGACTTCGCGCGGCGCACGGCCATGATCCCCTCTTCGGCGAGGTAGTGCTGGGCCATGTCGTCGATGCCGTCGCCACAGAAGACGACGTCCGCGCCGACCTCGACCAGCTGATCGACCATCTCCTGGAGCTGGCGTTCCTCCTCGTCGAGGAACTGCTGGAGCTGGTCGGGATCGGTGACGTTCACTTCGGCGTCGATCTCGGTCTCGCGCACCTCCAGTGCGGTGTCGAGGACGGCGACGTTCGCGTCCTCGGCGAAGTAGGGCATGTTGTCGTGGACGCGCTCCTTGTCGACGATGACGCCCTCGACGAGCTCGGACTCGTCAATCGAACCGCCGACGACCTTCTCGATCGTGACGTTGTCCGCGTCGATGCCCTCCTCGTCGGCCACGGCTTGAATGGCGGCGACGACGAGCTCGGCGAGCTGGCCTTTCGCGCTCTCGGCTCCCTTGCCCGTCATCGCCGTCGCGGCGATCCGCTCTAGGATTTCGGTGTCCTCGGCGTCGGCGTCGATGGCGATCTCCGCTAAGATCTCCTTGGCGCGCTCGGCGGCCTGGCGGTAGCCCTGCGCGAGCGTCGTGGCGTGGATGTCCTGTTCGAGGAGGTCCTCGGCCTCCTTGAGCAGCTCGCCGGCGATCACCACCGCCGTGGTGGTGCCGTCGCCGACCTCGTCCTCTTGGGTTTCGGCGACCTCGACGATCATGTTCGCCGCCGGGTGCTCGATGTCCATCTCCGAGAGGATGGTCACGCCGTCGTTGGTGACGACGACGCTCCCGCCGGAATCGACGAGCATCTTGTCCATCCCTTTCGGGCCGAGTGTCGTCCGTACCGCTTCCGCGACGGCCTCGCCGGCGGTGATGTTCATCGACTGTGCGTCCCGTCCCTGGGTGCGTTGACTGTCGTCGGAGAGGACGATCAGGGGCTGGTTGCCCATCTGCTGAGCCATGGTCAGTCTCCGCGTTGATTGCGATTCTACATAAGCCCATCGGTACCCGCCCGCCCGAGCTGGACGATGCGAGCTCCCTCGTGAGATGTGCGACCGTCTCCCGCGACGGTTTATGAGTGGCCCGCGACGGGTGGCCTTCGAGGCCGGGAGGAAAGGCCTAAGACGGCCCGACGAGCCGAACACGGCGTGAACGAAACGACGCCGGCCGGGTGGACCGCCGTCCGTGCGTGTGCCCTCGTACTCGTGATCGCGGGCTCCGCACTCGCAGTCGGATCAGTCTGGACCGCGGGGGCGACCGCGACGGAGCCGGGAGCGGGGGAGCCTGACGCGGCGACGTACCCCAGCGGGGCAGCGGACGTGGCAGCGGTGGCACAGTCGGGCGGGGAAGCCGAGCCCAACGACGACCCGGCGAACGCGACCCGGATCGCCACCGGCAGGGAGGTGACGGGACGGGCCGAACCGGGCGACGACGACTGGTACGCCTTCGGGGTCCTGCGCGAGGGGCAGGCGGTGACGGCGACGGTCGCCGCGAACGGCTCGCCGCTACCCGTCTACCTGTTCGCGCCGGGCAGCGGCGTCGTCGACCGGGGGTTCGCCGAGAGCGGGTCGCCCCTCCGGCTCGCCGCCACCGCGAACGGGACCGGGACCTACTACCTGCTCGTTCGGGCCGACGACGGGAGCGCGGGCTCCTATACGCTCTCGGTCGCGGTCAGCGGCGGCGAGACGGTGCCCCCGGACGCCGACCTGCGGACGGCCACCGCGGGCGGCGGAGCCGAGGGGGACGACGGGCCAGCGGACGTACAGGGGCCGAACACGAACTCGGGGCCGGATCTCGGCTTCCTCGGCGCGCTCGCGGTGCTCGTCGCGGTGCTGGCGCTCGCGTTCGCGCTCGTGACCCTGCTGGGTCGGGACGAGTAGGCGACGATCGCCCTGCCGGACTGCGGTGGGCGGACTACGAGAAGTGTTCGAGCCCGGCCTGCCGGCGCCGTCGGCCCTCGGGAGCGCGCCGCCACGGCGTCCGTCGTTCGCGCTCGGCGTCGTGGTCGATCCCGGGGGCCATAGCGGGGTCGTGGCCTGCACACTCCGGACCGCACTCGCTGGCCGCGTCGACGAGTCGGCCCTTCCACCGACAGCACGGCAGCCCGCGCGCGCCGTCCATCTCGGCGGCCTCGGCTTCGGCACATGCCGGCATGTCGTAGGTCCGCCAGCCCTTCCCGTAGGCGCGCTCGGCCAGCCGGCGGCGCGCACGCGCTTTCTCCGCTGCGCTCGCCACGCGGACGTCGGTGCGCCCGGGCGCGCGGTCGAGGAGCTCGACGCCCGGCTCCGTGGGCGCGAGCGGCGTCGGCTCCCGGAGCACCGCCCGCTCGCCGCTCCCGGGATCGAAACGCCAGATCCCCACCGCCTCGGGGATCCGATTCAGGTGTGCGCCCGTCACGTGCGAGGTCGTGGCGAGGACGACCCGATCGAACAGGCCGAGACTCGCGTCCGTCCGGAGCTGGGTCTCGAGCTCGCCCGGCCGCCCGAGGTCGGGCTTGTTCTCGATTCCCGTGATGGGACCGAACCACTCGCCGGGATAGCGCGCGGTCTGGCGGACGTACTCGCGCCCGCCGCGGCGTTCGCGCTCGAAGAAGCCCACCTCGAGGGCGCGCTCCGTGACGGCGCGCGCCCGCTCGGGCGAGCAGTCGAAGGCGTCCTTCCAGTAGCGCGCCGTGCCCGCGCCGACCCGGCTCTCGATGGCCCGGTCGGGGATCGTCGCGGGCGTCAGCGCCCTCCGGGCGTCGAACGCGGGCCCGGGCTCGATACAGGCGACGTCGACGATCCGGCTCCCGCGGACGCCCGCGCCGAGCTGACGGCCCACGATCCCCTCGAAGCCGGCCTCCACGTGGGCACACAGCGTCAGCTCGAACGCGAACTCCCGCATGGGGAAGAGAGGAATGCAGGGGAGAAAAGCGTCGCGCTCGTGGTGGGTCGACCCGGTCCCGTCCCGGCGGCTCGTCCTATCGGTCGGGGGCGTTGCGAGACGGTTCACGGCCCCCCGGTCTCTATCCGTCGGTCCGCTCGTCGTGTGCCGACGGGCATCTGACCGATGGTATCAGACCCCGAGCGCGTCGGCCAGCTCGAAGAAGTCCTCGATCACGAGTGTGGGCTTGTCGCCGAAGGCGTCCCACGGCCGCCCCTTCCGATCGACCCACACGCCCTGCATCCCGGCGTGGATCGCCCCCAGAACGTCGAACCAGCCCGCCGAAACGTGGGCGATCTCCTCGATCGGCGTCCCGGTGCGGGCGGCGGCGTGGCGGTAGAGCGCGGCGTCGGGTTTGAAAGTCCCTATCTCGTCGGCGCTCACGGTGTCCTCCAGGAGGTCGTCGATCGCCGCCCCGTCGACCATCGAGTCGAGCATCTCCGGGTTGCCGTTGGAGACGATATAGCACGGGTACCCGCCGTCGTGGAGGCGTTCGATGCCCGCGCGGACGTCCTCGAAGACATTGAGATCGTGGTAGGTTTCGAGGATCGCCTCGCGCTCGGCTTCGGGGAGGTCGACGCCGTGGGCCGCGAGTGCGTGTTCGAGGGCGTCGCGGTTCATCGCGTAGAAGGGTTGGTAGGCGTCGATGGCGTTCGCCACGAAGGTGTACGCGAGCGAGCGCTCCCGCCAGAGCGTCGAGACGGCCTCGGGATCGGGGACCCGCTCGGCGAGCGCCGCCTCGACGGCGTCGACGTCGACGATGGTGCTGTAGGAGTCGAACGTCACCGTGGAGACGCATTCGGGGTCGAAGGCCATGTCCCTTTCACCAGCCGGGTAGTACTAACCCTTTGGGCGCTCGCGCGAGCGGTCGCGGGCCGCCGTGCGAAGGCATGGGCCACGCGACCACCGAACCATCCCCTCCTCACCGGACGGACCCTCCGGCTGCGAGGGCTTCGTCGGGGAGTCCAAGCGGGTCGCACACGGTCTGAGTGGCCCGGGCCACTCCGACCGGGGACCGGCGAGCCTCGGACGAGGAACAGCAGGTTTATGCGTGCCTCGCGGCGAGACTAGGCACATTACTTCCGACATGGCAGGAAACCACCGACAACCGGAGGTGAACATCGGGCTGGTCGGCCACGTCGACCACGGCAAGACCACACTGGTCCGGGCGCTGAGCGGCTCGTGGACCGACCAGCACTCCGAGGAGATGAAGCGGGGCATCTCCATCCGACTGGGCTACGCCGACGCGACGTTCCGGGAGTGTACAGGTCTCGAGGAGCCCGAACGGTACACCGTCGAGGAGGAGTGCCCGGACGGCTCGGCGAGCGAGCCCCTGCGGACCGTCTCGTTCGTCGACGCGCCGGGCCACGAGACGCTGATGGCGACCATGCTCTCGGGGGCGTCGATCATGGACGGCGCGGTGCTCGTCGTCTCGGCGACCGAACGGGTGCCCCAAGCTCAGACCCAAGAGCACCTGATGGCGCTCGATTCCATCGGTATCGACAACGTGGTGATCGCCCAGAACAAGGTCGACCTCGTCGACGCCGACCGCGCGCGGCGCAACTACGAGGAGATCCAGGCGTTCATCGAGGGCACCGTCGCGGAGGGGGCACCGATCGTCCCCGTGAGCGCCGGTCAGGACGTCAACTTGGACCTCCTGATCGCGGCCATCGAGGATGCAATTCCGACGCCCGAACGCGATCCCGATGCCGACACCCGGCTGCACGTCGCACGGAGCTTCGACGTCAACCGCCCCGGCACCGAGTGGGACGAACTCGCGGGCGGCGTGCTCGGGGGCAGCCTCGTCGCCGGCCAGTTGGCGGTCGGCGAGGAGATCGAGCTCCGCCCGGGCCGCGAGGTCGAGGAGGGCGGTCGGACCGAGTGGCGACCCATCACCACCGAGATACGCTCGCTCCAGGTGGGCGGCCACGGCGTCGAGACGGCCGTGCCGGGCGGCCTGCTCGGCGTGGGCACGGGTCTGGACCCGAGCCTCGCCAAGGGCGACGGGCTCGCCGGGCAGATCGCCGGCCCGCCGGGGACGCTCCCGCCGACGCGGGAGGCGTTCACGATGGACGTCGAACTCCTCGAACGGGTCGTCGGCGAGGGCGAGGTCGAGGCAGTCTCCACGGGCGAACCGCTGATGATGACCGTCGGGACCGCCACCACCGTGGGATCGGTGACGAGCGCGCGCGAGGACGAGTGCGAGGTCGCGCTCAAGCGGCCCGTCTGTGCGGCCGCGGGCGCGGGCGTCGCGCTCAACCGTCGGGTCGGCACGCGCTGGCGGCTCGTCGGCGTCGGAACGCTCACCGAATGAGGGTCGTCATGGACGCCAACGCGCTGATGATGCCGGTCGAGTGCGACGTGCGGGTGTTCGAGGAGCTCGACCGCCTGCTGGGGAAAGACGGAGCGCTCGTGACACCCCGGGCGGTGCTCGATGAGCTCGACCGGCTCGCCGCGAGCGGCAACGGCCGGGAGGCGACGGCGGCGAGCGTCGGCGCGGACCTCGCGCGCGAGCGCTGTCGCGTCCGCGACCACGAGGCAGGACACGCCGACGGTGCGGTCTACGAGCTCGCTACCGGCGTCCCGACCGACCGAGCCGCCGAGCCCGCCGGTGAGCACGCCACGGCGGCTCCCGTCGACCCCGGTAGCGAACGCGCCGGCGGCCCCGCCGAGGGGCTCGCCGAGCCGATCGCGGGCGGGCACGGCTCCGGCGAGCGCGGCCCCGGTGAGTCGGCCCGCCGGCACGCCGGTGCCACAGGCGCTGCCCGCGACAGCGTCGTCGTCGTCACGAACGATCGTCCCCTCAGGGAGTGTCTGCTCGATGCGGGCGTGTCGGTGATCGGCCTGCGGGGACGGAACACGCTCGAACTCACACATCCATAATGTACAAGCGAGTCACACTCACGGACACGGTCGAGGTGCCGCCACCGCTGCTCGATAGCGTCTCAGCCGGGCTGGTCAAGGGGCTGCTCCAGGACAAGCTCGAGGGACAGATGGACGAGGAGGTGGGCAGCGTCGTCAGCGTCGTCGACGTTCACGACATCGGCGAGGGCCGGGTGCTCCCGGGCCGCCGGGGCCACGAGGGCTCGGTCTACTACGAGGCCGAGTTCGACGCCGTCACCTTCGACCCCCACATGCAAGAGGTCGTCGACGGCGAGGTCGTCGAGATCGTCAACTTCGGAGCGTTCGTCGGGATCGGGCCCGTCGACGGCCTGCTTCACGTCTCCCAGATCTCGGACGAGTACCTCGCCCACGACGCGGAGAACCAGCGGCTCGCCTCCCGGGAGTCGAACCAGACTCTCGGGGTGGGCGACGCGGTGCGCGCCCGGATCGTCACCAAGAGCATCGACGAACGCAACCCCCGGGACTCGAAGATCGGCCTCACCGCAAAGCAGGTGGGGCTCGGAAAGCACGGCTGGCTCCGCGAGCAGCGCGGGGAGGCCGAAGCCGCGACGGGTGAGTGAGCGTGGCCGACAGACGCGTCTGCCGGGAGTGTTACCGCGTGCTCGACTCGCCCGACCAGCAGGCCTGCCCGAACTGTGGCTCCTCCAGCTTCACCGAGGACTGGGCGGGCTACGTCATCATCACCCACCCCAGAGAGAGCGAGATCGCCGCCGAGATGGAGGTCACCGAGCCCGGCCGTTACGCGCTGAAGGTGCGATAGGTGGTCGACGACGGCGACGCCGGCGGTCCGGGCGGCGACGATACGGCGGGCGGGGACGGTGGGGCAGCGGTCGTGCTCACCCTCCCCGAAGCGCTTCGCTCGGCGTTCAAGGAGCCGTTCGGACCCGTCCACACCGAGACCGAGGGCCTGCTCGCCGACGCCGGCGAGCCGTTGATCGCCGTCGGCGACGTCGTGACCCACCACCTCACGGCCGCAGGCGCACGTCCGGACGCCGCCCTCGTGGACGGGCTGACCGAGCGCGAGGCCGTCGCCGAGGCGCTCGCACCCGAGATCAAGGGCTACGACCGCACGATCGAGGTCGCCAACCCGTCGGCGACGCTGACGGTCGAGCTGCTCGCAGCGCTGGCCGCGGCGATCGAGGAGGACGGATCGACGGTCGTCGTCGTCGACGGCGAGGAGGATTTAGCGACTCTACCGGCGCTGGCGGTCGCCCCCGAGGGAGCGAGCGTCGTCTACGGCCAGCCCGGCGCGGGGATGGTCCACGTCCGGGTCGACCGCACGACCCGCGAGCGGGCGCGCGACCTGCTCTCCCGGATGGAGGGCGATCACGACCGGGCATGGGCGGTGCTCGAAGGCGGACGGGGCTAGCGAGACGGCCGCATCGAAGGCGGTACGGCGCTGGAGTCCCGACTCGAAATCCTTTTGCCCGTCTCCGGGCGACTGCGGGGTACTATGGACATCGACGTCGTCGAAGAAGAGGACAATCCCATGCTCCACCGGACGGACGTGCGCTTCACGCTCGTCCACGAGGACACCACGCCCTCGCGGCTCTCCGTGCGGGACAGCCTCGCCGCCACGCTCAACAAGGACGCGGGCGAGGTCGTCGTCCACCGGCTCGACACGAAGTTCGGGATGCGAAAGACGATGGGCTACGCGAAGGTCTACGAGACCCCCGAGTACGCCCGCGACGTCGAACAGGAGTACATGCTCGAACGCAACAAGATCGCCGCCGAAGACGGGGGGAGCGCCGAGGAGGCCGACGGGGAGGCCGCCTGATGGCCCGCCACGAGCTCTACGCCGAGGACGGCACGACCGACCGCGAGCAGTGTCCCCGGTGTGGCGACGCCTTTCTGGGGGATCACGACGACCGGCTCCACTGCGGGCGGTGTAGCTACACCGAGTGGGCCTGACGCCGTCACGGAGGACCGACGATGCGCGTGCTCGGCATCGAGGGCACCGCGTGGGCGGCGAGCGCGGCGCTCTACGACGTCGAGACCGACGCGGTGACCATCGAGACCGAGGCCTACCGACCCGCGAGCGGCGGCCTCCACCCGCGCGAGGCCGCCGAGCACATGCGCGAGCACATGCCACGCGTGATCGAGCGGGTTCTGGACGACGAGCCGGCGACCGACGACCGAGGGAGCGACTCGATCGACGCCGTCGCCTTCTCGCGCGGGCCGGGACTGGGTCCCTGCCTCCGGATCGCCGGCACCGCGGCGCGCGCGCTAGCGGGCTCGCTCGATGTGCCCCTCGTCGGGGTGAACCACATGCTCGCCCACCTCGAGATCGGCCGCCAGCGATCCGGATTCGCGGACCCGCTCTGTCTGAACGCCAGCGGCGCGAACGCCCACGTCCTCGGCTATCGGGGCGGGCGCTACCGCGTGCTCGGCGAGACGATGGACACCGGGGTGGGCAACGCGCTCGATAAGTTCGCCCGTCATCTGGGGTGGTCCCATCCGGGCGGGCCGCGGATCGAGGCGCGGGCGGAAGGGGGCGAGTACGTCGACCTGCCCTACGTCGTCAAGGGGATGGATTTCTCCTTCTCGGGGCTACTGAGCGCCGCGAAGGCGGCCGTCGACGACGGCACACCGGTCGAGGACGTCTGCTTTTCGCTCCAGGAGACCGTCTTCGGGATGCTCGCCGAGGTGAGCGAGCGCGCGCTCTCGCTGACCGACTCCGGCGAGCTCGTCCTCGGCGGCGGCGTCGGGCAGAACCGTCGGCTCCAGGCGATGCTCGCGTCGATGTGCGCCGAGCGCGGGGCCGACTTTTTCGCGCCGGAGGACCGCTTTCTGCGCGACAATGCGGGCATGATCGCGGTGCTGGGCGCGCAGATGGCCGCGGCGAGCGATACGGTCGCGATCGCCGGTTCGCGGGTGCGTCCGGACTTCCGGCCCGACGAGGTGGCCGTGACGTGGCGGGAGGGCGCAGGTCGCTCCCACGCCGACGCGACCGAGAAACGCGAATGCGGGAACGCGACCGACGAGCGCGAGGGCGCAGCCGACGAATACGGACGCGGGGACGCGATCGAAATCAGGGGCGCGGAGGCGGTCGTGGAGCTCGGGCCGGAGCGCGTCGTGAAGCGACGGCTCCCGAAGCCCTATCGCCATTCCGACCTCGACGCCCGTCTGCGGCGCGAGCGGATCGTCGCCGAAGCCCGCCTCACGAGCGAGGCCCGCCGGGTTGGCGTGCCGACGCCGGTAGTCCACGACGTCGACGCCCGAGAGGCGACCCTGACGACCGAGCGCGTCGGGCGGGCCGACCTGCGCGAGGTGCTCACCGAGGAGCGGGTACGCACGGTCGCCAGGCACCTCGCGGCGCTCCACCGGGCGGGGTTCGTCCACGGCGACCCGACGACGCGCAACGTCCGGGTCGGCCGATCGTCTCCACCCGAAACGGAGACGGGAGGGGGTAGAACGGTCGCGGAAGACGACGGAGCGCCCGGCGAACGCGTCTTCCTGATCGACTTCGGGCTGGGGTACTACACCGACGCGACCGAGGACTACGCGATGGATCTGCACGTCTTCGAGGGCAGCGTCCTCGGGACGGCCGACGACCCCGAACCGGTGTGCGAGGCGTTCGAGGCGGCCTACACCGCGGCGGGCGACCCGGCGGTCGTCGAGCAGCTCCGCGAGATCGAGGGGCGGGGCCGCTACCGGTGAGGCCATCGTCGCTCTCCGACCGCTGGACCGTGTGGATCGTCGCGTAGCGTCCCCCGCCGCGATCGTCCCACGACGCGGGGAAACGACTCAATCGCCGGCCTCGCTCGAACGACCGACGCCGAGACACGCGTATCCGAGCGCGAACCCCGCTACGATGAGCGCTCCCGCGAGAAGCTGATACGGCGGTGTCGCCGGCAACACACCGGTCGCGAGCGTTCCGGCGACGATCGCTACCGCTGCCAGCCCCGGACACGCGTACCTTCGCAGTCGACGCTCCATGGAACCTCCGTTACCGAGGGTTCGGGTGTAGTCGTTGTGGCTCTCCCCGGATGCGGCGGGGACGTGAGTCCCGTCCGTCGGTCCGGTCTCATTCGTGTGCACGGGCCGACGACCTCGATTCGACCGCACGCGGCGGGTACTGAGCTTTTTATCCGAAGCCGCGACCATCCCGTGGCGTGTCGACGCACACGTTCAGCGACCTCCGGACGGCGACCTACTGCCCGCGCAAGCTCTACTATCGCCGCCGGGACGACGACCGTCGGCCGCCGGAAGGAGTCCGGGAGCGGCGCGCCCTCGCCTTTCGTTACCCGGCGCTGCTGGACGGCGACGACCTCGCGGCGGCCCCCATCGCCGTCACGCCCACCCAGTTTCGGACGACCCTCTCGTGTGCCGGGGAGCGGCTCGATCCCGACGAGTAGGCGGCCCTGTGTGAGCCCAGTAGTCGAGACGCCCTGCTCGAAGGCCGGGAGTGTCGCGGGATCGCGCACAAGATACTCGAACTCGATCCGCCCGTCCCGTCGCTGGTCTCGGCGGGCGCGCCCCCGGAGACGGGCGTCTGGCAGCCCCAGACCGTACACGCCGTCGCGGCCGCGAAGGCGCTCGCGTGGGAGCGGGAGACGCCGATCGAGCGCGCGTTCGTCGAGTATCCGGCCCACGGTGCGATCCGTGAAGTCCCCCTCACGACGCGCCGGAAGGCGGCGTATCGCCGCGCGATCAGAACGGTGGAGGCAATCGACGGCCCGCCGCCCCGCCTCGACGATCGCTCGAAGTGCGAGTCCTGCGAGTATCGGGAGGAGTGTGGTGTTCGGACGCGCTCGCTGCGATCGGTGCTCGGGCTCGGGTAGACGATCGCGCGGCACGCTTCCCGGACCGTCCGGCGCCGTTATCTCCCTTCCTCGTCGGCCAGCCACGCCGCGACCGCCGCGGCGCGCGCGCCCCGGCGGTGGATGGTCTCCGTCGAGACGTCGACGACGGTGCTCTCTTTCCCGGACGTCTCGCCGCCGTCGAGGACTGTGCTTCCGTCGCGAACCGCGGGATCGACCTCGGCGACGCGCCGGGCGCTCGGGTTTCCGCTCCGGTTCGCGCTCGTGGCCGTCAGGGGCGCGACCCGCCGGAGCAGCGCCCGCGCGAGCGGGTGGTCGGGAACCCGGATGCCCACGCGTTCGCGCCCGGCCGTCAGGACCCCGGGGACCTGCTCGTGTGCTTCGAGGACGACGGTCACGGGGCCGGGAAGAAACGCACGCAGGAACCGCCGTTCCCGGGGGCTCGGCTCGGTGTACGCGAGCGCCGCCGCGACGTCGGGGACCGCGAGCGAGAGCGGCTTCTCGCGCGCCCGGCCCTTCAGCTCGAAGACGCGCGCCACCGCGTCGGGATCGAGGGCGTCGGCCCCGAGACCGTAGACGGTTTCGGTGGGATAGACCACGAGGTCACCCCGCCGGACGGCGTCGGCCGCGCGTGCGATCGCGTCGGCGTCGGCATCGACGTTGATGTCGGCGTCGGTATCGACGTCGTCGTTCCCATCGCCGTCGACGTTGGTCATGCTCGTTGTCCTATCGGGGGACTACAGTGCGTCGATGGCCGCCTCGATCGCGTCGTAGTCGGGGAACTCGGGCCACTCGGTCGCCGCCCACGCGTACTGGATCGTCCCCTCGGCGTCGATCACGAACGCGGCGGGCCGGGGTTCGGCGATGCCGGCCATGCCGTCGAGGTCGTTGACGATGCCGTAGGCCTCCGCGACGCCGTTCCGGGGATCGGCAAAGAGCGCGTGGTCGATCCCGCGCTCCTCGATGAACCGCTTGTGCTCGTAGGGCGTCGAGATCGAGAGCCCGACGACAGTGGGGGAGAACTCGCTCCACCCCCGGTCGCGGATCTCGTTCCAGGTGTAGGTCGACGGGAACGCGCCGTCCATCGGGTGAAAGACCAGGACGACCGGCCCGCGGTCGAGCAGGGCCGACAGCGAGGCGTCGTTCCAGTACTCCTCGTTCACCAGCGGCCGGGTGAAGTCGGGTGCCTGCTCGCCCTCCGTGGGGTGGTCGGCCGGGCCGAGATCGACCACCTCGAAGTCGAGGTCGACCATCGGGCTCAGGCCTCGGCCTCGGTCCCGGCCCCGGCGGGGGCTGTCCCGTCCCCGTAGGCGCCATCGAGGTACTCGACGATGTTGGCGCTCTCGGACATCGTCACCCCGGTGTTCCGATCGATGAGCGCCGGCACGGTCCGCTTGCCGCTGATGCGCTTGACGGCGTCGCGCTCGGAGTGGCGCGCCTCGACGAACCGGGAGTCGTACTCGATGCCGAGCTCGTCGAGCCGCCGGACGACGCGCTCGCAGAACGGACAGGCCTGGAGTCGGTACAGCGTCATCTGTTTCTCGTTCCTCATACTCGTTCGTTCGGGCGAGCGCGGGTAAAGCGCTTCGCCCGACGCCCGTCGAGCATCCCCCGGCCCATGCCAACGTTTAATCCTGCCGACGACAACGAAAGCACGTCGATGGGTTCACTCGCGTCCGCTCTCGCCCCGACGGCCGTTTCGCCGCCATCGAGGTGGATCGCTCCCGCTCCGCCGGCCGCCTCCTCGATGGCCTCCCTTCCCTCGACGGACGGCTTCCCGTCCCCCACCGTTCCGCCGCTCCGGGTCGACGTCCTCGGCGTAGCGCTCGATCAGGGGGCCATCACCGCGGTCGGCGTGCTCGCCATCGTCGTCCTGATCGGGCTCTCGGCTTTCTTTTCGTCCTCGGAGATCGCCATGTTCTCGCTCGCGCGCCACCGCATCGACGCGCTCGTCGACGAGGAGGTCCCCGGCGCGGAGATCGTCGCGGCGCTGAAGGCCGATCCTCACCGCCTGCTGGTGACGATCCTCGTCGGCAACAACATCGTCAACATCGCCATGTCCTCGATCGCCACGGGTCTGCTCGCGCTTTACCTAGGGCAGGGCGAGGCCGTCGCCGTCGCCACGCTCGCCATCACGGCGCTCGTGCTCCTGTTCGGCGAGAGCGCCCCCAAGAGCTACGCCGTCGAGAACACCGAGTCGTGGGCGCTCCGGGTCGCCCGACCCCTGAAGCTCTCCGAGTACGCCCTCCTGCCCCTGATCGTCACCTTCGATCGCCTCACCCGGATCGTCAACCGCGTCACCGGCGGGCGGGCGGCGATCGAGACCTCCTACGTGACCAGAGACGAGATCCAAGACATGATCGAGACCGGCGAACGGGAGGGCGTCATCGAGGAGGACGAACGCGAGATGCTCCAACGCATCTTCCGGTTCAACAACACGATCGCCAAGGAGGTGATGACGCCCCGACTCGACGTGACGGCGGTCGACGCTGCCGACTCGATCGAGACGGCCATCGAGACCTGCATCCAGAGCGGTCACGCCCGCCTCCCGGTCTACGAGGGCAGCCTCGACAACGTCGTCGGCATCGTCCATATCCGCGATCTCGTGCGGGATCGCAGCTACGGTGAGGCCGACGAGCCCGCGCTCGCGGACGTCACCCGCCCCACGCTGCACGTCCCCGAGTCGAAGAACGTCGACGACCTGCTCGCGGAGATGCGCGCCGAGCGCCTCCACATCGCCATCGTCGTCGACGAGTTCGGCACCACCGAGGGGATCGTCACCGTCGAGGACATGATCGAGGAGATCGTCGGCGAGATCCTGGAGGGCAGCGAGGAAGAGCCCATCGAGCGCGTCGACGAGGACACCGTGCTCGTCCACGGCGAGGTCAACATCGACGCGGTCAACGAGGCCCTGGGGATCGACCTGCCCGAGGGCGAGGAGTTCGAGACCATCGCCGGCTTCGTCTTCAACCGGGCGGGTCGGCTCGTCGAGGAGGGCGAGGAGCTCACCTACGAGGGCGTCCGGATCACCATCGAGTCCGTCGAGAACACCCGAATCATGAAGGCGCGCGTGACCCGTCCCGAGATGCCCGCGGACGGCGCGTCGAGCGAGACCGTCGAGGCGGACGATAGCGAAGGAGCCGAAGGAACGGAGGCCGAGGCCGCGACCGAGTGAGGATCCCGGACACTCGCGCCGTCGTGCCGGCAGCGGGAGTCGGCGGCGAGGTTCTTTCCGGGCCGTCCCCAGTCAGTTCGTCGTCGGCTTCGCGTCGTCGTCCGACTCGGCCGCGGCGTCGGCGACCTCGGCCCTCTCGGCGACCGCCGCGGTCTCGACGTCGCGTGCGGTGCTGACGTGCCAGCGGTCGATCTCGTCGTCGTACCCCGCGAGCTGCGTGGAAACCCGCTCTTTCAGGTCGTCGTCGTTGATGTTGATCTCGAAGACGTAGCCCGGTCCATCGGCGTCGCGGGTCGTGCGCTGGACGTTCGCGCTCACCAGCTCGTTGTCGAAGTAGTAGGGCGCGACCTGTGTCATCACCGTCCGGTAGACCGTCCCCTCGACGGCACGGACGGCCTTCCGGCCGGCGGAGTCGGCCGCGCGTGCGGCGTACTCGACGGACTCGCCGAGCGTCTCGGTCGTGTCCTCGCCGTCCTCGACCGATTCGGCGAGCTTCTCGCCCGCTCGCTTGAGGTCTTCGTCGGGTCCCTTCCCTGCGCGCTCGCCCTCGCCCTCCCCGATGGTGGCCTGTGCGGCGGTCTTCTCGTTGACGTCCTCGCCCAGTCGTTCGTGGCTCTTCGGCCGCCACTCGTCCCACTCCTCGAAGGCCTCGCCCCCGGCCCCACACTCGACGAGCGCGCGCGTGATCCGTTCGCCGTGTTCGACGATCGCGTTCCACCCGCCGCGCTGTTTGAACCCCGAGATACTCCCTTCCATTCGCTGGAACCCGCTATTTCATCGACTCCTAAAGCTCCTGCTCCCGACCGGCCGGCCAGTCAACCTGCCGAACCGACCGGGGAGCCACCACGTCAGCTCAGGGGCCGTACGTGAGACGTGTCGCGACCTCGTCGAGCCGGCGCTTCGCCCCGGCGAGCCACGCCCCCGGCGAGACGGTCCGCAGCTCGCCCGCCGGGAGCTCGATCCGCGACCCGCCGAACGGGTCGCGCTCGGCGTGCTCCTCGGCGCTCTGACCGTCGGTCGCCAGCCCGGTGACGGAGCTCATCGCACACCGGCCACAGGTCTCCGTGTCCTTGCCACCCATGGTATCGACTCACCTCCCGATCGGAGGGGCAGCCGCTTAAGCGTTCTCCCGCGCTCCGGGTCGAAATCGCTCGCGTCGGCCGGTCGGCGTGTGCTGTATGGAGGGGGCCGGACCGTCCCGGGATCGACCGCGCGCTTTTGGCCCTCCCCACCCTCGGGGCGGCCATGAGCCACCGCGTGACCGCTGCCGTCGAACCGACCGACGGTCGCCCGGAGTGCCGGCGGCGATCGGGGAGCGTCGACAGCGGGCGCACCGCCGTCGATCGCTGCGGGAGCGAGCCGGGCGCGAGGCCCGGACCCGGGGCCGGCCGCCCCGGCGACGCCGCCGAGGGATGACCGACGCGGACGAACCGGCCGGCGTCGCCGACGACCCCGGCACCGGCCCCGTGATCGACGGCGGCCGCGGAGCCGGCGAGGGGGCCCCACCGGACGTCCCCCACTGGGACGACGAGTACGTCGACCGGGTGAGCGACCGGCTGCTGTCCAACTACGACCTCGAAAAGGACTACCGAGTCCGCGGGGAGGTCTTTCCCCTCTACGGACAGCTCTCGATGACCAGCCACAAGCAGTTCCTCCATCCCGCGCTCTCGTATGCCCGCCACGACTCCGCCGAGCACCTGTTCGTCCGGCGGGTCGGTTCGGTGACCGTCGCCGAGCTGGAGCGTCTCGTCGCGCTCGCCCACGACCTCGCCGACGAGTGGATCGTGGCCGACGAGGAGCACTTCGGCACCGAGTTCACGTTCGCGCTCGTCGTGCCCGCGATTCCCGACGAGGTGCGTGCGTTCGTCGCGGACTTCTCCGACCGGACGCTGCTGAAGTACGGCTACTACGGCCACTACGAGGTGAACCTCGTCGTCGTCGCGCCCGGACGGGAGGCACACGTCGCCAGCGAGGGGGCCGACGTGTGGCGCGCGTTCGCGCCGTGGGCCGACACCGATGGCGAGCAGCCGGGGCTCATCGACCGGCTGCTCGGCGTACTGGGACGGTAGTCCGTATCGTCGCCCACCCGTTTTCCGCCGTCCACGCCGGCGTGTTCCGCGAGCGGCGGAGACGGTAGGGGCGGAGGGGAGTGGTGCCCTAGTCGTCGGCCGGTGCGCCGGTGTAGCCGTCCCGTACCTCGTTGATGTTCCTGTAGCCCATCCACGCGAGCGACACTGCCAGTCCGGTGAGGGTCAACGAGATGAGCGACTGGATGGCGAAGGAAAGCTGCGCGGCGAAGCCGCTCGCGGCGAGCAGCTCCGTCGGCGCGCGGTAGAGCCCGATCCACAGAAGCGCCGTGATGGTCACGACGAGCATCAGCGCCATCGGGGCGCCCGTCGAGAGCAGCTGTTTGCTGTCGTCCCAGTTGGCGAGCCACAGCGTCGCGGCCAACAGCGCCAGCGCCGCGAGCGTCTGGTTCGCGCCGCCAAAGAGCGGCCAGAGGCTCGCCCACGTGCCGCTGCCGACGAGCAGGTACGCCGGGAGCGCTTGGAGGACGCCGGCGTTGACGTAGCGGTTCGTCGCGGCCTCCTGTGTGCGGGTCTCGGGCGTCCCGACGATCTCTTCGAGCATATACCGGCCCAGCCGAACCGCGGTGTCGGTGCTCGTCAGCAGGAAGCTGACGAACACGAGGCCGATGAACGTCGCGCCGGCGGCGGTGGGAATCCCGAAGCCGGCACCGAGCATGATCGCGCCACCGATCGGGAAGTTGGCGAGCGCGCCCGCGAGCCCGCTCCCGAAGTCCGTCGTGGCGACGATGGCGAGCGCGGCGACGGCCGTCGTGGCGAGCAGCCCCTCGCCGAGCATCGCGCCGTAGCCGATGGCGCGCGCGTCGGTTTCGTTGTCGAGCTGCTTGGCCGAGGTGCCCGAGGAGACCAGCGAGTGGAAGCCGCTGATGGTCCCACACGCGATGGTGACGAACAGGAACGGGAAGATCGGCCCGAGCGCGCTGGTGAACCCCTTGAACGCCGGGAGGTTGGTCGTCAGGCTGGTGTAGGTGGTGCCCTCGTAGGTGACGGAGAAGCCCCCGCCGAACAGCGACAGCCCGGTCGCCACGAGGACGCCGAGCAGCATGCCGCCGACGCCCACGTACAGCAGGCTGGAGGTGAGGAAGTCACGCGGCTGGAGCAGCACCCACACCGGGAGCACGCTGGCGACGAACGCGTAGACGGCGACGACCGGCACCCACGCGGCGATGTTGGCGTTCTGAGCCCCCGCGAGCGGCAGCCAGTCCCACGCCGCCGCGTCGCCCAACAGGACGATCGTGTCGGCGGCCACCTCCTCGGTTCCAACGAGCGCGATGGGGAACTCGAGCCCGACCCACACGCCCCCGAACACCATCGTGACGAACGCGACGGCCCCGGGCAGAAACGGAAGACCCAGCTGGTAGAGGTACACCCCGAACACCAGCGCGAGGGCGATGTAGATCGTGCTCGCCGTCGCCGCCGCCGGGAACGCGTCGAAGACGACGGCGACGACCAGCGCGAACACCGCGACGACGAGGATGATGGTGAGGAAGGCGAACCACAGCAGCATGTCCTTGCCCCGATCGCCGACGTACTCGCCGACGATGTAGCCGATCGACTTGCCCTCGTGGCGGACGCTCGCCGAGAGCGACATGAAGTCGTGGACCGCACCCATCAGCGGGTTCCCGACCACGATCCACGCGATCGCCGGGAGCCACCCGAACGCCGCACCCGCCGTGATCGGGCCGACGATCGGCGCGCCGCCCGCGATGCTCGAATAGTGGTGTCCCAGGAGGACGGACCGCTGTGAAGGGACGTACTCCTGTCCGTCCTCGTACTTGTGAGCCGGCGTCTCGGCCTCCTCGTCGAGTTCGACGAACTGCGCGAGATACCGTGAATACGTGAGATATCCCGCCGTGAACGCGACGAGCGCGGCGACGACCAGTACGGCAATCTGTACCATGCTGTGTTACCTCAAGGCAGGGAACGGGGAACGTCCACTTAAGTATTCCTCCCGGCGCGCCCGTTCCGGCGCGAACGGCCGCGGTGATCGAGACCCCTGGTCGAACCCGCCGGAACGACCCGCGGACGCGACGGCGTCCCGCAGGGCAGGATGAGTACGGACGACGGGGCGAGCCGGCGAGAGCGGGGTGGGAGCGACCGGCAGGGGCAGGGTCGAGAGCGGCCGGAGGAGACGGGTCCGAGCGCGACCGGCAGCAACGACCGAGCGACTACCGGGAGGTTCGGGTGCTCGTGGCGCCGGGCGCGACCGCGACGTCGAGCTCGGCGGCGACTTCGGCGAGGAGGTCGCCCCTCACCTCCTCGATGCGGGTCTCGATCGCCGCGACGATCGGTTGGGCGAACTCATCGCGAACCTGCGCGACGCGCTCGCGCTCGGTCGCGCGCCGCTCCCGGAGGTAGCGCCCGCCGCGACCCCGGTCGTCGTCGTCCGGCTCCGGTGTCAACCGGTTGACGACGAGCCCGCGAACCGAGAGGTCGTGCTCGGCGAGGTCGGCGACCGTGCGCGAACTCTCCCGGATCGAGAGCTCGTCGGGGTTGAGGACGAGGAAGAACGCGGCCTCCTCGCTGAGCACCCGGCCGGCGAACGCGAACCGCTCGCGGCGCTCCTCCAGCCGGGCGATGATCGGGTCCTCGGCCGCCTTTCGGCGGGCCTCGCGGTCGCCGACGGCCGCGCGTTCGAACAGGTCGATGCTCGTGGCGCGCTTGTCGATCAGCCGGTCGATCCAGCCTCCGAGGTACTCCGGCAGCGAGAGCAGCCGGAGCGATCCCCCCGTCGGCGCGGTGTCGAAGACCACGCGGTCGTACGCCTCCGCGTTCCGCATGACGTCGACGAAGCGGTCGAACAGCGCGGCCTCGTAGGCCCCCGGCGTCCGGTGGGCGAGCTCGATCTGGCGGTCGATCTCGTTGACCATCGCCGCGCTGACCTGATCGGCGAGCGCGCGTCTGGTCTCCTGGAGGTGGGTCTCGACCGCCTCGTCGGGATCGATCTCCATCGCGGAGAGCCCGTCGTAGCCCTCCACGGGTCGTGGGGAGTCGCCGAAGGGCTGGTCGAACACGTCCGCGGTGCTGTGAGCCGGGTCGGTCGAGACCACCAGCGTTTCGAGGCCCGCGTCGGCGCAGGTCACCGCGTAGGCGCTCGAAACCGTGGTCTTGCCGACGCCGCCCTTGCCGCCGAAGAAGACGAATCGTTCCATAGCGGCGGTTCAAAAGTGGTACTGCTGGCCCTTGCGTTCGAGCATCGAGCCGCGGTCCCAGAGCCGGCGCTCCCACGCCTCGAACTCCTCGGCGAGGTAGGGGAGGAGTTCGGCGGTGTAGTAGGAGACGGGGCTCGGAACACCGAACGCGTCGGCGAAGCAGGCGAGCATGAACACGTCGTCGACGTCCTCGGCCTCCTTCTCGATCAGCTCGAACGCCGGCCCCTCGATCATGCCGTGGTAGAGCCCGTGGAGCCAGCGTTCGAGCCACTCGCGGTACGACCGGATGCGCTCTACGAGCGTCATGTGCCACCACACGACGCCGGGCCACTTAAGCGACGCTGGCGTGCGAACCGGTCCCGCCGAACGTCGACGACTACCCTGTCGGTGCTCGTCGGCCTGTGGTGTCCGCCGTCGGACTCAGCACGCACACCCGGTCGAGGCGGCCGAGCGCTCGAACTCCATCGGCTCGCCGCAGTTCGAACAGTCCGGGGGTCCTTCGCCCTCGACGTCGACGTCCCTGATCCGCTCCGAGCAGTCGTGACACCAGTAGGCTCCCTTCGAGTCGTCGCCCGTCCCGCCGCCGCGGTTCGCTGACTCCGTCGAGGCCTCGAGGACCTCCGATATCGTGCCAAGCACACCCATGGCTTCCCGGGGCTCGGCGCTGCGCCGGCTAAACTCGACCGCCAGTGTGCGCGAGCGGTGCACGACCGTCGTCGGGGCACACGACCGCGGTCGACGGGTGTCCCGGCCGCTCGCGGGCGGATGGTGGCCCCGTCACGCCACGTCCTCGGCCAGCCGCGAGAGCGCCCGCCGGAGCTCGCCACGACGCTTCCAGGCGGCGGCACGATCGGTGAGCACCGGGAGGGGGAGGCCCGCGCTCACGGTCGAGGCCATCGTCACCCGGGTTCCCTCGTCCTCGGCCGTGTAGGTGAGCGTCGTCTCCAGGGCGTCGAGCGGGCCGCCCTCGCACTGGACGTAGCGGAGGCCGTCCTCGCGTGTCTCGAAGGCATACTGGAGTTCGAGCCCGCGCGCTCCGGCGGTCACCAGCGTCACGTCGTCGGTCTCGGTCACGTCGCGCACGTCGAAACTCCCCTCGTACTCGACGACGGCCGCGGGCGTCAGCGCGCGCTCGACGACCACGGGCGTCGCTCGGACGAACCGCGCGACGCGGGCCTCGCGCATAGCTCTCTGGTGCTACGGCAGCAAAAGCGGCACGGAGAGCAGCGCTATCAGGGCGACTCCGAGCAGTACGGCGTCGAACGGCCGGCACAGACGCGCCTCGACGGGCACCTCGCCGCGCAGCGCCGGGCGCGTTGTCCGAGAGCCGGTGGTAGGTGGCCGCCGTCGGCACGTCCACCACGGCCGGATCGCTTACCGTCCGATCGGCGAGCCGTGCCCGAGGACGGCGACCGGCGAAAGAGCTACCCGCCGCGCCCGCGAATCGCGTTTGATGGCCTCGCAGGGCGACATCCGCGTGCTCCTCGCGCTCGATCTGCTGCTCTCGGCGGCGTTCGCGGCCGGCATCGTCCGGGGGCTCGACTTCGTCGGCGTGCTCGCGTTCTCGTGGGGCTCGGTCGCGCTGCTCGCGGTCGTCATCGCGACCGTCACCTACCTCGTGACCCTCCGGTGAGGGAGCGGCCGGTCTCGGTCGGTCCCCGACGGGCGGCTTCCGGCCCTCGACCGGCCGGCCACTTATCCCGCCCCGGCGTGGCGTGACGTGCATGACCATCGAGGAGCGCGAGCACGGCTCGCTCGTGACCCACGCGCTCGCCCGGGACACCCTCTCGCGGCTGCGGAGCGTCGAAACCGAACAGGTCGCCTTCCGCAAGGGGCTCGTCAAGCTGGGCCGCATCTGTGGCTACGAGATCATCGACGGCGCGATGGAGACCGAGTACGTCGCCGTCGAGACGCCGCTGGCCGAGACCACCGGCGAGCGTGTCACGGGTTTGGAGGACGTCGTCATCGTCACCGTCCTCCGGGCGGCGACCCCTTTCGTCGAGGGGCTCCTCAAGGCGTTCCCGCACGCCAAGCAGGGCGTCATCTCGGCTGGGCGCGACGAGGCCGCGGGCATGGACGCCGAGGGAGCGTTCCCCATTTCGGTCGACTACGTGAAGCTGCCCGATCTCCGACCGACCGATACGGTGATCGTCGCCGATCCGATGCTCGCCACCGGAAGCACGATGTGTGCCGTCCTCGAACGCGTTCTGGAGGGGACTCCCGACCCCGAGCACCTCTTCGTGCTCTCGGCGGTGAGCGCCCCGTCCGGCCTCCTCCGGATCGAGGAGGCGTTCCCCGAGGCGGACCTGCTCACCGTGAGCGTCGACGACCGCCTCGACGACGACGGCTTCATCGTCCCCGGACTGGGCGACGCCGGCGACCGCGCGTTCCACACCGAATAGATGGGCCGCGGGTCTCTCGATCGCCCCGGCGAGTCGCCCCTCGACCCCGAGTGCCGACGCCGGTCGTTCGAGCGCGATCGAACCCGCCCGTTTCGAATGGACACTGCCGGCCGACGGTCAGACTCGGCTCGAAAAACCTCCGCTCGAACCGGACCACCGTTCGGTTGTGGAGCGCTCGATCGGCCTCCGGCGTGCTCACGAGACGACACGAGGCTGCCCGGCCGTGCGCCCGTGGTTCGGCCGCCCGGTCACCCGGCCCCGTCATCGGCTCCCACGGAGCCGGTGTCGATCTCGACCCGGCCGCTCGTCGCACTCAGCAGCCGCTCTGTGAGCGCCTCGCTCTCAGCGGCCGGGACGCGCACGTCGAAGGCGACCCGCTCCTCGTAGGTCGCCTCGAACGCGACGCCCGCGCTCTCGAGGATTCCCCTTACTGTCCCCGAGTCGTCGTACTCGTTCTCGATGTGGAGGCGCTCGTGGCATCGTTCCTCGACCGTGCCGGCGTCCTCGACGACCGCCCTCACCGCGCGGCCGTAGGCGCGAGCCAGCCCGCCGACGCCGAGGTCCGTCCGCCGTAGTGCCGCGTCACGACGCAGGCGACGTTCTCGATGCTCTCCCCCTGCAGGACGTTCAAGGCTGGTTTACCCGCCGAGCCGCCGGGCTCGCCGTCGTCGCTCGCGTACTCCCGGAGCAGCCCACTACTCCCGTCGCCGTTCCCCCCGACCCGGACGCGGTAGGCGGACACGTTGTGGGTCGCGTCCGGATGGGCCTCGCGGACGCGCTCGACGAACGCCTCGGCCGCCGCGACCGACTCGACGGGCCGCGCGTGGCCGAGGAACCGAGAGTCCCGCACCTCGAAGGCGGCCTCGCCGGGCCCCGCGAGGGTGCGGTAGCGCTCCGCGGCCATGTCGCCGGTCGGGCGGCCGCCGGTAAACGCGTTTCGCGGGGCGCGGGGGTAGGTATAAACCATTGACGACGCATACCGCTACCATGCCCCTCACGACCGGCGACCCGGCCTTCGACGCGCTGCTCGGTGGCGGCGTTCCGGAGGGGTCGACGCTGCTGCTGCGCGGCGGCCCCGGCACCGGCAAGAGCCGCCTCGCCGCGGGCTTCCTCCGGGCTGGTGCCGACACGCGCGGAGCGGACCGGCTGTGGGTGACGACCGTGGGCCGAGCGAGCGCCCCGGCGCACGACGACGCGACGGTGATCACCGTCGCCGCGGGCGAGGACGGGACGCTCGCGCTCGCGGGGAGCGACTCGAACGAGTCGGTCACGCCGGACGAGTTCGCCGCGAACGTCGCTTCTCGGGGCCCGTTCGAGCGGGCCGTCGTCGACAGTGCCACCGCCCTCGCACGGCTCGTCGACCCCGTGGCGGGCCAGCGGGCGCTCCTCGACCTCCTCGGTCGCCTCGAAGCCGACGGTACGACCTGTGTCGCCACCGCGGCCGGCCACGTCGCCACACGGCACGGCGGTCCGCGAGACGTCGCGCGCGACGGCAGCGTCGCCCACGTGCCGCCGGGTCGCCCGCGCGAGGCCACCGCCGACGCGCTCGCCGTCGCGGCCGACGGCGTCCTCGCCCTCTGGCAGGCGGCGGTCGACGGCGACTACCACACGTTCCTTCGGGTGCAGAAGCTCAGCGGAATCGCCCACGACACGCGCGAACACCGGCTCGCGCACACGGAGGGCGGCGCACGCGTCGTGAGCCGCACCCGTAACCGCGACGCCGCCAGTCCGGGACTCCCGACCGGCGTCGAGGGCTTCGACGCGCTCGCCGGCGGGGTCGCCCGCGACCGCACCACCGTCTTCGAGTACGACGGTGCCGCCGAGCACTGGCCGTTCACCGCGGCGCTCTGTGCCCGCACCGTCGAGCACGGCGGCACCGTCGTGCTCATCACGGCGCTCGGCACCGCCCTCGGCCGGGCGAACGACCTGCTTGCCGCCCAGGCCGTGCCCGTCCGGGAGCTGATGGAGCGCGACTCGCTGTACCTCATCGACACCGTGACCCGCGGTGCGGAGACGCTCGACCCCGCGGTGTCGCTGCCCGAGGCGAACCACCTCGTCCAGGCGGTCGAGGGCGGGATCCAGGAATCGATCCGGACGCTGGTCGGGCGACTCGCCGGCCAGCCGACGCTCGCGGTGCTCGAGCTCTCGCCACTGCTCCACCTCGTCACCGCCGAGGAGGTGCGACAGCTGTTCTACTGGGCGGACGCGAACGTCCTGAGCGTCGACGGCATCTCGCTCGTGCTCGCGGTGAACCGGCGGCTGGTCGGCGACGCCCTCGCGTCGTTCTGCGTCGAGTCCGCGGCGAAGGGCTTCCGGACATGGCAGGGGCCGGCGGGACTGACGTACGTCTCCGTGTCGAAGGCGTCCACCGGCGACACGGGTCGCGTCCGCGTGGTCGAACCCGTCGACGACCCCCCGTACGTCCGGGTGAGGTAGCCCGGACGCAGCCGAGATGGGTTTCGGCGGACCCGGTCGGGTCGGTGGCCGTCACCGAGCGCGCGGTCGAAACCGGCGTGTGCGAGCCGGACGAGGCCGTCCATCACAGGCGGGACCCCACCGAAGCCCGACCGCGAGAACGGCCACCGGGAAGGGAGACGCGTGGCTGAGGCCGTACGCGCGACTCCCTCGAACGGGACCCAGGAGGTAGCCGCCCATCGAGAGGTCCGGCAGAAAGAAGGCGAGAGCGACGACGAGCGTCGAGTGGCCGGCCGAGACCGCGCGACGGTCGCGGCGAGCGGGACGAGTCCCGGCCCGAAAGAGGACACGGCCCGAGAGCGCTGCCCGCCGTCACTGCGGCCCCGGCACGGGCCGTGTTCCTCGGCTACCGCTTCGAGCGCCATGGCGATGCTGACGACGCTCGCGTACACGACGCACGGCACTCACACATAGCTCGTGCGGCGTGGCCGGTTCACTCCAGTTCGATCCGCCGGACGAACGCCATGTCGCGGAGCTCGGTCAGCAGCGCGCCCGGCAGCGCCACATCGGTGACGAGGTACAGCCGGGGGGCCGCGGAGAACTCCGGGTCGTCGGTGAGCAGCTGGCGGATCGGGACGTCGTGGTCGGCGACCGCGCCCGCCACGGCGGCGACGATTCCCGTCTCGTCGGCTGCCGAAACCTCGACGGTGAGCACCGAGAGATCGAGCACCGGCGCGAGGTCCATCAGGCTCGGGACCGCCGAGATATTCCGGAAGATGCGCCGGAGCTCCTCGTCTTCGAGGACGGTTTCGGTCGTCGCGTCGACCACCCGTCGGTCGACGCCGACCTCGCTGGCGACCTGCGTGTCGGGGATCTCGATGCCGCCCGAGACGACCCGGCCCGCCCCGTTCACCGAGAAGCCCCGTTCGAGCAGCAGCCGGACGACCGCCTGCTGGCCCGGGCTGCCCGCGAACTTCCCCATGATCTCGTCGAACATCACGTCCCCCGTCACGGCGATTTCAGCGCTCACCGTTCGTGTTCGACAGTCCGGGGCGGTGCTCGCCGCGCCGGGCCGTCTCCTCGCCGACGAGGACGATCCCTCCGTCGGCGTCGTTGTCGGCGCGGATGCGCCGGCGCCGCAGCTCGTTTTCCGCGTAGGTGATGTGATCCGAGTACGACATGTGTTCCCCGCTTCGTTCGAACGAGACGAACGGGACGTATAGACCTTCGTCCTCGTTCGCGGAGCGCGCTCAGAGTTCGCCCTTCGTACTCGGCGCGTCCGCGCGGCGCTCGTCGAGCCGGGTGGCGTCGTCGAGCGCGCGCGCCGTGGCTTTAAATAGCGCCTCGATCTCGTGGTGGGCGTTCTCGCCCCGGACGTCGGCGTGCAGCGTCAGCCCGGCGTTGACCGCGAGCGAGCGCAGGAAGTGGGGGGCCATCGCGCTCGAAAACCCGCCTACCGCCTCTTGTGAGAACGCGCCGTCGAACTGAAAAAGCGGTCGCCCGGAGACGTCGACCACGACGCCCGCGACGGCCTCGTCGAGCGGTACGCGCCGATCGGCGAACCGACGGATGCCCGCACGGTCGCCGAGCGCCCCGTCGAACGTCTTCCCGAGCGCGATGGCGACGTCCTCGACGGTGTGGTGGTCGTCGACCGCGAGGTCGCCCTCGCAGGCCACGTCGAGGTCGAATAGGCCGTGTTCGGCGAACGAATCGAGCATGTGATCGAAGAAGCCGACGCCCGTCTCCGCGGTCGCGTCACCGTTTCCGTCGACGGTCAGCGAGATTTCGACCGCCGTCTCGCTCGTCTCCCGCATCCGTGTCGCGCTCCGCGTCGTCATGGTCCCATACAGCGAGCGTGCGTACAAGGGGGTTGCGCTTGCCTCCCCACGTTCTCGGCTACCGGCCCTCGCTTCTCGCGCTCCCGCACCGCTTCGTAGCCCCGAACGCGGGTCGCGTCTCGGGCAACAAGACCTACATGTCGGCCGAGCGTAGACGGGAAACTCAATCGTGAGCCGATCCAATCAGTCCACGGGACCGACCGACTCGGGCGAGCTGTCGTCGATCGAGCGGTGGCTGGCCCCGGTCGTGGGGCTGCTCGTGATCGTCGTCCTGCTCTCGGGGGCCGGCTACTTCGTCGCGGCGTATCTCGGCACGTCCGGTGTACGGGGCGCGGGACCGGCAGGCGGGGCCGCCAGCGTCCCGGTTGACGACGGCTCGCTGTCGCTCACCGAGGACGCCACGACGGCAGCCCCGACGTCCATCGAAACGCCGCCCACCCGGACCACGACCGCGACGGCGACTCCCACGGCGATACCGACCGAGACGGTGACGCCGACACCCACGGCCGTGACACCGACCGAGACGGCAGTCGAGACGCCCACCACCACACCGACCGAGACGGCGACACCGACCGAGACGGCGACCGCAACGACGGTCGAGATGTCCACGCCTACGCCAACCGAGACGGCGACGCCAACTGCAACCACGACGCCGCCGACCGAACCGACGACGGCGACCGCAACCGAAACCGTGACTCCGACCGAAACGACGACGGCGACTCCGACGCCCATGCCGACCGAAACACGGGCACCGACGACGGCGACCGCGACGGCAACGCCGACCGACGCCACCGGGAGCGCGGACAGCGAGGGAGATCCTTCGGACGTAGAACAGGAAGCGAACGAGCGGGCGGAGAAAGCCAGGGAGAAGGCGCGGAAGCGAGCGAACGAAGCCAGGGAGGACGCGAAGGAGGCCAGAGCGGAAGCGAAAGAGGACGCGAAAGACGACGGGAGCGAGGACGGAGACGACTGAGCGCCCTCATCGAGCAGCGTCGATCGCCGCTTCGAGCGTGAACCGTCCCTCGTAGAGCGCGCTGCCCACCACTACGGCGCTCGTACCCGCTGCGCGGAGTGTGCGAATGTCGTCGAGGGTCGCCACGCCACCGCTCGCCACCACCGGGATCGAGACCTCCTCCACGACCCGACGCACGCGGTCGGTCTGGACCCCCTCCAAGCGTCCCTCGACGTCGACGTCGGTAAACAGGATCGCGCCCGCACCTAGCTCCTCGTAGCGCGCCGCGGCCGCGGCGGGATCCAGCCCCGTGCCTTCGGTCCAGCCGGCGACGACGACCTCGCCACCCTTCGCGTCGAGGCTCACCATCACGCTCCCCGGGTGGGCGTCGCCGATCTCCGCGACGATTGCGGGGTCTTCGACCGCCGCCGTGCCGACGATCACGCGATCGACGCCCCGTCTTAGGAGATCGATGGCGTCCTCGGCGGTGCGGATGCCGCCGCCGAGGTGTACCGCGACGCCGGCCGCCTCGGCCACGCCGACGATCCGCTCGATGGCCGCGGCGTTGTGTCGCTCGCCCTCGAACGCGCCGTCGAGGTCGACTAGGTGGAGCGTCCGCGCGCCCGCTTCGATCCACCGCTCGGCCGCCCGGACGGGATCGCCGTGCTCCGTCTCGCTACCGCGCTCGCCGCCGACCAGCTGGACGGCCTGCCCGTCCTGTACGTCGACGGCGGGCACGACCTCGAACTCGGTGGACACGTCCGCTCCTCGGACGACGCCCGCCTAAATCCGTCGACCGGCTGGCGGCCCCGATGGTCGGTCCTTCTCCACTATGCCGGTCGGTTCACGGCCGAACGGAGCGGGGGCTTCGCCGGTCGATACGTTTCGTAACTCACTGATAACGTACCAGTAGTACGGAAAGAACTATGTCCGCGTCGCCTCTTTTCCCGGCAATGGTCTCTCCCCTCCTGCTCGTCGGGCTCGTCGTCGCGGTCTTCGTCGGCTTCAACATCGGCGGCTCGAGCACGGGCGTCGCGTTCGGGCCGGCGGTCGGCTCGAACGCGCTCTCGAAGCTCGCCGCCGCCGCGCTGATGAGCGTCTTCGTGTTGCTCGGGAGCTGGACCGTCGGCCGGAACGTCGTCACCACCCTCAGCACGGGGATCGTTCCGCAGGAACTGTTCACGCCGGCGGTCTCGATCGCGGTGCTGTTTTTCATCGGCTTCGCCCTGTTTCTCTCGAACGTCGTCGGCGTGCCCGCCTCGACCTCGATGACCGCCGTCGGGGCCATCGCGGGCCTCGGGCTCGCCGCCGGTCAGCTGAACGAGGGCGAGATGCTCGCCATCGTCTCGTGGTGGGTCGTCTCCCCGGTGGTGGCGTTCTGGGTCAGCGGCGTGATCGGCCGGTATTTCTACCCCCGGCTGGTCGAGTCCTTCGCCGTCACCCAGACGGAAGGATCGCTGCTCGCGCTCGACCGTTCCGGGACGGTTCCGCGGCCGACACTCGGGCCGAACACCACCCGCCGGGAGTTCGTCGGGACGGGGCTCGTGGTGGGGATCGCCTGCTACATGGCGTTCTCGGCGGGCGCGTCGAACGTCGCTAACGCGGTCGCGCCGCTGGTGGGCAACGGCTCGATCACCCTGAATCAGGGGATCCTGCTCGGCGCGGGCGCGATCGGGCTCGGGGCGTTCACGATCGCGCGGCGCACGCTCGATACCGTGGGCAACGACCTCACCGAGATGCCGCTCTTGGCGGCGCTCGTGGTTGCCGTCGTGAGCGCCACCATCATTACCATCCTTTCGGCGCTCGGGGTGCCCGCGAGCTTCGTCATCGTCGCCACCATGTCGATCGTCGGGCTCGGGTGGGGCCGCGCGACGCGGACGACGACCCTCTCGGAGACCGTCGCCGGCGAAACCCCCGAGGTCTCGGTGGGCGCGCTCGCCGCCGACACGGACCCCGCCGCCGGCGGGGACCGCGAGGTTCCTACGGTCGGCGGCCGCGGCGGCACCCCCGATCCGGACGCCCGCCCGGAGCCCATCGGCGACGAGGCGTCCGAGGACCTCCCGGCCGCCGCCGACCTCTTCGAGCCGGGGACCACCGCCCGCGTGATCGTCCTCCAGAACCTCGTTCCGGCGCTGGCGACGGTCGCCGCCTACCTGCTCTTCCGGTTCGTCCCCGTCTTCTGATACTGTCGGACAGAATCGTTTCGCAGACGCGGCCGGAACATCCAACCGCCGCCAAGCGTTTACTGCCGGTCGATATTCGCGTGTTTCCGTCCGACAGTATGAGCCGCGAGGGTCCCGTGGCCCGAATCGCCGGGCCACGGGCCGAGCACGCCATCGTGGCGTCCCCCATCCTGCTTCCCCTTCCGGGCGGCTCTCGAAACAGCAAAGTCTAACAGTCCGGGGGCCGAACGAGCGGTGATGCCCACGGTAGAATACGTCAACTACGAGGTGTTCGACGACCACGGCTGGGAGATCGACGACGACGACCTCTTCGAGAAGGCCGAGGACGCCGACCTCGGCGAGGAAGACTACGGCTCGCTCGACGTCAACGAGAGCGAGTACATCCTCGAAGCCGCCGAGGCACAGGGCTACGACTGGCCCTTTTCCTGTCGGGCCGGGGCCTGTGCGAACTGCGCGGCCATCGTCAAGCAGGGAGAGATCGACATGGACATGCAGCAGATCCTCTCCGACGAGGAGGTCGAGGACAAGAACGTCCGACTGACCTGCATCGGCAGCCCCGCCGACGACGAACTCCAGATCGTCTACAACGCCAAGCATCTGGACTACCTCCAGAACCGCGTTATCTAGAAGCCCCACTTTCTACAGGGGGTTCGGCGGAGCGAGCGCCGCCGGAGCGAAGCTCCGCCGAACCCCCTGTAAAAACCTGAACTAAAAAGACCCGCGAGCGGACGACTGAACGGAGTGAAGAGGGAGCTCGCGGTGCGACCGCTGGCGCTACCGTCCCCGCGGCCGCTCGACGACACACCGCGTCCGCGCCACACCGCAGTGATGACTGCTCTGCCCCGCGATCGGATCCGGTCTCCTCGATTCTTTCACGCCGACGACCGAAGATTCATGCCGGTAGGCCCGTCGCTGTGGGTGTGAACGCGCCCGTCGACCTGCTGCGCCTGCTCGCGGTTCCGGTCTTCGCGTGGGCCGCGTGGCGCGACCTCCGAACCCGGCGGGTGCCCAACCATGCGTGGGTCCCCCTCGCCGCCCTTGGAGTTCTCCTGCTCGCGATCGAGGCGTGGAGCGCGTGGCAGGGGTTCGCCGTCGAGCGTCGGCTCTTTCTCGTCCGCGTGGCGCTCAGCCTCGGCGTTGTCGCCCCGCTTTCCTACCTGTTCTGGCGGCTGGGCGGGTTCGGCGGTGCGGACGCGAAGGCCCTGTTCGTCCTCGCGCTCCTCGTGCCGACGACGCCGACCTACGCGCTGCCGACCCAGCCACCGACGGCGCTTCCGCTGGTAGTCGGGACCGGCTTGTTCTCGCTCACGATCCTGACGAACGCGGCGCTGCTCGGCGCGGCCTATCCCCCACTCCTCGCCGCGCGCAACGCGCTCGGGGGCCACCTCTCGCCGTGGATGGCCGTCGGCCGGCCCGTGTCGGTCGAGCGGATCCCCCGCGTCCACGGCCGCCTGCTCGCCGGTGCGAACGGGCTGGAGCGTGGACTCGCCCTCGACGCCCTCCGGATGTACCTCGCCTGGCGCGGCACGACCCTTCCCGAGCTGCGGGCCGATCCCCGGCTGCGCGACCCGGCGACCCTCCCCGCCGAGCCCCACTCGCCGGGCGACGGCGCGATCGCCGACGGCGGCTCCGGGACGGCGATGAGTGAGGTTCCCGAAACGGCGACCCACGGCACCGCCGGCGTGGAAGCGCACACGGGCGATCCGAACCCGGCGGGCGAGTCCATGGACCCGTGGGGCGCGGCGGCTTTCCTGAAGGACGCCGACGGCGCGTACGGGGCGACGCCGGCCGGCCTGCGCGCGGGCCTCGACCTGCTCGTCGAGCGCGAGGTAGTGTGGATCACGCCCGGCCTCCCCTTTCTCGTTCCGCTCTTTCTCGGCCTGTGCGTCGCGCTGGTCTACGGCGACCTGCTCTACGGCGCGATGGGTGCGCTCGGGCTGGTCTGAGCGCCCGCGACTGCCGAATTCGAGGGGGGTTGCCGCGACCGCCCCTGTCCCAACCGGTCGGCTCACGCCCCGCCGACTGCCGCCGACAGCGCCGTATAGAGCCCGAAGGCGACCGCGCTCGCGCCGACGAGCGTGGCGAGCCACGCGGCGACGGTAACGCCGATCTTCCGGCCGGAGACGCCCGCCGAGCCGACGACGAGCCCGCTGCCGATCACGCTGGAGATGATGATGTTGTTAAAGGAGATCGGGATGCCGAGCGCGATGGCCACCTGTGCGACGATGAACCCCGGGACCAGCGCCGCGATCGACCGGCGCACCCCCAGCTGGGAGTACTCCCGTGAGACCGCTTGGAGGAGTCGCGGCGAGCCCATCCACGCCCCCAGCAGGATGCCGGTCCCGCCGAGCGCGAGGAGGACGAGTCCGGACGCGCCGAACTCGGCGAACAGCGGTTCGAGCGGGCCCGTGGCGAGCCCGACCTGACTGCCCCCCGAGGAGAAGGCCACGATCGCCCCGAGCCCGACCAGAAAGCGCCGGATGCCCGACTCGACCGAGCGCTGCATCGAGCGGCGCAGCCCCACGAACGCGACGCCGCCGGCCGCGAGGCTCACGAGGAGCATGAAGGCGTCGAACGAGCCGACGATGGCGGGCCCGGAGCGGTCGAGCTGCCGGGAGAGATAGCCCGCGACCGTCCCCTGCTCGCCGGCTGTGGGACCGGGGATAATCGAGAAGCGGACGTTGGCGATGATGAACCCCACGACGGCCCCCAAGAGGGGGACGCCGACCCTCTCCGGGACGTCCTCCCGTCGAAGCAGAGTCGCGGTGCCGTAGGCGATGGCCGCCGAAACGAACGGGACGGCGATCCAGAAGCTGGCGATCCGTCGGTAGGTCGCGTAGGCGGGATCACCGCCGAGAGCGAGCCCGGAGCCGACCATCGCGGCCGTGAGCGCGAACGCCACGGGGATGGGATAGCCAGTCCGAACGCCGATGGCGATGAACGCCGCCGCGGTCAACAGCCCGGCCGTGGCGGCCAGAGGCGTGATCGTGACCCCCGGATGAGGTCGTTGCCCACCGTCTCGGAGATGCTTCCACCCTGCGTGATCGCTCCGAGTCCGGCGAAGATACCGATGAAGAAGGCCGCGCGCATCGTCGGCAGCGCGTTCGCGCCCACCGCCGGGGCAAAGGGCGGCGAGTTCGAGCTCGCCCCGAGCGCCCACGCCATGCCGAGGCCCGCGACTACCGCCACGGCGACGAGCAGGGACGAGCCGCCCGCCTGCACCTCCACCGACCCAACGGGACCGGCGAAACCGACGACGAGGCCCATGGGTCCACCTGTCTACCGGTCGAACGTATGCGACCGGCTTAACGGGGTCGTTTTCCGCTTGCGGTCGGTTTCGACTCTCGACTCCGAGTTCGGGTTGGACTCCCGGACGCATTCGTCCCACTTCCCGTGGCTCGCTCCGCGATGGGTCGGTCGAGCGCAGGCGGACGCACGCAGGACCCGGCGGGTTCGATCCGGGACGATCGACGGCGGTCGATCCGGCGGAGCCGGATCGGTGGACACGAAAAGACCTATCCGGCGGCGCAGGCGAGTGCGTCCATGACCGAGGCGGACACGGCGGTCGCGCTCGATTGGTCCGACGGGCCCCTCCCTGCCGTCGCCCAGGACGCCGAGACCGGGGCGGTGCTGATGCTCGCCTACGCCTCCCGAGAGGCGCTCGCACAGACCCGCGAGACCGGGCTCGCTCACTACCACTCCCGGAGCCGTGGAGAGCTCTGGCAGAAGGGCGAAGAGAGCGGCCACGTTCAGCGCGTCGCGGAGGTCAGGGTCGACTGCGACGGCGACGCCCTCCTCTATCTCGTCGAGCAGGAGGGCGGGGCCTGCCATACCGGGCACGAGAGCTGCTTCTACCGCACCCTCGACGGCAGCACGGTCGGCGAGCGGGTCTTCGATCCCGATGCCGTCTACGGTGAAACGCCGGACGGCGGCCGGAGCGGACGAGGAACGCGGAGCGGGCGCGACCGGGGATCGAGATGAGCGGAACGAGCGCGAACGGAGCGGACGCCACGGGCGGCAGGGATGCGCGGGACAGCGGGACCGACGAGCTGATCGCCGCGCTCGACGACGCCGCCGAGGCGCGCGACGCCGCCACGGAGCGCGTCGCCGCGGTCGGCGCGGACGACCTCGAAGCGGTCGCTGCGGCCCACGACCGGGCGACGGGCCTGTTCGATCGATACGAGGATCGGGCCACCGGAACGGGCGACTTCGCGGCGTTCGTCGAGTTCGAGGACCGCTTCGCTACGTTCGTCGCGGAGCTTCCCGAGGACCTCCCGCGCCGCGGAACCTTCGAGACTGCCGAGGAGCGCCTCGACGAGCGCCGCCTGAGCGAGTCGGACTTCGCGGCCGCCCGCGAGGCGCTCGCGCCCGCCGCCGACCTCGCCGCCCGGCTCGACGAGCGCGCGAGCGCCCACGAGGCATATAAAAATGCCCGCCGGGCGGTCCGGGAGCGCCTCGCCGAGCTGGACGACCGGATCGACGAACTCGAACGGCTCCGTGAGCTGGGGGCGGCCGATCTCGACGCCCCCGTCGAGGCGCTCGAAGCGCCGATCGCGGCCTACGACGATGCCGTCCGCGACGCCTTCGCCGACTTCCGGCGCGAGGCGAGCGCCCGCGAGCTCTTCTCGCTCCTCGACGCTGCCGGGGCCTTCCCGTTGGTGTCGCTCGACACGCCGCCGACCGAGGTGGTCGAGTACGTCGAGACGAGCACGGCGGGCACCGAGCCGCTGCCCCGACTGCTCGAGTACGCCGAGTACTCGATCCCGAAGCTCGACCACCACGTCGAGGCACCGAGCGAGCTGAAGCGCCGGATCGCCACCCGGCGAACGGTCTTAGAGCGGATCGACGCCGCTCCCCTCGAGATCGGGTGGCCGCCGCCACCGGCCGACGAGCTCCGGTGGCGGTGTCGGGAACTCGTCTCGGTCGTCGGGCGATTCGCGCCACCGGACGTCGTCGCCCAGCTCCGGGACGTGCGCGACCTGACGCGCGAGGAGGACTACGAGCGCCTGCGCGGGGCCGCCCGGGCGCGGGCCGCACTCGACCCCGGCGAGCGCGAGCGCCTCGCGGACGGCAGGGTCGAACGCGATCTCGAAGCGGCCCGCGCGGAGCGCGAGCGGCTGGAGGAGGGGCTATCCGAGTACCCCGAGCCGTAACCGTGCCCCGACGATACTGAGGGGAAGGGGGCGTGCGCGCGGTTCTCCGGTGGAGCACCCGAACACGACACTCCGTGCCACGATCCGGCCGCCGGTCGACGTCCCGGGGAGACTTTTTGTGAGAGTGTGTCGTCCGTTCGGATATGGGCGCGATGCGATCGACCACCGCGATTCCCCTGATCGCCGGATTGATGATGCTCCTGGCAGGGGGCGTGATGACGATCAACGGCACCGTCCCGCGGATGGAGATGTTCGACAACGGATACTGGCCCGTGGTCGCCGGGCTGGTCGTCGTGATCATCGGTCTCCTTCTCGGCGCGGTGATCGAACTCGGTCGTCTCAACGACCATCTGGCGAGCGAGTAGCCGACGACGCCGATCCGTCGGCACGGAGCCGCCGGAAACTCGAAGCTTCGGCACGATTCACTCCTCGTCCCTGCCGGCTTCGAGCGCCGCCCGCATCTCCTCGGCCAGCCCGCCGGCGCGCGCTTTCTCGCGCGCCTCGGCGTACACCCGGACGAGGGGTTCGGTCCCGCTCGCGCGCGCGAGCACCCACGCGTCGCCGAAGTCAAGTCGGTAGCCGTCGGTCGCGTCCAGTTCCCCGGAGCTCGACGCGGCGTGGCGCTCGGCGGCCGCGAGGATCGCCGCCCGCTCGGCGTCGTCCTCGTAGCCGACGGTCGTCCGGACGTTGTGGTAGCCGGCGAACCTGCCGACGACCTCGCTCGCCGGCCGCTCGGCGACGAGTTCGAGAAAGCGCGCGGCGGCGTAGGCCCCGTCGCGCGCGAGCCGGTAGGCCGGAAAGAGGACGCCGCCGTTGCCCTCGCCGGCGATCGGGACGCTCTCGCCCGCGGCGTCGAGCTCGCGTACCCGCGAGATGATGCGCGTGCTCCCGACGGGTATCCGTTCGAGGGTCGCGCCGACCCGCTCGGTGAGGTCGACGAGACGCTGTGAGGCCGTCACCGCCGAAACCACGGTGTCGCCCCGACCGAGTTCGGCGGCCGCGAGCGCCGCGAACGTCGCGTCGCCCTCGATGTACTCGCCGCGCTCGTCGACGAAGATCGCGCGGTCGGCGTCGCCGTCGTGGGCCACTCCGAGGTCGGCCTCCGACGTCCGGACGAGCCGTCGGAGATCGCCGAGGTGCTCGGGGACGGGCTCGGGATCGCGCCCGGGGAAGTGCCCGTCCGGGTGGGCGTTGACCGTGAGGACTCGACAGCCCAGCTCGCGGAGTAGTTCGGGAGACGTCAGCGCGCCCGCGCCGTGGCCGGGATCGAGCGCCACGGTGAGAGCGGCGTCGGCGATCCGTTCGCGGTCGACCGCTCCGCATACCGCCTCGATGTAGCGTCGGCCGACGCCCTCGACGGTTCGCCGCTCGCCCACCGCGTCCCAGCGCGCGCCGGCGGCCGCCCCCGCGAGACGCCCCTCGATCCGCTCCAGCGCGGCGATCGACAGCTCGATCCCGTCGTTCCCGACGAGCTTCACGCCGTTGTACTCCGGGGGGTTGTGCGAGGCAGTGATCACCACCACCGGGATACCGCTGCGCTCGGCGTAGAGCTGTGCGGCCGGGGTCGGCACCACGCCCAACCTGTCGACGTCGCTGCCGACACGCGCCAGCCCCGCGGCCGCGGCGTCGGCCAGCATCCCTCCCGTATGGCGGGTGTCACGGGCCACGGCGGCGCGCTCGGCTTCCCAGACCGTGCCCGCCGCGGTCGCCACGCGGAGGACGAACGTCGGCGTGAGGTCTTCGCCCACCACGCCGCGGACGCCGCTCGACCCGAACACCTCCATCGGGTCCGCGTCCGAATCGTGCGCCCATAGTGGTTCCGGCCCGCTTCCCTGTAGATCGGTCGCTCGCAGGAGCCGCTCGCCCCCGATCGCCGTCGCTGCGATCACCTCGAAACCGGACAGCCGCGGTGTACGACCCTCGGGCGTCGTCTCCGGGCGCGATCGCGTCTACGACGGCGCGACCGTGATCTGGCGACCCCGGTCGACGGCCCGTTCGAGCTCCTCGGCGATGGCGCTGCCGCGCGAGACCTGCACCTCGCCGCCGCGCGAGACGGTCGCCGTGAACAGGTACTCGCCGTCGGCCTGTATCTCGACCGTCTCGCCGGCGTGCCCTTCGAGGGGGATGACGACGTGCCGGGAGGTGATCTCCGGCGTGACGATCTCGCCCCGGCCACCCGATCGGCCGCTGCCGCCGGCACCGCCCGCGCCAGCCGCCCCACCGGTGTCGCTACCGCCGCTCGCTCTGCCGCCAGCACCGCTGCTGCCGCCCCGTCCGGGGCGCTCCTCGAAGGTGCGGACGTCGATATCGATGCCCAGCCGGTTCTCGACGTCGGTGATGCGTCCGCCGCCCTTGCCGATCACCGTCGAGATGTCGGCCTCCTCGACGTAGACGACGGCGGTGTTCGGGCCCACGAGCTCGACGTCGACCCCGCCGCGCGCGATCGAGCGGACCTCCCGCTCGATCTCGCCCTTGGCGATCCGGTCGACGCCGCTGTCGCTCCCCCCTCCGCCCTCGCCGACCTCGACGGTGACGACCTGCCGGTTGAACGAGTAGATCTCGTACTCCGGCGTGCCCGTCTCGAAGTCACGCACCACAATGACGGGACGGGCGAGGTCCTCCTCCATCAGTCCCTCGGGCACCTTGACCTCGGTCGCCACGTCGTAGACGGTCGTGATCTCGCCGGTCTCGACGAACACCACCGTGTCCGTGACCTGCGGGATCATCCCCAGCTCGACTCGGCCGACGAGCCGCTGGAGCGCGTCGATCGCCCGGGTCGCGTGGACGACGCCGACCATGCCCACGCCGGCGAGGCGCATGTCCGCGAACACCGAGAAGTCCTCGGTCTTCCTGACCTCGTCGTAGATCGTGTAGTCGGGCCGGACCATCAGGAGGGCGTCCGCGGTCTTCGCCATCCGGCCGTCGAGCGCGGTGTACTGGGTGACCTCGGGATCGACCTGGAGGTCGCGGGGCTTCTCCATCGTCTTCACCGAGAAGTCCGCGTCCGCGAGAGAGCCCGCGACGGCCTGGGCGAGCGTCGACTTGCCTGCGCCTGGCGCACCCGCGACGAGCACGCCCCGCTGGCGTTCGAGCAGGCGACCCCGGAGCTCGTCGGCGTAGGCGTAGTCGTCGAGTTCGGTCCGCACGACCGGTCGTACCGCCGTGATCTCGAGCCCGTCGGCGAAGGGCGGTTCGGCGACCGCGATACGGTAGTTCCGGAGCTGGACGATCCGCATGCCCGGCTCGTCGAGCTCGACGAACCCGTCCTCTGCGGCGACCGCGGCGGCCTCGATCTCCTCGATCCACCCCTCCAGCTGCTCGTCGGTCAGCTCCCCGTCGTCGATCGCCTCGAAGGCCATCTCGCCGACCGAGCCGCGCTTGGCCATCGCCGGGACGCCGCTTTTGAGGTGGACGCTCATCGTTCCCTCCTCGAAGAAGTCCTCGATGCCCAGCTCCTCGACCGCGCGGACCTCGGGCGCGACGTACTCGACCGCCAGCCCGCGCGCCCGGGCGACCTCGCTCTGGACGCGGTCGCTCGTGAGCAGCGTCGCGTCGAACTCGGCGGCCAGCTCGCGGACGAGCGCGTCGATCGCGCCCTCGGCGGCCCGGTCCCGCTCGCCCGCCTCGGGCCGGCGGCCGACGTACTCGAGCCCGATCTCGCCGTCGGCGGCGCGGTCGGCCAGCTCCTGCAGCTCCGCTAACCCCCGCCAACCCGAGTTCTCGCCGGCGTTGGCCTGGGCTTCGAGCTCGGCGACGACGGCCTCGGGGACGTGGACGGTCGCGCCGGCGAACTCCCCCGAGTCGATCCGCTCGGACACCCGCCCGTCGACGACGGCGCTGGTGTCCGGTAGGACGTTCATATCGCACAGCGGAGGCGAACGCCCATAAGAATGTCCAACCCGGTCGGACCCGTCGGGCCGCTCGGCCCCCGCCCGGTTCACCGATCGGTGCCGCCGGACTCGTACTGTCGGTCGGATACCCGTGGGGCACACGGCGAAGCTGATCGACGGATGGAGACCGGGAACCGTGAGGCCGTTTCGCGACCGTTTCCGACCGATAGGATACTGTCGGTCGGAAAAGATCGCGAAGCGGGTCGTGGCTCTCCCCTCGTCGTCTCCCGATTTGCTCCATCGTGTGTCCACGGACTTCCGACCGACAGTATATATGCCGTCGTCGGTCGAGCACGCGGTATGTCCGACGGCGCCCCGACCGACGCTGCCGAGGCGACCGATCCGGCCGGCCTCGCGCGCGAACTCGTCTCGATCCCGAGCCACGACGACGAGACGCGGGCCGGCGACGCCATCGCGGCGTGGCTCCGCGAGCACACGGACGCGGCCGTGACCCGCGACGCGGCGGGGAACGTCCTCGCACGACGGGAACGGGGAGCCGACGGTACGGAGCGCACACGCGACGACGGGGCCGAGACGCTCGCGCTGGTCGGCCACCACGATGTCGTCGCGCCCGACAGCTCGCAGATCGACGGCGAGGGCGAATACGTCGTCGAGGAGCGCGACGGCCGGCTCCACGGCCGCGGCGCGGCCGACATGAAGGGCTCGCTCGCGGCGGCGATGTGTGCTTTCCGGGACGCCGATCCCGGCCCCGCCCGCGAACTCACTTTCGCCAGCTTCGTCGGCGAGGAGCTGGGCGGCGAGGGCGCGCGCCACGCCATCGCGGCGGGATTCGTGCCCGAGTACGCCATCGTCGGCGAGGGCTCGACGGGCTACTCCACGCCCGGCGTCTCTGCGAGCAACGCGAGCGACGGCTCGTCACGAGCGAAACGCAGCGACGGCGTGACCGACGTCGCGGTCGCCCACAAGGGCCGGCGCGCGAGCACCGTCGAGGCCCGGGGGGTGGCCGCCCACGCCAGCGAGCCCGCTGCCGGCGAGAACGCGATTCACCGCGCCTGCGAGGCCGTCGAAACCCTCAGGGACCTCGACGCGCCGCGTGCGACGGTGCTCGGCGAGTCCCTCGCCGGGAGCGTCGCCGTCACCGGAATCGAGGGCGGCTCGGCGTGGAACGTGATTCCGGAGACCTGCACGCTCACCGTCGACGAGCGCACGGTACCCGGCGAGCGGGCGCCGCTGGAACGCCTCGAGGACGGGAGCGTCGCGTGGACCGTCGATCAGGACCTCCCGCCGATGGCCTGTGAGGACGAGGCGTTCGCCGGGCTGGTCCGGGAGGCCGCCGCCGGCGCACAGGACGGCGAGCCCGAACTGGTCACGAAACCCCACGCGACCGACGCCGGCTGGCTCGCGGCGGAGGGAGCGACCTGCGTCGTCTGCGGGGCGGCGGAGCCGGGCGAGGCCCACACGAGGACGGAAAGCGTCTCGATCGACGCCGTCGAGCGGTGCTACCGGATCTATCGGAACGCGGCCGAATCGTGGTAGCCACCCGAGCGGCGATCGTCGTTCGATTCGGCGCGAAATCGCGGCGGCGGTAGCCGCCCGCGAGTGGAACGGTCGGCGGCGTTCGGCTATTCGTTCTTCCGGCGCTTCCTGAGGTAGGTGGCGAACGCGAGGATCGTCGGCGGCCAGTGACCGACGAAGATGCCCCGGTCCCTGTTGCCGCGGTAGAACTCGTACAGCGAGAGCAACACGGAAGCTGCGGCCCCGAGGGTGACGGCGTCGGCCGGCTCCGGTTCCGTCCCGGCCCCCGATCCCGGGCCGCGGTCCAACACCGGGATCGTCGGACTCTCCTTGCGGTAATCGGGGACCTGACTCTCGACGACCGCCGAGAGCCGGTCGAATTCGCGGGTCAGGAGCACGAGGAAATCGTCGAGCGTGACGATCCCCGCGACCGTGCCGTCGTCGTCTACCGCCACCAGCCGGCGCACCCCGGCTTCGGACAGCTGTTCGAGGACCTCGAAGACGCCCGCGTCGGCGTCGGCCGTGTGGACCTCCTCGTCCATGACCTCGCGTGCGGCCAGCTCCGATGGGTCGTGGCCCTCGCCCGCGACGCGGGTGGCCACGTCGCGGTCGCTGACGGTCCCGACCGGCCGGTCGCCCTCGGTGACGACCACGAACCCGACGTCCTCGCGGTCCATCCGCGCGGCCAGCTCCGCGACGGGCGTCCCCGGGTCGACGGTGAGGACGTCGCCGCGCGGGAACGTCCGGATCGAGGGAGTCACTGGTCCCGCCGCCGCTCGCGGAGGTAGGTGGCGAACGCGAGGATCGTCGGCGCCCAGTGGCCGACGAAGATGCCCCGGTCCCTGTTGTCCCGGACGTAGAACTCGTACAGCGAGAGCAGCACCGAGAGCCCCGCGGCGAGGGCGATAACGTCGCTGGCCTCCGAGTCCACTTCGGTCAGTTCGCCTTGCATCGATTCGGACTGGCTGCGCTCGGTCGTTGCCATACCGGCTCTGATTCGGGTCGGCTGACGTTTGAACCTGTGGCTTGCGGCGAGCGCGCTGGCGGCGTCGGTGGCCGCTCCTGGCCACCGAAGGACGGTGCAGCGTCCGAAAACGTCGCACGTACCCGAACGTGCCGCGCGACGTCGAACGCGACCGGCGTCCTGAACGCCGGCGGGTCGCCCTCGGGGACGCCGCGAGGGGAGGGATTGATAGGCCGTCGGGACCCACCTTCGAACATGGCAACGGAGGCCGCGACGACGGAGACGCCGGACGCCTACGAGGAGCTGCTCGAACGCTACGGGCGCATCGCCGGCGTCGGGGACGCGGCGAGCGTGCTCCATTGGGATCAGGAGGTGATGATGCCCGAGGGCGGCACGCCGGCGCGCTCGCGCCAGCTCGCGGCGCTCTCGGCGGTGCGTCACGACCTCCTCACCGACGACCGGACGGGCGAACTGCTCGACGAGCTCTCGGGAGCGGCCCCCGCGGCCGACACCGGCGATACCGATGCCGACGAGCCCAGCGGCGAGCGGGCCGCCGTCGTCCGGGAGGTGCGCCGCCAGCACGAGCGCGCCGCCCGGGTTCCCACCGAGCTGGTCGAGGCGATCTCTCGAACCACGAGCGAGGCGCTGCCGGTCTGGGAGGAGGCCAAAGCCGAGGACGAGTTCGATTCCTTCGCGCCCGTCCTCGAAGAGCTGGTCGCACTCAAACGGGAGTACGCGGAGCACGTCGATCCCGACCGGCCGCCCTACGAAGTGCTGTTCGAGGACTACGAGCCGTACCTGGACCTCGATACTGCCGAACGGATCCTCGAGACCCTCCGCGAGGAGCTCGTGCCGCTGATCGAGCGGGTGAGCGACAGCGACGTCGAGCTCGCCGATCCGTTCACGGGGAGCTACGACGCCGACGCACAGGAGGCGCTCGCGCGCGACGCGCTCGATACCTTGGGCTACGACTGGGAGCGGGGCCGGCTCGACACCGCGCCCCACCCCTTCTCGACGGGGACGCCGTTCGACGCGCGCGTGACGACCCGCTTCGACGAGAGCGACCCGCTCGGCGCGCTCATGTCGACGATCCACGAGTTCGGCCACGCGACCTACACGCACGGGCTGCCCGACGACGGGTACGGAACGCCGCTCGGGGAAAACCGGGATCTGAGCGTCCACGAGTCCCAGTCGCGGCTGTGGGAGAACCACGTCGGCCGGTCGGAGGCGTTCTGGGAGCTGTTCGCTCCCCGCGTGCGCGAGCGTTTCCCGGACGTGGATGCCGGCCCGCGAGAGTGCTACGAGGTCGCAAATCGGGTCTACGAGGACAACCTCGTTCGAGTCGAAGCCGACGAGCTCACCTACCACATGCACATCGTGCTCCGCTTCGAGATCGAGCGCGACCTGATTCGTGGCGACCTTGACGTCGCGGAGGTCCCCCGGGTCTGGAACGAGAAGATGGACGAGTATCTGGGGGTGCGACCCGACGCCGACAGCGAGGGCTGTCTCCAGGACATCCACTGGTCGCACGGCTCCTTCGGCTACTTCCCGACCTACTCGCTGGGGAGCGTGCTCGCCGCCCAGCTCCACGCGGCCGCCGAGCGCGATCTCGACGATTTGGATGGACAGGTCCGCGAGGCCGAGTTCGGCCCGCTGCACGAGTGGCTCACCGAGCGGGTCCACCGCCACGGCCAGCGCTACACGACGCCCGAGCTGATCGAGCGCGCCACCGACGAACCGTTCAGCGCCGAACCGTTCCTCGACCACGTCGAGACGAAGTTCGGCGCGCTGTACGACCTCTGAGTGCGGGGCCTCGGGATCGACCTCGTACTCGAACCGGCCCCGTCGGTACCGCCGTGTCATGACGAGCGTGGTGACCGCGAGGCAGCCACAGCCGACGAAGACCGACAGCGCCGGCCTGCAGTCGCCGCCGAAGCCCGTCCGAGCGAGCACCGGCACGAGCGCGAGCACCGTCGCCGGGCGAGGGGTAGGGCGGCACCCGGACGACGGGCATCGTCGTGAGCACGAACGCCGCCCACAGCGGATAGGTCCCCCGTGCCCGATAGTTCGAGCCCACCTGACCGTCGTCAGGTTCCGGAACACGGTTCGGCCGGACAGCGTGGTAGGGCGGGACGACGCCACCGACGCCCCCACTGGCGGCCCGATCGGCCGTCGGTCGTCCGGAGCGCGCCGGCACGGGGACTCCGGAACGCGTTGCCGGCAACCGGCGGGACTAAGTACTGGTGTGGCATACTGTGGCATGTATGGCGACCGCACCCGACGAGGCCGACGTCGACGAGTTCCTGTCGAACCGTGGCCACGAGACGGAGCGACCGGGGTGGGAGCACGACTATGCGAAAAAGCAGTGTCCGGAGTGTGGCGGCCTCCACGACGAGGCCGCAACGGAGTGTTCGGCCTGTGGCTGGCGGCCCAGGGCCGACTGACGGGCGGTCCCGCAGCGACGGTCCCGACCACGAGACGCGATCCTGGAGAGGGGGGAAGGACGGAACACGTACCGGCCGGCGTCGAGTTCGGACGGGACGAGCGGCTTCGCCGCCCCGGGCGAGTACGTGCCACGCTCCGGAGACGGGTGGGTTTATGGGTGACGGTCGCCTGTACGATCCAATGACCCCCGACCCACGCGTGATCCGGCTGTTCGGCGGCCCGGGAAGCGGGAAGACGACGGCGTTGCTCGACCGGGTGGACGACCTGCTCGACTCGGGCGTCGCGGTCGAGGACGTCCTCGTGGTCTCCTACACCCGGGCCGCGGCGAGCGAGATCAGGGAGCGCTTCGCCGAGCGCCTCGATCGGAGCCCGAAGTCCCTCCGGGGCAACGTCTCGACGATGCATGCGAAGGCCTACGACCTTCTGAACCTCTCGCGCGGCGACGTAGTGGGCGAGTCCGACAAGCGGGAGTTCTGTGAGACCTACGGCATCGAGTTCGAGGACGAGTACGAGGGCTCGCGCCGCCGGTCGGCGCGCTCGACGACCATCGGCAACAAGATCATCGCCACCAGCCAGTGGCTCCAGCGAACGACGCGGGAGGTCGCCGATTGGCACGACGTCGCCTTCCAGTGGGACGAGGAGGAAGTGCGTCTCCCGCCGGACGTCGATCCGAACGCACAGGAGGGCAACAAGTACACCCCGACGTGGCCCGCCGACGACGACCGGATCGACGTGCCCGAGGCGATCCGCGCGTGGCGGGCCTACAAGGGCGAACACGGCCTCGTCGGCTTCGCGGACATGCTCGAACGCGTCGCCCAGCGCTCGCTCGTGCCCAACGTCGACTACCTCGCCGTCGACGAGTTCCAAGACATCACGCTGCTCCAACACCGGGTCTACGAGGAGTGGAAACCCCATGTGAAGCGGGCGCTGATCGCCGGCGACGACGATCAGGTGGTGTACGCGTGGCAGGGGGCCGACCCCCAGCTGTTGCTCGAAGAGGAGGGCGAGGACGTCATTCTCGACACCTCCTACCGGCTCCCATCGCGGGTGCTCGACGTCGTCAACAGGGAGGTACGACACATCGCACAGCGCCAGGAGAAGAACCTCGAACCCCGCACCGAGGGTGGTACCGTCGAGGCGATCCGCAACGCGACGATGCTCGCACTCGCCCGACAGGTGCGCTCGACGGTCGAGCGTAGCGAGGAGACGGTGATGGTGCTCTTTCGTGCGCGCTACCAGCTCTTCCAGTTCGTCGAGAAGTTCGTCGACGAGGGCATCCCGTTCCAGGCGCTCACCGACCAGCGCCTCTGGACCGATCGGCTGGCCGACTACGTGCGCGCCATCGAGGCCCTCGAAGCGGGCGAGGCGATCACGGGCCTCGAAGCCCGTCGGCTCGCGGACATGCTCGAAGGGACGGCCTTCGGGACGAACGACCGCGACGCGCTCTACGACGCGCTCGACGCCCGGTTGGAAGAGGCCGCGACCGAGGACTTCGAGGCGCTGGCCGTCGAGCTCGACCTGATCGAAGAACACGTCCCCTTCCTGCCCGGGCCGGGGACCGCCGACGACATGCTCCGGAAGGTCTCGGGCTTCCAAGAGCAGTCGGTGGCGGCGTACTTCGCGGGCGAGCATCGGGGGATGGCGCGCGATCGGGTGCGCGTCGGGACGATCCACTCCGCGAAGGGCCGCGAGGCCGATCACGTCTTCGTCGCCACCGACCTCACCGAGAAGGTGGTCGAGCAGATGGTCGCCTCGGTGCCAGATCCCGAGGCCGTGGCGGGCGTCGACGAGTTCACCAAGACGAGCGATCCCGTCCCGGTGCTGACGGACAACGAGCGCCGGGTGTTCTACGTGGGGATGAGCCGCGCGCGCGAGCGACTCGTCTTGCTCGAGAACCTCGTCCGGGGCGCGCCGACCCTTCCGATCGACGTCCTGTTGAACAACGAGCTCACCGGCGCGACCATCGAGGAACTGCTGGGCGACGCCGAGGAGCCGGCCGCGGCGGACTGATCGGGCTCGTTCGTCGCCCCGTCGACCCCGGTCGGGCCGTCGTCGCGCGGAGTGGAGCGCCGTCGCGGTTCACTCGCGGGTCGTCGACTCGCCCTCCTCGGGCTCGGTGGCGACGCGCTCGACGACCTTCTCGGCGGCCGCCGCGGGCACGTCGGTCGGCGAGGTGACGTACTCCTCGACGGCGATCATGAGGGCCGCGACGAACAGGAGGGCGGCTCCGTAGAGCGTCCGCCCGCCGAGGAGGAACTCGACGCCGAGTAGCGCCGCCGGGAGCGCGAACGCGAGCGTCGCCGCGAGCCCGATCGTTCCGGTAATGCTCCGCGCCATGGCGGCGGTTTCCGTCTGTGCCTCAAAGCGCCTTCGGTGATCGGCGACGGTGCGGTCGGGGATAGCGGGCAGGTGAGGGGCACGCACTCGTCGGGCTCCGGAGGGCCCGCCGCCGGACGGACCGGCAGCGGCGTCACGGAGCGAACGGTGGCCGCGAGTGCCGGTACACGCGAGAGATCGCCCGCCGCATCGTGACCGCACCCGTACCGCGACTGCACAGCCCCGCGCCTCCCCAGCCGGCTCTCCGCTCGGGCTCTCGACTACCACGCACCGCAACCGCGCCGCGGCCCTCGCTCCGTTCGTCCGTCGCCCGCGCGACGGCCACGATCGAACCCAAGGCTTTCGCCCGCCGGGCGACTCGTGAGACCATGTTCACTGGCATCGTCGAGACGACCGGGGAGGTCGTCGGCGTGACCGACGAGGAGGGCGGGCGGCGCGTCCGCGTGGCCGCCGGCCTCGACGGCCTCTACGAGGGTCAGAGCATCGCCGTCGACGGGGCCTGTCTCACCGTCGAGGCGGGCGGCGACGGGGACTTCGAGTGTTTCCTCTCTCGGGAGACGCTCGATCGGACCGCCTTCGACGCCCTCGGTGCGGGCGACCGCGTGAACGTCGAACGCGCGCTGCCCGCGGACGGCCGCTTCGACGGCCACGTCGTGCAGGGCCACGTCGACGCCACCGCCGAGGTGCGGAGCGTCGAGCAGGTCGGCGAGGACTGGCGCTTTGCCTTCTCGCTGCCCGATGCGATCGCGCGCTACGTCGTCGAGAAGGGCTCGATCGCCGTCGACGGGATCAGCCTCACCGTCGCCGACCTGTGGGAGGGGGGCTTCGCGGTCGCGGTCGTCCCGACGACCTACGATCTGACCACTCTCGCCGATGCGACCCCGGGAGATCCGATCCACCTCGAGGTCGACGTGATGGCGAAGTACGTCGAGCGCCTCGCGGCAGGGTATGGGTGAGCGCCGTATCGCTGCTCTGTGGCCCCAGCCGAACCTCGGCGACGCCATCCGGTCGCGCTCGGAGAGAAAGAAAAGAGGATACGGGAGGGGGACGGCACCGCTCGCCGGAGACGAGAGGCGGCGGGGAAGCCGGTCGAAACCCGTCCGCCGATCGATTCTCCAGGACCCCGCCGATCCCGGACTGATCTACAGCCGTCCCGGGAGGCGGCGGACGGTGTGGTGGCGGATCACGCACCCGGACGGCCTGCCGTGGCGCGACTAAATTACACGGCGTACGGTGCGAGAAAATCAAATAACTATATGTACACCCGGGTCGTCGTCCCATCCGAACGATTGGCTGTACCAACACCGGTTGCGGCCGCGTGGGTTCGTCCCGCGCGAGCGGCGGACCGGACCAACAACTAACTACACAATGACAACAGACAGATTGCGGCAGTCGCTCGGATCGAAGCGGGCCCTGATAGCCCTCGCAGCACTCGCGGCGCTCGTCGTCGCCGGCGCTTTCGTGGTGAGCGCGGCCGGCGAGACGACAGTAAGCGTCGAGCCCGACCAGGAGGTCGCCGTCGAGGAGAACGCCTCCTTCGACGTCGTCAATCAGAACACCGACAACGGCACGGGCGCATACGAGTTCACGATCAACCTCTCGGACCCGGCCGCAGCCGACATCGTCAGCGTCACGCCGGGCGGGAACCCCTCCGACCAGACGACCGACATCGAGTACGGCGAGAACAACGACTCGGTGATGGTCACGGCGGCGCTGGCGGACACGAACGACACCGGCGAGTCGATCGTCTCGACGCTCACCCTCGCCGGCGAGTCGCCGGGCAGCACCGACCTGCTGCTCTCCGTTGAGGCGCTCGGCGACGAGAACGGAAACAGCTACGAGGTCACCGGGACCGACAACGGAACGCTGACGGTCGTCGCGGCGGCGACGCCGACCGAAACGGCGACCGCGACCGAGACGGCGACCGCGACCGAGACGGCGACCGCGACCGAGACGGCGACCGAAACGGCAACCGCGACCGAGACGACGCAGGCAGAAGCCGTGACGACGACGCAAGCCGGCGCTGGCGGCACGGCGACCGAGGCAGAGGACGGCGGTGCCGATGACGGCGACGCGGACGATGGCGGTCAGCAACAACAGCAACAGCAGCAGGGCGACGGTCAGCAGCAACAGCAACAACAGCAGGACGGTGACGGTCAACAGCAACAGCAACAACAGCAGGGCGTCGTCAGGGACGGCGAGTGTGTCCTGCCCGGCGGCCAGCAACAACAGCAACAACAGCAGCAGACCACCGGCTCGGTCAGCGTCGAGGGCGACACGGTGATCGTCGAGGGCGACATGTTCAACAACACGCAGGCTGTCGCCGCGATCAACACGATTGCCAACATCAACAACAACACCAACGACAACACCAACAACAACACCAACATCAACAACATCAGCATCGTCGTCGAAGACGACGACGAGGCTGCGACCGAGACGGCGACCCCGACCGACACGGCCTCCCCGAGTCCGAGTCCGAGTCCGTCGGAAAACAGCATCGGCGGGATGTTCGTCGGCGGTGTCACGAGTAGCAGCTTCGCGGGCCTCGGCGTGCCCGCGGCGATCGGCGTGCTCGGCGCGACGCTGCTGCTTCGCCGGCGCTTCGACTGAGGACACGGTCCGACGGACGTTCGGACGTTGCGTTCTCTTTTTCGCGCGACCGCCGATCAGCTGCGCCCGATCCACCCGACGGATCGCCGGCCTCGCATCCGAACCGTTATCCGAACACGCCCTGAGTGAGCGCGCATGACGGGCCGCCTCTCCCGGTTCTCGCCGGCCACACAGCCCGGCAGGTCACCGGCATGGGATGCGGTGATGCTCGCTGGCGCGCTGGCCGCCGGGGTCTTCGGTCTCATGCCGGGTCTCGGGTGGCTGTACCGGGAGTGGTTCTCGCTGTCGCCCCCGCTCCCCCTGCTCCTCCCGCTGGGCGGGGTCTGTGTGACCTACGCGCTCCTCGTGCTCTGGACCGGGCGGACGGCGCTCGGGCTGTTCGTCGCCCTGCTCACCTTCGTGACGGTCTGGATGCCCGGGCTTCCCGGCGGTCCCGCGACGGGCAGCTTCGCGTTCTCGGTCACACAGAGTCCGCTCGCCCAGCTCGCGCTGCTCGGGCTGCTCGTGGTCTACGCGTGGCGTGGGTGGTGGCGACCGTTCGCCTCGTTCACGCGAGCGCACCTCGCGCTCGGGAGCTTCGTCGCGTGGACGCTGGCGTCGGCCCCGTTCGTCGCCGGCCCGGCTCCGGGCGTCGCCTTCGAGTTCGGACTGTACGTCCTCCAATCGTGGCTCGTCTTCGTCGTCGCCGCGCGGGCGGTCGAGGACGGCGCGTTCGGCGTGCGCTCGGCGGCGACCGTGGTCGCTGTCGTGGCCACCGGTCACGCGACCGTCGGCCTCGTCGAGTTTCTCACGACGATCTCGATCGGGCCGGCCGGGGGGAGGGGTGGCGTCGCGATCGTCGAGCGACTGTCCCTCGGCCCGCTCGGCACCTATCTCGCGGGGCCCTACGTGAGCGGGTTCGTCGGCAACGGCGCGCTCGGCTCGCTGCTCCCCGTGGCCGCGCCGCTGGCCCTCGTCCTCGCGGTTCGCGCACGTGGCGTCCGTCGGCTCACGTGGCTCGGGGCGTGGCTGCTGTGTGCGGCCGTCCTCCGGGCGACGGGGTGGGACACCGGTCGGGGCGCTCTCCTCGTCGGAACCGCGGTCCTCGCCGCCGGGTTCGCGTGGCGATACCGCTCTGCGGGGACGCCCTCGCTCGGCACGATCGGCGGCCGTTCGGCGGGCGTCGTCCTCGCAGTGGGGCTGGGCGTGTTCGTCACGCTGGTGCCGTCGACGGACGCCGGGAGCGTCTCCCGAATCTCCGCCGCCGTCGGCGGCGGTGTCGTGGGGGTGGCGGGGTTCGTCGCTCCGGTGCTGGCGGCCGCCGGGGGCATCGTCAGCGCGCTCGGAGCCGCCGTCGCCCGGGCCGGGGCCGTCGCGCTCGCACGGGCGGCGCGCGTCGGTACTGTACAGGACGCTGGCGAGTCACCCTACGGCCCGGAGTACCTCTCGCCGGAGGGCGTCCTCTCGACGATCGACTCGCTCTCGGTGCCGTTGTTCGACCTCACGGGATTGGGCATCCGCATCCAGCAGTACGTCGCCGGGCTCGACCTGTTCCTCCAGTACCCGATCTTCGGGATCGGCGGGGGAAACTTCTTCTTCGTCTCGAAGGCCTACGGCCTCGGGCGACGGATGTTGCTCCACGACGTCTACATCGCGCTGCTGGCCGAGACCGGCCTGCCGGGTTTTCTGCTGTACGTGGCTGCGATCGGCTTCGTCCTCGCCGCCGGGCGGCGGCTGCTCGTCCGCACGACCACCCGTGAGCGAGCGGCCGACTGGTGGCTCGTTCTCGGGCTCGTGGCCGCTGTCGCGGCCCACCTCGCTACCATGCTGTTCCAGCCGACCTATCTGCGCGCCCAGCTCCTGTTCACGTTCTGGGCGCTGTGTGGCGTCCTCGTCGGTGCCGAACGCCGCCAGCGCACGTCACAGCTCGGCACCGCCGATCCGGCGGAGCCGGGACCGGCCGACCCGAGCTCGGTCGCCCCGACGGCGACCGATCGACGGGGCGAGTAGCGCGACTCGATCGAAGAATCCCGCCGGATGCTCAGGGGTCGAACTCGGTGCGTTCGGGGCGGATCGAGCGCCCCTCGGGCTCGCTGCGAGCTGCCCGGTAGGCCGTCCGGTAGCGCGCGAGCTTCCGGTAGAGGAGATAGCCGACGAACCCGTCGTAGAGGAGGACGAACGCGAGGAAGGCCGCGAGCCGTGGGACGCCAAACGCCGTCGACGCGGCCGCCGGGACGAGGGTGAGCGTGTTGTAGGTCGCGTGCAACAGGGCGGCGACGAGCAGGCCCTTCACGGCGATCGGGCCGGCGCGCTCGGGGTTGAACTTCGCCAATCCCAGATAGTAGCCTGCGTAGGCCGAGTAGAGGACGTGGCCGGGGCCGGCGAGTGCACGCCGGGGGCCGATCCCCTCGCCCGCTGCGAGGAAGTTCCCGATGGCGGGCGCGTCGACCGCCGAAGCGATGTAGAGGGCGTTCTCGACGGTCGCGAAGCCGAGTCCGGCGACCGCCCCGTAGACCGCGCCGTCGATCACGGCGTCGAAGCGCTCGCTTCGGAAGGCGTAGACGCGGACGGCGAGCCACTTCACCGTCTCCTCGACGGGCCCCACCACGAGGTAGAAAAACCAGATCGGGCCGACTACGGGCACCGCCCGGAGGGCGCCGCCGACCCCGTTGGCCGCACCGGCGATCTGGGCGAACACCACCGCGAGCGCGAACGTGGCGACCAAGAGACCGAAGGGCTCGCGGGTCGTCACGTCGCTCCGCCAGACGTAGGCGGCGAGCAGCAGGGCCGGAACGACCGACAGCACGACGAACCCCCCGACGATCGGCGCTTCGAGTGCGCCGACGGCCGACAGACCGAGCAGCGCTAGCGGGAGCGCCACCACCACGACGACCCACGCGGCGGCCCGACCGATCGCCCGGAGCGCTCGATGTACGCTCACGGCGATCCCGTCGAGCGGCGACCGGACGTCCCACGTGGCGACGCCGTAGAGGTCGCGCGATCCGTCGTCGCACGCCTTGACCGGGTCCTCGCGCGCCATACCCGGCCGAGAGTCGCCGCCGACTAACCGCTGTCCCTCGCCTTCTCCGTGTGTGCTAATATACCATATACTATATCAGGGGTGGAGTTATACGGTTCCGCATCGTCGTTGGAACCGATGACGCGATACAGCGCGAGTAGAGGCGTCCTGTACGCGGCCCCGCCGGCCGGCGACGGAGACGAGTCCGGGCCGGGCGACGCCACTGCGGGGCGGGCACACGACGCCGACGACGCCACTACGGTCATCACACGCGAGTCCGCAGACGAACCGGTCAGCGGGCCCACCGACGTCCGATCGGCGCGGACGGACGGCCCGGCCACAGCCGACGATTAGCCGACAGTAACCCCCGTTCTCCGCACAGCCCCGACTTCGAGCGCTCGGGGGCGCTACGCCCGCTCTATCTCGACGAAGCGGACCCGCACGGAGACGTTCCGCCCCGTCTCGCGGGCGAGCCGCGTGCGTATCGCCCGCGCGAGCCCGCTCTCGGCCGACTCGTCCGTCCGGCCGACGGTCGCGTTGATCCCGGTGACGCCCCCGAGGAGCGTCCCGTCGGCCGCGACGGACAGCGAGAGGAGCGTCGCCCCCTCGTAGGGCGGCTCGTCAAGCAGTGCCTCGGTCTCCGCGCGCGCCTCGCTCTCGAAGCTCACACGTTCGTAGGAGCGGTAGGTGACGCCGCCGAGAAAGGCTGCAAGCACTGCGACGACGAGGACGAGCGCGACCACGCGCTTTGCCGTCGCCGTGCGCGCCTCGTCGCGCTGGAACAAGCCGGCGGGCTCGTAGCCCGACCGCCGGAAGACGACGAGCGCGACGAGGTTGATCGAGAGCAGGTTCACGAGCGTCAGCACGCCCGAGTTCAGCACGGCCGTCGGCTCGCCCCACGCGATACCGATTCCCACCGTGGCGGCGGGCGGGATGAGCGCGACGGCGATCATCACCCCGACGATGGCCGCCGAGACCCCCGCCGTGAGGCTCACCGCGCCCGCGATCCCCGCGCCGATCGCCACGACGAGCGAGAGCACGTCCGGGTTGAGCCGCTCGGCGAACTCGTCGCTCGACGCGAGTTCAAACCCGGGTGGGACGACGTTGGTGGTCCTCACGAGGAAAGCGAAGGCGGCGGCGCTCGCCACCGACAGCCCGATCCCGAGAACCTGGAGCTTCACCCCGCGCGCCGAGAGCTCGCGGTCGTCGACGACCGTCCCCACCGAGGCGGCCATCGCCGGGCCGATCAGCGGCGCGATCACCATCGAGCCGACCACCGTTGCCGGCGAGTCGAGCAGGAGCCCCGCGGTGGCGATGAGCGCGCTCACGACGGTCATGATCGCGTAGGTCCGGAGCTCGGGGGCGAGCTCCTCGGCTCTGGCTTGGAGCTCCTCGCGGGCGATCCGCTCGGCGCTCTCCTCCTCGGCGTAGCGCTCTTCGAGCTGCTCGAACTGCCGCGAGACGACCGTCTCGGCACCCACGACGACGGTGTAGGCCTCCTCGTCGATGCCGACCTCCCGGAGGCGTTCGAGGACGGGCTCGACGGCGTTCGTCGGCAGGGGAAAGGAGACGACGCCGGCGTACTCCCGGCCGCTCGTCTCGTCGGTGAGTACGTAGTCGATGCCCTCTTCGTCGAGCTCGCGGAGAACGGTCTCGCGCTTGCCCGCCGGGATCGAAACTTCCACGAGGCGCACGTCCCACCCTCGCAGCCGGGGGTCAAATAGCCCGCGGACCGGCTCACCCCTTCGAGCGCCAGCCCAGGCGGTGACGCTCGGGATTCGATGTCGGCCGCTCACCTATCGCACCAACCGTCGTCGTCAACCTCACCGTCACGGTCCGGTCGGCGGCCGACCGGGTCTCCCACGAGATATTACACCGACCGTCGTCACCTCACCGTCACTCGCCGTCGTCACTATCAGTACTCGCCGTCATCACCCCCGTCGCCTCGGCGCTGCAGGAGCGGCAGGGGGCGGTAGCGGTACGGTGGCGCACCGCTCCATCGGCGCGAACTCGCGAGGGACGAGCACCGCAGCGAGCGGCGCGAGGCGCGTAGCGCCCCGGTTCGGGTGAGCGGGCGGGAGACGCCCGCGGGCCGCGAGCGAGGAGCGTAGTCGGCTGGGGAGGCTCGTGGCCCGTGTGGCCGCGGCGGTGGCGGTTTCTCGCGTGTACTGACCTCGTGGCTCCCGCTGTTTCGCTCGGCCGGACCTCGCAGCCTCCGGTCCGTGACCCGCACTCGCCGTCTCGATCGCGCTCGGATGGAACCAGCGTTATTCGTCTCCGCCACCGACTGCGACCATGTTCGACGAGCGACCCGATTGGAGCGCCGAGGTGATCTTCTGTGGGCGTTCGAACGTCGGGAAGTCCACGCTGCTCCGCGAGCTCACGGGCCACGACTTCGCCACCGGGAAAAGGCCTGGCGTGACGCGCTCGCCCGATCACTACGACTGGACGTCCGAGGACTTCGTGCTGACCGATCTGCCGGGCTTTGGCTTCATGTCCGGTGTGCCCGAAGAACACAGAGAGGAGATCAAGACCGGCGTGGTCCAGTATATCGAGGCTCACGCCGGGGAGATCCTCGTTGCGGTGCTCGTCGTCGACACCAAAAGCGCCGTCGAGATCATCGATCGCCACGAGGAGCGGGGCGAGCTTCCCCACGACGTCGAGCTGTTCCATTTCCTCCGCGAGCTCGGGATCCCGACCGTGGTCGCGGCCAACAAGATGGACACGGTCGACGACCGGGACGCACGGTTGAACGCCCTCTGTGAGCGCCTCGGCCTCCACGCGCCGTGGCAGCAGTGGCAGGACACCGTCGCCCCCGTGAGCGCGAAACGCGGCTCGATCAGGGCGCTGACCGACGCGATCGGGACCCACCTTCACGATCACAAGCGCGACGACCTGCTCAAGTTCTTCTGACGAACCGTACGGACCTTCTTGCTGTGGGGCCTCGCTCGCGCGTCCGGCGTGCTCGCTCGGCCCGCTTGCAGAACCGCTCGTGAAAAAGCCGCTCGCTCCCTTCGGTCGCTCGCGGTAGAACTGCTGGACCCGCCGATCCGGGCGGTCGAGCGTCGAGGGAAAAAGAGGAGAGGTCGACGTCCGCGACCGCCGAAACGGCTACCCGGTTCGGGGCCGGACGGGGGGTATGCTCGATCGCTATCCCGACCTCGCGCCCGGTGTGGACGAAGTACTCGACGAGGAGCTCGCCGTCACCGACGACGTGCTGGTGAAGGTCTTCGCGCTCGGCCCGGGCGCGACCGTCGACCCTCACGAGCACGCCCACGCGACGAACGTCTTCCACGTCCTCGAGGGGAGCGTGACGGTGATACAGGCAGGCGAGACAGAGCGCGTGAGCGCACCGGGCGTCGTCTGCAACGAGCGCGGCGTCGCCCACGGCGCGCGCAACGACACCGACGACCGGGCGGTGCTCACCGCGAGCCTCTGCCCGCTGCCCGGGTGAGGGGTCGCTCGCGCGATTCAGCTCCCGTTCGCCTCCCCGGCGCTGCCGATCCGGTCGTCTCCGTCCCCGCCGTCCGTGTCGCGGCCCGCGAGCCCGACGAGGTGGCCGGCCTCCTCGACGACGATCTGCTCCGTCCCGAGCCGAGCGGCGTCCTCGCTGCCGGGCAGACAGAACACCGGGACGCCGTCCACGACGCCGGCGGTCGCGCGCGTGGCGACGACGCGCGTGCCGATCTCCGTCCGGGAGAGCTCGCGGAACAGCTCGCCGAAGCCCGGCAGCTCCTTTTCGAGCAGCGGCTCGACGGCCTCGACGGTCACGTCGTCGGGCGTCACGCCCGTGCCGCCGGTCGTCACCACGACGTCGACGTCGTCGCGATCGACCAGTGCGTCGACCGCGCCTTGCACCCCATCGTAGTCGTCCCCGACGAGCTCGCGGGTGACGATCTCGTCGCCGCTCGCCTCGAAGGCCGCTGCGATGACGTCGCCGGCCGGATCGTCCTCCAGGCTGCGCGAGGTCGAGATCGTGAGGACGGCCGCGCCCACCGGTCCGAAGTCGTGGCCGTGGCCGTGGACCGGCTGGTGCTCGTCGCCGTTGTCGTCGTGGTGCTCGTCGCGTCCGTGTTCGTGATCGCGATCGCGGTTGCCGTCGTCGCTCATGCCGGCCCTTCGGCCGGCGGGACTAAAGTCGTCCCATCGCCAGCGTTTTGCGCGCGCCGGCCGAGCCGCAGGTATGAGCGGCCGGTCCACGGGAACGCGAACGAGCGCGTCCGCCGAGACGACCGTGGACGGCCCGGACGCGGACGGTACTGCCGACCGGACCGGTGACGGGACGGCCGACGGCGGGACGGACGACAGCGAACCGGACGGTACTGGGACGCCCGCCGACGGGAGTGTCGCCGTCGCGGACCGGGAGTTCGGGCCCGCCGGGTGGGCGCTCGTGGGAGCGATCGCCGTCGCCTTCCTCCTCGTGCCCGGCGTCATCCTCGCGCTCCCCGCGATCGGGGGGCCGGACCTCGGCGTGTTCGGGCTGCCGTGGCGCGACACCTTCCTCGTACTCCCGCTCGTCCCCGCGTTCGCCCTCGCGGCGATGGCCGTCTGGGTCGCCGTCCGGGCCACAGGACCGCCCGAGCGCTGAGCGGCGTCCCCGACCGATTCGCCGGCACGGCCGGCTCGGCGTCGCCGGCCGATCCCGTCGTGTTCGGCGAAGGCGAGGGAAAAAAGAGAGGTGTGACCGAAGGGAAGGGCCCGCTACGCCACCGGCACCTCGACGAGCGCCAGTCCCTCGGCGGGCACGGTGCGGTCGAGCGTGGCGGCCAGTTCCTCCCAGCTTCCGGGCCGGTGGCCCTCGATCCCGAAGCTCTCGGCGAAGGCCACGAAGTCGGGGTTGGTGAGGCCCGTCCCGAAGGACTCGCCGGTGTGCTCTTCCTGCTTTGCGGAGATGAGCCCGTAGTCGTCGTCGTTGAACACGAGGATCGTGACGTCCAGATCGAGCCGGGTCGCGGTTCCGATCTCGGCGGCGTTCATCAGGAACCCGCCGTCGCCGGTCGCCGCCACCACGTTCGATTCGACCGCGAGGTCGGCCGCGACCGCGCCCGGAACGGCGATCCCCATCGACGCCAACCCGTTGGAGATGATGCAGGTGTTTGGCTCGTAGGTAGGGTAGTTCTGGGCGATCGCCGACTTGTGGCTGCCCACGTCCGAGAGCAGGACGTCCTCGTCGGCCATCGCCTCGCGCAGCAGGGGCAGCGTCCGGCGCACCGTGAAGAGTTCGTCGGGGTCGGGTCGGCGCGTCGCCTCGGCGCGGAGGTCCGCACGGACGTCGGCGTACCAGTCTGGATCGGTGTCGATCGCCGCATCGTGCCCCTGGATGGCGCGCAGCCCCGCGGAGACGTCGGCCACGACCTCGACGTTGGGGTTGTAGTGCTCGTAGACCTCGGCGGGCTCGAAGTCGAGGTGGACGACCCGCGCTCCGCGGTCGGGGTTCCAGTCGCTCGGGTCGTGCTCGGCGATGTCGTAGCCGACCGTAAGCACGGCGTCGGCGCGCTCGATCGCGTCGGCGGCCCGCCCCGCGCCGGATTCGAGCGTGAACAGCGAGTGGTCGTCGGCGTCCGAGAGCGCGCCCTTGCCCATGTAGGTGGCGACGACGGGGACGTCGGTCTCGGCGACGAACGACCGGAGCCGCTCGGCCGAGCGGGTGCGGACCGCCCCGTTGCCCGCGAGGACGATCGGCCGGTCGGCGTCGGCCAGCAGCGCGGCCGCACGCTCGACCGCCGCCGCGTCCGGGCTCGGCCGGCGGACCCTGTTCCGCAGCGGGAGGGGCCGCACCTCGGTGGATTCGGCGGCGATGTCCTCGGGCACTTCGAGGTGGGTCGCACCCGGCTTCTCGTGTTCGGCGACCTTGAACGCCTTCCGGACCGACTCGTGGACGATCTCCGGTTCGGACAGCTGGGTGTTCCACTTTGTGATCGGCTCGAACATGTCGACGACGTCGAGGCGCTGGTGGCTCTCCTGGTGGAGGCGTTCGAGTCCCCCCTGTCCCGTGATCGCCACGACGGGACTCTTGTCGAGGTGGGCGTCGGCGACCCCGGTGAGGAGGTTCGTCGCGCCCGGTCCCAACGTTCCCAGACAGACGCCCGCATCGCCCGTCAGCCGGCCGTGGACGTCGGCCATGAAGGCCGCGCCCTGCTCGTGGCGCACGGGCACGAACTCGATCGTCGAATCGCGCAGCGAGAAGAGGACGTCCTCTAGCTCCTCGCCCGGCAGCCCGAAGACCCGGTCGACGCCCTCGACTTCGAGACACCGCACGAGCAGATCGGCGGCTTTCATGGGTCGGGTGAGGCAGCCGGGACACAAGACCCCACCGGCGACGGACCGACTCGTCGGAGGCGACCGACGTCCGATCGTCGCTCTCGACGGGAGAAGCGCTCACCGAGCTCCCTTCCCTCCCTAGCGTCTCCGTCACCGCTCGGTCTCCGGGCGGTCGTGATCGAGGGCCCGACTCGCGGCGTGGAGTGCCGTGTGGCACGGCCGGCACGCCGCCGTGTCGCGATCTCGCGCGAGGGATGAACGCCGCGAGGGCTGCGGTAGCGTGGTAGTGGAGAGCCCGAGCGGCATGAATCGACCGGAGAGGCTCGTGGGCTGAGCCACAGTGCGGTCGCGGTTTCTCGCGTGTCCCGTGACTCGCGGTCGACGCTGTACGTGACTCGCGATCCACGATTCGCTTCGGTCCGTCCCGTCCGTTCTACCGCCGCGGTCTACGCACACGGGTACCGCCTCAGAGCGTGTACTCCTCGAACGACCGCGCGGCGTACCGGAACCCGAGCCAGCCGGCCCCGCCGGCGAGGACGAGCGTCGCGGCCAGTCCGGCGAGCCCGACTGTCAGTACCGAGACGTCCGCGATACGGCCCACGAACTCGGCCACCGGCGGGAGCTGGGCGAGCAGCCCGGGCACCGAGCCGACCAGCAGGACGAGCGAGTAGGTCGCGAAGGCCGTCAGGCTCGGCACGACCGCGCGCCGGCTCCGGGTGATCCGCGCGGCCTCGAACCGCGGGAACGCCGTCCCGACGCCCACGGCGAGCCCCGCCGCCCCCACACAGAGCGCGACCGCGACGGCCGCGACGAGGGCGCTCCCGAGGGCCGAGAGGGGACTCAGGAGCCCGGCGAGCAGCACCGCTCCCCCGGTGACCGGTGCGCCGACCGCCGCCCCACAGAGGAGGAGTCCGGCGACGAACTGCCGACCGTCGAGCCCCGAGAGCACGGTCGCGGGCACGACCGCGCCCTCGTCGCCAAGCGGGTTGAGGGTGAAGGCCGCGCCCGTCGCCCACGCCCCGTAGACCGCGAGCAGTACCACGAGATACGCCGACACCGCGCCCGTCTCGACGGCGTCCGAGAGCGGCCCGACGAGCAGGAACGCCGGGTAGGCGACGAAGACGAGCTTGATCGGTGCGCGCGTGGCGCGCAGCCAGCTCTTGGCCGCCACTGACGCCACCGGGCGCGGCGCCACGCGGTCGAAGACGCCGCCGGTCAGCGCGGTTCGGCGATCCACCGTCGACCGATCCGCACTCGACCCGCTTCCGGCCGCGGGCGCGACCGGGTCGGCGTACCAGAGCACGCCCGCGAGCCGGACGAGGAGCGCGACCAGCAGCGGTGTCCCGAGCACCGTCAGCCCGACCGCGAACCCGGCCCGCACGGCGCTCGCGTTTCCGGCGACTGCCGCGAGCGCGAGGTCGCCGTACCACGCGATCGGCAGCCCCCTTGCGACCGACAGAAGGGGCGCGGTCACCGACTCGGCCACGCCGGTGACGAACGCGCCGAGGTAGGCGACGAACAGAACGATCCAGATCGCGGCCCGGTGGCGCGCGACGAACGCCGAGCGGACGGTAAGGTTCCTGACGGCGAACCCGACGACGACGCCCGCGAGCAGACCCGTCGCGGCGATCGAGCCGATCGCAAGGAGCACGAGCAGGGCGCTCGCGGCCGAGCCGGCGCCGAACGCGAAGGCGACCGCGACCGCCACGGCGGGGAGCCCGAGGTACGCGAGCAGGCCGAAGAACTCGCTCAGCGCGACGCCGGCGGCGACGTCTCGGTGGGAAACCGTCGTCAGCAGCCCGCCGGTCCCGTCGAGCGTCGCGTTCTGTGTGACGGTTCTGAGCGCGACGACCGCGGCGATCCCGAGCCATAGCGCCGCCGCGGCCGAGCGCGCCCCCGAAGTCGCTGAGCGCGGGGCGTCGAGGCTCCCCGCGGTCAGGGCTTCGCCGGCGAGATATGCGCCGAACGACGCGGCGACGACGAAGACCGCGCCGAACAGTCCCACGACGGCGAGCGCGACCAGCTGGAGGGTATTCTCGGACAGCGAGCGCCGCTTGCGGCGGAGGTCCGTTCGGGCGTACAGCACCGCGTGGCCGAGGTCCGGAACGGGGCTGGAGCCCTTCCGATTTCGCCAGTCCCCTCGACTCCTTTCGGACGGCCCGGAGCCGGCGGCGCTCACGCTGACCGCTCCCGCGTCGCGTCCGGCCCCTCGTTTTCGGGGTTCGTGGTGTCGGGGGCACCAGCGTAGGCGTCCTCGCCCGTCACGTCGAGGAAGACGTCTTCGAGCGTGCGCTCCCCGTCGCTCTCGGCGCGGCGCTTGAGGGCCTCGGGTGCGCCCTCGGCGACGAGTTCGCCGTCGGCGAGGACGCCGACGGTGTCCGCGAGTTCGTCGACTACGGGGAGGATGTGCGTCGAGAGGAAGATGGTGGCCTCGTCGGCCGTGAGGTCGGCGATCGTCTCCCGGACCACTCGCGCGGCCCGCGGATCGAGCCCGCTCGTGGGCTCGTCGAGAAAGAGCACGCGGGGCTCGTGGAGCAGCGCCTGAACGATGCCCGTCTTCTGTTTCATCCCCCTCGAGTACGCCCCGATGCGCTTGCCGATGTCCTCGGCGAGGTCGAAGCGCGCGAGCAGGTCGTCGATCCGTTTCGTGGCCGCGGGCTCGGGGAGGTCGCGCAGCCCCGCGATATAGGAGAGCTGCTCGCGCCCGGTGAGCTCCTCGAACAGCGGCGGCTCCTCGGGGAGGTAGCCGATCGCCGGGACGACCCGCTCGCGCCGGTCGATCGACTCGCCCGCGACCCTCGCGGTCCCCGCGGTCGGCCGGGTGAGCGTGGTGAGCATCTCCATCGTGGTCGTCTTGCCCGCGCCGTTGGGGCCGAGGAAGCCATAGACCGCCCCCGAGGGGATCGAGAGGTCGAGCGATTCGACGGCGGTCGTCCCGCCGTATCGCTTGGAGAGACCGCTGGTTTCGATCGCGGGTTCGGAAGCCATGCCACACGCGCCGCCCGCGACCGTGAAAAAGCTCGGTGGGCTCCACGGTCGCGTGTAGGGAAGGCCCAGCGAGCTCGACAGCAACGACGGCTCAAAGTCCGGCGCGCTCGGCTTCTGCTCGCGGGCGGGCCCGCTCGCTCGTCCGCACCGGCGGTCCGTGTCGTCGGCGGTTCGCTCTCCTCTCGCCGTCACCCGCGATACGTGGAGGACGACCGGTACATGTCGATACTGAACCGTCACAGAGCGGATCGAGCATCACACTCGCGATCGGATTTGAGCGACGAGATATCGATCTGTCGACTAACCAGTGCTTCTATGCGATAGGGTCCGTTCGATCGGAGAAATATCGCTCGACAATGCGGTCAGCCGTCCGCGTTGCGAGCGCCTGTCCGGTGTTCGTCGGATTGGGACCGCCAAGCGAGTTCGGTAACACCGAGTGGTCGGCGATGAACAGCCGAGAGACGTCGTACGCCTCACACGCCTCGTCGGCGACGTACCCCATGCGCATCGTCGAGTGGATGTGGATGGCGCTCGGACCGGCGTCCAATCGGTGGACGAACGACGCGCCTGCCTCGCGCAAGATCTCCGCCGCGATCTCCATCAGCTCGTCCCGTCGGTGTAGGTCCTCGTCGCTCGGTTCGTAGGTCACGTCCGGCACCGGACCGTGCTCGTCCTCGTAGCTCGACAGCGTAACGCCGTTGTGCTTGTGTGGCCGGTCGTCGGTCATACACTGGATGCCGAGCGATCGGTCGTAGGCGGCCATGAGCCGTTTGAGCTGCTTCCCGGCGATCCGTCCGCGGGAGTCCCACGGTGCGTCCGGATCGGCTTCGACGCCGCCTTCCAGTACGCTGTCGGCGAAACCGGCCGTCGAGCCAGCATACGAGGAGAGTGCCGTCGTTCCCGGTGCGCCGCCGAAGGTCTGCAACCCGCCGAGTCCGGGGTAGTCGAATCGGGCGGCGATCTGCTGTCCCTTGTCGGGATCGAGGGTTCGTCGACCGAGCCGGCGTTCGAGCGTCTCCTCTTCGAACATACCGATCACCACGTCGCCGTAGTGAATGGTCATCCCTTTGCCGATCCACCCGTTGTCGGGGAGGTCGGAGTTGAGCCACAACCGCGGGGTTTCGATAGCTCCCGCCGCGAGTACGACCGCTTCCGCTTCGACCCGGTGAGTCTCTTCATTCCAGGTGTCGCGGTAGCGCACTCCGGTCGCCTCGGGACCGTCGAGACTTGGTCGGGTGAGGATCTGCTTGACGAACGCGTTGGGTCGGATCGTTACGTTACCCGTCTCCATCGCGTCGGGGACGAACCCGATCGCGCTCGATTTCTTCGCCTTTTCTTCGTAGGGTGCCCCACTCGGGTGGGGGTTGCCGGGGATCTCGACGCCAGCGAGCGTATCGCCCTCGACGTCCGGGTACGAAAAGTCTCCCTGGTAATCACCTTCGAGGCGCTCGTCCGGGCGCAGTAGCGCGTTCGGCTGTGGGCGATATCCCGGGCTGGTAACGTCTTTGCTCGTCAGTAGATCCCAGCCCGCACTCTCCGCTCCCTGATAATAGAGTTCTTCCTTGGGCGTTGTGGGCGCTGGAGATACGTGTAGCTGGTCCTCTACCTCCCGGTAGTAGGGAAGCAGGTCGTCGTAATCGATGAGCCAGCCGTCGCCATCGTCGATGGCGTGTGGATACGCCCGCGGGTGGCAGCCGGTGTAGTGGAGCGTCGTCCCGCCAACCCCCGCAACCTGAAGAACGAGTCCGTCTTCGGGCTGTTCGCGGAACCACACCGGCCGGTCGACATCCGCCGGTCCCCAGATCAGCTTCTCGATCATCTCGAGTTCACGGGTCGTGAACTGCTCGTCCAACAGCTGACCCGAGAGGTCCGCCGGGTCCGACGATGCCTTGACCGATCCCGGTTTCTCCGTCGGCTTCGGCCAGTTCTCGTTACCGTACCACGGTCCCGCTTCGAGCACGAGCGTGTCGATTCCCTGCTCACCGAGGCGCTTCGCGGCCGCTGGACCGTCACCACCCGCTCCGACGATCACCACGTCGTAGCTTTCGACACTCATGGCATCTCGCCTCCGTCGTCCTCGCCTCTCTCGGTGCTACAGTCGGGTAGTGTCGTTTTCATCCTTCCTCCGGGCCCTCCTCGGCGTACGTCTCTTCGAATTCGTCGACCTCGTACCCACGAAGGACGGCAGCGCCGTCGGCCGGGCCTTCGTAGCTGGTCTGTCGCCACCCTTGGACGTCCTCCTCGAAGGTTCGCTCGCTGGGCGGTTTCGAGAAATCGTCGTACCCTTCCCAGTCGCTGTAATAGAGAATGGCTGGGAAGGCAGCGACGATCGCGACGACGAATCCACCGCTCTTTTCGCCTCGCTCTTCGATGTCGGCCATCGCTCGGAACCGATCGCGCCGTGAGAGCGTGGTGAACGGCCCCCCATCCTCGAACCGTCGTTTCGGCTCGTCGCGGTTACCGCCGCGTGCGAGTAGCTCCGTGGCGGCGGCGTCGAGTATCACGGTGATCGACTCGGAGAGCGGCGCCGTCTCCCCGTCCACGGCGGTCACGCGCGGAACGGCGGCCTCCGGGGAGACGAACGCGTCGATGAACTCGATGAGCCCCACTTCGAGTCCGACATCGAGTCCACCGGGGACGTGTTCCTCACCGAGTTCGTCGCCGAGCTCGGGCGTCTCCGGGATGACCGCGTCCACGACCGCTCGCCACGTGGCCAGCGTATGTGGATCGTGGTCCGATCGGTCGACGTCGGCGAGTGCCGCTTCGAGTCCTTCGAGCAGCTGCTGTGGTGAGCCCATGCCGCCGCCGATGCCGATACCGAGTGCGCCCATTCCCTGGAGGACGCCTCGACGCGGGACTTTCCGGGTCATAGCACCGTCGTGAAGCTGTTGACATCGTCGTAGGTCTCGATACGGTCGACGGCACGGTCGATCTCCCTCCAGCGGTCGCCGATGGTGTCGACGGCCGCCCGACGGAGTTTCTCCCGGCCGAACCCGTCGTCGACCGCCTCCGAACGGATGCAGGTGACTGTCGAGGAGTAGGCGCGGTCTTTCAGCGACCGACGGGTCTCCCCGAATTCGTCGTTTGGGATCCTGACGATCACCTTCCCCCCGAAGTCACCGACCGATAGATCCACTGCGCCCTCCGTCTTTCCGAACAGCTCCCTGAGGCGCGGGTCGTCGACCAACTCCTGACGGTACTGGCGATGGGTCAGATCGCCTTCGAGCAGGGCCGCCGCGATGGCGTAGTACGCCTCGTATAGCAGCGTCGTGTACGTGACGTCGTCGCGATCGTCGACCTCGTCGAGGATCGATGGCCTGCCCGCCGAGAAGATGGTGCCCGTCCCGGCCATCGCCGCGTTCATGTGGAGTTCGACCTCGTCGATGAACTCGACGCTCTCGGCAGGATCGACCCCGTCTTCGATCATCTGTTCGCGTACGTCGAGCGCGGCGTCGACGGCCGCCTGGAAGAAGCCGTTGGTGGCGAAGCGTTTGTTGTAGAACTGCGGGCCCACCTCCACGCCATTGCCGGTGAGATACCAGTTCTCGCCGAGGCCCTCGTAGGCGAGTTTCATGTCCTGCGGGCTCGCCACGTCGGTCAGTGAGTAAAAGAGTCCAGCGGGGTTTTCCATGAGGTCTCGGCGGCCGACGAGCCCCGCCTGCGTGTACTGGGCGGCTTCGATGGACGTTCGAACCGGCGAACCGGCGATGAGCCCTTTTGCATCGGAGGGCCACCCGCTGACGGCGGTTCGCTCGGGTTGGATGGCCGCGAAGCCGGCGGCGGACTGCAAGTCACGCACCTTCACGTCGTCGCTACGGTCACCCTCGTTGAGCAGGAGCTTCCCCGCGACGAACGGACACTCTGCCTGATGAACGGGGAGTGACTGGCCGAGACTCGTCGGATCAGAAGCGAATTCCCCGACCCGGCCTGCGATTTCGTCACCGAGTGCGATGGCTGTCAGGAGCTCCTCTCCGGACGCGCCAGCGGCCTCGGCGGCCGCAAGCGCCGTGGTGACGGTCGCGCTTCCAGTGTGGGCATACCAGGTGAAGTCCTCCCATTCGAGCATCTGTGCGAGATACGCGTTGAGCATGCCAGCGGTCGCGGCATCTGCGCTGAAGGTCCGGTCGCCGGCGATGGCCGTCGCTTCCCCGCTACCCTGCATCGATTCGACGGCACCGACGAACTTCCGAGAGGGTTCGAGCTCCGTCGCCGCGTAGCAGACACCGATGATGCTCTTTAGCTGCTCTTTCGCGGCGCGACGGACCCCTTCGGGAAGGTCGTCGTAAGTGGTCCGGGCGACCCGGATCGCCAGTTCCTCCGTAACGTTCGGCGCGTCGGCGGTTCCCTCCACGCCCCGTCGAGAGGGGAGGCGTGGCTCGAACGAGGTGCCGGACGGACCACCGCCACAGTCGACGGTGGTCCCAGCCCGCCGGTCTAACCCGCCGAGGAGGTTTTCGACGTTGTAGCCGGGGTCGTGTGCGAGACTGACCGGCAGATGAGCGAACACGTAGAGTATAAGCCCGAACAAGGAGGCGTAGTTGACTTCCGATTTCGGCGCGAACGAATCGCCGCGGGTGGCCGGGGCGTACGGACAGAACTCGCCGTAGAGGATGGCGAGCAGATCGTCCTCCGGAGCCGTCAGGGTCGCGTGCGCTCGTGGATCTTCACCCGATGCAACGACCGCGCCCCCTTCAGGGCCGAGCTCGACTGCGTAGGCACGGGGGTCGTCGGCGACGCTGACGTTGATCGTCGTGTTCGCAACGTAGCGGCCGAACTTCGTGTTCACGATGTACCCGCCGGCCGCGTCCCACTTGGTGGCGAACGCCTCCAAACCCGCTTCGACGGTGCGAGTCTCTTCGGGGACGTCGCCGTCGTCCTCCGTCCCTTCGGCCGATCCGGTAACCTCCTGCCCGAACACTGCCAGCGAGGCGAGAACGCCACCCGATCTGAGCACTGTCCGACGATTCAGTTTCGACCCAGCGTTCGCTCGCGTCTTTGGGTCCTGCATCGGTTGGATGGGATCGCACTTCACGCATTATAAATCGTAATGGATAACACATCTTCACGGTTTTTCGGAGTTTACTTTCGTAATTTCCGACCGAGCCGGCTGTGGATCCGGCCAGTCGGTGAATTCGTGGATCTCGGCTCCCGCCCCTCTCGGCGAGGAAGAGTGCCACAGGGAGACAGACCCCGGGCCGGGACCGGGCTTCGGGACGGAAGGGGGGTGTTTCCTCGGCCCCTCGCGGTTCTTTCCTACTGCGTCGTCAGTCCCGGGGGGAGGGGTAACTGCACCCCTATCGGGGAGTCGCTCACTCACCGAAGAAGACTGGTGACGAGCACCGCCGTTCAACTGCGTGGCTCTCCCGGGTGCGGACCCATCGTCAAGGGTGCGGTAGCCACCCGGCTGAGGGGCTCGGACACCGACTCTGTGGTGCCTGATCGGGTGGCGAGCATATTAAGCCACGGCGATCGAAACGGATCGAGCATGGGGACCGTCGACTTCGACTTCGGCGACGAGACGGTGATCGTCACGGGCGGGAGCGCCGGTATCGGTCGCGCCATCGCCCTCGGCTTCGGCGCGGCGGGCGCGACGGTGATCAACGCCGACGTGCGCGAGGAGCCGAAGATGGACGACGAGGACGTGCCGACCCACGAGCGTATCGCGGCGTCGGGCGGCACCGCCGAGTACGCCGAGGCCGACGCCGCCGAACCCGACGAACTCGCCTCGGTCGTCGAGGCTGCCCGCGATTTCGGGGGCGTGGACGTGATGGTGAACAACGCTGCCGTCCAACACTCAGAGTCGTTTCTCGACGTCGATCAGGGCGCTTTCGACACCCTCCTCGGGACCAACGTCCGGGGGTACTTCTTCGGCACGCAGGTCGCCGCCCGGGACATGATCGAGCGCGGCGATCCGGGATGTGTCGTCAACACGGCCTCGATCTCCTCGGCGGTCGCCCAGCACGACCAGGTCCAGTACGACGCGACCAAGGGCGCGATCGAGATGATCACCAAGGGGACCGCGCTCGAACTCGCCGAACACGGCATCCGGGTGAACGCGATCGCGCCGGGCCAGATCGCCACCGAGTTCTCCGAGGGGTGGTCAGAGGAGGCCCGAGCGGCCGCCGGCGAGGGCGGCGACGGCGACGGTGGCTTCATCAAGCCCGTGCCGCTCGGTCGCGCGGGCCGTCCCGAGGACAACGCCGGCGCGGCGCTCTTTCTCGCCAGCGAGGCGGCGTCCTACGTCACCGGCGAACTGGTGTTCGTCGACGGCGGCTGGACCGCGATCTAGCACCCACGTTTTTCCCTGCGTCGGGTGCGCTCGCGTCCCTCGCTCCCCTCGTCGAGCTCGCGCACCACTCCTTGTAAAGAGGGTGTCATAGAATAGTTCTCAACGGCTCCGGTGAATCGCCATAGAGCGGGGGATTTCACGGTGTGAGGCTCGCTTACTACTGTAGACCCCCCCACATCAGGGCGAGCTCATGGCGGCACGCTGAGAGCGATTGATGCTGGAGCCAGTCGGCGAGGGGCAGTACTGCCCGGCGGCTCCATCCACGAGCATAGGTGGTCCGTCGTCCGGCGCGCTCTGGCCGTCCGAGAAGATGCGTTTTCAACCGCCAGTCATCGTAACCTCGGGTCCGACGGTTCGGTTCGGATCGACTCCAAAGTCATCAGGGCAGCCCATTGCCGTGCTGGTCGTCTTCGAGCTGAGTTCACCGTCTTCCCCAACTCGGATCGACGTCGACGATCCGTTGCAGTCGATGAGTGACGGATGAATCTCGGCGTCAGCCGTCTTGAACTCGCTCCCGTCGATGGCTACCTCAACATCGAAATACCCCGCCATCGCTAGCGACCACTCGACATATCTGTTTGAAGCGAGGTCGTACTGCTCCTGGAACACGGGCTCGTCACCGTTGGAGCTGATGAGACGAACGCCGATGGTCCTCGCCCTCGGGGCAGCGTTCCAGACGATGATCGAGTGCGGTTTGTCCGGTTCGTCAAGCGACGACAACTCGCCGACTACTGCTGTCGCCGCCGGCTTAGCATCGAACGGCCCGTCCATCGGGTGAGAGGTCGTGGGTCGGCCACCGTCGGCCGACCCACCCCTGCTGAGACAGCCCCCAACAGCACGAGTCCAGTAGTGCCTGCAAGGAACCGCCGCCTGTACATGGTGTTGATACATCCGGGAAGATCATGAATGTTGCGCTCAATTATGGATGAAATCGGTGACTGGTGGAATTACTGGGCTACAGGCGAAATGGGGACTGTATAATCGCTGGATAGCGGGTGTGAGACGTATTCTATGACACGGTCCTCGTAAAAACCTGGACTAAAAACTCCCGCTCATTCGCTGCGCTCGCTCGCGGTGAACCGCTCGCGCGGCGCGCGAGCGGACAGTTTCGGGGCCACAGCGAGATCGATCGGATCCGCAGCGCTCAGAACTGTAGCACGTCGACGTCCTCGCTGGTGCCGAGGTAGACCGCATCGACCATGTCCTGGAAGATGCCGTGTTCGAGGATGCCCGGGATCGTTTCGAGGTCGCGTGCCGTTCCCGCGGTGTCGTCGATCCCGCCGAAGTCACAGTCGAGCACGAGGTTGCCGTTCGCGGTAAAGAGTGGCCCGTCCTTGCGCTCGGCCATCCGGAGTTCGGGCTCGCCGCCGGCCTCGCGGACGCGTTCGGCGACGACCGCGCGCGCGTCGGGCATCACCTCCACGGGGACGGGGAAGTCGAGCGGGTCCGTGGCCTTCTCCTCGTCGGTGGTGATCACCAGCTCGTCAGCCATCGCGTCGATCACCTTCTCGCGGGCGTGGGCCCCGCCGCCGCCCTTGATCACGGTGGGCTCGGACTCGGAGTACTGGTCCGCGCCGTCGATCGTCACGTCGAGTTCGGTGACCTCGTCGAGTCCCGTGAGGGGGATCTCGGCCTCCTTCGCGAGCTCGTGGCTCTGGAGGGAGGTGGCGACGCCGCGAACCCCTTCGAGTTCGCCCGCCCGGAGCAGCCGACCGATCTCGGCGACCGCCCACGCGGTCGTGCTCCCGGTGCCGAGCCCGACGTCCATCCCGCTCTCGACGACCTCCCGGGCGGCGCGCTCGCCGCCCCGCCGCCGGCGCTCGTCGAAGACGCCCTCCGCGCCGCTCTTGATCCGCCGTGGGGACGGGATGACCTCGATGCACTCTTCGATCTCCTCGCCGGCCAGCGAAACGCCGCGCTCGTCGAGGCGCTCGCGTGCCGAGTCGAGAACGTCGCTCTCGCTCTCTGCCCACTCGCGTATCTCCTCGCCGTCGTTCGTGGTGTAGGTGAATTCCTTGGCCATCGTCCCGTGGGATTCCTGTCGTCGTACTGATTTACAGCTCGTGCCCTCTCGCTGCGTTCGGTCGCTCTAGTCGTCTCCCCCGTCCGGCCCGTCCTCGGCGAGCGGCCCGACCGGGTCGACGTCCTCGTCGTCCCGGAGTTCGTGGCGGGGTTCGTTGCCGACGCGGCCCTCGAAGCGCTCCTTTCTGATGGTCTCGTCCTCCCCGAAGGGGTGGGTGCCGAAGCCGTGGCGCATCAGCGCGATCGCGCGGGGCGCGTGGCGCTGCTGGCCGCGGGACTTGAACAGTTCGATCACCGACTGGCTGATCACCGGGATCGGCGTCTCGCCCTTGAACGCCTCCTGGACCAGCCAGTTGACCTCGCCCGTATCCTCGATGTAGTTCGGGATGTCCTCGAAGTCCGGGGCGTCCGCGGACTGGTCTTCCTTCCGGAGGCCCTTCTCCATGAGCTCGACCAGCCAGCTCTCGATGACCGCGCCGTTCGACCAGTTGTGGAACACGTCGGCCGTGTCGACGTCGAACTGGCCCGCTTCGAGCAGCTCGACGCCCTCGGCGATCGACTGGAGCATCCCGAACTCGATGCCGTTGTGGACGAGCTTGACGAAGTGGCCGCTCCCCGGCGGGCCGACGTGGAGGAGGCCGCCCTCGACCGACAGCAGGTCGAGGACGGGTTCGGCGATCTCGAAGCCCGCCTCGCGCCCGCCGACCATGAAGCAGGCCCCCTCGCTGGCCCGGGGCGGGCCGCCGCTCGTCCCCGTATCGAGGTAGTAGACACCCTCCTCCCACGCCCGCTCCTCGCGGCGGATCGAGTCGCGCCAGAAGGAGTTGCCCCCGTCCATGAGGACGTCGCCCTCCTCGAGGTGGCCGAGGATGTCGTCGAGTTCGTCGTCGACGAGCGGGCCGGCGGGCAGCGAGAGGTAGACGGCCCGCGGCGGGCCGAGCGCCTCGGCGAGTGCCCCGTACTCGCCGGCGTCGTAGACCTCGACGCCCAGCTCCTCGAGGTCGGGTTTCTCGGCCGTGTCCAGCCCCACGACCCGCACGTCCTTTTCGACGGCCTGCTTTGCGAGGTTGCCGCCGATCGCTCCCAGTCCGACGATGCCGAGTTCGAGGTTCTCTCCTGACATAATCGTGATCCCCACGGCGACGTCCGACGAACGTCCCCTATCGGCGGTCCGGCGCACCGCGCGAACGCCGTCGCGTCTTCCATCCGCGGCGCACACCATAGGCGTGTCGCCTGCATCGTCGCGGGTGACTGTCGGAGGGCAGTGAGCGGGCCGGCGGAGGACCACCCCGGTGAACGCCCGACGGCCGGCCGAACCAGTCGCGGCACACTGCCGTCGTATTCGGCGGCACAGCGGCGTGTTCCCCGATGAGTACTGTGGCGGGCATCTCCGTAGCGCGCCGGCGACGGTTCGCCTCGCGATCGCGCGGTAATCGCGCCCTCCGTGTCGCGTTTCTCGCTGGACTTATCGTCGCCGTTCGCGTAGACCCCCCGTGTTCGTCGGCCACGCGCTGCTCGCGTTCGCCTTGGCCGGGCTCGGAGCCCGCTCGCTCGGGCGCTCCCGCGAGCGTGCGCTCCTCGTCGGGGCCGTCGCCGGCGCGTTCGCGGCGATCCCGGACGTCGACGTCGTCTACGCGCCCGTCGGCGCGCTCGGCGCGAGCGGCCCGCTCGAAGCCGCGAGCGGCTTCTGGGCCGCTAGCACGCTCGTCCACCGGACGATCACGCACTCGCTCGTCGTCGGCGTCGTCACCGCGGCCGCGCTCGCGCTGTGGGCCGACGCACTCCGTCGGGGGGCGAGCGGAGCGGCGGTCACCACCGGGGTCGGAGACGGCGGTCGGCGCACGGCGACACGCCCCAGCGAGGACTGGCGGCTGCGTGCGGCCGCCGCACTCCTGACCGCGCTCGCGCTCGTGGCGCTCGCAATCGAGGGCGGCGTCCTCGGCGGGGTCGTGACGGCGGCGTTCGTCCTCGCCGGGCTGGCGGTGGCGACCGCCGCCGCGCGGGCGGCCTTCCCGGCCACCACGGTCCTCGCGACCGCGCTCCTCGGGTTCGTGAGCCACCCGTTCGGGGACGTGTTCACCGGAACGCCCCCCGCGTTCCTCTATCCGTTCGACGCGACCCCCCTCGCTCGGCGGGTGACGCTGAGCACCGACCCGACCCTGCAGGTGCTTGGCGCGTTCGGGATCGAACTCGTGGTGATCTGGTTCGCCGCGGTCGTCCACTGCCGTCTGTGCGGTCGCCGGCTCCGCGACCACGTCCACGGTCGCGCGGCGTTCGGACTGACGTACGCGGGCGTGGCACTGCTGATCCCCTGGCCGTCGCTCGACACGTCCTACCCGTTCGTCTTCAGCGTGCTCGCGGTCGGTGCGATCGGGCCGGCACCGCTGGTGATGCGGGCTCGTCGGTTCGTCGGCGCCACCCTCCCGCTCGAAGCCCCGGGATCGAGACGGCCCTCGAGCGTGGGGCGCTCGGGCGACCGCCGGGACGGCCGACGATGGCGGCGAGCAGCCGACAGCGACGCCGCGTTGACGGCCGCGCTCACGGGCCTCGCCGCGATCACCGTGGCCGCGCTCTCCTACGCTACCGTCTACTTCCTCTCGGGATGACGGGCCGTCTTTCCCGTCGGAGACTCGTCTGGCCCCGCGGCGACGATGGTCCGTGCGACCGGTCCCGACCGTATATATCCGACCCCGCCGACCGTGGTCGATGAGCGGCGCCGAGCGGCTGTTGGCGGACGAACGCCTGAACGCCACGCTCTCGTGGGTCTGCGTCGGCGCGGTGCTCGTCGCCGCGATCGGGAGCGTCCTCCGCGCGGAGTTCCGTGGGCTGGGTTCGCCGCCGTCGTGTTGGCCGTCGTCCTCGTCCCGCCGGCCGTCACACACGGTGGAGGTGATGTTACCCTGGGAGGCGCTCGCGCTCGCCGCACTCCCCGTCCTCGTGCGCGCGTTCGCCAGCCACGAGGTCGGCGCGCTGGCGACGTATCTCTCGATCGCGGCGCTCGCGCTCGTGCTCGCCGCCGAACTCGACGTCTTCACCGCCGTCGAGATGAACACCCCCTTCGCCGTCGGGTTCGTCGTCGTGGTGACGATGGCGACGGCGGGCGCGTGGGCGGTCGGCCGCTGGGTGCTCGACGGGCTGTTCGGGACCGGCTTTCTGACCGGCGAGCGCGCGCTGATGGGCGAGTTCGTCGCCTCGACGGTCGCCGGCGTCGCGGCGGGGCTGGTCTTCCGGCTGTACGTCCGCCGGTCCGATCGCGCCGACGATCGGCTGTCCGGGCGGGCCGTACTGCCGGTTCGTGGGACGTCGAGTTGGCTGGGCTATGCTCGGCTCGGAAGCCCCGTACGTATCGTGCTCCCGGACACCCCTCGCCCGTCGCCCGCTCGAACGGCTCCCGAGCGCCGTCGGGGCCGTTCGCGTGGTGTGTCCCGTTCCGGAACCGTTCCCGTACGTCGGGCGACGGCTTAACGCTGTGGGGGTAGCTTTTACTCAGTGCGTGCAGTACGCGTGATCATGAGTGGAGCTGTCACGGTCAAGGATGTGATGGCCCGGGACTTCCTCGGGGTGAGCGAGGGCGACCTCGTCGGGGAGACGGTCGAGCTGTTGCTCGCCGAGGGCGTGGAGTGTGCCGTCGTCCTGCGGGGACACGAGCCCGTCGGACTCCTGACCGAGCGCGACGCGCTCGCCACGCTGGCCGGGGGCGACCCCTCCTCGGCGGTCGCCGACGCGATGACCGATCCGGCGGTCACGGTGCCGGCAGGCGAGCGCCTGCCCGCCGTCGCCGGACGGATGGCTCGGGAGGGCGTCCGGTGGGTGTTGGCCGTCGCCGACGACGAGCCGGTGGGACTGGTGACCGCCCACGACGTGGTGACCGCCTCGACGCTCGTCCCCGAGGCCGACCGGACGTTCGACGCCGACGCTCGGTTCGGCGCGGACGAGCCGGTCGGCCTCGCGGGCGAACCGGCGGTGACCGGGGACGGCTACTCGACCCAGGGGGTCTGCGAGGCGTGTGGAACGCTCGCACGCGGCCTCGCGGACGCGAACGGACGGCTCGTCTGTCCGAACTGCCGCGAGGCGTGAGCGGCCAACCGGCGGCACCGGCGACCGCCGACCCCGCGAGAAGTGCCGGCGAGGGAGAAGGCTTATGTAGGCATCGGCTAACCTGCCCCCCATGGCGCGAAAACACGGACGACGCGAGTTCCTCGTCGGCGCGGGAGTGGCGGGCGTCACCGGCCTCGCCGGCTGTCTCGGCAACGGCGACGGCGGGGACGGCGGCGCGACCGACGCCGGCGACGGCGGCGAGACGGGAGCCGCCGGCGGGGACGGCGGTGTGACCGACACCGGCGACGGCGGAGAGACGGAAGCCACCGACGGCGACGGCGGAGAGACGGGAACCGCCGACGGCGACGGTGGCGGTGGGCGTGCGATCAAGGTCGGCATTCTCCAGCCGACGACCGGCGACCTCGCGTCGGTCGGCACGCCGATCCAGCAGGCCGCGCAGCTGCCGACGATCCAGCTCCAGGACGCCGACATGGAGTTCACCATCGACGCGCAGACCGAGGACACCCAGACCGACCCTCAGGCCGGCATCAGCGCCGCCCAGGCGCTCGTCGACGCCGGCTATCCCGCCATCACGGGCGCGGCGTCCTCGGAGACGACGCTCCAGGTGGCCCAGAACGTCACCATTCCCAACGAGGCGGTGCTGACCTCGCCCGCGAGCACCTCGCCGGCGATCACCGAGCTGGAGGACGACGGCTACGTCTTCCGGACGCCACCGAGCGACGCGCTCCAGGGCGAGGTGCTGGCACAGGTCGCCAGCGGGCGCCTCGATGCCTCGTCGGTGTCGGTGATGTTCGTCAACAACTCCTACGGGCAGGCGCTCGCCGACAGCTTCGTGGAGGCGTTCGAGGGCGAGGTGCCCGCACAGGCATCCTTCGAGAAGGCCAAGTCGTCCTATACCTCGAAGCTCCAGGAGGCGATGTCCTCCAGTCCGGACGGGCTGTTGGTGATCGGCTACCCCGAGAGCGGCAACCAGCTGTTCCGGGACTTCTACTCGAACTACAGCCGCGACACCGACATCCTCGTGACCGACGGCCTCCGGGACCCCGCGCTCCCGGGCAACGTCGGCCAGTCGATGACGAACGTCGTCGGGACGGCCCCGCTCGCGGCCGGTCCGGCCCAGGACTTCTTCAACGAACAGTACCAGGAGGAGTTCGGCAGCGAGCCCGGCGTGTTCACCTCACAGGCCTACGACGCGACCGCGGTCCAGATCCTCGCCAACGCCGCCGGCGGGGAGAACGCGGGCTCGGCAGTCAAGGAGAACATGGACGCGGTCGCCAACCCCGACGGGACGGAGGTCGGCCCGGAGAACCTCGCCGAGGCGGTCGGAATGGCCGCGAACGGCGAGGAGATCAACTACCAGGGCGCGTCGAGCAACATCACCTTCGACGACGCCGGCGACATCGCCTCCGCGACCTACGAGGTGTTCACCTACACCGAGGGCGGCGAGGTCGAGCAGGCCGACACCGTCGAGTTCGGCGGGAGCGGCGGCACCGACACCGGTGGAACCGCCACGGACGGCGGTAACGGAACGGCGATGGGCACCGGGACGGAGGCGAGCGGCGAGGACGGAACGACGATGGCCGACGGAACGACCAGCGGATAGTCGGACGGGGAGCGCCGGACGCCCTCGTCGGACACGGGGGGCCCGCCGTACTGCCGTGGCCGATCCACACATCACGTCGGCGACCGGGACGGGTCGTCGAAACGGTGTGGCGGAGGTGTGACGAGCGGTCTACCGCGAGCGTCCCGAACGAGCGAGGGAGCTCGCGGGTCTTTCTCAGTCCTGGATCCGCCAGCGGCCGCCTTCCCGGCGGACGAGTCCGTGGTGCTCCAGCGCCCCGAGCACGTCCGCGACGACCGAGGGCGGGGCGCGAACGCGCTCGGCGATCGCCGGCGGCCGGTCCGCGCCCGCGTCGATGGCCGAGAGCACCTCGGCGGCCAGCCGCGCGAGTTCGGCGTCGAAGCCCTCTCGCGCCGCCGAAGCCTCGTCGATCCGGTCGGTGAGCCGGTCCATGACCGCGGTGCGCCGCCCGTGGACCCACCGCTGGGCCAGCGAGAGCTCGCGCTCGAGCTCCTCGAGCCGTCGGAGATCGTGCGCGAGAGCTGCGGTATCGCCAGTTTCGGTGGTCGAGACGTCGATCGAGAGGTGCCGACAGGAGGTCAGATCGAGTCCGGGACCGGCCGAGTAGGCACTCTTCGCGCCGAACCCGTAGGGCGAGACGCTCACCTCGAGCCGGAGGTTCCGCGAGATGCGGAAGTACTTCCGCCGTCCCTCGTCGACCCGGCTCTCGATCAGGCCCGTCTCCTCTAACTTCCGGAGGTGGTCGATCACCGCCTTCGGGCTCACGCCGAGCGCCTCGCTGATCTCGGTCACGTAGCACGGCCGGCGGGCGAGCAGCCGGAGGATGCGCCGCCGGTTCTCGTTGCCGAGGAGATCGAGCAGCGCCGCGGAGTCCATTCACCTGTAGTTAGTACCGAAAGCAAAAAAAGATAGCGCCGACCGGTGCATGGCGGCCCGGCGCACCACCGGAGCCGTCCGGAGGGCGGCGGGGTACGGGAGACGGGCCGTCCGGCGAACGCTCGCGTCCGGCGGTTTCCGCTCCTCCGTCGCGCGCTTACGAACCCTCGGCCGACGATACATCAGGTGACTATCGTGAAGAGCCGTTGTACGTCCACGATATCGGCCGTGCCGTCACGGTTGAAGTCGAACGCGGCGGGCGTACCCGCGACGATCGGGCCGTCGAGCGTCGCGAACAGGCGCTGTACGTCGACGGCGTCGCGGTCGACGTCCCCGTTCACGTCCTCGTAGTGGCCATCACAGTCCACGTCGAGGGGACCATCGAAGCTCGCGGGCGATCTGCACGCGCTTCGGTGACCGTCGCCGTCGTAGGTCGTGTTCAAGGCCTCGCCGCCGTACGGGTTGCTCACGACGATGGTGTCGCCACCGTTGTTCCAGATCGGCGCTCCCTGCTTCCAGTAGCGGTCGCTCCGCGTGTTCGTTCCCTCGCCCGTGTGTAGGGTCACACGCTCGCCGGGGTTGAGCGTGTAGTTCGAGGGGAACTCGTAGACGTGACCGGCGGCGTCCGCGACCCGCCACGCCGAGAGATCGAGCGGTTCGGTCCGGACGTTTTCGAACACGATGAACTCGTCGTCGAGGTTGTCCCGCTCGTCGCCGGGCCCCTCCGCGTCGGCGTGCACCGTCGTGACGGTGATTCCATGGGTGGTACGCCCGCCCGCCGGCTCGAACCCCCACAGGCCTCGGTCGGCGTTCCGGGCGCTGTGCTCGACGGACTCGAACTCGTCTCGCATCGTGAAGTCGCTCTCGAAGACCCGCGCGAGCCCCCGTTCGAGCAGGGATCGGTCGAAGCGGTCGCCGTCCACGGAGACGTAGCGGAGCAGCCGGCCGAACGGGTCACGATCGGGCTCGTTTCCGTCGGGTTCGATCGTGACTTGCTCCCCTTCGAGCCTGTCGGTCGCGTAGTCGCTGGCCGTCTCGCCGTAGGACCGGAGCCACTCGCGACCCTCGCGGGTGTCCGGAACGCCCGCGAACGCGTCGGGGTTCGTCTCGCCGACCACCTCGGGTGCGTCCACGCCGATCATCCGCACCGTGTCCGTGGTCCCGTTGTCGTACCGGACGTCGATCGTGTCGCCGTCGATCACGTCGGTGACCGTCACCGTTTCGCCGGCGGTCGGTGTGGTCGACGTGGCGGTCACCGGAGCGACGACTGTGGCGACACAGAGCGCCACGATCGCGAGCGTCGTACAACGCACGGTCGTACTCCGGTCGACGAGAACATAAATGGACGCGTCCTCTGCTCTCCCCCGGCGATCGGGGTGGTACACTGTCGATCGGGACGGACGTCCGGCTGGTGACCGACAGGTCGGCTCCGAGATCGAACGGGCCCGGCGGCGGGGCCGGCCGTCCTCGCCCGGCGGCCGCGAGCGAAGCACAGCACGGGGAATCGGCGGCCGGTGACGGTGGTCCGGGTCTACGGGAGCTGGACGCGCTCCTCGGCTTCGAGGAGTTCGTGATACCGATTGCGGATGGTGACCTCGGAGATGTCGGCGACCTCGCTCACCGCGCCCTGGGTGACCTTCTCGTTGGTGAGCAGCGCGGCGGCGTAGACGGCGGCAGCCGCCAGTCCCACCGGGCTCTTCCCGCTGTGGACGCCCTGTTCTTTCGCGGTGTCGAGCAGCTCGCGGGCGCGGCGCTCGGTCTCCTCGGAGAGGTCGAGCCCGGAGGCGAAGCGGGGGACGTAGCTCGCGGGGTCGGCGGGCTGAATTTCGAGGCCCAGCTCCCGCACCACGTACCGGTA
>PXRN01000009.1 GCA_003021045.1 Halobacteriales archaeon QS_4_69_34 | reverse complement strand
CTGCTCGGTCGCCGATTCCTTCTGGAGATATTCGCTCACACCAGCAGAAATAGCCTCGCTGGCGACTTCCTCGCTCCCCTTCCCGGTGAACAGGATGAAAGGCAACTTTGTGTAGCGCTCACGGACCGTTTCGAGAAATTCGACCCCGTTTCTCCCAGGCATGTCGTAGTCCGAGACGATGCAGTCGATCTGGTCCTTCTCGAGCCGATGGAGGGCGTCACTAACGTTCGTTTCATAGACCATCTCGATTCGGTCATCCTCCCGTTCGAGAAGTTCGGCCGCTACGTCGGTAAAAAGAGAGTCATCGTCCACGTGAAGCACCTTGACGGTGTTTTTCATGGAAATAGATACGGATATAACCGCACATAAGACCATCGACGGTTCACGTGTGACCGTTGATTACTCGGTCTACATCGACGCGACCTACCAGCAGGGAAAGTACGGCGAGGAGGGCGTGGCGCGTCACGGCTACGCCGTCGACGGCGAGAACTACACCGGCGACAAACTGTGGGTTGGGGGCCAGCTGTTCGAACACACCTCGGCGAAGGCTGCCCGCGAGGCCGCCCACGAAGCCGTTGGAACCGACGCGGAAGGCGACGCCATCGAAGTCAGCTATGACCCCGATGCGCCCGAGCGCGCCGTTATCGAGCCCGAGGGCCTCCGATCGGTCGTGCTCACGCTGCTCGTCGGCGCTGGACTCTGTACCCCCACTGTGGCCATCGTTCTGTTCTGAGCTCGCGCTTGATCGATCCGAAGACAGCCGATCTCTCCTCCAAGCTGCTCAGAAGGGTCGCGTTTTATGTGCATAACGGCTCTATTGAATCCACCGACGGCGTCGGGGTGAGTCGTCAGAACGATTGGGACGAAGCGGAAGAGGGGTCTCTGTACAGAAGATTCTCTTCCGCTTCGTCAAACAGGCTGTCTCGATCGCACGAAAACTTACTGATGCAGCGCTGACGCAGATCAGCGATCCTGCCGGCAACTCCGTTGCCGGCTGGAAGCACGCCGTCTTGCACTTTCTGCGTGAGCATATGGACGCGACACTCGCCGAAGTCCTCGATCGGGCCGAAGAAATGGAACGCGTACGAGCCACGCTCGTCCTCGAGCGCGGCGAGTTCATTGGTCCATCCGCGCTGTGCAAGTCCCTTGATCGAGCACCGATGGCCGTCTGGCGAGAGCTGCTCCGACCCTCGTCGGAGCTGCTCGACCAGTCCGGTCACGCCGCCATCGATGCTACCTACTTCGACCGCAGGGAAGCATCGAGTCACTATCTCAAGCGGTGTGAGCGAGATGTACAGACCGTGCAGGCGACGTTTCTCGTCGATACCGCGCAGGGCGCGGTTATCGACGTCCATTGCAGTGCAAAGTGGCCCAACGGAACGAATGTTGGCCCGCAGGTCGCCCTGCGGAACGCAGGCGACCTGCTCAGTCTCGCCGCCGACAAAGGCTACGATGACATGAACTTCCGCGAGGAGCTGCGTGCTGAAGATGTGCGTCCGCTGATCAAGCATCGTGTTTTCGCACCGTACGATCACGCTCACAACGCACGGATCCAAGACGAGCTCTACAACCAGCGATCGATCTGTGAGACCGTGAATTCGGTGATCAAGCGCTCGTACGGCTCCGCCGTCCGAGCGCGAGCGTGGTACCGTCAATTCCGCGAGATCACGCTCACTGCTGCGGTCTACAACCTCGAACTGGTCCTCAAACCGTGAATCCCGCTGCCCTCTGCGGATTCAATAGAGCCGATGTGATCCGAATCTAAGCAGCCCGGTGCGATCCTAAGCCGACCGATTTCAGCGCGATCACACCGCTATCCCGGATCCGCCCTCTCTGTAGCCCTGTCCACATCTGCTTACGGGCCCGCTTCAGTTGGTGAGACGTTGAACCGTTTTTCGAACTGCTGGATCGCCTCATCAGTTCCCACAACTACGAGCTGTTCATCGCCTGTGAACTTTCGTTGAGGGTCGATAGTGCTGGAAAATCCGGACTTGTCGGTGACAGCGATCACCCGACAGCCAGTTGTCTCACAAATCTCCGATTCGGCAAGCGTTGATCCGGCAAATGGATCCGCTGGAACACGAACGAGGCGGGTCTGACTCGCCGGTGCGAGCACATCCTCGCCGCGAAGCACCTTCGCAATCATTCTCGCACTCACTCGTGGAATCGAAAGGACGTAGTCGGCCCTGGCGCTCAACGCTTTCCCTGTTGCATCCGTGTCGCTCACCCGAACCAGTACCTCGATATCCGAATTCAATGACCGCGCGACAACAGTGGTCAGCAACGATGTTGAGTCGTTCGGAAGTCCGACAATGATCGCACCTGCGGTTTCGATACCAGCTTCGTACAGTACTTCTTTCGACCCTGCATCGCCGACGACATCGACCTCGGCGCGAACGCCTCGCCGTAGCAGTTCAACCGCGCGGCCCATCGCCGGATGTACTCGAAGTGCTCGTCACCTTCGGTGAGACGCGGGACCTGCGACTCCGAAACTTGTACATTACGATGTGATGTTCCCCTTCGTCCACAGCAGGTAGTCAAGCGGGGTCTACTGGGCCATCGGCGACCCCGAGCGCCTTCGCCGGGCCGCCGAGTTGAGCAGCACGCTTCGCTTTCTCGACGAGCGGCTCGGTCCCGGGAATCCCGCCGAGTGGCGCACCGGCTCGGACGGCGACACCGAGTGACCCCGGCAGCGGGGGACAGATAGATAGTCACGGACGCAGACGATACCCCCATGAGCGAGTCGGCGTCGCACCCACACGGGCGGGCGTTCGAGGCGTTCGCCGAGCGAGCGCGAGACGCGCTGGGCGAGTCCATCCACGAACTACTGCTGTTCGGGAGCGCCGCACGGGGCGAGGCGCGCGGGATCGACTCGGACGTGGACGTGTTCGTCGTACGCGACGACACGGACGACGAGGACGAACTGCGCGACATCGCCTACGACGTCCAGCTCGAACACGGGGTGGTGATTTCGTTACACGCGATCGCCCGGGAGCGTTTCGCGGAGCGGAGAGATCACCCCTTCATCAAGAACGTCCTGCGGGAAGGCCGCCGGTATGGTTGATCACGTGGCGGAGGAGCTCCGGGAGGCTCGTAACGCACTCTCGGACGCGGCAGTGCTCAAGACGGCGGGACGGACGGCGCGATCATCAACCGGCTGTAACGCCTGCTTCCACGCGACACAGGCCGTACTCTATTCGAAAGGGTTCGAGCCGCGAACCCATCAGGGAGTCGTGCAGCTGTTCGGTCAAGAGATAGTCAAGCGTGGCGATGCGAGACCGGCCGACGGACGGTTTCTAAACGAGCCGCGCGACTATCGGGAACAGGCGGACTATCGGTACGAACCCGATAGACGCGGCTGTCGACGAACTGTTCGATCGGGCCGAGGCGTTCGTCGCCGAGATGGATTGCGCTTGTAGCTCCGAGCGCAACCGAACTGTCGTCGGATGGCCTCGAAGCAAACTCTCATGGTCCAACAGCTCGAAAGCGCGTACAAGATCATGCACGAGCACGACGTGATCGTGGTCGGCGCGGGCGGGGCCGGCCTCCGGGCGGCGGTCGCCGCCGACGAGGCGGGCGCGGACGTCGCGCTGGTCTCGAAGCTCCATCCCGTGCGCTCCCACACCGGGGCCGCGGAGGGCGGTATCAACGCCGCACTCCGGGACGGTGACTCGTGGGAGAGCCACGCTTACGACACGATGAAGGGCTCGGACTATCTGGGGGACGCCCCCGCGATCGAGACCCTCTGCCAGGACTCGCCCGGCGAGGTCGTCCAGCTGGAAAACTGGGGGATGGCGTTCTCGCGGGACGACGACGGCCGGATGAGCCAACGGCCCTTCGGGGGCCTCTCCTTCCCGCGGACCACCTACGCCGGCGCGGAGACGGGTCATCACCTGCTCCACACCCTGTACGAGCAGGTCGTCAAGCGCGGCATTCAGGTCTACGACGAGTGGTACGTCACCCGACTCGCCGTGACCGACCACGACGATCCCGAGGAGCGGGAGTGTCGCGGCGTCGTCGCCTACGAGCTCCAGACTGGCGAGCTCGACGCCTTCGCGGCCCGGAACGGCGTGATCCTCGCCACCGGCGGGCCAGGACAGGTTTACGACCACACCACCAACGCGGTGGCGAACACCGGCGACGGCCCGGCGATGGCCTACCGGGCCGGCGTCCCCCTCGAAGACATGGAGTTCGTCCAGTTCCACCCGACGACCCTGCCCTCCACGGGCGTCCTGATCACCGAGGGGGTGCGCGGCGAGGGGGGCATCCTCTACAATGCGGAGGGCGAGCGCTTCATGTTCGAGGGCGGCTACGCCAACAACGTCGGCGAGCTCGCCTCGCGGGATGTCGTCGCCCGTGCGGAGCTCACCGAGATCCAGGAGGGCCGGGGGATCGAGGACGACTACGTCCACCTCGACATGCGCCACCTCGGCGAGGAGCGCATCGTCGATCGACTGGAGAACATCGTCCACCTCTCGGAGGACTTCGAGGGCGTCGATCCCTTGGAGAAGCCGATGCCGGTCAAGCCCGGCCAGCACTACCAGATGGGCGGCATCGAGGTCTCTGAGAACGGCGAGACCTGCATCGCGGGACTGTACGCTGCCGGGGAGTGTGCCTGCGTCTCGGTGCATGGCTCGAACCGGCTCGGCGGCAACGCCCTCCCGGAGCTCATCGTCTTCGGGGCGCGGGCGGGCCGTCACGCCGCCGGCGAGGAGATGGAGCCCGCGAGCGTCGCCACCGGCCCGTCGGCGGGCATCGATACGGCCGACGTCGACACCCCCGTCTCGCCCGGCGCGCTCGGCCCCGACGAGAGGGAGGCGGTCGCAGACGGAAGGCCGACGGAGGCCGACGGGAGTCGAGCGTCCGACGGCGACGCGCGGGCCGACGGCGGCGCGGTCGCGGTCGCGGCCGGGGAGACCGTCGAGCGCGCTCTGGAGGCCGAGCGCCGGCGCGTCGACCGGCTGCTGAACGGCGACGGCGACCGCCGGCACGCCGAGATACGCTCGAAACTCCAGAAGGCCATGACCCGGAACGTCAACGTCTTCCGCAACGAAGAGGGGCTCAAACAGGCGTTGCGGGACGTCCGGGCGGCCCGGGAGGCCTACGCGGACGTCGGCGTCTCCGATCCCTCTTCGACGTTCAATACCGACCTGATCCACACCATCGAGACCCGAAACCTGATCGACCTCGCCGAGGCGATCACGCTCTCGGCGCTCGCCCGCACGGAGTTCCGGGGCGCACACTGGCGGGAGGGCTATCAGGAGCGCGACGACGAGAACTGGATCAGACACACCATGCTCTCGTGGAACGAGGGCACGCCCGAGCTCTACTACACGCCCGTCGACCTCCAGGGCGAGAACGAGGAGTACGAGCCACAGATCCGGAGCTACTAGCGGGTCGTCTCCGTCGGCGTTCTCGATTCCTCGCTTCGCTCGGTCGCGGGCCCGACGGCTACTGTGGATCGTGATCTCCCACGTACGTTCCGGGTCGATTCGCGCGCTCGGGTCCCTGTAATCGATCGGGCCGGCGCGGCGACGACCGCGAATGCCGGTAGACGAGAGACCGCGCCGCTACCGCACACACCGCACGGCCCACACGCCTCCCCAGCCGCCTCGCTCCGGGCACCACGTCGCAACTGCAGCCCGTCGCTCACTCGTCTCTCAAGAGAGCGCGTCCCGGCACCGCGGTGCGCTCTCCACACGCCTCACACCGCTCCGCTGCCCCACTGTTTCCGACCGAGAGCTGTGTGTCCCCATCCGGACGGGACGCGAGCGCACGCTTCATAGGGATCGGGTCGGTAGGACGGGTATGCGCGTCCGCGACTGGCAGGAGATCCTCGAAGAGGTCGTCGAGTCGAGCGCCGAGGCTGGCGGCTGGCGGGCGGTCGCCGGCGACCAGTCCGGGGGCATCGGCGAGGACCTCTACCTCGGCCACCCCTCGGGTGGCGTCTACCAGCTGAAGACCTACGCGAAGAACCCCTTCGAGGTGCGCGGTGTGGGGACGCAGGTCGCCCGGCGCATCGACGACGAACTCGATCCGTTGTTTCCCGACGAGGAGGCCGGTCGGTTCGGGGTGCGCTCGCCGATCGCCGACGAGAGCGAGGCCGAGCGGGCCGCCACCGAGCTGGAGTCGGTGCTCGAAACCCACGCCGACGCCCCGACGACCCCGGGCGCCCTGTTCGAGGACGTGATGGGCGCGCTCGACAGCCCGGCCTACGGCCCGATGACCCACGACGATACCGACCGCCCGGCCGAGCTCGACGAGCTCTCGGGGACTTTCGAGGAGGCCGAGCGGCTGCTCGACGCCGAACTCGACGAGCTCGTCAGCGAGGACGAGGTCGATCGCGGCTTCCAGTGAGCCGCCCCGTCCGGGGCCACCCCGGATAACAGAAGACCCCGCTGGCCCGGAGCCAGCGGTGTGGCCGGCGCGGCGCGCCACAGCCCGACAGATACAGGCGTTCGACCGATTCACCTCCGTCCGACGCACCGACGCTGGGCCGATCTACGTCCGATCGACCTGGACGTGTTCTTCCACCATCAGCTGAAGGACGTCGTTCGGGTCCGCGAAGTTCGGTACGTCCGCGACGGCCTCGCCCATCGCTTCCGAGTCGAGTCCCTCGCGGCAGGTCGCCTCGTCCTCGAAGTAGAGCTCGGCCACGCCGTCGTAGGCGGCCGAATCGGGATCGTCCGGGAAGGAGATCGTGTACTTCAGCAGGTCGGGCACACCCTCGATGGCGATCGGCGCGTGGTCGTCCTGCCAGTGGCGGGCGAACTCCTCGTGGCTCGTCCCCTCGGCGCGGTTGAGCGCGAACATGGCCTTGTACATTCGTGACACCACCGAACGGGTCGCCGCGACGCCGCATAAGCGTTCCCCGAACCCGGGCGAACAGCACACGTCCACGGGGCGCACATCCACAGGGGTAAGTCGGGCGACACCCACGTCCGGCCATGGACGCCGAGACGACGATCCACGCGTACTACGACGCGCTCCGGCGGGGCGAGCCGCTCGAACCCTACTTCGCCGACGATCCCGAGGCCGTAAAGTTCGGCATCACCGAGCGACTCGTCGGCCACGAATCGATCGCCGCGGGTCTCCGCGAGCAGACCCGCACCACCACCGACTGGACCGTCGAGAGCCGCCGACTGACGGCGACCGAGCGCGACCGCCACGCGTGGTTCGCCGACGACGTCCGGATGGCGTGGACCGACACCGAGACGGGCGCGCGCTACGACTACGGGACGCGCTGGAGCGGCACCCTCGAACGGCGCGGCGGCTGCGGTGACGGCGACCCCGACGGTCGCGACGAGCAGCGCGCCAGCGACCGCGGTCGCGGCGGTGGGGGAGACAGCGACGACGCCGACGACTGGTGTTTCGTCGGGATGCACGTGAGCGTCGCCGAGGACGAGCTGACCGAGCGTACGGGGGCCGACGGGGCGGGCGAGGGGACCTCGAACGACTCCGGTAGACGAGCGGATAGAGCAACCGGGACCGATCGGCGAGGGGGCGGCGCGACCGGGTCGCGCTGATGGTCGGGCCGGTGCCCCCCGAGGAGCGGCTCGCGGCCGCTCGCCGGCTCAAGCTCGGGTTCGTCGCGCTCGTCGGCCTCTCCTCGGGCTCGATCACGCTTCAGGGCGACGCCACGATCCCGATCTTCGCGCTCGCGGTCCTGCTCGGGCTCGGCGTCGGCGTCGTGCTGGTCGTGCTCGCGTTCCCCGGCGGGCTCGGCTCGTGGCGATAACGACGCCGGATGCCGGTAGCCGGTGAGTCGACGTTCTTCCCGCCGTCCGCTCAGCCGGGAACGCGCGCCAGCCACGCCGTGGGATCGTCGAGCTCCGCGCGCGAGGGCAGGTTCTCCGGACGCTCCCAGACGCGGCTCGCGCCCTCGATCCCGCGGACGTCGGCCACGCGGTCGAAGAAGGCCTTGCCGCGCTCGTACTGGCGGCGCTTCAGCCCGAGCCCGAGCACGCGGCGCACGAACCGGGCGATGGGGCCCCGGCCGCGCCGGCGTGCGTCGATCCGCTCGCGGAGGTCGGCGTACTCGTCGTCGAACGCCCGGTCCATCACCAGTTCCGCGTATCCCTCGACGGCCGTCATCGCGGTGTCGAGCTCGCGGAACGCGCTCCAGTCGATCCGCCCGTCGCCGAGGGCGGCGAGTCCCTCCTCCATGCGGGTTTCGAGGTGCTCGGAGAGCCACGGGGCCGCGCCGAACTCGGCGGCGTGGGCGACCTCGTGGAAGGCGATCCAGCGCCGGAACCGCTCCTCGGGGACGCCGAGGCTCGCGGCGATCCGGCGGATGTTCGGATGGACGAAGTAGAGCGCGTGGCCCGCGTCCTCGCTCTCGGCGAGCAGGAGCGGGTCGTACTGGCCGAGGACATTACTAGCGAGAAAGGCGAGCGCGAACGCCGAGGAGCCGGTGTTGAGCGTGCGCGCGACCCTCGGGAGCAGTCCCGCCCGGGTCTCGACGGGGGCCAGCAGGCGCTCGAAGGTGGCGACGTTCGCGTCGATCCAGTGGTGGCGATGCTGCACCTCGACGGTCCCGGGCAGGTCGAAGCCGACGCCCGCCACCGCCCCGATCCGATCCCGTGCGTCCTCGACGTCCGTCGCGTAGCCGCGTCGCTGTGCCGCCGAGAGCTCGACGCTGCCGGGATCGACGGCGGCCCGGGCCGCCGCGGCGGCCGCGGCCCAGTCGATCGGTCCATCGCCCGAAGCCGCGGTGACCGCCCTGACGCTTTCGTAGAGACTCACGGAACCCGTTGGAGTCGACCGGACAAAGGGCTTCGCCCGCCGTCGAGTCGTCTACAGTTCGTCGTCGAACTCGTAGTCGTCCTCGTCGAGATACCACCGGATCGCGAGCGCGAGCCCGACGAGGAGGGCGAGCGTCAGGGCTTTCCGTCCGAAACCGCCGCCCGAGTCTCCGTTCTCGTCCGCCTCGTCGGGATCGATCTCGACGACGCCGCTGTCCTCGTTCTCGTCTTCGCTTTCCTCGTCCGCGGACGAATCGCCGCCGATATCGACCACCGCACCCTCGTCGCCGCCGTCGGTCTCGGCCGCGGTGGTCGCCTCGCTTTCGGCTTCGGTCTCCGCCGAGTCGCCGCTCCCGAAGCGCTCGCGGAGGAGCGATCCAAGCCCGGAATCGAGGTCGACGTCGGAGCTGAGTTCGGTGCCCTCGCCGTGCAGGTGGACTTCGAACAGCGTTACGTTCTCTGCCATCGCCGCCAGTTCGCGGGCCGGTCTCTTAGTCGTTTTGGGCTTTCGTCGGGCAGTGTTCAGATAAGCAGTGGGATTGAGACGAGGGCAGCAACCACGATCGGCTCGAAAGCCCCGACTGGCTCGGATCCCGGGACTCGCTGCGGTCCTCAGTCGCTTCGCTCCTTGCAGTCCTTATGTCGTCCGGGTTCTCTGAGCCAGTCGCCCCTTTCAGGTTCGCGGCGGACGCCGGGGGGGAGCGGCGGGTTCGGCGTCGAGGTCTGAGCCGCCCTCGCGAGCCGTGCATTCGGCGTCGGCAGGTCCGGGTCCGCACCGGCAGGGGATCCGCGTCGGCGGACCGGCTCCGCGCCGGCGGGGCCAGCTCCGTGTCGATGGATTCGGCTCCTGGCGACAGGTTCGGCTCCGTATCTCCCCGGACCGGCGCGTTTCGGTTCCGAGCCAGCAGGTTCATACCGCTACGGTGGCCAGCGGGGACATGGGACGACCGCTCGACGTGCTCGAAGAGACCCTCGGCGAGACGGTCACCGTCCGGCTGAAGGGCGGGGAGATCCACGCGGGCGCGCTCGCGGGCTACGACCAGCACCTGAACGTGGTACTCGATCCCGTCGCCGGCGGCGCGGTCGAGGGCGGAACCGGGGCCGGCCCGCCGGACGCCACCGCGGCGGAGCCGGGCCACGGCGCGGCGAACGGGCCGATCGAACCCGTCGATAGCACAACGATTATACGCGGCGACAACGTCGTCTCGGTGACCACATGACCGGATCCGGAACGCCGAGTCAGGGCAAGAAGAACAAGACGGTCCACGTGAAGTGCCGTCGCTGTGGGGAGAAGTCCTACCACCAGACGAAGAAGGTGTGCGCGTCGTGTGGTTTCGGGAAGTCCGCGAAGCGACGCGAGTACGCCTGGCAGCAGAAAGCCGGCGAGTAGATGGACGAGAAGTGCGGCGTCGTCGGCGTCGCGCTCTCGGAGCGCGAGTCCGCACGCCCGCTCTACTACGCACTCTATGCCCTCCAGCACCGCGGCCAGGAGTCGGCCGGGATCGTCACCCACGACGGCTTCCAGCAGCACTCCCACCTCGGGATGGGGCTCGTCGGCGACGCCTTCGACGCCGCCGACCTCGAACGGCTGGCCGGGAGCGTCGGCATCGGCCACGTCCGCTACCCGACGGCGGGCAGCGTCGACGCCTCCTGTGCCCAACCGTTCTCGGTGTCATTTAAAAGCGGGTCGCTGGGTCTCTCCCACAACGGCAACCTCGTGAACGCCGGCGCCGCTCGCGAGGAGCTCGCGGAACTCGGCCACGCGTTTACCTCCGACGGCGACACCGAGGTCATCGCCCACGCCCTCGCGCGCAACCTCCTCGAGGGTGACCTCGTGGACGCGGTCGCGGACACGATGAGCCGGCTCCACGGGTCGTACTCGCTGACGATCGCCCACGACGACACCGTAATGGGCCTGCGCGATCCCGAGGGGAACCGTCCGCTCTGTCTCGGCGAACTCGACGACGGCTACGCGGTCGCAAGCGAGAGCGCCGCCATCGACGCCCTCGGCGGCGAGCTCGTCCGGGACGTGCGCCCGGGCGAGCTCGTGGTGCTCGCCCCGGACGGCTCGGGCTATGAGTGCCACCAGCTCGTCGAGCGCGACCGCACGGCCCACTGTTTCTTCGAACACGTCTACTTCGCCCGCCCCGACTCGACGATCGACGGGCGGCTGGTCTACGACACCCGCCGCGAGCTCGGACGAAAGCTGTGGGCGGAGTCCGGCGTCGAGACCGACGTCATCCTTCCCGTGCCCGACTCGGGGCGGGCGTTCGCCTCGGGCTACGCCGCGGCCGCCGGCGAAGCGAGCGCGGACGTCTCGTTCGCCGAGGGGCTGATGAAAAACCGCTACGTCGGCCGGACGTTCATCATGCCCACACAGGACGAACGCGAGCGGGCCGTCCGGCTCAAACTCAACCCCATCAAATCGACCGTCGAGGGCAAGACCGTGACGCTGATCGACGACTCGATCGTCCGCGGGACCACCTCCTCGCAGCTCGTGGGACTGCTGCGCGAGGCCGGTGCCTCGGCGGTCCACCTGCGGATCGGCTCGCCGCCGATCGTCGCGCCCTGTTATATGGGCATCGACATGGCGAGCCGCGAGGAGCTCGTCGCCGCCGACCGCACCCCCACGGAGATCGGCGAGCTGATCGACGCCGACAGCCTCGCGTACCTCTCGCGGGCGGCGATCGCCGACGCGCTCGGCGCGTCGCGAGCGGACCTCTGTCTGGGCTGCGTCACCGGCGAGTACCCCTACGACATCGAGGGCGAGGCGACCGATCGCGAGGTCGTCGGGCCGACCGCAGCGAGCGCCTCGGCGAGTGCCGACGACTAGCTGGAAAGGGATCGCGGCCCGTTCGGTCGGTCCGCGGGTTCACGCTGTTCGCGTCGCCGGCGAACCGATCGGCCGGACCGCGCGTTCGGCGACCGCTCGGAGAGGGGTTAAGCCGAGAACGGAGAAGACGAGAAAAACGGCAACGAAGGCGAGCGTGGGGAGAAGGGAAGTGTTCAGTCGTTCTGTGGAACCGCCGTCCCGGGCGCGACGGTGGTGGCCGCCTCGGCGGTCTCGTAGACCTGCGTGAAGACGACGAGGAGGCCGAGACCGCCGAGGGCGGCTCCGAACGCGAACGGCCAGACGATGCCAAAGCGGGCCAGCACGCCCGAGGTCAGCGGTCCGATCGCCACTCCGAGCGTGAAGGCCGTCGTCAGCACCGAGAGCCGCGTTCCGGACTCGCCGTTCCTGGCGAGGTCACCCGCCAGCGAGAGCGCGGGTGCGAACGCCAGCGCGATGGCGACTCCCTGGAGGAAGCGGACGGCAACCATGACCGCCGGCGCATAGGGGATCGCCGCTGCGAGTTCAAGGACGAGCCCCTGTGCGAGCGTCGCGGGGACGAGCAGCACGAACCCGGCCAGCAGGAAGGGCCGTCGACCGTATCGGTCGCTCGCCTGTCCGATCGGCGTCTGGAAGAGGACGTTGGCGACGACCGCGGCGGCGAACTGGACGGCAAAGAGCGTGCCGCCCTGTCCGAGGCGCGCGTTGATCGGGCTCGCCAGCGTCTCGAACAGGGCGAGCCCGATCGCCATGAACAGCGTCGCCACGCCGACGGCGAACACCGGATCGAGCAGCTGGCGGCGCTCCGGATGGCGCACCCTGAGCGAGAGGTCGTCGGCCGCGGTCGCGCGCGTCCGCTCGGGCTCGGAGACGAACGCGGCGACGAGCGCGAACCCGACGGCCGCGCTGAGCGCCGCTAACCAGAAGACCGCGTCGAAGCGCCCGAATTCGACCGCGAGTCCGCCGATATCGAGGACGTAGGGGCCGGCCTCGACGAGCACCCCCGCGACGACGGGCCCGAATCCGAAGCCCACGAGCCGAAACGTGTTGTAGATGCCGAAGTTTCCACCCCGGTCGAGCGCCCCGCCGAGGTCGTTGATCAGTGCGACCGAACAGGGAATAGTGAGGGCTGCGCTGAGCCCCTGGAGCGCACGGAGGCCGATCAGGAGCCGGTAGTCGGTGACGACGGCGTAAGCGGCGTTGGCAGCCCCGAGCAGCGCCAGCCCGAGGAGGATGTAGACCTTGCGCCGGCCGGTGCGATCGGAGAGCCGCCCGGCGATTGGCTGGCCGACGCTACTCAGAAAGCCATAGAGCGAGAGCACGATGCCGACGAGCAGCGTCTCGGTCAGTGAGAGCCCGACTATCGGTACTCGGACGCCGAGCAGCGGCGCGACGTCGACCGGCCCGACGATGTACAGCGGCAGGACGACGATCAGAAACGAGTTGCCGAAGCCGTCGACCATCCGTGCGAGCGCGAGCACGAGCACTCGCCGGTCGGTCCCGAGAAACGTGGCGACGAGCCACCGGCGGAAGCGTCCGAGAACCATTCGGCCGGACCTACCGTTCGGCGACGTATCACCGTTTCACATCGGCTCGTCGAACTGTGGCCGTCGATCCGACCGGTTTCGTGGTTCCTGGCACTACCGTCTTCTCGCTCTTTTCTCCGGGGACGGTCTCTCGACGAAAAGACAGTGGCGAGTTCCGTCGACATCCCGACGATTGAAACGGGTCGCCCCCCTACCCACGGCATGGAGTTCTGCGAGGACTGCGGTTCGATGCTGAAGACCGAGGGCGAGCAGTGGGTCTGCAGGAGCTGTGGCTTCGCCAAGCCCCGCGACGCGGCGGCCGAGGAGGCGATGGTCACGACCCAGGGCCAGGAGACGAGCGAGGTCGCCGACGTCAGCGCCGCCGAGGATCGCGGCCTGCCCACGACCGACGTCCACTGTGCCGAGTGTGGCAACGACCGCGCCTACTGGTACCTCCAGCAGATCCGTGCGGCCGACGAGAGCGAGACCCGGTTTTTCGTCTGTACCGAGTGCGAACACCGCTGGCGCGAGGACGATCACTAACCACCACCTTTTTTACCGGGGCCTCACTCGCCAGCCTTCGGCTGGCCTCGCTCGACCCGGCCAAAAATCCGGAGTGAAAAAGCCGCGAGCTCCCTCCCTCGCTTCGTCGCCGTGAGTAGCAAGGGACGTCCCTCGGACCGTGCGAACGGGCGGCTTTGCCGCCCGTGAGCAGACGAAGCGAACGGGGGCTCGGAGCGCCTCGCTCCGGCGGTCGTTCGTCCGCTCGCGGTGCGATCGCTTCCACCGCAACCGCCGCTCCGCGACAGCCACCGCACCGCCGAGCCCTCGATCCACCAGGACGCCCGCCCCGCGCGGACCGACCCCACCTACAAAGGTTACCGAACACGTGCGTCGAGGCATGAAGCCCTCGGTCCCCGAGGAGCGGCTGGCGAGCGGCGGCTGGTCGCTGCGCGAGGAGGTAGCGGAGACGCTGTTCCGGCTGCCGGCCGCCCGCGTCGAGGGCCATACCCTGCTTTATGAGGACGCCGCGCCCGACGAGGGCGTTCAGGCGGTGACCGACGGCGACCGCGACCCGCCGCGGCGGTTCTTCTTCGCCACGCGGCTCTCCTTTTCCCCGCCGCTCGGGCCCGGGATCGGCCCGGCGATGGTCCTCCCGACCGTCGTCAGCGAGGCGCGGCGGGCGTTCGCCGACGACCTCGCCGATCGGGGGTTCCGCGGGATCGACCGGGGCCGGAGCCAGCGGCTGCGGACCGAGGCCGGCGATCGCGCCCGGCTCACGAAGTACACCGCGCGCTACGGCGTCGAGCGCGACGGGTCGGTCCACCGTATCGACATCGAGGCGTGGATAGCCGTCTGGGTGCACGACGGCACGTTCCGGCTCGCCGGCGGGGCCTATCCGACCCGCGGGCTCGCCGACCTGCTCGAAGCGACCGACGGTGACGGCGAAGGAAGCGGCGACGGCAAGGATCTCGGGACGTCGATCGACTACCCGAACCCGGCTGCCGCCCGCGAGGAGCTGCTCGGACTGATCCGTGCGGTGCGGTAACCGGACCGGGCCACCGGCTGGACCGCCGGCCGCAGCGACCGCGGGACCGAGCGGCGCGGACTACAGGGCCCCGCTGATCTCGCCGAGAGCGGCCAGCGCCACCCCGCCCGGTCGAATCTCGACGTGCGGGCTCAGCCGCCGCCCGGTGCGCCCGGGAGCCGCATCCGCGCCGACGACCGCCGCCTCGGTCCCCCGGATACGCACGCGGGCCGTGAGGTCGGCCGCCGCGAGCACGCCGGCGACGCCCGCCAGCGTGCCCCGTCGGACGCCCGCCCGGCGGAGCAGCGAGAGCGCGACGCCCATCGAGGGGAGTTCGACCATCACCTGATCGGTGAACGAATCGATCCGGACCTCGCGGCCGTCGGTCTCGACGGTGAGGTCGGCGGTCACGTCGAGGGGCGCGGGATCGCTTTCGGCTACCGCGGCGAGCGCGTCGACGACGCTCGCGGCGGCTCCACTCACGGCTCGCGCGTGGTGATGCGGAGCGTGCCGTCGACCCGCCAGTGGGCGTGGTCGGCGTCCTCGCCGGCCTTCGAGGGGACGGCCACCTCCATGTCCTCGAACTCGTAGGTGATCTCCGCCCCGCGGCCCGTCAGGCGATCGTACAGCCCGATCGCCAGCTCGGGCCACGTCGTCGTCTCGTCGAGCCGCTCGGCGGGGTCCTGTGATTCGCTCATGGTCCGTCCCCGCTACGACCGTGACCGTCTTATACCTCCGGACGGCCGAGGCATTGGCCGCTATCCAGCCGGAGCTCGGCCGCCGCGGCGACGTGCGTCCGGGGCGACGGCTCACCGATCGGCGACCCGCCCACGCCGATCGTCGATCGCCGATCACGCCCGTGCGAACACGAGATAGCCCGTGTGGCCGACACCGGTCGTCGAGGGGCGCGAGCCGCGCTCGTCGAAGTCCATCTCGCGCTGGAGGGTCTCGTAGGTCCGCACCTCGCCGAGACCGGCCGCCCGCGCGGCCTCGACCACCCGCCGAGTCCCCTCGACGAACGGGACGTAGGCGGCGAGGAACCCGCCGGGCGCGAGCAGGTCTGGCGCGCACGCGGCGACGGCGGGCGCATCGCGGGTGTCGAGGGTCACGACGTCGAAGGTCTCCCCGGCGAGTCCGTCGAGGTCGTCGAGGACGTTTCCCGTCCGGACCACGACGCTCCCGACGCCGGGATCGGCGCTCGCGTCGTCGCTTCCGTCGGTTCCGCCGCTTTCGTCGTCCCCTCTCCCCTCGTCCCCGTCGTGCCCGCCGCTCCGGTCGCCCCTCCTGTCCCGGTCGCCGCCATCGCTTCCGTCGGGGTCGGCCGCCACGCCGGCCAGCGCCACGTTCTCTCGGGCGATGGCGGCGAACTCGGGGTCGCGCTCGTAGGTCAGCACTGACGCGCCCAGCCGCCCGAGCGAGGCGGCCAGCACTCCCGTGCCGGTCCCGGCGTCGAGGACGCGATCGCCGGCCGCGAGTCCGGTGTGGCCGACGACGAGCCCGACGTCCCGGGGCAGCATCGGTGCGCCGGTGCGCTCGAAGTGGGCGAACAGGTCCGGTCCACGGAGCTCGCGAACGGCGAACCGCTCGCCGAGGTGGGTCTCCAGAACGTCGCCCGGTTCGACGGCTGACGGGACGTCGAGTACGCCGAGGTCGGTCTCCAGCCGGTCGCCCGGCTCGCGGAGGTACTCGCGGTCGCCGTCCTCGCCGACGAGCACCACCGCACCGGCCCGCTCCCGGCCGTTGGCGGTCACTCGAGGCGCGAGACCGCGTCCGCGAGGTCGCCGTCGGCGGCAATGAGGGCCTCGCGGGCGTCGTCCTCGCTCGCGCCCGTGCGCTGGGCGACGATCTCGACGTCGCCGTCGGGGATCGCCGCTCCCCCCGACCCGACGTCGGCTTCGTGGCCTCCCTCGCCCGCCTCGCTCTCGCCGCTGCCGAGCGCGACCGGCTCCTCGTCCACGCCGTCCCCACCGGCCCCGCGCTCGCGGGTCTCGGGCTCGCCGGTGACCGTGTAGGTCGCCTGCCCCTGGGCGTCCATCCGCTGGACCTCGGGCTCGTCGAAGACCAGCTCCTCGTCGGGCGTGCGGATGACGATCTCCTCGGCGTCGATCTCGGCGATGTCGATGCCCATCTGCTGCATCATCTGCTGCATCTTACGGGGGTTCAGCCCGCCGCCTCCGAACATGCTCGCCGGGAGGGGAGCCGGCCCCAAAAAGGGCTAGTCTCGGCGCGCGCCGCCGCGACTCGACACACTTCTCCGCTCGCGGCCTTCGCCGCACGATCGACCCGTCGCAGGCGGCCGACTCTCAGTCGAGCGGGTCCTTGAGCTCGCCGGCGATCGTCTCGAAGGCGTCGGTCGCCGTCACCAGTCCGACGACCCGCTCGCCGTCCCCGATCACGTCGCCGGCGTCGGCGGCCGCCCGTTCGGCCGCCTCGGAGGGCTCCCCGGCTCGGGGTTGACTCCTCGGCCGCCCCGTCCGATCCGGCCGTGTCCGCACGCTCGGTGACGAGCGCGAGCTCCTTGCGCTCGGCCTGGAAGCGGTCGATGAGCTCGCTGACGGCGATCGCGGCCGGGACGGACATCGGCGGGGTGGCGACCTCGCGGAGATCGAGCGTGCCCTCCCGGATGGCGTCGAGCCGGTCGAAGAGCGCGGGCGAGTAGACCACTCCGAGGAACTCCTCGGGCTCGTCGCCGACCAGCGGGAACCGGGTGTGGGGGCGCTCGCCGACGAGCGCGAGGTTCGCGTCGAGGTCATCCTCGGCGTGGAGCGCGACGATCCCCTCGCGCTCGACCATCATCTCCCGGACGGGGAGCTCGTCGATGGCGAGCGCGTTGAACACCTCCTGCTGGCGCTCCGCGGAGAGTCCGCCCCCGCGGAGCACCTCGCCCATCCGGCTGCGGAGCTCGCCGCGCGAGCCCGGTCGCCGGCCCGCCTCGCCTTCTTTGTCGATCTCCTCTTCGGCCCACGAGCGGGTGATCGAGACGCCGAAGGCCGAGAGCAGCGCCTTCGCGGCCCAGTCGGCCAGCCTGATCACGGGCGAGAACAGCCGCGTCCACCAGTAGAGGATCGGCGCGCCGTAGCGTGCGACGAGCTTCGTCCGCTCGATGCCGAGGTAGGTGGGGCCTGCTCGCCGACGATCAGGTGCAGCAGGTTGGTGACCGCGAGCGCGAGCGCGATCGAGAGCGCGGTGTGGCCCGCACCGCTCGCACCACCCCCGCCGAGCAGTCCCCCGACCCCGGCGGCCCGCACCGCGGGATCGAGGACGGCCGCGAGCGCCGGCTCGGCGGCGAAGCCCAGCCCGACGCTCGAGATCGTGATTCCGAGCTGACATTCGGAGAGGAAGATCTCGAGGCGCTCGGTCATCTCCCACGCGCGTTCGAGTCCACGGCCCTGCCCGACGAACTCCTCCTCGGCGAACTGGCGAACCCGGGTCATGGCGAACTCGATGGTCACGAAGTAGCCGTTCGAGAGCAGGAGGACCGCGCCGCCGAGCAGTCTGAGATAGGCGACGAGTTCGACCATGTACCGCGTTTCGCCGCTCCCGCCCTAAGTCCCCGGGGTCGACACCCGGAGGCGCCCGTTCACACGGCCGGCAGCCGGTCGACGATCGTCTCGTCGTCGACGACGAGGTTGTAGGCTCCTTCGTCCTCGTTCCAGAGCACGAGGACGTTCTCGAAGGCCAGCGGGTCGCCGTAGGCGGCCCCGAGCAGATCACCGTTGAGCGCCGTCTCCCGCGTCAGGACCGCGAAGTGATCGACGGCCTCGCTGCCGTCGCCGACCTTGAACAGGGGGTTTCCCGTTTCCCCGGAGAGGGAGCGACTGAGCTTCGCGGCGAGGAGGTCGACGCGCTCGCCGACGTGGTGTTCGCTGTCGGCCAGCTTCGCCCACCGGTCGTGATCGGGCGTGAGGTCGATCCGTCGCTCGCCGTCGGTCCGGAGCACGAAATAGGAAAACTGGACGTCGACGTTGACGAACGTCCCCTCGCCGCCCCCGGCCGCGTCCAGCCGGCGCTGGAAGGGGGGCGTCTCGATGTCGGGCCGTACGTCGAACGACCAGCCCCGATCCGTGGGCGTGTGGTCGGGCCACAGCCTGACCGTCGGCGCGTAGACGCTCCGCTCGCCGGCGTCCCTGTCGCCTTCGCTGCCCGTGCCCCCACCGTCCACGTTCCCACCGTCCGTGTCCCCGCTGCCCGCACCCCCGCCGCCCGCGCCCCCGTCGTTCCGGTCGACGAGTGCGCGCTCGAGCCCCCGGAGGTCGATGCTCGTCTCCCGGTCGGCCGGCGCGAGCGCGACTAGCGACCCGTCGGGCGCGAGGGCGTCGAGATAGCGCTCGGCCACATCGTGGGGTTCGTCGAGCTCGCTCAGCACGTTGGCGAACAGGAGGAGGTCGTATTCGTCTGCGGGGTCGAACGCCTCGGCCGCCGTCCGGTGGATCGTCGGATGGAAGTTCCGACCCACCTCGTCGAGCATCGCTTCGAGGACGTCGGCCGCGGCGCTTGGCTCGACGGCGTGGTACGCCACGAGCGCGTCCTCAGGCAGGAAGTCCGCGAGGCCGAGCGCCGGACCGCCGACGCCCGCGCCCACGTCGAGCACGCGCAGGCGACGGCCGAGCAGCCCGTCGGCCGCCAGCGGGGCGAGGACGTACTGGACGGCGGCGTAGTAATCGGGGAGGTGGTAGATCGCGTAGGCCAGCGCCGTCTCGTACTCGTATGCGACCCGTTCGCCGGCGAAGTACTCGGCTTTGAGCCGGCGGATCCGCTCGCGGAGGCGATCGCCCGATTCGCCGTCGGGCCAGCCCGTTCCGTAGCGATCGACGAGGAGCCCTTCGAGCGCGCGGGCGTACCGCTCGGGAAACGCCGCGACGCCGTCGAAGCTCGGCGCGACTGGATCGTCGGGAACGGGAACGAACGCGCCGTCGGTGCGCTCGATCAGTCCGAGATCGACGGCCGACTCCCGGAGGGTCCGCCGGACGGCCGCGGGATGGGGCCGATCCGGGACGTACTCGCGGATCTCCTCGGGGTCGATCGGGCGTACCCGCCGCAGGTACTTGGCGTTCGCGCGCACCTCGTCGCACTGTTCGGGGTTCATCCGCTCGGCCGGTCGCTCCCGGAGGCGGTTCGGTCGGCTTCGCCCCCGTCGCTCTCTCGATCGGGCCGGTGCGACGGTGCGGGCCCGGGCTGCTCGAACGCCACGCCGGCCTCGCGGTACAGCTCCTCGAACGCCTCGGGGCTGGCCTCGGCGATCCGTTCGGCGGCCGCGGCGACCTCGCCCGCGCCGTCGAACGCGCCCTGAATCTCGCCGTACACCCCCGACGACCCGTTCGCGACCTGCGCGGCGAGCTCACGGAGCGGCCCCGAGACCGGTGTGTCGAATCTCCGGGGGACGTCCTCGGCGGCGAGCGCGAACGCGAGGACGGCCGCGTGGGCGCGCGCCTGTACCGTCTCCATCGCGGTGTCGTGTTCTTCGACACTCGTCTCGAAGACCGCGTTGCCGCCGGCTTCGAGCGCCGCCCGGATCGCGTCGGTGATCGGACCGGGGGCGTCCGGGACGACGGCGATCCGGCCGGGCGCGTTTTCGGGGGCGAACAGGGGATGAAAGCTCGCTCGCTCGCGTTCGGGCGCGTGCTCGGCCATCGCCGCGACCGGTGCGGCCATCTCTCCCGTCACGTCGTAGAGGGCGTGTTCGGCCCGCGGAGCGTGCGTAGCGACCGCCTCCGCGGCGGCGGAGATGGGGACCGCAACGCAGACCGCCGCGAATCGCTCGTCGGTGTCGAGCGCGACCGCGCGGCCACCGACCGCCTCGGCAGCGGCGTCGGCGGCGGCCCTATCGGCGTCGGCGAACGCGACCGAGGAATCCAGCTCCGCGGCGAGGACGCCGGCGAGCCAGCGGCCCACCGTGCCCGCGCCGACGACCAGCAGTTCACCCGCCAGCTGCTCGGCTCCAGCGCGTCGCCGCTCGCTCGCGGGCCGATCCACGCCGTCGGAGGTCGTCGAGTCCATCCGGTTCGGTTGGTCGGTACTCGGCGATCGGTCAAAAGGCGTTCGTCCGGTCGGTCGGGCACGGCGACGTGCGCGCCCGGGAGCGATCGCGGCCGGCGCGGCGGGCGTGCCGGGTAGGCATGCCCGCCCGGGGCGAGTCGGTGGGGAGCCATGTGGCCCGCGATGGCGGTGGCGGTGCGGGGCGGCTGCGGACGCGGTGGCAGTAGTCTCCCGTGTGTATCGGCATTCGCGGTCCGCAGTTCGCTTCGGCCGCTCGGGTATACTCCGGGGTGAGGGGATCGGCCCGGGCGTCACTCGACGACGAGTGCCTTCGGGTAGTCGGTGAGGCTCTCGTAGCCGTCGGCGGTGACGACCACGAGGTCCTCGATGCGAACACCACCCACGGCGGGGTCGTACAGACCGGGCTCGACGGTGATCACGTGGCCCGGCTCCAGCTCCCTGCCGCCGGCGCTCACGCTCGGCAGTTCGTGGACGTCGAGGCCGACGCCGTGGCCGGTGCCGTGGATGAAGCCCGTCTCCGCCTCGGGATCGTCTCTGAGGGTGGGCTCACCGGCGTCCTCGTAGACGTCACAGACCGCGTCGTGGACCGCCGCCCCCGTCGTCCCGGGCTCGATGGCGTCGAGGGCCGCCCGCTGGGCCTCGTGGGTGAGATCGTACCACTCCCGTACTCGCTCTCCGGGGTCGCCCTTCGTGAACGTCCGGGTCAGGTCGCCGTGGTAGTTCGAGGCCTTGTCCCGCGGGAAGACGTCGACGATGATCGGCTCGCCCGCTCGAAGGGGCCCGCTCCCGCGGTCGTGGGGGTCGGCGGCGTCCGCGCCACAGGCGACGATGGTTTCCTCGAGCGCGTAGCCCTCCCGGAGCAGGGCGATCTCGATCGCCGTCGCTACCCGCTCGCTCGTGAGGACCGCGCCCTCGTGATGGAGCAGCCCATCTTCGACGGTCGCCTCCCGAATCAGCTCCTCGGTGCGGGCCATCGCCCGCTCGTTGGCGGCCTGTGCGTCCCGGACGTGCTCGATCTCCTCTCCCGTCTTCGTCGCCCGGATCTCGGTGAGGGTGCCCCTCGCCTCCTCGGCGGTCACGGCGACCCCCTGCTCGCGGAGCCCGTCGGCGGTCCCCACGGGGCATCGTGGCGGGACGAGCACCGAGTTCACGTCGTGTGCGTCGAGGAAGGCCGCGAGGGTCGGGATGGACGCCGCCCGACCCTCCGCGTCGGCGTCGTCGGGCTCGTATGCGGCGTGGCGCGCGACCGTGTCGGCGCGGCTCTCCGTGCGTGCCCGCCCGTATTCGAGGCTCGACACCAGGAGGTGTGTGTCGCCGTCGTAGAGGGTGTAGAAGGGATCGGGTGCGTCGAACCCCGAGAGGTAGCGCTGGTCGGCGTCCGTCGAGGCGGCGTCGAGCAGGTAGCCGTCGACGCCGGCCGAATCGAGCGCCTCGTCGAGCTGCGAGAGATCCGGGTCCATACCCGGACTCGACCCGCGTGGGGCAAAAACCCTGCCAGAGCCGTGGCGAACCGTTCGGGGCTGTGTCGCGGTCGACCGAGGTTCGACGCCGCCGAGGTCGGCAGGCTGATACGGTCCGGCCCGCCACCGCACGTATGGACGCCACGGTGGTCCGATCGCAGGTGCGGGGAACGGCGCGGGCACCGCCCTCCAAGAGCTACACCCATCGGGCGATCCTCGCGGCCGGCTACGCCGACGGGACGCTCGTGCGCGACCCGCTCGTCAGCGCCGACGCGCGGGCGACGATCCGCGCGGTCGAGGCCTTCGGCGGCAGCGTCGAGAGGCGGGAGGAGACGGCGGGACGCGCCCTCCGGATCGAGGGCTTCGACGGCCGGCCCGAGGTGCCCGCGGACGTGATCGACTGTGCGAACAGCGGGACAACGATGCGCCTCGTCGCGGCGACGGGCGCACTCCTCGACGGCCTCGCGGTGCTGACCGGCGACGACTCCCTCCGGTCGCGCCCACAGGGGCCGCTGCTCGACGCTCTCGCTCAACTAGGGAGGCGCGCGGAGAGCACCCGGGGAAACGGGCAGGCCCCGATCGTGGTCGGGGGACCGGCGGCGGACGGATCGACAACGGGGGGATCGGCGACGGGAGGGCCGATCGCAAGCGGACGGGTGTCGATCCCGGGTGACGTCTCCTCGCAGTACGTCACGGCTCTCCTGATGGCCGGCGCGGTCACCGAGGAGGGGATCGCGATCGAGCTCGAGACCGACCTGAAGTCCGCGCCCTACGTGGAGATCACCCGAGAGGTCCTCGACGCGTTCGGCGTCGAGACCGACGCGACGGCCGCGGGTTTTGTGGTCTCGGGCGGGCAGGCCTACCGGGCGAGCGGGGGCGAGTACCGCGTCCCGGGCGACTTCTCCTCGATCTCCTACCTGCTCGCGGCGGGCGCGCTCGCCGGCGACCCGGAGGGAATCCGGATCGAGGGCGCACACCCGAGCGCACAGGGCGACAGCGCGATCGTCGATATCGTAGAGCGGATGGGCGCGGCTGTCGACTGGGACCGCGAGGCTGGCGTCGTCGCCGTCCAGCGTTCGGATCTGTGGGGCATCGAGGTCGACGTGGGCGACACGCCCGATCTCCTGCCGACGGTCGCCGTGCTCGGGGCCGCCGCCGACGGCGAGACCCGGATCACGAACGCGGCACACGTCCGGTACAAGGAGACCGACCGGGTGGCGGCGATGGCCGACGAGCTCGAAGCGATGGGGGCGTCGGTCACCGAACGCGAGGACTCGCTCGCCGTCCACGGCGACGAGACGGCTCTCCGGGGGACGCGCGTCGACGGCCGCGGCGATCACCGCCTCGCCATGGCGCTCGCGGTCGCCGGCCTCGTCGCCGACGGCGAGACGACCGTCGCGGGGGCCGAGCACGTCGACGTCTCCTTCCCGGGCTTTTTCGACGTGCTCGCGGACCTCGGTGCGGACGTACGCCGCGGCTGAGTCCGTTCCCCGGGCTCGTCGCTCCGTCCGAGCACTGGGTGCTCCTCGGTCCCTGGCCCTCGGCGTACAGCCACCGCTCGGACGTGGCGGCGATCGCCGGCTCCGGGTACTCGCGGCGGCGCTCCTGTCCGGTCCCACCGACCCGCTCTCTTCGGCCGCCCACCCACAGACCTGTTACCCGTGCGCCCGGACAGTCCGCATGACCGAGTGTGCCCAGGCGGACTGTGCGAACCCCGCGACCGTCCGGCTGCACGTCCCGTGGGACGCGAACCGCGAGGTCTGCACCGCCCACGCCCGCGCGCTCGTACAACGGGAGGGGATCGTCGCCGAGCCGCTCGACGGTGCGGCCGAGGAGTGGCGCTGACTGCGGCGGGGGAAGGGAGGGAATCGGCGGCGAGCGACGACCCGCGGGACGGCACGGTCCCCCGCGGCCGGATCGCCCCGTCGATCGCCGCCGGATCACGGATCGCCGGGCGCGAGCCACCGGACACCGGGCCACGAGGCTGTACGCCGCTCTCACGGTCGCAGGGCCAGCATCACCTCGTCGATGTACTCGTCGTCGAACTTGTAGTGGTCCTCGCGGACGGCCTCGACCTCGCCGCCGCGGGCCTCGAAGAAGGCGATGGCCTCCTCGTTGGTCGCGGGGATCGAGTTGTAGATCTTCTCGTAGTCGTGCTCGCGCGCCCACTCCAGTCCCCGTTCGAGCAGGCGACTCCCGATGCCGTGGCCGTAGTACTCCTCAAGGACACCGATGGTGAGCTCGGCGGTGTGGCTGAGCTTTGCGAGTTCGGGCGCTTCGAGGTGGACCCACCCGACGACCTCGTCGTTGATCGTGGCGACGAAGAAGACCCGGGAGTCGACCGCGGTGTGGCGGCTGATCGACTCCTCGTGGTCGATCAGGTCCGCGACGCTCTCGGCGACGATATAGGTCCCGTTCTCGGCGACCTGCCGGATCACGCCCACCAGCCCCGAGCGATCGGTCTCGATGGCCGGCCGGACGGTCACCTCGATGCCGTCGGTCTCGAAGCTCTCCGCTTCGGCCTCGTCGCTGCCCTCGTAGGCGGCGGCCAGCTGCTGCCCGCGGGCCTCGATCAACCCGTCGCGCTTGAGGATGGCGACGTGGTGGCCGAACCCACGTGGGTCGAGGTGGAGCGACTCGCGGACCTCCTCGGCCGATACGGGCCCGTCGGCGGCCTCGATGTACTGGTAGATGCTCTTTCGGTCCTCGTGGGTGAACTCGAACGCCTCCGAGATCTGCATGAGCGACGCTACCACGTTCCGATACTTAACTGTTGGTCGCAGGGGCCAAGGCAGACCGGAATCGGACCGCCGCGACCGTACTCGACTACCCCCTCGACCGGGACCCCGCGCTACTCGACAGGACACCCTCGGTCACGACGGCACGACTCTCGTGGCGGCCCCGATCGCCGTCGCTTTCTCGGCAGCAGCCGTCCCGGAGAGCCGGTTTCGGGATCGCTGCTCACGGCGCGAGCTCCTCCGAAGACGGTCGGGCCCGTCGGCACGGCTCGACTCGGACCGGTCGACGAGAAGCCCTGCTCGCCACGAACCGGAGCCGTCGGCGATCACGATGATCCGCGATCCGTCCCGCGGGCGGGCAGCCCCGTGAGTAGCTGTGCCGTATCCCGGATGTTGTGGGTATCGAGGAGTAGCTCCGCCGCCCGCCGGACGGTGAAGCCGGCGTCCAGTTCGGTTCCATAGCAGCGGGCGTACAGCGCGAGCCAGTCGTTCGTCGCTCGGTGGAGGAGTTCGAGTTCCGCCGCCGAGAACTCGACGTCCCAGTCGGCCGTCCGGGCTTCGAGATACAGCGCCACGAGCGGCCCGAGTCCCCGCCTGAGATAGCCCATCGCCCGCTCCTCGTCCGGCGGGTCGGCGGGCGGCTCGAAGCCATCGCGGTCGCGTCTCGCCCGCTCGGCGAAGTCCTCGATCCGCCCGGCGTAGTCCGAGCTCATCAGCCTACTCGCGTCCTGGTTCCGACCTCGATTCCGATTTCGATCCCGGCCTCGGCCTCGACCCCGATTCCTTCGGCGCTCCCGGGCGTGGACCCGAACCCGGCCATCAGCCCTGCTCGAACTCGACGCCCTTCCCGCCGCGGGGATGCTCCCAGCGGGTGTCGGCGACGACGGCACAGGTCCCACACTCGACGCAGGGCTGGGTGTCGAGGCTCACGACGCGCTCCTCGCTCCCGTTCTGCTTGACGGTCTCGTCGCGGTAGCAGCCCCCGCCGAAGCCCTCCGCGCTGACCGGACAGGCCGTCACGGCCGCGCCGCTCGCGTCGAAGGAGTTGTCCTCGACGACGATGTGGGGATTGCCCACGTCGGTGTCGTAGGTCAGGTCGCCGATCCGCTCTTCGAGCGTCGGCGGCTCGACGTGGTTCTCCTCCCGAACCGGGTCGCCGAGCGCCTCGCCGATCACGGCCGGGAGGGTCGCGTAGGGCACGCTCGTGTCGGGCATCATCATCGCCAGGTACGGCGAGGCGTAGGCGCGTTCGAGCGCGTCCACCCGGTCGAGCGCCCGGAGACCGAGCCGCCCGACCGGCGAGTCGAGCGCGCGCTCGGCGATCCCGGTCGCGGCGTCGTTCTCGCCGAGCGCCGCGGCCACCCGGTAGCGCCGGGGCCGGAGCTTGTCCATCACCCCTTCGTCGTGGAGCCGGCGCTCGTAGCGTGCGCCCACCGAGTCGGGCTTTCCCCGGGAACGTGCCTCGACGAACGCCTCCGCCGCCAGGGCCCCGGCGGTCACCGCGTGGTTCATCCCCTTGATGATCGGTCCCTGTGCCTGCATCTGCCCACCGGCGTCGCCCACGAGCACCAGCCGCCCCTCGTAGGGCGATGGATTGGCGGCCTTCTTCGAGTCGGGCACGAGCTTCGCCGAGTACTCCCGTTCCTCGTACTCCTCGCCCAGCCACTGGGCCATGAACGGATGGGTCAGGAGCCGATCGAGGAGATCCTGTACCTCGGCGCGCTCCTCGACGATGCTGTCGAGGTGGAAGACGTTCCCGATACAGAGCGACTCCTCGTTGGTGTAGAGAAAGCCCCCGCCCCGAACGCCGTCGTAGAGGTCGCCCGAGAACAGATGGGCGTGGCCCTCGTCCTCGCCGATGCCGAAACGATCCTCGATCGTCCCGTCCGGCATGTCCACGACCGCCTTCACCCCCTGGAACCACTCCTCGGGTGACTCCCAGTCCATTAGGCCCGCCTCGCGGGCGAGTTCGGAGTTCACGCCGTCGGCCGCGACGACGACGTCCGCCCTGATGGGATCGAGTTCCTCGCAGGTGACACCGACGATCTCGCCGTCCTCTTCGAGGAGGCCGCTCACCTTCACGTCCGTGAGCAGCCCGCCACCGGTCTCGCGGGCCAGTCGATGGACCTGCTCGGCCATCCACGAGTCCATCTTCCGCCGGAGGACCGCGTCGGCCCACTCGGTGTCGTGCTCGTGCATCGCGGTGATGTCGAACGATTTCACCGACTCGCCCGCGACGTTGTGGATGTAGTACTCCGTGATCGGGCGCTCGGTGGCGTGCTCGCGAAAGCCCGGGAAGATCCCGTCTACGGTGTAGGGTGCGGACTCCTCGGCGTAGATCAGGCCCCCGGTGACGTTCTTCGATCCGGCGTCGACGCCCCGCTCCAGCACGACGGTTTCGACGCCGTTGCGCGCGAGCGTCGCGGCCGCCGCGGCTCCACCGGGACCCGCGCCGACCACGACCGCCTCGTAGTGCTCGTAGTCGTCGGTCATCGCTCGCCCTCCTCGGCCGGGTCGCTCCCGTCCGCGGGGTCGTCCCGGCCGCCGTCGGTCACGGGCCCGCCGGAGCCGTCGCTCCGACCGCCGTCGGCCGCCACGGCCTGCAGGTCCAGTTCGCCCGATTCGAGCGCGTCGATCAGGTCGGGAAGCACCTCGAAGAGGTCGCCCTCGACGAAGAAATCGGAGAAATCTCGAATGCGCGCGTCGGGGTCGGTGTTGATGGCGACGATGGTCTCGGACTCGTCCATCCCCACCTTGTGCTGGACGGCTCCGGAGATCCCGGCTGCGACGTAGAGCTCCGGCGCGACCACCTGCCCCGTTTCGCCGATCTGGCGCTCCTCGGCGGTGTACCGTTCGACGTGACCGTCGAACTCGTACGAGCCGGTGACGATGCCCCGCGAGACGCCCAGTTCGGCGTCCGCGAAGGCGTCCGCGAGTTCGAGTCCCAGCTCCATCCCGCGGGTGGGGTCGTCGCCGATGCCCCGCCCCATCGCCACGACCACGTCGTGGCCCGTGAGGTCGACCCCCTCGTCGAGCTGGTCGTACTCCGTCACCTCGACGCGAAGCCAGTCCTCCTCGAGTTCGAGGTCGTGTTCCACGACGACGCCCTCGCGCTCGGGATCGGGCTCGGGCAGCGGGAAGCTGCCCGGGATCACCGAGCCGCCCTGCGGGTGGAACTCCCGGGAGGGGTTGTCGAGACAGAGGATCGTCGAGTACTCGAACCCGGAGAAATCGGGTCGCTTCATGTGCAGCACCCGTTCGAACTCCTTTTTCTCGCCCGGCCGGCCGGTCTTCACCGGGTTGGAGATCATCACCTCCTCGATGTACAGCCCCGAGCAATCGGAGGCGAGCCCCGAGTCGAGTTCTCCCTGGACCTGCGCGGAGAGGTCCCGTCCGTTGTTCGTCGCCGGGAACAGCGTGTACCGGGGCTCGTCGTACTCGCGCCAGTCCGCGTCGTCGGGACCGGTGCCTTCGACGGGATCGCCGCCCCACCGCGCCATGTCACAGAATATCTCGGTGTAGGGCTTGTGCCGGAACCGGTCTAGCCGACTGTCCTCGTGGTAGACGACGACGTCCGCGCCGTAGTTGATCACCTCCTCGGTCAGGTCGGCCACGCTTTCGCCGACGAGCACGCCAACGACGCGCTCCTCGGCGTCGTAGTCGTCGTTGTAGGTGTCCACCAGCTCGCGGGCTTTCCCGAGCATCTCCTTCGAGACGTCGATGAGCTCGCCGGCCTGGGTCTCACAGTAGACCCACATGTCGCCGTAGCTGCCGTCCTCGAGCGCCTTGACGTACTGCTTGTCCGCCGTCGGGTGGTCGAGATCGGGGTGTTTCTCCTCGGGCGGGACGACCTCGATCTCTCCCTCCTCGTCGCTCTCGGTGACCGAGTCGATCCGCTTTTCGATCAGGTTCTTGGCCGCACTGCGGTCCTCGCCGGCCTCCTCGGCGGCGAGGAGCGATTCGAGGCGCTCGACGTCGTCGACGCCCTGGAGAGCGTTACCGAGCTCAGCGACGCTGCGTGCCGCGGGATCGATCTCGCCGTCCTCGCTCGCCGCCTCGGTGCTCACCGCCTCGATCCGGCTCTCGATCAGGGTCTTCACGGGGTCGCGGTCCTCGCCGGCCTCCTCGGCGGCGAGGACCGCTTCGAGCGCGGCGGGGTCCTCGATGCCGTTGATCTCGGGGCCGAGTTCGGCGATCTCGTGCTCGTTCGGGTCGATCGGAGCGGCGGCGCTCGCGTCCGCTTCGTTCTCGCCGTCCGTGGTGGCGTCCTCGCCGTCGCTGCCGGCCGCCTCACCGCCGTTCTCGATCTCGTCGGCCGTCTCGCGGTACTCGCCTTCCGTCTCGGTACCCTCCTCGATGGCCTCGCCTTCGGGCGGGCTCACCGCCTCCATCCGTGCACGGATGGCCTCGGTCGCGCCCACCCGGTTCTTCCCGGCCTCCTCGGCGGCCAGTAGCTCGTCGAGCGCACCCGGGTCCTCGACGGTCCGCAGATCGCCCTTCAGCTCCTCGACGGTGCGCTCGCCCGGATCGATCGACTCTCCGTCGCCGGTATCGGTGTTCTCGTTCATGATCTAATCACCCGCTGCCGACTGCCCGTCGGCGGCCGCGAACGGCTCCATCGCCTCGAACAGTTCCTCCATCCCCGCGGCGTCGGCGGGATCGACCATCGTCGCCTCGCGCTCGGCGGGGGCCTTCGGGATCGGGTCCACCGAGGAGACGATCGTCGGCGAGCCGTCGAGGCCGATGTAGTCGGGATCGAGGTTCAGGTCCGCGTGATCCCACGTCGTCAGATGCTCCTCGTGGTCTTCGGCCCGTTCTCTGGTTTCGGCCCGGAGGTCCTTCAGGGTCAGCCGGTGGGCGGCCTTCCGGTAGGTGGGCTCGAACTCCGGGTCGGCGACGATAAAGGCCGGCATCGGGGCCTCGACGGTTTCTATCTCCTCGATATCACCCTCGACGAGCCGCTTCGCGCGCACCCGTCCCGCCGCTTCGTCGACGTCGAGCGCGACGACGTGGGTGATCATCGGCCAGTCGAGACACCAGCAGGTCTGGGGGCCGGTGTGGCCGGTCTCCCCGTCGGCGGTCTTGAACCCCGCGAACACGAGGTCCGGGGGGTCCTCGAGTTTTTCGAGCCCGGTGGCGAGCGTGATCGCCGTCGCCCACGTGTCCGAGGCCGCGAGCTCCCGGTCGGAGAGGAGATAGAGGTCGTCGGCGTACACGGACTCCATCGCCTCGCCGAGCACGTCGCCGTAGCCGGGCGGGCCCATGCTCATCACGCTGAGGTGGCCCCCGTTGCGGACCTTCACTTGGAGGGCCGTCCGGAGGGCGTGCTTGTCGTTCGGGTTCATCACCGTCGGCGTCTCCCCGCGTTCGAGGTGGCCGTCCTCGTCGAACGATACTTGGCCCTCGCGGAAGTCCGGGACGCCCTTGGTCAGAGCTACTGTGTGCATCGTTTTCGGTTCCCCTGTGTGAGTTATCCACCCATGGTGGCAGTAATAGCTTTTCGTTCGGGCACGGCCTTGCCCGTGATTACCGCGGTTTCGACCCCCGCTCGTCGCCGCCCCCGAGCGGCGACTCCACGAGCTGGGATCGAAGGGCGAACGAAAAGGGAGCCGAACGAGGAGGAGCGGCCGACCGGACGACGCTCAGCTGCGACCCGCGCGGCCGGGATCGACGTCGATCGCGTCGACGGGACAGACGTCGACACAGAGCATACAGTCGATGCACTGGGCCTCGCGGGCCGGGTCGGCCTTGATCTCGCTCTCGGGATGATCGGGCGTGTCCACCCAGTCGAAAACGTCGACGGGGCAGTCCTCCAGACACGCGCCGTCGGCGATGCAGATGTCGAAGTCGACGGCGACGTGGGTGCCGTGGATGCCCAGCTGCTCGGGCTCGTCCACGGGCCCCCACACGTCGTGACCGTCGTGCTCCTCGGCGATCTCGCGGTTCTGCTCGAACGCTGGATCGATAGCCATGCTACTCGAACCCATAGCCGGCGGTCACTTAAATCGTTCGCGCGAGCGGACCGCCTCGCGGACACGTCCGTCGTCGAGACTGGCTTCCGCGGTCTCGTGTCTGCTGGCTACCGCTCACGGGTGGGCGAAGTACGCCACCGTTCGCTCCTCGTCCTGTGTATCGACGCGCGCGAAGCCGATCCGCTCGAACTGTACCACCTCCTCGGGATCGCGCTCGCCGAACCCGGGCTCGGCGCGGCCCTCGACGTCGCCCTCCATCGTCCGCAGGAGGACGGGACGATTCCCGTCGGCGGGCACCCAGTGGACCACGGGCACGCCCTCCTCGCGCACGACGTCGATGCCCTCGCCGGTGAACTCGAAGGCATCGCGGGTGTGCCGGACGGGGCCGTAGCCCTTCAGCCAGACGCGCTTGCCATTCGGGGGCACGTCGTCGGGTTCGACGAGCACCGCCCCCTCGATCGGGATCTCCCGGACGCCCCGTTTCTCGTGGTTCGGGTGGATGAGGGGCTCGCCGGCCGCCGGGCCGCCCATCACCACCTTCTCGACGCCCTCGCGCACGAGAAAGGCCCGGTCGGCCGTATCGTCGACGAGTTCGCGGTTTTCGGCGTAGATCGCGCTCATCGGGAGGTCGACGTTGCTCGTCGACGTGCCCAGTCCGCCCATCGCCTCGGTGATCGCCTCGCCCCGGATCCCCCGCCGGCGGAGGCTTGCCACGGTCGGCGCGCGCGGGTCGTCCCAGCCGTCGAGTTCTCCCTCCGCGATCAGCGTCTTGATCCGGGAGGTGCTCAGCTCGACGTCGTAGGCGTCGAGCTGGACGTGTCCCCAGTGGACCACCTCGGGGTACTCCCAGCCGAAGTACTCGTAGAGAAAGCGCTGGCGCTTCGCCGAATCCTGGAGGTCGATCCCGCGGATGACGTGCGAGATACCGAACAGGTGGTCGTCGATCCCGCTCTGGAAGTCCAGCAGCGGCCAGCACCGGTACTCGCTGGCCGCCTCGCGGGGATGCGGGGTGTCGACGACCCGGAAGGCGACCCAGTCCCGCAGCGCGGGGTTCGGGTGCTCGATGTCCGTCCGAATCCGGAGGACCAGCTCGCCGCCCGAGAACTCGCCGGCGACCATCGCGTCGAACTCCGCGCGGGTCCGCTCGGCGTCTTTCTTCCGGTGGGGACACGCCTCGCCGGCGTTTTTCAGCGCGGAGAACTCCTCCCCGGAACAGGAGCACGTGTAAGCCCCACCGCGATCGATCAGCGCACGGGCGTGCTCGTAGTAGGTTTCGAGCCGATCCGACGCTCGCACCACTTCGTCGGGCTCGAAGCCGAGGTACTCGATCGCGTCGAGGATGGCGTCGTAGGCCGCGAGGGCCGGGCGCTTGGTCTCGGGGTCGGTGTCGTCGAACCGACAGAGCATCCAGCCGCCGTAGCGGTCCTTGTAGGTGCCGATGACGGCGGGCATCCGGGCGTTGCCGAGGTGCCACGGCCCGTTGGGGTTGGGCGCGAGGCGCATCCGGACCTCCTCGTAGGTCTCGACGTTCGGGAGGTCGGGCAGCGATGCTTCCTCGTCGTCCGCGGCCGCCTCGGCTTCCAGTTCGGCGAGCCGGTTGGGCGCGACCGCGGTGAGACGCTTCTCGCGGCCCTCGCTGTCGAGGTCGTTCACCTGCTCGACGACGGGCGCGACGATTTCGGGGACTCTCTCCCCGTGCTCCCGGAAGTCGGGGTTCTCGTCCATCAGCGGGCCGACGATCGCGCCGACGTCGGCCGCACTCCCGTGCTTGACCGCGTTGAGCAGCGCGTGCTTCTCGGCCTCGTGCTCGATACGCTCGCGGAGTTCGTCGTCCATCACCGGTCTCTCGCCCGGCGGCGACGAAAACCCCCCGGCTCCGCGGTCGACGTACTGTCAGGACTGCCAGATCCGGACTCCGTTCGCGTGGCCCACCCCGACCGCCACACCACCGTCCGCGAGCGCGGTCGCGGCGACGTTCGTCGCGACCGTCCCGCCGACGGGGAGACGCCAGACCTCCCGCGCCTCGCCGTCGCTCCCCGACCCGCCGGTGGTCCCCGCCGCGCTGCCGGTCCGCCGGATGCCGGCGAGGTGCGTTCGCGCTCGGTTCGGGACCAGCAGTTCCGTCCGCCCGTCGCCGTCGAGGTCGCCGGCGACGCCGCCGTCAAGGACGCGGGAGCCGATGGCGTGCGAGGAGTAGCCCGCGAGCGTGGCGACGATCCGGAGCCGCTCGCCCTCGCGCCGGTAGAACTCGATCTCGCCGCCGATGTGGGGCGTCCTGACGGCCGCGAGTTCCTCCCGCCCGCCGGGGCCGAAGGGCGCGGCCGCGAGCCGGTGTCGCCAGCGATAGCCCGAGCCGATCGCCGGGCCGGCCGCGACCCGCCGCCCGTCGAGCGTGAACGTCACTTCGCGTGCCCCGCGCTCGGCGTCGCTCTCGGTGACGACGATCTCCGGGTCGTCCCCGTTCCCGAGGTCCGCGAGCAGCGCCGTGGTGCCCTCGACGACCGCGCGACCGGCGAGGTCGATCTCGCGCTCGACGGCGAGTCCGTCCCGGGTGTCGAGCACTGCGATCGTCCCGGCCTCGATCCCGTCACCGAGCGCGCCGTGGCCGTACCGGTCCGTCGCACCCGCGAGGACGACGACCCGTCCGTCCGCGCCCTGTATCAGCCGCGCGTCGGGGAGCGCGCCGACCGCGACGCGCTCGGCTTCCCCTCCCTCGGCATCGGCGAGGATCACGTCCCCGCTCTCGGCGACGAACAGCGATCGCCCGCCGTCGAGCACGATCGGATGGGTCAGCGTCGATGCACCGTCCGGCGGTGGAACTACTATCGGTCCGTCGTCGGTGACGGCGAGCAGCGGCGGCGTCCCGGCGGGCAGTCGTGCCGGCGTGATCGCGGTCCTCTCGACGCCTCCCTCGCCCACCGCGAACGCGCTCGTCCGGCCCTCCTCGTCGACGATCGCCCAGAGGCTGGCACTCCCGTCGGGAACGGCGGCGAGCCACGCCGGCGATGCGACGTCGATCCCGACCGGCTCGGCGTCGGGCAGCGATCCGCGGCCCGCGACGATCCGGTTGCCGTCGGCACGGACGTGGGTGTAGCCGAACGGCCCCTGCTCGGGCGTGTCGGTCGCGCCGTCCGTCGTGGCCGACCGGGGGTCGGTCCCGTCCGCGCTCGTCGCTTCGGCAGCCGCCGGTTCGCCGGCCGTCGCGTCGCTCTCGGTCGATGGAGGGACAGTCGTCCCCGTTCTGCTCGCCGCCCCGGCTCCGTCCGCCGTCCGGGCTGTGTCGCCGGTGTTCGAGGGCACTCCCTCGCGCCGGCCGCCACAGCCGGCGAGCGTGGCTGCGCCGACGCCGAGGAGCGCGAGCGCGCGGCGTCGGTCGCGGTTCATCGTCTCCCCTCCGATCGGGTCCGGAATAAGCGCTCCTCTCCGGTATCGGCTCAGCGCTCGTAGCGGAGCCGCAGTTCGTCGTCGGTGACCGATTCGACCTCGATCGAGTCCTCCTGGAGCGGGAACGTGTCCTCCTCGACGTCGCCCACCCCCAGCTTCGCCTTCGCCTTGTCGGTCAGGCCGGGATCGGGCGCGACGTAGGCCGTCCCGTGGCGCACCGCGGCCACGACGCCGACCTCCTCGCCGCTCGCGTCGACGACCGACTTCCCTTCGTCGTCCTCCGAAAGCGTGTCCGTCATCGACTCGACCCTGCGGTGCTCGTCACTTGAGAGTCCTGCCGTCGAGTGCCGGGCTCCGATCGTCCACGCCCGGTACGTCGGGGCTTCGACCACATGTGGGCCGCGCTTTCGGGGCGCTCGTGTAGCCGGCTGCCGCGCGATCCGGGAGCGGCGTCGTCCGAAATGCTGCGGTGGCGGGGCCTGGCGGAGCGAGGGCGAGGCCCGCGCGGTGCGGGGCGGGCCGAGGGCTCGACGGTAGCGTGGTCGCTAAGCGGTCGCGGTGGCGGGTAAGCAATCGCACCGCGAGCGGACGACCGCGCGAGCGCAGCGAGCGCGGGAGGGAGCGGCCTTTTTAGTCCAGGTTTTTGTAGGTGGTTCGAGCGAGCGCGCGATCGGAGTGAGCGCGCGAGGCGAGGACTCCCCGCAAAAAAGTGGGCTTAGAGCACGCGCCTGCCGAGCGCGCTCGCGGCCAGCTCGACGGCGAGCTCGGCCGTTTCGTTGTGCTCGTCGAGGATGGGGTTGACCTCGACGAGTTCGAGCGAGCGGAGCAGGTGGGAGTCGGCGTCGCGCTCGGCGAGGACCTCCATCGCGGAGTGGGCCTCGCGGTAGGTAACCCCGCCCCGGACCGGGGTGCCGACGCCGGGTGCGCGCCGGGGGTCGAGCCAGTCGAGGTCGAGGCTCGCGTGGATCGCGTCGGCGCCGCGGGCGGCGACGTCGATGGCCTCCTCGACGACGGCGACGACCCCGCGTTCGTCGATGTCGGACATCGTGTAGGCCGTGACGTCGCTCGCGTTGATGGCCGCGCGCTCGCGGTCGTCGACGCTGCGGAGGCCGACGAGGGCGACGTTCTCCGCGCGGAGACCGGGGACGGTCGCCCACGCGGTGTCGGCGAACGACCCCAGCCCGAGCGCCGCGGCGAGGGGCATACCGTGGACGTTGCCGCTCGGGGAGCTCTCCGGCGTGTTGAAGTCGGCGTGGGCGTCGAACCAGACGGCCCCGATCTCGGCGTCGCGGGCGGCCCCGGCGAGCGTGCCGACGGCGATCGAGTGGTCGCCGCCGAGCACGAGCGGGCGCTCGCCGGCGTCGAGGGCGCCCTCGACGCCGGCGGCGAGGCGGGTGCAGACCGCCTCGACCTCGCCGAGGTACTTCGCGGTTCCCGGGGGCTTCTCGGCCTCGGGATCGCGCTCCCCGGCGTGGGGCACCGGAAGATCGCCCGCGTCGAGACAGGTGTGACCGATCGATTCGAGCGTCGACGCGAGGCCCGCGTACCTGATCGCCGAGGGCCCCATGTCGACGCCGCGCCGATCCGCCCCGAGGTCCATCGGCACGCCGATCGTCCTGACCGCGGTCATGGTCGGGCTACGGCGGCCCCGAGGTAAGTGTTGCCGGTCGATCGGATGACGGGCCGGTCGAGCCGCGGGTGCGACGAGAGCGTCCCCGGTCGATTGCGACGACGGGAGAACGGGCGACCCGAATCGCCCGAGCGTCAGCGATACTGCGCACAGACCCGCCGGACCCCCTCCTCGAAGCCGATTTCGGGCTCCCAGCCCGTCGCCGCGCGCATCTTCGCCGGATCGGCCATCGTGTCGTGGACGAACATGTGCTCGGGGATCGGGTTCTCGACGTACACGGGTTCGACGTCCGTGCCGAGTGTCTCGTTGATCCTCGCCACGAGCTCGTTGGCGCTGTGGGACTCGCCGGTGCCGAGGTTGTAGATGCCGGTCAAGCGGTGGTCCGCGGCGAGTTCGAGCCCCCGAACGACGTCCTCGACGTGGGTGAAATCACGGGTATGGCTGCCGTCGCCGTATATCTCGGGGGACTGGCCGTCGGCGATCCAGTCGGCGAACTGGGCCATCAGGTTGGCGTACCCGCCCTTGTGTCCCTCCGCGCCGCCGTAGCCCTGATAGACCGCGAAAAAGCGCATCCCGGCCATCGCCATCCCGTGAGCGTTGGCGAAGTACTCCCCATACCGCTCGCGGGCGAGCTTCGAGGCCTCGTAGCCCGTGCGCGCCTCCACGGCCATGTCCTCGGGCGAGGGCTCGGTGCGGTCGCCGTAGATCGAGGACGTGGAGGCGTACACCACGGTCTCACAGCCGCTTTCCCGCACTTTTTCGACGGTGTTGACGAACCCCTCGACGTTGATCCGCGCGCCACGCCGGGGGTTCTCCTCGTGCATCGGTCCCGAGGAGAGCGCCGCGAGGTGAAAGCAGACGTCGACGTCCGTGGGGAGGTCGTCGTCGAGCACCGAGGCCTCGACGAACTCCACTGCGGGATCGAGGTTCGCGGGCGTGCCCAGATAGCCGTCGTCGAGCGCGATCACGTCGTTTGCGGCCGCGAGATGGTTGGCGAGGTTCGAGCCGATGAACCCCGCACCGCCGGTGACGAGCACGCGAGCTCCGTCCATGCAGCCGCCGGGAGGGGGGCGGTCAAAGCGGTACCGGATCGGATCGACGGTCCGCCCTCCGGCCGGCTGCCGCCGTCGCCGGGGCTCGCGCCGGGAACGCCGACGCCGCCGGTCGCAACCGGGGCCACGGCGGGCCGACACCGCAGGTCAACGCCGACGCCGCCCGCCGATGGCGTCGGGCGGCGGACGTCACCTATCGGGGGGTTCGATGGCGACGGACGACGAGCCGCGACGACGCGAGGGCGCCAGCGGATGCCGGCGCTCGTGAGCTCCGCGGTGCTCTCAGAGCTCGACGTACTGGTTCTCCCACTCCCGGCGCGCCTCGATCTCGCGGCGACCGCGCCGGGTGAGCGCGTAGTAGTTTGTCCGACGGTCGAGCTGGCCCTTCTCGACGAGGCCCTTCTCGACGAGCGTGTCGAGGTTGGGATACAGCCGGCCGTGGTGGATCTCGGTTTCGTAGTAGTCCTCCAGCTCGTCTTTGACGGCCAGTCCGTGGGGGTCGTCCTGGCCCGCGATGGCGTACAGCAGGTCGCGCTGGAATCCGGTCAGATCGTACATGTTTCCGATCGGAGTGTCGAGTCTGCGTAAATATAATCATATCGGACCTGTCCGACAGCGTACCCGGCACCTGCAAGATTCCGCCCGGCGGCCGGTCAAGGGTGACCGTCGCTCGTGTGCCGATGGGACGATAGCGGCACGGGCGAGTCGCTCGGCGTCGTGCGGTCGCAGGAAAGCGAACATGCGGGAGAAAAGCCCGCGGTGTTCGCTTGCCGCCCTGAATTGGTCCCCGCTGACGCTTCGGCCCTCCAAGCGAAGCGTCGCTTCCAACCAGCACACACGGCGACTTAAACCTACCGGCCGCCGGTCCCGGACGTGCGTCCCCGATTACATGTGCTCCTCTTCTAGTGCCCAGCCGAGCGCGCGCCGGTAGTAGGTGAACATCTGCCGGACGCCCTCGTGGTTCATGTTCTCGTCGTCTAGCTCCTCCTTGAGGAACTCGTACTGCTCTCTGATCTCCTCCTCGGTGCGCATATCCCACCGTGGGACGGGAGGGCAAAGAGCGTTTACCTCGCGGAGCGTGCCGCCCACTGACGCCGCCGGCACGATGTCGGTCACGTCGGGCGGCGTCCGCGTCCAGCCATCGGATCGCGTCGGCTCGCACGGCAGACGTTGGTGAAGCTCCGGCCCGTCGATCGCGCCGAGCGCGCGGCCCTCACGCGCGCTCCAGTCGTGAGAGGCCGTGCCAGACCGCGTTCATCAGCCGCTCCTCGCCCGCGCCCTCCGCCGCGTCCCACCCGCGGGCGATGGCGTCTTCGAGGGCCGCGAGGTCGTGGTTCTCGAAGTTGTTCGCGCCACGGAACTCCCCGAGGGCCGCCCGCTCGGGCTCGTCGAACCCTGTCGACCCCGGTCCGTCGAGAAAGCCCCCCTCCGAGAGGGTCGTCGCGACCGCCGTGGCGGTCTCCCCGTCGAGTTCGCGCAGTTCGTCGGGGGCCTCGCGTTCGAGCAGCGTCACGTCGTAGATCCGGAAGACGCGCTCGAGCTCGTCGATCGGGCGGGGGTGGTCGTCGACGCGGACGTCGATCCAGCGGTCGTTGCCGCCGTCGTAGCCGCCGTCGGGCTTTGCGACGTAGAGTGCCGCGCTCTGCTCGCCCCGGCGGTCGCCGCCCGCCGCGTTGCCCGCCTGGAGCGCGGCGAGGAGCCGCTCGGGGAGCCCTTTTTCCCCCGTCTCGTAGGCCTCGGCCATCGCTTCGAGGGTTTCGGGGTTTTCGAGGATGTTTCCCTGGACGGTGTAGTGCTCGCCCTGCACGTCGCCCGCGTACTCGAAGCAGTCCGCGCCGGTGAACGCTCCGATCGAGCCGTCCTGCCCGACGATTCCTACCTGGCGCTGGGCGGCTTCCCCATCGGCCGCGGTGAGCGCTTCGATCGTCTCCGCGGCGGTGTGGCCCTCGCGAAGCAGGTCGAGGCCGTCGGGACCGTAGGCGACGTTGGCGAAGCTCTGGGTGGCGATCGCGCCCGCGTCCGCGCTCGCGAAGGGCACCACCGAGCCGACGGCGACGAACTTCGATTGGACGGCGACGCCCACGACCCCCCGTTCGGGGTCGCGCGCGACGATCGAGAACGTGCTCGGTCGGGGCGTCGACGCCGGTCCTGACATGACTGCGGCGAAGCGTGCCGGCGACAAAAGCGTTCGTCGCCACCGCATCCGCTCCGCCGTCGGCTCGTTCGTCCCCGCCCGGCAGGTGGTCGGAGGCGAGCCACACCGGGGACGGAACGAACGGTGTCGATGGCACGGAGAGCGCACCGCGGCTGCGTGCGGAGGCGGTCGCGGTGCGGTCTCTCGCGACATCGGTACTTGCAGTCCACGCCTCGACCCGACCGATCCGCCGAATCCGACGGCTCGGTTTGGGATTCTCGGCTCGCGCCTCCACCGCCACGCTCCCGCCGTCACGGTCCCGCCGAGCGCTCACTCGACGACGAGTTCGGTCCGTTCGCCGACGGCGCGCGCCTCCGAGGTCGTCCCGTTCTCCCCATCTCCGCCGCCGAGTAGCCCGCGTGCGGCGCACTTACCCCATTCGACGGCCGGCTGGGTGAACGTTTCGACGCCGTAGAGCTCGCCCGCGAGCACGCAGGCGGCCTCCAGCCCGTAGCACAGCTCGCCGATCCCCGACGCGTCGAGCCGGTCGACCTCGATCCGCACCGAGGGCCGGTCCGCGGCCGCGAGGCTCGCCTCGGTGGCCTGAAACTCCGCGTCGAGCAGCGTCCCGAGGTCGGTCCCGCGGAGCGAAGCGAGCGCACCCTCGCCGGTCGCGGGAGCGTCTTCGCCGGTCGCGGAGGCGTTCCCCGCTCGCTCCCCGGTTCCAGAGTGGTCCGGCGCGGGGATCGGCAGCTCGGACCGCTCGCGCGGACGGACGAGCGTGACGAGCTTGTCGCGGGGGCCGGCGCGGTAGAGCTGGAGCTGGGAGTGCTGGTCGGTCGCGCCGAGCGCCCGCGCGGGGGTCTGGCCCAGCCCCTCCTTGCCCAAGCTCTCGGCCCACAGCTGGGCGAACCACTCGGCGAACGGTTCGAGCGCCTCGGCGTAGGGCATCATCGCGTTCACCGACGCGCCTCGGGCGTCGAGCGCGTAGCAGGCCGCACCGTAGGCGTAGGCCGGCGTCTCGTACAGCGAGCCCGACAGGCCCTCGGCCACCCGCCGTCCACCGTCGAGAACCCTCCCGATGTCGTGGCCCCGGATCGCGGCCGGCACGAGTCCCACGGTCGAGAGTGCCCCGAACCGGCCCGGGACCTCCGCGGGAACGTCGAGCGCGGGCAAGGCGTGCTCGCCGGCGAGCTCGCGGAGCGGGCCCGACTCGCCCGTGACGACGAGGGTCCGCTCGGTCCAGTCCAGCCCCTCCGCGGCCATCGCCTCGCGGACGACGAGGAAGTTGGCGAGCGTCTCCGCCGTGGTCCCCGAGCGCGAGACGACGGTCAGTACCGTGTCGGCGAGCGGGAGCGAATCGAGCAGCCGGGCGGTGTGGGCGGGGTCGACGTTGTCGAGGGTGTGGATCGATCCGTCGCCGAGCGCGCTCGCGACGGTGGCCGCACCGAGCGCGCTCCCGCCGATGCCGACGACGAGGACGTGGGCCGCGCCCGCGAGCGGCGCGACGGCCTCCTCGATTGCTGTCGGGTCCGTCCGGTGGGGCAGATCGAGGGCGGCGTAGCCAAGCGCGCCCTCGCGCCGCCCGCGCTCGATGCGCTCGTGGGCGCGCGTGACGCGCCCGTCGAGGCGGTCGAGCGCCGCCCGCGGGACGCCCGGCGTGGCCTCGCTCGCCAGCGCGTTGCCGAGGTCGACTCGCATGGTGGTGCTGGCGTGCCCCGGGACAAAACCGTTCGCACCTGCGGGTGGGCCCGGGCAGGAGAGGGAAAAGCGTCGGCGACCGCACGAGTTAATCGCTCGTCGCCCGAAGGGCAGTCATGGGCGAGACGGCGGACGCCGATGGAGACGGCGATCCACCGCCGGCCGATACCGACGGGGAGGGGACCTCGCCCGGCGAGGACGGGACGGACCGATCCGCCGGTAGCGAGGGGGGGCGAGCCTACGCCGGACTGCCGGGTGCGTTTCCCTACGCGTTCCGGACGAGCTCCTCGACCCTCTTTCGTTCCTACGTGCTCCTCGGCGGGCTCGCCGTGCTCCTGATCGCGCTGTTCATGGCGCTCGCGCTGGTCGTGCTGTTCGGCGCGACGGCCGGCGCTGCCGGCGGGTCGCTCACGCTCTCGCGGGCGTTCTACGTCGTCGTCGCACTCCTCGCCGCCGGGCCGTTGCTCGCGCCCGTCCTGCTGGTCGCGCGCCGCCACCGGACCGCCAGCGACGACGCGAACGCTCTCGACGGGGAGAGCGGGGATCGCTACGACGCGCTGCTCGCGCTGTCGGGCTACCTGTTCGTCGGCGCGCTCTACGTCGGGCTCGTGATCTCGGTACCGCCGGCCCAACAGGAGCCCGTCAGCGGTGCGCTCGCACCCACCGTCGCGTTCCTGTACGGCCTGCCGCCGCTCGCCGGCCTGCTCCCCCCGGCGCTCGCCGCCGGGATCGTCGGGCTCGCCCACCGGCTCGCGCGCTGACCGGCGACGGGCTCGACGGACAGCGGCGACGGGATCTGTGGCGCTCGGAGAGGCTGACGACGTGACGGCGAGCCCCGGGGACGGACACGATCGCACCTGCCCGTGTCACGTCGCGTCCCGGAGCATTCTCCTACACCGGATTCGATGTCTCGGGTCGGACTGTGGTGTGGACCGCGAGTGCCGATGCACACGAGAGACCGCGACCGCGCCGCCACCGCACCGCGACACCGAGCGTTCCCCGCCCGTCCATCCCGTCGTCGTTCCAGCCCGGCGACCGGGATCGGCGACCGCCGAGCCGGCTGTCGGTCACGGTCGTACTCGGCGGTCCCGGACGAAACCGACAACCGCCCCGGCGACCGACGCCGGGTATGGAAGAGGCGGGAACGTTCCTCGTGACCCACGCCGACGAGAGGACGGCCGTCCTGCGGGACGTCGCGGACGGTCGGACCCACCCGCTGGCCTCGAACCCCGGCGTCGAGAGCGGGGCGCTCGAAGCGGACCGAGCACTCGAAGCGGGCGAGGTGCTCGACGCGACGATCGCTCCCGAGCCGCCGCTGGCGGTCGCGTGGCGGATCGTCGAGATCGACGAGCGCCGATCGCCGACGGTCGAGTGGAGCCCGGAGCCACCGACCGCCCAGGAGCGCGAGATCGCCGCCGAGCAGGGCGTCGGCGAGCTCACCGTCGCGGAGCGGGCGGGGGTGGGCGAGCTGCACGTGCTCACCGTCGAGTCCGGGCAGGTCGAGCGAGCGGTCGCGGACGTTCTGGCGGACGAGGCGACGCTCGAACGCGCCGCGCGGCTGGGCGTCGCCCGCGTCGCGGTGCGCGCCAGCGAGGACGGTGTGGTGTCCGTCCGCTACCTCCCGTGAGCCGACGCGGGTTCGATCCGCTCGCAGACGGCGTGTGAACCACGTGCGTCGGCCGTGGAGATGGGAACGCTTATTCGAGGCCGTCGCACACGCGACGGCATGGCCGCACTCGACGTACCGGAGGTCGACTACACCCGGTACTCGAACCGCCAGCTTGCGGCGGTTCCCCTCGTCGTGCTCGCGCTGGCCCTTCTCGTGCTCGTGGGGTGGTACCTGACGACCGGGGCTCCGGTCACGCCCGGCATCGTCTTCACCGGCGGCACCGAGCTCCAGATCACGACCGACGCCTCCCGTTCGGCGATCGCCGGCGCGTTCGACGCGACACCCGAGTCGGTCAGACCGGTCCGGGGCGAGGGCGCGTACATCGTCACCTTCCAGTCGACCGACACGGGGGCCATCCAGGCGAGCGCCGAGGCGGCCGGCTACCAGGTCGAGTCGATCCGGGGTACGTCGGCGAGCTTCGGTGCGGACACCCAACGGCTCGGCCTGCTCGGGATCGGCGCGGCCTTTGCCGGCATGAGCCTGCTCGCGTTCGTTCTCTTTCGGACGTTCGTCCCCTCGGTCGCCATCGTCGTCTCCGCGTTCTCGGACATCGTGATCCCGCTCGCGCTGATGAACCTCCTGGGCATCGAGCTCTCCTTGGGGACGGTAGCCGCGCTCCTGATGCTCATCGGCTACAGCGTCGACTCGGACATCCTGCTCAACAACCACATCCTCCGGCGTTCGGGCGGGTTCTACGAGAGCGCCTACCGCGCGATGCGGACGGGGGTGACGATGACGCTGACCTCGATCGCGGCCATGACCGTGATGACGATCGTCGCCTCCCCGCTGGTCCTCAACGTCCCGCTGCTCCCGGAGGTGGGACTCGTACTCGTGATGGGTCTCACCGCGGACCTGATGAACACCTACCTGCTCAACATGAGCCTGCTCCGTTGGTACGTCTACGAGGGGGTCGCGCGATGAACTGGCGGGAGAACTGGCGGATCGGCCTGCTCGTCGTGTTCGTGCTGGCGAGCGTCGTCGTCCTGTTCGCGCCGGTCGGGGCGCTCGGGGCGGACGCCGGCCCGGACGGCGGCGCGGACAACGGGACGGGCGCGGCCGGGCTCACGAACCTCCAGTACGGGCTCGACCTCTCGGGTGGGACGCGGGTCCGCGCGCCGCTGGTCGGGCTGACCGCCGAGGACGTCAACGTCACGCAGCGAAACGACGGGAACGTCACGCGCGCGGTCGCCGAGGAGTTCGGACTCACGACGGGCGACGTCCAGGCCCGACCGGGCAACGGAAGTGCGGGCACCGTCGAGGTCTTCTCCCGGAACGTCACCCAACAGGAGTTCGCGAACGCCCTGCAAGCCGCCGGCCTCGACGCGCAGGCCGACGGCATCCGCCAGGGCGTCACCCGGGCCACCCTCGATCAGGCCGTGCAGGTGCTCCAGAACAAGCTGAGCGCGTCCGGGCTCTCGGGCGCGACGGTCCAGACCGTCTCGGGGACCGGCCGGACCTTCATCCTCGTCGAGGTTCCCAACCAGAACCGCTCGACGGTGCTCGACCGCATCGGCGATCAGGGACGCGTCCAAACCGTCGCTTCCTTCCCCGTCGAGCGACCGAAACCGGACTACTGTCAGGGCCCGATCGGCCAGGGGGCGGACAACGCCACCGGCGGGGCGAACGCGACGGCGAACGGAAGCACCGTCACCACGACGGCGAACCGAAGCGCCGCCACCGCGACGGCGAACGGGAGCGGCGGCACAAGCCAGCAGGGCGGCACCGCCCTCTGTAACGTGACGGTCCTCCCCGACCAGCAGGCGTTCGGGGACATCTCGCCGGTCACGCGCGACCGGAACGGCCAGCCGGTCGTCCCGGTGACGCTGACCGCCGACGCGGCGACCGACTTCCAGGAGGCGATGCGCCGCTACGGCTTCGCCGACCCGAACAACGCGAGCACCTGTCGGTTCGGACAGGCTCCGGGTCACTGTCTGCTGACCGTCCGCGACGGCGGGGTCGTCTACTCGGCCGGCGTTCGACAGGACCTCGCCCAGTCGTTCCGGAACGGTGATTTCGTGCGCGATCCCGCCTACCAGACCTCGGCGACGAACTTCTCGGAGGCCCAGCAGCTCCGGATCGACCTCCAGGCGGGGGCGCTGCCGGCCCCGCTCGACGTCCAAGGGGAGGGAACCACCCAGTACATCCTGCCGAGCCTCGCCTCGGAGTTCAAGACGTTCTCGCTCGTCACGGGGGTGATCGCCGTCTTCGCGGTGGCGATAACGGTGTTCATCCGCTACCGCGAGCCCAAGGTCGCCGCGCCGATGGTCGTCACGGCGCTCTCGGAGGTGGTCATCCTCTTGGGCTTTGCCGCCGCCGTAGGGCTCGCGCTCGATCTGTCCCACATCGCCGGGTTCATCGCCGTCATCGGCACCGGCGTCGACGACCTCGTGATCATCGCCGACGAGATCCTCCAGAACGACGTCCGCACGGGGCGGGTGTTCAAGAGCCGCTTCCGGAAGGCGTTCTGGGTCATCGGCGCGGCCGCAGCGACGACGGTGCTGGCGATGGCCCCGCTCGCGGTGCTCTCGCTGGGCGATCTCCGCGGGTTCGCCATCGTCACCATCGTCGGCGTGCTCATCGGCGTCCTGATCACGCGCCCGGCCTACGGCGACGTGCTCCGGAACCTGATCACCGAGGACTGACGGCGGATCCGGTCCGCCGGCGGGTCCCGTGCTCCCGATCCGGCGCTACCTACGCCGACCCCTCGCGGAATCGATCGACGGCGGCCGCCCTCGATCGGTCGGCCACCAGTTCGGGAGACGGAAACGAGCAGGCGACGACCGCCGCTCAGGCCCGCGTGAACACGGTGTGGATGGCGCGCAGCGGTGCGGTCGCTCGGCTATCGACACTCGCAGCGCTCGCCGCGTCGTTCGACCTAGCTCAGGCCCTCGCCGCATCGCTCGGCTCGGCATCCACGGACCTCGCTACGTCGTTTCGGTCGGCCGGCCCGCCCGTGACGTGCGAACCGATACGGGAGCCATGGAGACGACGTGCTCGCGTCGCTGCGGAAAATCGAGGTCTTGAAGCCCTCCGCCGCGAACACCGGCCCGTGACCCTGGTCGCGTTCGACTTCGACGGCACGCTCAGCGACTCGGAGATGACCGTCCTGCTCGGCGAGCGCTGTGGCGTGGCCGCCGAGATGGAGGCGATCACCGAACGGGCGATGAACGACGAGATCGACTACGAGAGAAGCCTCCGCGAGCGGTGCGCGCTGCTCGACGGGCTGGCCGCCGCGGAGGTGCGCGCGGCGTTCGACGCCGTCGAGCTGCGCCCCGGCGTGATCGACCTCCTCCGCGCGCTGGCCGCGGCTGGCGTCGCCACGGCCGTCCTGACAGGGGGGTTCGGCCGCGGCGTCGAGCACGCCCTCACGCGCGAGGAAGTCGCCGTCGACACCGTGGTTGCAAACGAGCTCGACTTCGAGGGCGAGGCGCTCACCGGCGCGGTCACCGGCCCGTTGATCGAGGGCACGAAAGACGACGCGCTCCGGGCCGTGGCGGGCAACGCCGGCGCCGACCTCGGAGACACCGTCGCAGTCGGCGACGGCGCGAACGACCTCCCGATGCTCCGCGTCGCGGGGCTGGCCGTCGGCTACGAGCCCAAGTCCGCCGTCGAGCCCCACTGCGACGCCGTCGTCGGGTCGATGGCCGAACTCCGGGAGCTGTTCGAGACACGCGGCGTGCTGTGAACTGACCGAACCGAACTGGATCGGCCGTCGGTCGCTACTCGGGCCGCCAGCTGAGCGTGACCTCGGCGGTCTCCCGGCGGCTGCGGAGGATCGAGGACTCCTCGCGGACGGCGACCTTGTAGCTGATCGAATCCGGCGGCGAGAACGTGACGGTCTTGTTGCCCGCCTTGAAGTCGATCTCGTCGTCGGTGCGCAGCGCCTGTGCGACGGCCTCGAGCCGGTCGGCGGCCTCCCCGCGGGAGACTTCGTCCTCGTTCGAGATCTCGTCTGTCGCCATATCGCCGCGTCGGTAGGCCCGTGGGGGCTATAGTTCTACGGTCTCCCGACCACCTGCTCTCGTCCGTCTGTCGCCGGTTCGCTCGAACCGCACCGATCGTGGGTGCCGTGGAGCGAGGTGGCAGGGCTGAGAACGTCAGTGTGTGTCCGAGAGGCCACATCGTAGACCGCGACCGCAGGCTCGCGAGCGTCCTCGGCCGATTCGCTCGTTTACACTGGCGTGGACGTGAGTGGAAGCGAGAGGCGAACCGCGAGTGCCGATACACACGAGAGACCGCGCCGCGACCGCACGGCCCACGCGTCCCCAACTGATTCCTTCGTTCGGGCCACCGCACTGCAGCCACACCACGGCCCTCGCTCAGCCATCCCTCGCACGAGCGTGACGCGTCGTCCATCGACGCGCCGACCGCACCGGCCGCTCCGCACTACTCCACACCGCGCCGTTCCGCGGACACCCTCTCGCGCTCTCCCCGGACGACTTCCGGGCGCACTCGACCGCCGCGTCAGTCGCCGAACAGGCTGGTGTGGACGGGCGCGAACGCCTCGGCGTCGCGCTCCTCCTCGCGGGTGTCCGTCACCGCGCGGCCGTCGACGCCCTCGGCGAGGAAGTCCGCGAGGGGCGGACCGACGTGCTCGGGCTCGACGAGGAAGGCGTCGTGGCCGTGCTCGGAGTCGACGACGTGGTGGGCCGTGGGCGTCCCCGACGCGCGGAACGCTTCGGCGAGGGCCTCGGACTGCTGGGTGGTGAAATGCCAGTCACCGGTGAACGACAGACAGAGCGCCGCGCCGTCGAACGCCGCGAGCGCGGCCACGTCTCCCTCGTAGCCCGCCGCGAGGTCGTAGTTGTCCATCGCCCGGGTGAGATAGAGGTAGCTGTTGGCGTCGAAGCGCTCGACGAAGCTCCGTGACTGGTAGTCGAGGTAGGACTCGACGTCGCGGTAGGGGAAAAAGCCCGCCGCGGGATCGGCCGGGAAGGCATCGCGGGCGGTGTCCCGACCCGCGGCGCGACGGCCGAACTTCCGGGCCATCGAGTCCTTCGAGAGGTACATCACGTGACCGAGCTGGCGCGCGAGCGCGAGCCCGTCGTCGGGGTTCGGGTGCTCAGGGCCGTAGTAGTCCCCGCCGTCCCAGTTCGTGTCGGTCGTGATCGCCCGGCGGGCGATGCCGTCGAGCGCCAGACTCTGGGGGTCGAGCCGCGGGGCCGCCGCCACTGCGACGACGCGCTCGACGTGATCGGGGTGGCGCTTGGCCCACTCGATCGCGTTCATCCCGCCGACCGAGCCGCCGACGGCGGCGTGCAAGCCCGGAATACCGAGCTCGTCGAGCAGCCGGCGCTGGGCGCGCGTCCAGTCCTCGACCGTGACCGCGGGGAAGTCGGTGCCGTAGGGCTCGCCCGTCTCTGGGTGGACGCTCGATGGGCCCGTCGAGCCATAACAGGAGCCGGGGACGTTCGCACACACCACGAAGTACTCGGTCGTGTCGATCGCTTTCCCGGGACCCACCACGTCGTCCCACCACGCGCGGGCCTGCCCGACGGTGCCGGCCCGCTGTCGATCCGCATCCCCCGACTCGCCGCCTCCACCACTCGATTCGCTGCCTCCGCCGCGCGAGCGCCCCACCCCTCGCGTGACGCCAGCGACGTGGGCGCTGCCGGTGAGCGCGTGACAGACCAGCACCGCGTTGTCCCCGGTGAACTCCCCGTAGGTCTCGTAGGCGATCTCCAGGTTCGGAACCGACTCGCCACACTCGAAGCGGAACTCGCCGAGCGAGACCGTGTCGCGCTCAACGTCCATGCTGGATGGCACTCTCGACGTCGGCGAGGACGTCGGCGGCGTCCTCGATACCGACCGATAGTCGCACGAGGTCGGGCGTCACGCCGGAGGCGCGCTGTTCTTCCTCACTGAGCTGTGCGTGGGTCGTGCTCGCCGGGTGGATGACGAGCGTCTTCGCGTCGCCGACGTTCGCCAGGAAGGTCGCCAGCTCGACGTCCTCACAGAAGCGTTTGCCGGCCTCGTAGCCCCCCTCCAGCCCGAACGCGATCATCCCCCCGAACCCGCCGTCGAGGTACTCGCGGGCGTTCGCGTGTGTCTCGTGGCTTTCGAGCCCGGGGTAGGCCACCCACGCCACGTCCGGGTGATCGTCGAGGAACTCCGCCACCCGGAGGGCGTTCTCGCAGTGGCGCTCCATCCGGAGGTGGAGCGTCTCGAGCCCCTGGAGGGTGGTCCACGCGTCGAAGGGCGACTGGCCGCCCCCGAGGCTCCGAGCCCCGCGCTGGCGGGCGGCACGAGCGAACGCGTGCTCGCCGAACCTAGTAGTGAAATTCGTGCCGTGGAAGGCGGGGTTCGGACCGCCGACCTCGGGGTACCTCTCGGGATACTCCGCCCACGGGAACGAACCGCCGTCGATCAGCGCACCCCCCACGGTGGTTCCCGAGCCGTGGATCCACTTGGTCGTCGACTCCCAGACGAGGTCGGCACCGCGTTCGAGCGGCCGGCAGAGCGCGGGCGTCGCGAACGTGTTGTCCACGAGGAGGGGCACGCCGTGCTCGTGGGCGATCGCGCCGAGCCGTTCGATATCGGGGACGACGAGCGCGGGGTTGCCGACCGTCTCACAGTGGACGTAGGCCGTCCGGTCGTCGATCGCTTCCTCGTACCCCCCGTAGTCGAGCGTGTCGACGAATCGCGCCTCGATCCCCCGCCGGCCCGCGGTGTGGGTGAGGTAGGCGTGGGTTCCCCCGTAGATCGACGCCGCGGTCACGACGTTGTCCCCGGCCTCGGCGAGCACGAGGGTGGCGGCATCGAGCGCGGCCATCCCCGAGGCGGTAGCGAGCGCACCCGTGCCCCCTTCGAGGGCGGCGAGCCGGCGTTCGAGCGCCCGCACCGTGGGATTGGAGATCCGCGAGTAGACGTCGCCCTCCGCGTCCAACGCATAGAGATCGGCCGCCTGCTCGGCGCTCTCGAAGGCGTAGGAGGTCGTCTGGTGGATCGGCGGGACGCTCGCGCCCGTCCGGTCGGGCTCGAACCCCGCGTGGACACATCGGGTCCCCACGCCCGCTCGCCCACCGGCCGATCGACCCGCATCGGAGCGCTCGCGCTCGCCGTCTTTCATGTTTGGTGTGCATATATCTCCACCTATCTATAACCACGAGTTACGGCAAGTGTCGCCGCACCGCTCGGTCTCATCGCCCCGACAGCGCGGGCCGTCCGGGGAGGCTGGCCGCGAACGCCGTCGCGGCGCCACGCGACCGACCCGGGGTTCGAACGACCGCGACAGCCGAACCGTACCGTCGACGGCCGCCCGACTGGCGCTACGGCGTCCGACGAACGCGACGGCGTCCGACGAACGCGAACGGGTTTATAACGCGTCCGCGTACGCGTCGAGGGTCGCCTCGACGTCGGCCTGGGTGTGGGCGTCGCTCACGAACTGCGCCTCGAACTGGTTGGCGGTGAGGAGGACGCCGCGGTCCTTCATGGCGGGTCGGAACAGCCGCTCCCAGCGCTCGGTGGCGGCCCGGGAGACGTCCTCGCCGGTCTTCGGGCAGTGCTCGAAGCGCGGACAGTCCGGGCGCTGGGCACAGCCCGTCCGGCACTGCCCGTCGAGTTCGGGAGGACTCTTCCGGGTGAAGACCGTCTTGAACACGCTGTCGGTGCCGACCACGGTGTAGGCGGGCGCGCGGTCCGCGAGGAGGTCCGTCAGCCCGGCCCGGAGCTGCTCGCCCAGCCGGTTGACGTGTTCGTAGACGTCGTTTTCGGCGGCGAATTTCAGGGTTTCGAGTCCCGCGGCCATCCCCACCGGGTGGCCCGAGAACGTCCCCGCCTGGAAGACCTCTCCCGTGGGCGCGAACGACTCTACGATCTCCGCGGGCCCGCCCACCGCTCCCACTGGGAAGCCGCCGCCGATGACCTTCGCGAAGGTCGTGAGGTCGGGCGTCACGCCGAACTTCCCCTGGGCGCACCCGAGCCCGCCCACCCGGAAGCCGGTGATCACCTCGTCGAAGACCAGCAGCGCGCCGTGCTCGTCACAGAGCTCCCGGAGGGTCTCGTGGTAGCCCTCGATCGGCATCACGATGCCCCTGTTCGCCAGGATCGGCTCGGTGAGCACGGCCGCGATCTCCTCGCCGTGGACCGCGAACACCTCCTGGATGGCGTCCGGGTCGTTGAACGGTACGGGGATCGTGTGCTCGGCGAAGCTCGCCGGGACGCCCTTCGTGGAGGGATTCCGTGCCCCCGGCGAGCCCTCGACGAGCGTGGACTCCTGGGCGCCGTGGTAGCCCCCCTGCATGATCACGATCTTGTCCCGTCCCGTGTGCCCGCGCGCGAGCCGTACCGCCGAGACGGTCGCCTCCGTACCCGAGTTGACGAACCGAACCATCTCGACGCTCGGGACGTGCCGGGCGATGAACTCCGCGAGCTCGACTTCGATTTCGGTGGGCGCACCGTACATCGGGCCCTCGCTGGCTGCCGACTGGACGGCCGCGCGCACGGGCTCGGGCATGTCGTGGCCCAGCAGCAGCGGCCCGTAGCCCATCGCGTAATCGAGGTAGCGGTTCCCGTCGGCGTCGACGACGTGTGCGCCGTCGCCGCGTTCGACGAAGAACGGATAGGGACGGGTCGCCCGCACCGGGGAGCTCACGCCGCCGGGCATGGCGTCGAGGGCGCGGTCGTAGAGGGCACGCGAGCGCTCGTGGTTCATGGCCGTGCTTTGCACGCCGGGGGCAAAGGCGTTGTCCGGACGCGGCGACGGAGTGGTGGAAGAGGGAAGGACGATGCGGAGCGTTGCGGTGGCGGTGCCGTTGTAGGGGACGGTGCCGTGTCGTGGCGGTGCGGTAGCGGACCGGCAGCTCTACCGCGAGCGGACGACCGCGCGAGCGCAGCGAGCGCGGGAGGGAGCTCGCGGCTTTTCTGGTCCAGATTTTCGGCCGGGCACTCGCGTCGCGCGCCGGAGGCGCGCTCGCTCGACCCCGGCCAAAAATAGGTGGTTCGGAACCCTTTAGCCGGACCCGAGAGACCGTGCTCGCATGGCTAAAGTCAGCGTCGTCGGTGCGGCGGGGACGGTCGGTGCGGCGGCGGGGTACAACATCGCACTACGGGGCGTCACCGACGAACTCGTGTTCGTCGACATCCCCGACCAGGAGGACACCACGGTGGGACAGGCCGCCGACACGAATCACGGCGTCGCCTACGACACCACCACCACGGTTCGCCAGGGCACCTACGGGGACACTGCCGGGTCGGACGTGGTGGTCATCACCGCGGGTATCCCCCGCCAGCCGGGCCAGAGCCGCCTCGACCTCGCCGAGGACAACGTTCCGATCATGGCCGACATCGAGGCCTCGCTGGCCGAGCACACCGAGGAGTTCGTCTCGGTCACGACGTCCAATCCGGTGGACCTCCTGAATCGCCACCTCTACGAGGCGGGCGACCGCCCCCGCGAGCAGGTGATCGGCTTCGGCGGCCGGCTCGATTCGGCCCGCTTCCGGTACGTGCTCGCCGAGCGCTTCGACACCCAGGTGGGGAACGTCGAGGCGACCATCCTCGGCGAGCACGGCAACGCCCAGGTGCCGGTGTTCTCGAAGGTCCGGGTGGACGGGCGCGATCCCGACTTCTCCGACACGGACAAAGAGGAGATCCTCGAGGACCTCCAGACGAGCGCGATGAACGTCATCGAGCGCAAGGGCGCGACCGAGTGGGGTCCCGCCAGCGGCGTCGGTCACGTCGTCGAGGCGGTCCTCCGCGATACCCGCGAGGTGCTCCCGGGCTCGCTCGTTCTCAATGGCGAGTACGGTCACGAGGACGTGGGACTGGGTGTCCCCCTCAAGCTCGGTTCTACTGGAGCGGAGCGCGTCGTCGACTGGAACCTCTCGGAGTACGAGCGCGAGGGCCTCGGTCAGGCGGCCGACAAGCTGGCCGAACAGTACGAGCAGATCGCCTGAACATCCCCGTTTCGGTTCGAGGCCGCTCCACTCTCTCGTCCCCAGCACGCTCGTCGCCGTCGTATGCTCGTTTTCCCGAGTGACGCGGCCTTCAGCCGTCTCCGATCCCCATCCGTCGATTTTTCCCGCGGTGTGTCGTTGGGGATGCGTGGACCGACCGATCGTCGCGTGCGTGCTCGCCGGCGGCATCGGGACGCGGCTGTACCCCGCGAGCCGGCGCGACCGCCCGAAGCAGCTGCTCGCCCTCGGCGGTGAGCGGTCGCTGCTCGCGCGCACGGTCGAGAGGGCGAGATTCGCCGACGAGACCTACGTCCTCACCCGCGAGCGCTTCGCCGAGCAGGTCCGTGAGCACGCACCCGACGCCGCGATGCTCGTCGAGCCCGAGCCCAAGGACACCGGCCCGGCACTGATCTACGCCACGGCCCGCATCCGCGAGCAGGTCGGCGAGTGCGTCGTGCTCGCGCTCCCGAGCGACCACCACATCGCCGGCGCGTTCGAGGAGACGGCGACGCGGGCAGCCGAGGCCGCGGCCGAGACCAGCGGGCTCGTGACGGTGGGAGTAGCGCCGACGCGGCCGGCGACCGGCTACGGCTACCTCGAACTCGGGGCCGAGCGTGGCATCGTGGACGGCCCCGGGAACGGGGCCGAGGCCGACCGGGAGGGCGGAACCGAAGACGGCGGCGGGAGCTACTACGAAATCGCCCGCTTTCACGAGAAACCCGACCGCGAGACCGCGGCCCGCTACGTTCGGGAGGGCCACCGCTGGAACGCGGGCATCTTCGCGTGGACGCCGGCGGCGCTGCTCGACGCCGCCCGGAAGTCGCCGCTCGCGGCGCTCGTCGCGGCGCTCGACGGCGGCAATCCCGACGACGTCGGGGACGCGTTCGCGGCCGTCGAGCCGGTCAGCGTCGATCGCGCGGTGCTCGAACGCACGGGAGCGGTCTTCTGTGTGCCGGCGGACTTCGAGTGGGACGACCTCGGGACGTGGGACGCGCTCGCGCGGGTCGGCGAGGCCGACGAGGACGACAACGTCGTGCTCGGCGACGCGCTCACGCTCGATGCGACGGACAACGTCGTCGCGAGCGGGGACACGCACGTCTCACTCGCGGGCGTCGAGGGACTCGCCGTCGCGGCCTACGATGACCGGGTGCTCGTGGTACCGAGAGGGGAGGCCCAGCGCGTGCGCGAGGTCGCCGCCGAACTCCGTAAGGAAGGTCGGTTCTGAAGTCACGTCCCGTCCGACGTGCGTTTCGCCGACCGGTCGATCGTCGGACGTCAGCTCCGCGTCCGGCCGCCGTCGACCGGCAGCGCCGTTCCGGTGACGAAGCTCGCCCGGTCGCTCGACAAGAAGGCGACGGTCTCGCCCAGCTCGCGGGGCTCGCCCACCCGCCCCAACGGAACGTCGCTCGCCCAGTCGTCGAGGCCCGCCTCGTAGCTGTCGTACTCGCCGCGTTCGACGTCCGCCTCGACGAGCTCCTCGATCCGGGGGGTCTCGTGGGGACCCGGCAGGACGGCGTTCGCCCGTATCTCGGGCGCGAACTCGCGCGCGACAGTCTTGACGAGTCCGACCACTCCGCGACGGACGGCGTTCGAGAGCACGAGGCCCTCGATCGGCTCGCGGACGCTCGTCGAGGTGATCGCCGTCCACGTCCCCGCGTCGCTCGCTTCGAGGCGGGAGTGGGCCTTCCTGAGCGTCCGGACGGCGCTCAGTACCAGCAGGTCGTAGGCCGCCTCCCAGTCGGCGTCGTCGGTGTCGAGGAACGGTCCACTGGGCGGTCCGCCGGCGGAGGTGACGAGGTGATCGAGGCCGCCGAAGCGCTCAACCGTCTCCGCGACGAGCGCCGTCACGGTGTCGGGATCGGTGATATCGGCCCGTACTGCGAGCACCGCACCCGGGCCCGCCGCCGCGACGGTCTCGCGGGCCGCGTCGAGTCGCTCCTCGTCGCGCCCGCAGATCGCCACGTTCGCGCCCTCGCCCGCGAGCGCCGTCGCGCTCGCCAGGCCGAGCCCGCTCGTGCTCGCCGTCACCAGCGCCGTCTCCTCCGCGAGTCCGAGGTCCATGCCGGGGGCTGAAGCTCGGCCATCATCGCTCTTTCGTCGGCGCTCTCCGTTCGGCGGTCGAACGCAGGGAGCGGCGGCCGGCGCTCGGCCGGCCGCGACGAGCGGCGTCCGCTACGAGCGACGTCCCCCGGGAGCGTGCTCGCCCGCCCGGCGGACCCGCACCTCGCCCTCGGAGGTGACGCCGACGAGGAGTCGCTCGCGGACCTCGCGCTCGCGTACTGCCGCGCCGCCGCGCTCGGCGACGACACGCATGAGTTCGGGGGCCGAGCTCTCGACGGCGATGTCCGCCGCGTCGCAGGCGTCGTAGACGCTCCCGGGGACGTCGTAGAGGTCGGTGCCCGGGGCGATCGTAACCCGCACGGGGGCCGCGAGCGCCGCGGCGAACGCGGCCGTCTCGCGCGCCCGAGCGACGTTCCGCCGCGCGCTCGCCTCCACCCCGGAGACGTTCGCCCGCGAGGTGTCGAGCCGGTCGGCGATCGCCCGCTGGGCGAGACCGCGCTCGCGCAGCGCCAGCACTGTGGCCTGTCGCCGAGTGAGGACGCTCCGCTCGGCGTCGAAGCCCAGTTCGCGGAGCAGTTCGTCGGCGGCCGGCACCGCCGTCCCGTCCGTCCACCCTTCGGCCGCACCGGCGTCCGTGTCCGTCCCGTCCGATTCGCCCCCGTTCTCTTCCGTCGGATCGCCCGTCGTCGGATCGTCGGCAGTGCCCATCCGCACCGACTACCCGCCCCAGAAGTTCTCCCGGCTGCCCAGCCGCTCGGGTCGCTTCGGCCGTCGGTCGCGCCCCTCGTCCGCTCCGCTCTCGCCCTCGGGGTCGGCGTCAGCGTCGTCCGCTCCGTCCTCGTCGTCCCCGTTCGGGTCCATCGGCAGGCGTTCGAGTTCGTCGGCGCGGGCGTGGTTCGAGCGGACCTTGGTGACCTTCACGCGCGCCCGGGCCTCGGGCAGCACGCCGTCGACGAACAGGACGAAGCCGTCCTCGGTGCGCGCGACGCCGGCCCCGCTCTCGTGTATGTCGGTCACGTCGACGACGAGCTCCTCGCCGATGGTGACGGGCTGGGACTTGAGCTCGCGGATGGGCTGGTCGTAGTGGTTGCACCACTCCGCGCCGCCGCGGTTGCCGTAGTGTTGGCATCCCATCCCCGCGACGCGTTCCGAGTAGCTGGGACAGTCCTCGGCGAGTGGGCACTCCGCCATACGGATACTCGCGTGGCGGCGGGCTAAACGCTTGCGGACCACCTTTTTTGGCTGGAGCACTCGCGTCGCACGCCGGAGGCGCCCGCGGGTTCGATCGGCCGGCGCTTGACGCTGCCGGAGATCGCCGCGTCCACCGCAACCGGAAAGCCCGGCGCACGCTCCGGACCGGCATGGACGTCTTCGTCTACGGGACGCTGACCGACCCGGAGCGCGCCGCGAGCGTGCTCGGTGCCGACGGGTTCGCCTACCGGGGCGACGCCGTGCTCGACGGACTCCACTGCATCGCGGGCACGTACCCGACGCTCGCGCCCGGCGGCACGGCGGTGGGTCGGCTCCTGCGCGTCGACGGAGCCAGTGGAACCGGCGAGACCAGCGAGACCGGCGGGACCGGCGGCATCGACGTCCTTGATCGCTACGAGGGCGTCGAGCGCGGGCTGTACGTCCGCGTATCGGTGCCGCTCGTGGACGAGTCGGGAACCGTCGAGATCTACGTCGGCGATCCCGACACGCTCGACGTCCGGGAGCCGGTCGAGTGGCCCGGGTCGGGGGCGTTCGGCGAGCGCGTCCGGCGGTACGTCCGCGAGCACTCGGTCGTCGTGCGCCGCGAGTGATTCCGGTGCTCGCGGCGCCCCGCGAAGGAGTTTCGAGCGCGACCCGTCCCCGGCGCGATCGCCCGGACGACGGTTTTTCGCGCTACCGTGGCGCTCGGAACGGCCGCCTGCGTCCGGTTTTCACTTCCACCGTGCGTGGCTCGTGTTTACCACCGCCCGGCCCCTTCGATCGCTTGCGGTCACACGCTCCGGGGATACACTTCTCCCCCTGATCCCCGTTCGGGCACGAACGTTAACACCGAGCGCCGGCTCTCCCGAGCCATGCTCGAACGCCAAAACGTGCTCGACGCGCGCGAGCGCGTCGCCGAGACCGCCCGTCACACACCCCTTGAGTACTCACACAGCTTCTCGACGATGGCCGGCGCGGACGTCCACCTCAAGCTGGAGACGTTCCAGAGGACTGGCGCGTTCAAGATCCGCGGCGCGACCAACCGGATCGCCGAGCTTTCGCCGAGCGAGCGCGAGGCGGGCGTCGTCACCGCGAGCGCGGGTAACCACGCCCAGGGGGTGGCGCTCGCGGCCACGCGAGCGGGCGTCGATGCGGTGGTCGTCATGCCCGAGCACGCCCCGAACGCGAAGGTCGCGGCCACCCGAAGTTATGGGGCACAGGTAGTTCTCCACGGCGCGGACTACGACGAGGCCCAGGCGCGCGCCCACGAAATCGAGCGCGAGGCGGGGCGCACCTACGTCCACGCCTTCGACGACGAGGCGGTGATGGCCGGTCAGGGGACCATCGGCCTCGAGATACTGGACGACCTCCCCGACGTGGAGACCGTCGTCGTCCCCATCGGCGGCGGCGGACTCATCAGCGGGATCGCCACCGCGCTCGAGGGCCGCGATCCCGACGTTCGGGTCGTGGGGGTACAAGCCGAGGGGGCCTCGACCGTCGCCCCGTCGCTCCGGAAAGGAGAGGTCCAAGCCATCGAGGGCGTCGACACCATCGCCGACGGCATCGCCACCCGCAGCGTGGGCGAGCGGACCTTCCCGATCATCGAGGCGCGCGTCGACGAGGTCGTGACGGTGTCCGATTCCGCGATCGCCGTCGCCATCACGCTGGCGCTCGAACGCGCGAAGACGCTCGTCGAGGGGGCGGGCGCAGTCTCGCTCGCGGCGCTGCTGGAGGGAAGATTCGACTACGATGCGGGTGAGACGATCGTCCCGGTGCTCTGTGGGGGCAACATCGACCTCAACACGCTGACGACGGTGGTGCTGCGCGGGCTCGTCGAAACCGGCCGGTATCTCCGGGTGCGCACCGAACTGCCCGACGAACCGGGCGCGCTCGAAGCGCTGATCGGGGTGATCGCCGCCCAGCGCGCGAACATCTACGCCATTCAGCACGATCGCACCTCGCGGGACATCGGCATGACTGCAGCGGAGGTGGCGCTCGACCTCGAAACCAAGGGACCCGAGCACGTCGCGGCGCTGCTCGACGCGCTGGACGAGCACGGCTACGAGGTCGACGTGCTGGCCTGAGCCCGGACGATCGCCCGAGCGCCCGAAACCCGCCTGTGTGCTTAAGTCGGTAGCCCCCTCGATCCCCGGTCATGAAACGCGCGATCGAAACCGAAGAGGCTCCCGCCGCGGTGGGTGCGTACAGCCAGGCGACCACCGACGGGTCGCTCGCCTTCACCGCCGGTCAGATCCCCCTGACGCCCGACGGCGAGTCGCTCGCCGACGCTCCGATCGAAGAGCAGACCCGGCAGTGTCTGGAGAACGTCGCCGCCGTGCTCAAGGCGGCGGACGCGGAGCTCTCCGAGGCGCTCAAGATCACCGTGTACCTCGCCGACATCGACGAGTACGGGGCGATGAACGAGGCCTACACCGACTTCTTCGACGACGAACCGCCGGCCAGAAGCGCCCTCGAAGCCGGGAGCCTGCCGAAGGGAGCGGGCGTCGAGATCGAGGCGATCGCCGCCACCGACGCCGATGCTGCCGACACCGGCGTGGCCGGCACCGAGGGCGGCGCGGCCGACGAGTAGTGCGCCCGCGAACGACGGCGAACCTGCTGTGGGGCGCGATCGGCGGGCTCTCGTTTCTGGTGCTCGCGCAGGGCTACCGGCTCGTCGCCACCCTCCCCGTGGGCACGCTCGGACTGCTCGCCATCGGGATCGGCGTCGGGGCCGTGACCGGAGTGCTGGCCTGCGCGCTCGACGCCCGGCTCGATCGGAGCGAAAGGGCTTAACCGCGGACGGCGGCTAGACCCACCGAGCCGGGATGGCCGAGTGGTAAGGCGCACGCCTGGAAAGCGTGTTCCCTCTGGGATCCGGGGTTCAAATCCCCGTCCCGGCGCTAACCGCGTCTTCTCGTTCGATTTTTCACGTCACGATAGCCAGCTTTGGAGAGAATCCGATCAGTCGAGATCACCAGAGCTACGATAGAGAAGCGAATACGCAGGCCACGATGAACGACCTCGGTTCGCAGATTTCGGATGCCGTCCGCTGGTACTGGACGACATTATCGGATCAGGGAGACGCACAACGCGAGTCGGAAAACAGCGCTCGCGGTCGGCGGGCGCAGGTGCTCGGTGGCGATCAGATGAGTGGATTCGAAGGGCTAGTCGAAGATATCCTCGTAGACAACGGCCTTCTCCGTGACTCGATCGTCCACGACCACGCCGCGACGCTACCGGGATACTATCGACCGACGAAACGCTGGGACACAGCCGTCGTACACGACGGGCAGCTGCTCGCTGCGATTGAATTCAAATCCATCGCCAGCTCGTTCGGGAACGACCTGAACAACCGTGCCGAGGAGGCTATCGGCAGCAACACCGACCTGCATCGGGCATACGAGGAGGGTGTGTTCGAGCCGTCGCCAGCCCCGTGGGTCGGGTATCTGATACTCATGGCCGACGACGAGGATTCGAACGCCGTCCCGCGGCTCTACGAACCGAACTTTCGTGCCGACGATGAGTTTCAGAACGCGACCTACATCGACCGCGTCGAACAGTTGTGTCTACGAATGGTTCGACAACGCGTCGTCGATGGGTCGGCGTTCGTCCTGAGCGACGAGGAAGGGGGTCTTGACGGCGAATACAACCAACCGAACGACGAGCTCCGATTCGAGCGGTTCGTCCGCTCTCTCGTGGCACACGTCGTGGCCCACGTCGACACCGACTCGAACACGATCGGCGGATGAGATCGACTCGAGTGATATATAGGTTTAAGTAGTAGAGTGGACAAGGACTGGTAGATGAAGGGCCACGTCACGACTCCCGACGCCTTGGCCGAGAGAATGGTGGAGCGGCTCTTTCGGGACGACCCACCGCGGGAGAGCGACCGGATCCTCTATCCGGGCTGTGGTACGGGCCCGTTCGCTGCCGCCGTCGAGCGTGTCTGTGCGAGTGAAGACTGGCCGTTGCCGGATGGCGTCGGGATCGAAACCGACCCACGGCATCTCGAAGCGGCTCGTGACCGCGGACTCGGGCACGTGTCCTTCGAACAGCACGATTACCTCGCCGACGACGTGATCGAAAGGGAACCGTTCGAGTACATCGTTGGGAATCCGCCCTACGTCCCGATCGAGGGGTTTGGACGACGACGAGAAGACCCGGTACAGAGCGGCCTTTTTCACCGCCGTCGACCGGTTCGACCTCTATCTCCTCTTCTTCGAGCGATCGATGGAACTGCTCGCACCGACGGGAACGCTATCGTTCGTCACGCCCGAGAAGTTCGAGTACGTGGACTCCGCCGCTCCCCTCCGAGAGCTGCTGAGTGCCGACGACGTCCACGTCGAGGCGATCGAACACATAGACGAGAACGCGTTCGCCGACCTCGTGACCTTCCCGTGCGTGACGACCGTCCGCCGAGCGAATCGGGGAGAGACCCGGATACTGCTACGCAGCGGCGAGACGCACACGACGCTGCTCCCGCAGGGCGGCGAGAGCTGGGCAGCGAACGTCCGCGGGATTGACACGGGGGAGATCGAGACAGGAGTCACGCTCGGGGCGGTGACGACCCGGATCTCAGCCGGCGTAGCAACCGGTGCTGACGCCTGTTTCGTCATGAGCCGGGACGACGTTCCACCACAGCTCGATCCCGATTGGATCCGACCGACGGTATCGGGACGGCAGCTGAACACGAACGACGGCCCGTACACCGATAGCGTGCTCGTTTGTCCGTACCATGACGACGGCTCGCTTCCCGGGGAAGACGAACTCGGAGCGTTCGGCGAGTGGGCGACGCTTCATCGGAATCGTCTGGAAGATCGCTCATGCGTTGAAGGGGGGAAACCGTGGTACTCGTGGCACGAGAATCCGCCGATGGAAGATCTATTACGGCCGAAAATCGTGTTTAAAGACATCGCAAGAGAGCCCCGATTCTGGGCGGAACAGGAGGGGAGCGTCGTGCCGAAACACTCCGTCTACTACCTCGTGCCCAAATCCGGCGTCCCGTTCGAGAGCCTCCTGGAGTACTTGAACGGCCCCGAGGCGCGACGGTGGATGAACGCCCACTGCCAGCGGGCGGCGAACGGATTCATCCGTCTACAGAGCCGTGTCCTCCGTGATCTACCGGTCCCGAAGGAGTGGATCGAGACGTATCAGACGACGCTGTGAGCGAGCGGACGGAGTGAGTCTCGGGCGACGTAATCGAGCCGTTCGTCCACCCTGTCCCGACGCTCCTAAAAGAACGCGAATGACGGTTCGATCCGACCCTCTCACGCCGACGGCTCCCGGTAGTTCCCCATGTCGAGCGACCAGTCGTAGCTGTCGTGGGTCACCCGCGACGTCGCGCCCTCGGGAAGCAGGTCGTAGCGCCGCAGCAGCGCCCGAATCCCGTCCGCGCCGCCGAAGTCGCTCTGGTGCCACAGACAGAGCCGCGGCACCCGGACGGCGTCGCCGTTGGGGTCGAACTCCACCGCCCCTGCGAGGTAGGACTCGGCCGCGACGTCGAGCTCGCGGCCGATGCTCTCCGGGGCGTAGACGGCGATCGGCGGGCAGCTCGCGCGGCCCCCGAAGTTGAGCGCGAAGTGGATCCGGGGATCGCGCCGCGCCACCCGGGACCGCCGCCCGAACTGCCCAGAAACGGGGTCAGGGGAATAGCCCATCCCCCGCCGGAGTCGAGAACGTCGCAGCAGGCCGTGTTCGGCGTCGGCGAGGGCGGATCGATCGAGCGCGCTGATCGCGTACCGCAGCTCGGCGATCGGTTCGTCCGCCCGGACCGCCCCGAGCAGGCGCCGTGAGAGGGCGACCGGACCGACTTCGGCTGCGAAGGTCCCGTGATCGACGGCGGTGACAGCTCCACGGTTGCCGGTCGCGGAATCGCGGATCGCGGGGTCGTCGGTCGGCTCGTCGCGGTCGATGGTCACGGACGGTGTGGCCTGCGGTCGTCGCGTCGACGGATTCACGGGCAATCACGCTTCGGCGGTTCGGTCGCGCCGGCACACTCTCGTCCGCCACCCTGTCCGGTCTACGGCCGACGGCGAGTCCGACTCAGAACCCGTCGATCCGGGACTGGCCGCTCTCCCCGCCCGTCCCGCCGCTCGCGCCGACGAGTTCGGCGGCCGTTTCGAGGGTGGCTTCGAGGGTGTCCGTCTGGCTCGGGTCGTAGAACGTGGCCGCCGGGTGGACGCAGACGAGCACGCGATAGCTCGCGTCGCCGATCCGCGCGTCGTGGACCGCCCCCGCCTCCGTGGTGACCGCGACCGACCGGTCGAGCAAGTGCTCGGCGGGGACCTTCCCGAGCGGTACGAGGAGTTCGGGATCGACGCGCTCGATCTCCCGGTCGAGGTACGACCGGCAGTTGCCGAGCTCCTCACCCGTGGGGTCGCGGTTCTCGGGCGGCCGACACCGCACGCAGTTGGTGATCCGCACTGCCGTGCGGTCGAGCCCACACTCTTCGAGGATCGAATCGAGCACGTCGCCGCTGCGGCCGACGAACGGCTCGCCCTGCCGGTCCTCGGATTCGCCGGGGGCCTCCCCGACGAACAGCAGGTCGGCCGCGGCGGGACCGACACCGTTGACGATCCGGCTCCGGGATTCACAGAGAGCCGGACAGCGCTCGCACGCGAGCACCTCCAGTCCATCCATCTCGTCGCTCTCCTCGCTCATGGGCGGGACAGACGGGCGGGCGCCTTAACCCTCGGCTTCGCGTTCGATGCCGGTCGAGCGAGCCTGGGCCACCGCTCCGTAGCGAGCGTGATCGACCGGGGAGGGGCCAGCGGCCGGCGCTCTGCGGTCGGCGATCGGCGATCGGCAGTTAGCGATCGGTGGTCGATGTGGGCGCGCGGTGGCGGTCGGCGCTTCGCGCGCCGCGGTGGGCGCGACTCGCGCGAGGGACGAGCGAGCGGCAGGCCGCGGTTACGGTGCAGTGGCCCGAGCCGAGCGTCGGCTGGGGAGGTGCGTGGACTGTGCGTGGCGGCAGTCGCGGTGCAGTGTGGAGGCGGTTTTCCCGTGTGTATCGGCACTCGCGGTCCGCGTGTCGCTTCGACCGGTCCAGCCACGTCCCGGGCACGAACGGGGAGGATACGCCGAGGGACGTGTGCCGGTCTGCCGGTTGCGCTTTCGGTGTCTCCTGCGGCTCGCAGTCTCCATTCTCGCCGTCGGTGACCCGTGCACCGAGCCGGTCGACGCTATCCTCCTCCGTCAGTCCCGGCCCACGCGTCGGCCGCGCGGGCGGCCAGCCGTGCTACCCGCAGGGGCTCGGGCCGGCCCCCCTCGGGCGTGAACGCTCGGACGACGTCGGCCGCCTCGCCGTCGGCGTCGCCGACGCTCCGGACGAACACCGTTTCGCCATCGACCGGCAGCCGGCGGCGTGGGGGCTGCCGACGGTAGACGTCGAGCCGGACGTCGAGCGCGTCGCCCGAGAAGGCCTCGCGCAGCGCCGGTTCGAGCCCGTCGCTTCCCTCGAAGCTGATCGAGAGGACCGGGCGTCCGACGGCCTCGTGCAGTCGATGCAGGTCGAGAACGTTGTACCACGCGGGCGCGATGCCGGCGAGGAGCAGGTACCGGACGTCCGCGCGATCGAGGGTCTCCCAGAGACCGAGCACGCCCTCGGTGGCGTCGGTGCCGCCGACGGTACAGGAGCCGAAGGCGAATCCGTCGACGACGCGGCTCGCGCGGGCGACGACGCCCGCGAGGGTGCTCGCCGCGCCCGTCCCGGAGCGGCCGCGGTAGGACTCGGCGACGCCGAGGGCGCGCACCCCGGCTTTCACGCTACTCGCCTTTGATCTCCTCGAGGCGGTCGAGCAGTTCGTCGTTCGAGGCGTCGAACTCGAAGCTCACCTCGCCGGTGTGGGCGTTCTCCTCGGTTCGGACGCCCTCCTCTCCCCCGTCGGTGTCGTACTCGCGGCGCTCCTGTTCGGACTCGTCGTAGCTGCCAAAGCCCATACGCCACTAGCCATAGAACCCGACGACAAAAATCATTCGCCGATTTCCGGTCGATCCGCTCCTTTTCCCACCCTTCGCGCTCCCCTCGCGGCGGGACAGGTCCGCGAACGCGGGCCCGTCAGCCTCAAGCGCCCGGCGGGCGAGAAAGGGGCATGGAAGTCCTCACCGTCACCGAGGGCGCGGAGACGTTCACCTGCAACGCCTACCTCGCGCTCGGCGAGCGCGACGTCCTCGTGGATGCCGGGGCGATGCCGGGCGCCGAGAGCGTCGTCGCCGAGCACACCGACGACCTCGACGCCGTCGCCCTGACCCACCAGCACGGCGATCACGTCGGCGAACTCGACGCCGTCCTCAACGCGTTCGACACCGAACTGCTCGCCTACGGCGACCATCCGCGCCGCACGGGCGCACTCGACGACGGCGGCGCCGTGACGATCGGCGACGAGTCCTTCGAGGTCGTCCACACGCCGGGCCACGCCGACGATCACGTCGCGTTCGTCTCGGGGGCGACGCTGTTTTCGGGCGACGTGGTCGTCCACGACGACGGCGCGTTCGAGTACGGCAGCTTCGGCCGCACCGACATGGCCGGCCAGTCCCGCGAGGTCCTGATCGAGAGCATCGAGACGCTGCTCGACCGCCTTCCGGAGGGCGTCGAGCACCTCTATGCCGGTCACGGCGCGACGTTCCACGGCGACGTGCGCGACGTGGTCGAGACCGCGCTCTCGCGGGCAGAGAAGCGCGAACCGAAGTATCCTGACGGGTGAGTCGGGTTGGAGGCGCGCTCGACACGGATTCTTCGGTTCCGATCGCCGTCGACGGTCCGGCCACGGCGAAAGCCCGGACAGCAGCTTTAGGTCGGCCGGCGCAGAGGAGAGCGTATGACGCGCGAGCCGATCGACTACGGTCAGTTCGAGGCGGGGCGGGACTGCAACTACTGGACGCTCGACCGCACGCTCCAGCGGGTGGCCGCACGGACGTATCCGGCCGACGAGTTCGAGTGGGCCGAACCCGTCCTCGAGGACTTCGGGGAGGTGGTCGGCCACACCGTCGCGGACAACGCCGACCGCATCGACCGCCACGAGCCCGAACTCCACACCTACGACAAGCACGGCGACGTGGTGAACGAGGTCGAGTACCACCCCAAGCAGGCCGAAAACGAGCGGATCGCCTACGAGGAGTTCGGCCTGAGCCACGACGCCTTCCACGCGCCGCCGGGCCGCGAGGAGCCCGTCGGCCTCACCCACACGCTCATGATGCAGTCGCTGCTCTCGTTTGCCGATCCGGGCTTCGTCTGTCCGGTGTCGATGACCACCGGTGCGGCGATCGTCCTCGACGAGTTCGACGACGGCTCCTTAGCGGAGCAGTTCCGGGCGCTCACCAGCCGCGACGTCGACGAGCACATCGAGGGCGCGATGTTCCTCACCGAGAAGCAGGGGGGCAGCGACGTCGGGGCGAACGAGACGATCGCCGAGGCGGCCGACGACACGGCGCTCGAGGGGGACCCGGAGGGCGTCTACCACCTGACCGGCGAGAAGTGGTTCTGCTCGAACATCGACGCCGAGGGCGCGCTCGCGCTGGCCCGCCGGCCCGGCGCCCCCGAGGGCACCGCGGGACTCTCGCTGTTTCTGGTGTCGCGCACCAGATCGGACGGCGAGGTCAACGACGCCACCTTCCGCCGGCTGAAGGACAAGCTGGGAACGCTCAGCGTCCCGACCGGCGAGATCGAGTTCCACGGCGCGGAGGCCCACCTCGTCGGCGAACCCGAAAACGGCTTCCGACAGATGACGGAGATGCTGAACTTCGAGCGGCTCTCGAACGCCACCGCCGCGGTGGGGATCATGGGCCGCGCCCTCCTCGAATCGAAGGTGTAGGCGGCGAACCGGGAGGTGTTCGGCGAGGTCATCCAGGAGTACCCACTGATGCGCCGCGATCTGGTGGACATGGCCGTGGACTACGAGGCCGCCGCGGCCTTCAGCTTCGAGTGTGCCCGCCTGCTCGACGTCTACGAGCGCGAGGGCCGCGAGACCGAGGCGGGCGAGCGCGCGTTCAAGCTGATGCGCGCGCTGATCCCGGTCGCGAAGTACGAGACCGCGCGGATGGCCGTCGAGACGACCTCCTACGCCTGCGAGGTGCTCGGGGGCAACGGCTACGTCCGCGAGCACGTCACCCCGCGGCTGCTCCGGGACGCGCAGGTGCTCCCGATCTGGGAGGGAACCTCGAACGTCCTGAGCCTCGACCTGCTCCGCGCCCTGGAGCGTGAGAACGCCCACGAGGCGCTCCTGCCCGCGATCCAGGAGCACCTCGCGGCCGCCGAGCACCCCCGGCTCCGCGAGCTCGCCGACGTCGTGGAGGGGGAGTTCACCGACCTCCAGGGGGCGCTCGCCCACCTCGCGGGCGCGGACGGCGAGTACGCCCAGCTCCAGGCGAAGGAGCTCGCCGACTACGTCTTCGACGTCTACACCGCCGCGTTGCTCATCGCCGACGGCCAAGAGCGAATCGATAGCGAGGACGACGCGCGGGCAGCGCTGGTCGCCGAGCGCTTCGTCGACACCCGGCTGCGCGAGCACGACGCACGGGGAATCACGAGCGGCGAGCGCTTCGCCGTCGAGCGGTTCGACGCGATCGTCCGGTACGTCGGCGTCGCGCCCGAGACCCTCGCCGAGGCGGTTCCCGCCGACGACTGAGTGTCATCTCGCGCGAACGGTCCTCCCGCTACCGAAATCGACGTCGGGCAGCCGCTCGGTCGCGCGGCGACGCGGTGGGCCTCGTCGGAGACCCGTTGATCCGGCCGAACTCTCGGGGTCGGCCGCCGCTACGGTGGATCGAGCGACGCCTCGCCTCTCCTCCCTTCCCGGGTCGTCGCGGGGTCCGGCGTGATACCCGCCGGGCCTGCGCCACTGAAGGATGGCCGGTTCGCGGATCCGCTCGCAGCCGCCGTCGCCTCGTGTACCACCTCTTCGCAGGTCGAACTACAGACATAGTACGCCCGCCCGCTCCCGATGATCGGCGCGTCCTCGTCCTCCCCGTCGAGCCGCCCGTGACAGATCGTACATCTCATCGCTGGGTTCCCCGTTCAGCATTTATCCGCCATAATATTAAACACACGGGTATCGTTCTAATCTTCCTCCAGTCCGCAGGGCCGCTCGCGGCACGCGGTCCGAACGCCCCGTCGAGCGCACCAGCCGATCGTTACGGCGACCGCTTCGCGCTCCTTTCGATCGAACGTCCTCGGGGATCGCTCGACGCGACCCGGTGTGTCGCTCGACGCGATCGGGGCCGCTCCGCGCTTCCGGGATACTATACTGTCGGTCAGAAGTCCGTCGAGATGTGACGATAGCGAATCGGCAGAGAGCGATCGAAGTTCCGCGAGTGCTTTATAATCTTTTTTGACCAGCAGTATACGTGCGTCAGGAGCCAGTACGGGTCGGTGCCCCGAATCGCGCGCTCCTCGGGCGCGCCAGCCCAGCCCCACGGCGAGGCCGCCGCGGGGTGTACGGTCGTGAACCGCTCGCGCCGGAGGGACGTGCCGATCACGGGCCAGCGGGCGATCTCGACCGCGCCGCCGGTCGAGCCCACCGATCCACCGACGAACATCGCAAAGACAGGAGGACCTACCGGGCAGGATCGCTCCACGCGTCGAAGTCCATGTCGGCGTAGCCGGTCGTCACGATCGAGACGGCCCGGAAGGCGGCGTGGCGAGCGAGTCCTCGCCTTCGCCGACGATCGGCGGAATCTCGGCCAGTCCGCCCGATCAGCCGCGGCCTACGACGCCGGTCGGGCACGGGGGAGTTAAGCCGCCCCGCCCACACTCGAAGCCATGAGCCAGCAGTCCGGCCGGCCGCGCGAGCACGGAAAGGACGAGCGCCTCCCGAGCCACGAGGTCACCGCGGGAGCCGAGCGCGCCCCCCACCGGTCGATGTTCCGCGCGATGGGCTTCGACGACGACGACCTCGCCGCGCCGATGGTCGGCGTGGCGAACCCGGCCGCCGACGTCACTCCGTGCAACATCCACCTCGATTCGGTCGCCGGGGCCGCGATCGAGGGCGTCGAGAGCGCGGGCGGCATGCCCGTCGAGTTCGGGACGATCACGGTCTCGGACGCGATCTCGATGGGTACTGAAGGAATGAAGGCCTCCCTGATCAGCCGGGAGGTGATCGCCGACTCCGTCGAGCTGGTGGCGTTCGGCGAGCGCATGGACGCCCTCGTGACGGTGGCGGGCTGCGATAAGAATCTCCCGGGGATGATGATGGCCGCCATCCGCACGGACCTGCCCACCGTCTTCGTCTACGGGGGGACCATCCTCCCCGGCGAGCACGGGGGCCGGGACGTCACCATCCAGGACGTCTTCGAGGGCGTCGGGGCCTACGCGGAGGGGGCCATCTCCCGGGCGGAGCTCGACGAACTCGAACGCGACGCCTGTCCGGGTGCGGGCTCGTGTGCGGGGATGTACACCGCGAACACGATGGCGAGCCTGAGCGAGGCGCTCGGGCTCGCACCCCTCGGCACGGCGAGCGCGCCCGCCGAGAGCGAGGCCCGCCTCGACGTCGCACGCCGGGCGGGCGAGGCGGTCCTCTACTGCGTCGAGAACGACGTGCGACCCTCGGAGGTCCTTTCGAGAGAGAGCTTCGAGAACGCCATCGCGCTCCAGGTCGCGCTCGGCGGCTCGACCAACGGCGTCCTCCACCTGCTCGCGCTCGCCGCCGAGGCCGGAATCGACCTCGCAATCGAGGACTTCGACGCGATCTCGAAGCGCACTCCGCACATCTGTAACCTCCGGCCGGGCGGGACGCGTGTCGTGGCCGACCTCCACCGCGAGGGCGGCGTGCCCGTCGTGCTCCGGCGGCTCCTCGACGCGGACCTGCTCGACGGCGACGCGATGACCGTCACGGGAGCGACGATCGCCGAGAGCCTCGCCGCCCTTGACCTGCCGGCCGACGGCGAGGTCGATTCCGACGTGGTGCGACCGGTCGAGGATCCGATCCACGAGGAGGGCGCGATCAAGATCCTCACCGGCAATCTCGCGCCAGACGGCGCGGTGCTGAAGGTGACGGGCGACGATCGGCTGCGCCACGAGGGGCCCGCGCGGGTGTTCGAGGGCGAGGAGAGCGCGATGAAGTGGGTCCAAGAGGGCAACGTCGAGTCCGGTGACGTGCTCGTGCTCCGCGGCGAGGGGCCCCGCGGCGGGCCGGGGATGCGCGAGATGCTCGGCGTCACCGCCGCCGTCGTCGGCCAGGGCCACGAGGAGGACGTCGCCCTCCTGACGGACGGTCGGTTCTCGGGGGCGACCCGGGGGCCGATGATCGGCCACGTCGCGCCCGAGGCGTTCGTCGGCGGTCCCATCGCGGCCGTCGAGGACGGGGATCGGGTGGCGATCGACGTACCCGAGCGCACGCTCGACGTGGACCTCACCGACGGGGAGCTCGATACCCGGTTGGAGGAGTGGGAGCCCCCGGAGCCGGACTATCGGTCGGGCGTGCTGGCGAAGTACGGCGCGGCCTTCGGCTCGGCGGCCGCGGGCGCGGTGACGAACCCGGGCGCGACACGGGACTGAGCCCGAGCGCGACACGGGACTGAGCCCGAGCGCGACACGGGACTGAGCCCGAGCGCGACGCGGGAGCGAGCCCGACGATCGGTCGTCTCCCGCGGGACCGTTACCGGGACGGGCGAAGGAAAACGAACAGCTGTGGCCCGAGAAACCGCCCGGCTTTAGTCAGCGCGCGGCGTCGAGCCGGCCATGACCGACTTCGACCCCGAGAAGTTCGAGGACAAGTACGAACACTACTTCCCGGAGCTCCAGACGGCCTACCGGAACGCGTTCGAGCGGATGAGCGAGCGCTACGACTCCGAGCTGGTCCACGCCATCGACCAGCAGGTACTCAACGAGAGCGAGCCCTTCTACGAGGGCAGCGCGGACGGCGGCGCCGAAACGGACGGAACGAGCCCCCCGGACAGCGGGACGACGGGCGCGTTCCGGATCGAGCTGCCCCCGAACCCGGCCGAGCGGGTCACGGGCGTGGTCGTTGACGACGAGAAGCTCCGGGGGGTGCTCGACGCCTACGCCGAGACGCTCGACGCCGAACTGTGTGCCGTCTTCGGGCTCGGCGAGGGCGGCGGCCGAGACGGCGACGGGCGAGGCGGGGGCGGTGAACCAAAGGTCTAAACCCCCGAGTGCCGTATCGATGCCCATGAGCACACAGGCCGAAGCGAGCGACGACGACCTACGCGAGGAGATCGCCAACTTCCTGCGCCGGAACTTCCCGCAGATCCAAATGCACGGCGGCAGCGCCGCGATCCAGGAGCTCGACCGCGAGTCCGGCTCCGTTACCGTGGCGCTCGGCGGGGCGTGCTCGGGCTGTGGTATCTCGCCGATGACGATCCAGGCGATCAAGAGCCGGATGGTCAAGGAGATCCCCGAGATCGAGCACGTCGACGCCTCCACTGGCATGGACGGCGGTGGCATGGGCGACGCCGGCCACGGCGGCGGCGGGCTCTCTCCTTCCTTCCCCGGCGAGACGACCGACGACGAGGGGCCCGAGGCCCCGTTCTGAGGCGCGTCGCTCCCGAGCAGTCGCTTTTTCGGGTCAGTTCCCGTTCCGAACGTTCGCCGCGTTCAGTCTCCATCTCGAACGTCCGACCACGTCCCGAAGATTCAGTCCTCGTCTCGGACGTTCGCCGCCTCCCACGCGCGCACGAGCCCCGCGAGCGTCCGATTGACGGGCACGGGGCGGCCGGCGTGCTCGACGACGGAGCCGTTGATCGCGTCGATCTCGGTGGGCTGCCCGGCGAGCACGTCCTGGAGCATCGAGGAGCTGTTCTCGGCGGTGGCCGCGACCACGTCGTCGAGCGCCGCCACGGCGTCCTCCTCGCCGAGATCGACGCCGCGCCCGCGGGCGACGCGGGCGGTCTCGCGGGCCGCCTCGGCGGCGACCTCCCGGACAGGCCCGTCGTGCAGCGCGCCGTTGGGAACGCGCGCGAGCGCCGTCGTCGGGTTGATCCCGGCGTTGACGGCGAGCTTCTCCCAGAGCCGCCGGGGTATGTCCGTGGCGACCGTCGTCTCGATCCCGCCGGCCCGGAGCGTCTCCCCCACTCGGTCGGCAGCAGCGGACGACCCGCCGCCGGGCGGTCCGAGGGCGACCTCGCCGACGCCGGTGCAGGCCACCTCGCCGGGTCCGACGAGCTGCGCGCCGTAGGTGCAGATGCCCGCGAGCACGCCGTCGAGGCGCGCGGCGAGCGTCGCCTCGTTGCCCACGCCGTTCTGGAGCGAGAGTACGGAATCGAGGTCACAGCCGGCGAGTGCCTCGGCGGCCGCCGGGGTGTCGAAGGCCTTGACGGTGACGAGCGCGAGGTCAGCCGACTCGGGAGCGTCGGTTCGCGCGTCGGGGTGGGTCGTGAGATCGAACGTGCCCGCGACCCGGAGCCCCGACTCGCGCACGCGCCCGACGTGGGGCTCGCGGCCGACGAGCGTCACTCGATGTTCGCGCGCGAGCAGCCCGCCGATGAGGCTCCCGAGGCTGCCGGCCCCGAAGACGACGATCTCCATGACCCGAGGAGGGCGACCCGGCCCCCTCAATCCTCCGTCCAGTAGTAGGTCGACTCCCGTGAGCACCACAGGCGGACAGTCCAGGGACCGCCGCGATGCACCCCATTCCGCCACACTCCCCGCAGCCACACCAGCTCGGCCTCGCCGCTCCTGCCGGTCGCGGCGAGTTCGTCGAGCGGGACGACGCCCTCGCCGGCGCTCGCGTGGAAGCCCCGGTCGCCGAACGCACGGACCGTCCCCAGCCGCTCGCCGTCGGCGTCGAGGAGCCGACCGAAGTCGGACTCCTGACCTCTCCGTGCGTGAATATCGCCAGCTCCACTCGTGGACACTGACGGTCGTCGGCCACGGACACGGCTCCTACGTGGCCGGATCTCGTGAGTGGAAGGGGAGAGAATCGATCCCTCGAGACGTGTTCGATTGAGACCGTCTGATCGATCGAGGGCTCGGGTGGTGCGGTCGCAGTGCAAGCAACTCCACCGCGCTCCCTGCGGTCGCTCGCGGCCTTTTTATGAAGGGTTTTTGCAAGCCGCGAGGCGCTTCGCGCCTCGGCCCGTGCGAGCGGGCAGCGCCCGCGAGCAGACGGGGCGGGCTCCCTCGTTTCACTCGGTCGCCCACCCCTCGCAGCAGAAAGGTTCTACTGGAACATCCTGAGGGGCTGGGCCTGGGAGGCCTCGTCGTCGGCTCCCTGCATCCGCTTTGCGAGCTGCTCGCGCGCGTCGCTGATCTCCTCGGCCTGCTCGACGAGTTCGTCAGTACCGACCTCGATTCCGGTCAGGGGCTCGACGCCGCCGGTGATCACTGCCCGGGCGGCTTCGGGGTCGGGGAACTGGGGGCTGGCCTCGGCGATGAGCCCGACGCCATCGAGCGCCTCGGCGTCAGCCTGGGCGAGCAGCGCGCCGGTGGGGCCGCTGACCGCGCCGGCCTCGTGCGGGGGGACGATCCCGGCCTCGTCGAGCAGCGCCTCGCCCCCGCCGGTGGCGACGCCGTAGACCTCCGGTGTGCCCTCTTTCTCGGCGGGCATCCCGCTGAGGTAGACCGGCGTCGCGTCGTGGTCGGCGAGCCAGCCCGTCACGCAGGTGGCGAACTCCGAGGCCGCTGAGGGTGAGACGGGGATGTCGCTCTGGAGGACGAGGAGGTCGCGCTCGGCGTCGGCGTGCAGGCGCACGGGCGGGCGCAGCGCGGAGCGTCCACCCCGGTAGGTCGCCACCTCCGGGACGCCCTCACACCGGACGGCCGCGTGGTAGTCCATCCCGAAGGTGTCCACCAGGTGGTCGGCGACGATCTTCCCGACGAGCCCCACCCCCGGGAGTCCCTCGATCAGCGTCGGCGAGTCGAACTCGATCTCGGTCCGCGTCTCGACGCGTGCCATGCACGCCCGACGGGCGGAACGGGGTTAATACTGTGGGCCCGTCGAGCGGCCGCCGGCGAGTGGAAACGCACAAGCCGGCCGACGACGGACCCGATCGTGGTGTTAGAGCGCTACGAGCCGCTCGTCGAGGACGTCGCGGCCTTCCGCGCGGCCTGCGAGCGCCCGCTCCCCTCGGTCGCCCGGGTGAACACCATCGCGACGACCGTCGAGCGAACCCGAGCGGCCCTCGACGACGCGGGAATCGCCCACGAACCCGTCGAGTGGCATCCGGGCCTGCTGCGTCTCGACGGGACGACGCCCGGGAAGACGTGGCCGGCCTTTCACGGCTGGCTCCACGGCCAGGAGGAGGTCTCGGCGCTCCCCGCGCGGGTGCTCGACCCACGACCGGGCGAGCGCGTCTTCGATGCGTGTGCCGCGCCGGGGAGCAAGACCAGCCAGCTCGCCGCCCTGATGGACGACCGAGGTACGCTCGTCGCCAACGACGCGAACCTCGGTCGCCTGTCTGCGTTGCGGTTCAACGCCGAGCGCCTCGGGATCACGTGTGCGGCGGTTACCAACCGCGACGCCCGGAACTTCTCGCTCGCGCCGTTGGGCTTCGACGCCTTCGATCGGGCGCTCGTGGACGCGCCGTGTTCGTGTGAGGGCACGGTGCGGAAGAACCCCGACGCTCGAGAGGGGTGGTCGCTCGCACGCGTCGAGAGCGTCGCGGGCGTCCAGGAGTCGCTCCTCCGGCGGGCAGTGGGAGCGACCCGCTCGGGCGGGATCGTGGTCTACGCGACGTGTACGTTCGCACCCGAGGAGAACGAGGCGGTCCTCGATGCGGTGCTGGCAAGCGAGGACTGCCGGCTCGTCGAATTCGAAACCGGACTCGACGCCCGGCCCGGGGTCACCGAGTGGGAGGGCGAGCGCTTCGATCCGAGCGTTCGGCAGGCGAAGCGGATCTACCCCCACCTGAACAACACGGGCGGGTTCTTCTGTGCGAAGCTGGAGGTCGCCCGATGAGGGGAGACGGAGCGAGCGGCGGAGCGGACGACGGCGGTGGAGCGGAGGGCGGCCGCGGAGCCGGCGTCGACCGGGACGCCGGACGGGACAACGACGGGCAGCGCTTCGATCGCCTGCCCGCCACCGCTGACGAGCGGCGGGTCGAGGGACGGGCCACCCGCGAGGCGGTCCTCGACTGGTGGGACGAGCGCTTCGCCATCCCCCCGGAGCGCTTCGAGCGATTCACCTTCTGGGAGAAGGGCGCGGGCAAGATATGGATCTTCGGCGACGACGCACCCTCGGGCGTCGAGATCGAGGCGCTCGGGTTGACGTTTCTCAGGACCCGCCAGGAGCACTGGAAGCCGACGACGGACGCCGTCCAGCGCTTCGGACGGGCCGCGAGCCGAAACGTGATCGAACTCGATCGGGAGGCGGCCCGGCGGTTCGCCGCCGGCGAGGACCAAGCCATCGGGTGGGGCGGCGACTGGGGTTACCTGATCGCCGCCCACGGGCTCGCCGGCGAACCCGAGCCCCTCGGGATCGGGCTCTATCTCCACGGCGAGCTGCGCTCGCAGATCCCGAAGGGTCGGCGGCGCGAGCTCCGCTGAGCCGATCGATTTCTCACACCCTCCGAAACGGGTTCGAGCCGGCGCCGGCGTCGCCGACCCGGAACCACGCGGCGTGAGTCGCGTCCACGAACGTGGGGCCTCGACGACGGCCGGAGGGTCGGGCCTTCACACGACGACCGAAGGGTTTTGTGCGCGATGGGCCCACCTCGCCCGTGCGCCTCGTCAGGCTGCTCGTCGACGAGGGCGAGCTCGACGCCGTCGCCGAAGTCCTCGACGAGAAGGAGGTCGACTTCATCGTGACCGGGGGCAGCGAGGCGTCGCCGGGCTCTGTGGTCGTCGAGTTCCCGGTCCCGGCCGACGGGCTCGGGGACGTCCTCGACGCCGTCCGCGGGACCGGGATCGACGAGGACTACCTCGTCGTACTCAGCGCCGAGAACGCGAAGACGCCCCGCACCGAAACGCTACAGGACCGCTACTCTACCGACTACGACCCGCTCCGCCCGCCCGAGCTGCGCTCGAAGGCCCGGACTCTCAGCCAGGACCCGACCTCCTACGCCGCCATGATCTTTCTCAGTGCGACCATCGCCGCCGCCGGCCTGCTGATCGACTCGCCCGCGGTCGTGGTCGGATCGATGGTGATCGCCCCGCTCGTCGGGCCGGTCCTCACCGCGACGGTCGGGGCCGTGATGGGCGATCGGACGATGCTCGTCGACAGCGTCCGGATCCAGGCGCTCGGCCTTCTCGCCGGGGTCGCGGGCGCGTGGGCGTTCAGCGCCGCCGTCAGAGCCGTGGGCCTGCTCCCAGCGACGCTCGACGTCGCCGCGATCGAGCTGATCGCCCTGCGGATGGCCCCGAGCGCGTTCGCGGTGATCGTCGGGCTCGCCGCGGGTGTCGCCGCCGCCTTCGGGCTGACCACGAAAGGGACCAACTCGCTGGTCGGCGTGATGATCGCCGCCGCGCTGATCCCGGCTGCGGCCACCGTCGGCGTCGCGCTCGCGTGGGGCGAGCCCCTGATCGCGCTCGGCAGCGCCCTCCTGCTGGTGAGCACGATGGCCGCGATCGATCTCGCCACGTACGCGACGCTGTGGGCGCTCTACCGCGATCACGAGCTCGATCCCGCACTACTGACCGACCGCACGCCCACGCGGGTCGCGTTCGCCACGGTGGCGCTGATCGTCGTCGTCGCCGGCATCGCGGGCGTCGCGGCCGCCCAGCAGGCGTTCTTCCAGCAGGCGGTGGCCCAAGAGGTCGAGAGCGTCCTCCGCGAGCCCGACTACGCGGCGGTCGAGGCGGTCGGGATACGCACCCAGTACGCCGGCGCGAGTCCGCTCTCGACGCCCGAGTCGGTCACCGTCGTCCTCAGCGCACCGAACGCCTCCTACCCCGACCTCCCCGCGCGGCTCGAACGGCGGATCGAGCGGACGACCGGCGACGAGGTTCGGGTGCTCGTCGAGTTCGCGACGTTCGATCGTGCGAACGGCTCGCGGACGCCGGCGCGGATCGGTTCCCGTCCCGCCGCCGCTCATTTCTCCCGCACCGTGCCGCCGCTCAGCCCCGCCCACTCGACGCGATAGCCCAGCGTCGAGAGGGCCGCACTCGCGTCGTCGATCCCGTGCTCGTCGAACGCGGCCTCGGCCTCGGCGAGCGCCATCCCTGGCTCGACGGTGTCGGCGAGCGATTCGAGCACCGAGGGCCGGACGAGGGTGCGGCCCACCAGCTCGTGGGCGGGGAACGACTTCCCTTCGATCGCCGCCACGCCCACGCCGTACCGGTCGGCGAGCGCCGTCAGGCCCACTACGTCGGCGTCCGGCACGAGCTCCTCGGGGAGTTCGGCCGCGCTTCGCTCGTTCAGGCGGTCCTCGTAGCGCCGGAGCGCGTCGCGGACGTCCTTCACCCGCACCGAGCCCGAGTAGGCGATCGCGCGGGCGTCGCGCGCCTCGATCTCTGCGCCGACCCCCAGCGAGTCGTCGACGGCGACGAGCATATCGACCGCCTCCAGGCGATCGAGCTGGTCGAGCTTCTTTGCGACGTACTCGGGCGTCCAGAAGCCCATGATCTCGAAGTAGACCCGGAAGTCGCCGTGTGGCCAATCGAACGCGAAGTCGGGGATCATCACCCGTGCGCCGCTCTCCAGGGGTTCGGGCTCGCGCACGAGCGCCCAGTCGAGATCGAGCGACGAAAAGCGCGTGGCGAAGTCGGCCTCGACGCCGCTGTCGTAGCTCACGTCGGCGACCGGCTCGGTGCCCGGAACGCGCACGTCCTCCTCGGTGAGGACGAGCTCGCGCTCGGTGCCCCGGTCGTCGATGGTCGCCACGAGTCGCCACTCGTTGGCTTCGGCGACGGTCCGCAGGAGGCGGGCGAACGCCGTCCCGTACCGGCGGGTCGAGCGGAACAGGCTGTCGGGACCCGTGATCACGACCTCGCGGTGTGACACCCCCGCGCCCTGCCGGTCGTCGTCGGCATCCGTCTTCCGGATCTCGTAGAGCAGCCGGAGACGCTTCACCGCGGAGACGAGCGCCTTCGGCTCGGAGCTCCGGATGCGCACCTCGGTGGCGTCGAACAGCGCCGTCTGGGCGAGCGAGAGGTCGTACTGGGCGAGCAGGTCCTCGGGTCCCCAGCGCGCGTCGAACGCGACGAGGACCTGCCGTGCTTCGAGGTCGGCGTACAGCGAGCGTTCGACGGCCTCGGGCGTGCTCCCGAGCTCGTCGGCGGCCCGCGAGAGCGCTCGTCCCCGCTCTTCGGCCGTGACCACCCCCACCGACTCGGCGGCCGCGAACGCCGCCGTCCGGGCGCGTTCCGGCTCGATCGCGGCCCGGGTCTCGAAGGTCGCCTCCCGCTCTAGGAGCTTGGCGAACCCCCGGACGAGCTTGAAATCGCCGGCCTCGCGTTCGAGCGCTTCGAGCGCCGCGTCGAGGTCGCCCTTCGGTTCGCCGACGTGGCCCCGATAGACCCCGATGACCCGCGCCGCGAGCGGGCGGTCCCCGCGCTCGGCGAACTGGGGATGGTAGCCGCCGCCCGCGCGCGAGACGCGGAGCAGGTCCTTCGTGAGCACGGTCGCCGTCGCTTCGGGAGGGTCGTTGAAGTCCGTTTTCCCGTGCCTGTCTCCTGTCGATCGACGCGCGACGACGGAACTGGACGGCGGGAGGCGCGTCGTTCGTGCCGTCCGGCACGAGCCGGGAGGAGGGGGCCTCGCCCAGTGGTGCCGCGGCGCTCGCCGCGAGGCCGCGCACGCGGTTTCGGGCGAGTCCGCTATCCGCGGTCCGGGTGAGTCGGCTGTCCGCCGTCGTCGGTCCGACTGTCACGGTCCTCACGTCCGTCGCCCGCGGTCGCGTCCTCGCCTCATCGTCGGCGCTCGGCCACGCGCTCCTCGGCGGTCTCCTCGGTGACGACCTCGTAAAGCAGCGCCCGGCCCCCGTCGGTGTTCGGCCTGAGTATCCGCCCGAGCCGCTGGGTGAACTCCCGCGAGGAGCCACTCCCCGAGAGCACCACCGCGACGTTCGCGTCGGGCACGTCCACGCCCTCGTCGAGGACGTTCGCCGCCACGACCCGCGAGTAGGTGCCCTCGCGAAACGTCTCCAGAATCTCCCGGCGTTCGGGCGCGCCCGTCCGGTGGGTGATCGCCGGGATCAGGAATCGCTCGGCGATGCGGTAGACGAGGTCGTTGTGCGCCGTGAACACGATGATCCGGTCCTCGCGGTGGCGATCGAGGATCCCGGCGAGCGTCTCGATCTTGGCGTCGGCGTTCATCATCACCGCCCGGGCGCGCTGGTTGGCGAGCAGCGCCGCGCGCGCTTCGGGGTCGTTGCCCGAGCGCATCACGAGCTTCCGGTAGTCACTGCCGCGTTGCATGTCGAGGTTCGAGCGCGCGAGGTAGTCGGTGAAGGTCTCCCGGTGGCGGTCGTACGCCGCGCGTTCCTCGTCGGTGAGTTCGACCGCGATGCGCTTGATGTCGTAGTCCGCGAGGTGCTCGCCGGCGAGGTCGTCGATCGCGACCCGGTGGAGCAGCGGTCCGACGAGCTCTTCGACTACCTCGTGTGCGCCGTCCTGACGCTCGAAGGTCGCGGTGAGACCCATTCGAGCGGGGGCGGCGAGCAGCCGGGCGATCTCCCGGTAGCCCTCGCCGCCGAGGTGGTGGGCCTCGTCGAAGATCACCAGCTGAAACCGGTCGCCGAGCTCGTCGGCTCGGAGGTACGCGGAGCTGTACGTCGACACAGTGATGGATTCGAGGCGCTGCTCGCCGCCGCCGAGCTGCCCGATCGACCTCTCGAACTCGGTTTCGAGCTCCCCGCGCCACTGAGCGAGCAGGTCGATCGTCGGTACCACCACCAGCGTCGCCGCGGCGACGCTCTCGATGGCCGCGATCCCGATCACCGTCTTGCCGCTCCCGGTGGGGAGTTCGAGCACGCCTCGCCGGCCGTTCGCGTGCCACGCCTCCAGAGCCGCGCGCTGGTAGTCCCGGAGCTCGTAGGCCGAGTCGAGCCCCTCGACAGCGGGTGCGTCGAGTACGCGATCCTCGCACGCGATCCCGTGCTCTGCGAGCCACGCCGCGACATCGGCATAGCGGAAGGCGGGCGCGCGCCGGGTCACGGAGCGAGGGTCGGCTTCCACACCCGGAAGATCGAGGGTCACACCGCCCTCGATCCGGACGGTGCCGTCCTCGAAGGTGAGCGCGACCTCGGTCACGGTTCGCGTTGTGATCGGGAACATTTAGCCGCGTCGGCGGACGACGACCCCGCGGTCGACGGTGATCGGAGGTGGGTCCGTCCCGGGTCGGTCCACCGTCACGATCCGCGTGACCGAGCCGTCCTCTCCGGACCGCTACGCGATCGCGACGGCGAGCGAGACCGAACTGTCGCCCGATTTCTGAATCCTTTTATCCGTGTGAGGACTCCGTTCGGCTATGACGACGAACGACGGGAGCGACGGCGACGCCGCCGACGCGGAGTCGACCGACTCCGAGGTGGACGCCGGAGCGGACGCCGAGAGGGAAGTCGAGCGGAAGGAGAGCGCATCCGGAGACGACGCCGACGGGGAACGCGTCGCCGAAGGCGGGGGAACCGAAGCCGGGGGAGCCGCGGAGGAGACAGCCGAGTCGGAGACCCTGCGCGCCCGCGTCGCGGAGCGTTCACCGGACGCCATCGCCCGGGAGATCGCGGCTCTGCGCGAGCGCGCCGAGGCGGCCGAGAGAGCCGCTGCGGAGCGCGCCGAGGAGGTCGAGGAGCTCGAGACCACCGTCAAGCGGAAGCAGGCCGACCTCCAGAACTACAAACAACGGACCGAACAGCGCCGCGAGGAGCGGGCGGCCCGGGCCACCGAGGACCTCGTCGCGCGGCTGCTCGGCGTGCGGGACGACCTCCAGCGCGCCGTCGAGCAGGACGAAGACGCCGACATCCGACCGGGCGTCGAGAGTACGCTCGACGAGCTCGACCGGGTGCTCGCCGAGGAGAACGTCAGCGCCATCGAACCCGACCCCGGAGCCGAGGTCGACCCCCAGCGCCACGAGGTGTTGCTGCGGACCGACGCCGAACAGCCCGCCGAGACGGTCGCCGAGCTCTACCGACCGGGCTACGAGATGGCCGGGAAGGTCCTCCGGCCCGCGCAGGTGACCGTCAGCGACGGGACGTGAGCGACCGGGGGCGGGCTGAACCGAGCCGCCGGGCTGCCGAACCGCCGGTTTCCCGATCGACCGATCCGACGAGACGGAAACGACGACGGGGCGGGGACGAAGCGAACGGTCGTATTGCGGTTCTACTATAACCCACGGGTTCGCCGACCCGTCGGAGCGGAAAACCGCCAGCAGAGAGCGGCGTCGGCCGCGGGTGTGTGGCGGTTTGTCTAGTAACTTTTAACAGGTCGAAGGCAGTACCTGCGAGCAAGATGACGAGCAACAAGATCCTCGGTATCGACCTCGGCACCACCAACAGCGCTTTCGCGGTGATGGAGGGCGCGGATCCGGAGATCATCGTCAACGGCGAGGGCGACCGCACGACACCCTCGGTGGTCGCGTTCACCGACGAGGAGCGCCTAGTCGGCAAACCCGCGAAAAACCAGGCCATCCAGAACCCCGATCGCACCGTCGAGTCGATCAAACGCCACATAGGCGAGGACTACGAGGTCGAGATCGACGGCGAAACCTACACCCCCGAGGAGGTCTCGGCGGCGATCCTCGGGAAAATCAAGCGCGACGCCGAAGAGTACCTCGGCGACGATTTCGAAAAAGCGGTGATCACCGTCCCCGCGTACTTCTCCGACCGCCAGCGCCAAGCCACCAAGGACGCCGGCGAGATCGCCGGCTTCGACGTCGAACGCATCATCAACGAACCCACTGCCGCGAGCATGGCCTACGGGCTCGACGACGAGTCCGACCAGACCGTGTTGGTGTTCGACCTCGGCGGGGGCACCTTCGACGTCTCGATCCTCGATCTCGGCGGTGGGGTCTACGAAGTCGTCGCCACCAACGGCGACAACGACCTCGGCGGCGACGACTGGGACCAGGCGATCGTCGATCACCTCGCCGAGGAGTTCGAGAACGAACACGGCTTCGATCTGCGGGAGGACCGCCAGGCGCTCCAGCGCCTGACCGAGGCCGCCGAAGAAGCCAAGATCGAACTCTCCAATCGCAAGGAGACGACGATCAACCTCCCCTTTATCACCGCGACCGACTCCGGGCCCGTTCACCTGGAGGAAGACCTCACCCGCGCGACCTTCGAGAGCCTCACCGAGGACCTGATCGACAGAACTGTAGATCCCACGGAGCAGGCCCTCGAGGACGCTGGCTACGGGAAAGACGACATCGACGAGGTCATCCTGGTGGGCGGCTCGACCCGGATGCCACAGGTCCAAGATCGGGTCGCGGAACTCGCCGGCCAGGAGGCCAAAAAGAACGTCAACCCCGACGAGGCCGTCGCGCTCGGGGCCGCGATCCAGGGCGGCGTGCTCTCGGGCGACGTCGACGACATCGTGCTGCTCGACGTCACGCCGCTGTCTCTGGGCATCGAGGTGAAAGGTGGGCTGTTCGAGCGCCTCATCGAGAAAAACACCACCATCCCCACCGAGGAGTCGAAGGTGTTCACCACCGCCGCGCCCAACCAGACCCAAGTCCAGGTCCGGGTCTTCCAGGGCGAACGCGAGATCGCCGAGGAAAACGAGCTCCTCGGGGAGTTCCAGCTCGCTGGCATCCCGCCCGCTCCCGCCGGCACCCCACAGATCGAGGTCACCTTCGACATCGACGAGAGCGGCATCGTCAACGTCACCGCCGAGGACCAGGGCTCGGGCAGCGCCGAGGACATCACCATCGAGGGCGGTGCCGGCCTCTCCGACGACGAGATCGACCGACTGCAAGAGGAGGCCGAACAGCACGCCGAGGAAGACCAACAGCGCCGCGAGCGCATCGAGGCGCGCAACGACGCCGAGAGCACCGTCCGGCGCGCCGAGACCCTCCTCGAGGAAAACGAGGAGGAGGTCGACGACGAACTCCACGAGGAGATCGAGGCCGCCATCGAGGACGTCGAGGACGTCCTCGAAGACGAGGACGCGAGCACCGAAGAGCTCGAAGACGCCACCGAGGAGCTCTCGACGGCGCTCCAGGAGATCGGCAAGCAGATGTACCAGCAACAGGCCGCCCAGCAGGCTGCCGGCGGCGCGGGCGGCGCCGGTGGGGCCGGGGCCGGCGCGGCCGGTCCGGGCGGCGCCGGTGCGGGTCCCGGTCCCGGCGGTATGGGTGATATGGGCGGTGCCGGCGCTGGAGCCGACGGCGAGGGCGACGAGGAGTACGTCGACGCCGACTTCGAAGACGTCGAGGACGAAGACGAGGAAGCGTCCTCCTGAGCCGACCGGAGGACGACCCTGTCGAACGGTCGAGGACGACGCGGACAGCCGCCGGCGAAACCGTTTCGGTGTGGACCGCTACTCGACCTCGTGGAGGCGCTCGCCCCGATGCAGTCGCGTCGCGATCGAGAACGTCTGCTCGTTCGAGCGCCGGGTCGGGAAGTGCGCGGCCATGTACCGGGCGGGAGCCATCAGCGCCAGCCGCCGCTCCTCGCTGTCCTCGTCGACGCTCTCGTCGGCCGAGACCGCGTCGAAGCGGCCGAAGGCGGCCTCCACGCTCTGGAGGGTGTGGAAGGTCGCGTCCTCGCGGAGCAGCCCCCGTCCGAGGGTGCGCTTCAGGTCGTCGGAATCACCGCCCGCGTCGAAGTGCTCGCTCACGAGCGTCGCCGCGCGGTTGACGTGCCCCTGCTCGTCGAACGCGTCGAGCAGGTCCGCGCGGATCGCCTCGGGGTCGCGCTCGCTCTCGCCGGGGTCGGGCAGCGGCGCGCGCGGCTGGTTGAGGAAGCGATCGAGATACACCGACATCGCGCCGTCGAAGCAGGCCCGGTAGAGCTCGGTGGCGTCGGTCTTTTCGGTCGCGCGGTGGACGGCGTTCGCGTAGGTGAACGTGTGGTGGACGGTGTTCCAGTCGCGGAACTCGTTGTTGGTGGCGAACCACGCCACCCGGCGGGTGGCGGCCCGGGCGACCGCGTCGGCGAGCCGCTCCGTGGTCGCCCCATCGGCGATGGCGTCGGTCAGCGCGTCGACGACCGCCGCGGGATCGTCGCCGAGCAGCGTCTCGACGAACCCCTCGGGGCGGTCCCACTCCGTCCCGCTGCCCGCGGCCACGAGATCGGGGAGGAGCTCGTTCGCGTCGGCACAGAGCCCAGCGAGATCCTCGGGCTGTCGCCACGACGAGAGCTCCTCGGAGCGAGTCGCGTCGGTGATCTGGGCGACCGTCGAGGCGAGCGCCGCGTCGGCGTGTTCGCTCCATCCCAGGTGATCGACCGTCTCGAACGCCGTGTTGATGAAATCGAGAGTGTGCCCGGCGTTCATATAGCGGTGGTCGGTCGCGGCGGCGAAGACGAGCTCCGCGACGTCCGCAGGCGGAAGACACGCGATGGCGGTGAGCAGACACCGCTCCGCGCCGTCGGCGTCGCGCACCTCGCAGGTGTCCCGGAACCAGCTTTTGAGCCGCGACTTCGAGAGCTCGCGGTTCTCGAAGGCGTACTGCTCGAACCGGGGCGGTTCGCCCGCGCTGTCGTCCGCGACCTCGCGCACACCCACGAAGATCGCCCGACGCTTGTCCCGAGCACCGACGTGCTCGTGGAGGGTCGCCATACAGCCCAGCGTGGTGAGCCCACGACCCCACCCCATCGCTCGGTACCGGGTCCCGAAGTCGAGCGCGGTTTCGAGGGGCGTATAGAAGCCCTCGCCCTCCTCGCCTCGCGGCTCGCTCCGCTCACCGCTCGGCTCCGTGGCGCTTCGCGCCACGCTGTCCAGTCCGATGACGGCCTTCGCCATCACCAGCGGGAGGTTCTCCTGGAGGCCGTCGGCGAGGCGGTTTCGCCACCGGATCGCGGGCGGCACGTCAGGCTCGGGATCGGGATCGAGATAGACCTCGCCGTCACTGACGTCAGTGGGGAAGGTCTGGACGTCGTCGGCGAACAGGTCGAACGTGTCGCCTTCCTCCAGCTCGAAGCGCGCGTGGTGCCAGTGACAGGTCAGTATCCCCTCCTCGACCGTCCCGCGAGTCAGCGGAAAGCCCATGTGCGGACAGCGGTTGTCCACGGCGTAGACAGCGCCCTCGTGGTGAAACAGCGCGATGGGGCGACCGTCGTGACTGACGACCGTACGGCCCTCGCTTTCGAGCTCGGCGAGCGACGCGACGCGCACGAACTCCGTGTCCTCGACTGCCATATGTGGAGCGTGGGCACACGAGGGCAAGAGCGTTCCCTGAAGCGCGTTTTTGTTGCTCGCCCGTCATACGGCATCCGGCCGTGGGGCGGGGGGGCGAGGGACACCGGCGAGGAAGAGATGAGGCGGTCAGCTGCCCGAGAGCCGCCGCTTGAGTCGTCCGCCGAGCCCGCCGGAGTCGTCCGACCCGCTCTCGGTGGCGTCCACCCCGCCGTCGACGGCGCTCGGCGTGCCGTCCGCGGGGTTCTCTGCGTCCGCCGAGGGAACCGTCGTGCGCCCGGCAGCGTCCGGCGTCGGTACGGAACCCTCGGCGTCCTCCGGCGGAGATGCCTCGGATGGCTCCTCCGTGTTGTCGCTCCCCGACGACGTCCGGGACTGGCGTCGCTCGAACCGGCTCAGCACCAACCCCAGTACGAGAAACAGCGCCGCTTCACGGAGCTCGCGCCGGACGCGCCGCTCGCGCTCGCGCACGGCGATGGCCTTCAGCAGCGACACACCGGCGATGAGAAAGCAGCTCCTCGAACTCAGCCCCTCGAACGGTGACAGCCGCTCCGTGATCGACATGGCACTCGCCACACGGCCGTTCGCCGTATATCCCCCTTGCCTGCGAGTGCGGGGCCCGCCCGGCGACCGAGGGGCCGAGGAGGGCGAGAGGCATCCGCTCAGCGATCGGACTCGGTGTCTCCGCGGCGATGCCGACCGACGCGCCGGTAGCCAGCGATCCCGCCCGACCCGTCGACGAGGACCTCGTAGCGCCCGAGGATATCCTGACTGTCCGGAACCGCGCGCCGCTCGACCGCCTCGACGGTGGCCCGCCACCCGTCGTCGTCACGCTGCATCCCGGTGATGGCGTCGAGGTCACGCCCGAGGAGCCCGGGGGCGACTTCGAGGAGCTGCTCGCGGACCGCGGCGATGCTCGCGCCGCCGCGGCTGGACGCCCCGTTCTCGCCGCCTTCCTCCCCGGACCCGTCGCCCCCGGCGCTCGCACCGTCGTCCGCGACGGCATCGAGGCGCTCGTCGATGAGCTCTCTCGCACCCGTGCGGTCCTCGCCGTCGGCCTCGGCGTCGCGCACCTCGCGGAGCTCCTCGGGGTCGTCGATCTCCGCCAGTTCGTCCTCCAGTTCGTCGATGGTGTATTCGCTCGGGTCGAGTGCTGGCATGCCGGTCACCTACCGTTTCGAGGGCTGGGGTTGGCGGTCCGCGTCCCCGCGGCTTCTCGGGGGACCCGTGCTCTGTGGCCCGTTCTGCCGCGAGCCGGCACACCAGAGCCGACGGCCGCGTCGAGTCATTGCTCGGCTTCGGCTTCGGTTTCCTCGGCCTCTCCTTCCTCGTCGATACGGACCTCGGGCTCGGCGGGCTCGGGCTGGACCATCGGCGAGGTTCCGGTGTCGAGGTCCTCTAGGTCCTCCAGTTCGCCCGACTGCGAGGCGATCTCGATCTTGGAGATCTCCTCGGCGTAGTGGAGGAACGTGTCGACCGACGCCACGACGACCCGAGCCTCGACGGTGAGGATCTCGATTCCGACGACCGACACCCGCGCCCAGACGTCGACGACGATACCCTTATCGAGGATGCGGTCGACGACTTCGGCGAGGCTTGCCGAGGACGGTCGCTGGCTTGTTGCGGACATTGCATACTCCCCTTGCGCGCCGGTGTGATTATCCTTTCGCCCGGCACTGGCAGGTCCGACGACCGATGCCGAGCGCCGATCTACCGGAAGCACCGTGGTCGACGCTCGCAAGCAGCAGCTTCTTACTGCTGGGTCGCCAACGAACGGAGTGATTCAGCTGCCGAGAGCCGGCGGCCGCGGCCACACTCCCATGACCGACGAATACCTCTACACCTACGGCGTCGTCGAGCGCGCGGACCTCGAACTCGACGTCGAGGGCGTCTGTGGCGCGACGCGAGCGTTCACCGTCGACTGCGGAGCGCTCTCGGCGGTCGTCTCGACGGTCGACACGCTCGAACCCGCACGCGAGGAAGCGAACCTCCGCGCACACGACGACGTCCTCCGGGCGGTCATGGAAGACGACGGGGGCCGGGCGGTCGTGCCGATGCGCTTCGGGATGGTGTTCAAAAATCACGAGGCCTTGGAGAACGTCCTCCGGGAGGGCGAGCACGAGATCGCGGAGTCGCTGGAATCGATCGAGGGCTGCGTCGAGCTCGGCGTGAAGCTCGTCGCCGACGCGGACGCGGGGGCGGACGCCGGAACCGCGGGCCCCGGCAGCGCGGACCCCGACTGGGAGGCGCTTCGAGCGGACGCGACCGAGCGCCTGTCGGCGGTCTCGGTCCGGGAGGCCGAGGGCGACCTGTTCAGCGACCGGCTCGTGTTGAACCGTTCTTACCTCGTCGAGCAGGACGACCGCGAGGCTTTCAACGCCGCCGTCGACGCGATCGTCGACGCCCACGGCGATCGCCTCTCCGTCCAGTACACCGGCCCGTGGGCCCCCTACAACTTCGTCGACATCGCGGTCGGGAGGGCGTAATGTTTCTCCTCGACGACCTCCTCGTCAGGCCCTTTACCTCGCTCGCCGGCATCATCCACGCCATGGCCATCGAGGAGATGCACGACACCGACGCGATACGGGACGACATGAAGGAAAACCGCCTGCTCTACGAGCTCGGCGAGCGCTCGGAGGAGGAGTACGAGCGACGGGCCGAGGCCCTCAGGGCGGAGCTCGACGCGGCCGAGCAGGCGCGCGAGCGTCTCAGCGGGAAAGTCGAGGTGAAAGGTCGATGACCGAACGCGACAGCCACGACAACGACGAATCGACCGGCGGGCTCCGGGGCCTCCTCGGGGCGCTATCCGAACTGGCCGAGCGAGTCGACGCGAACGGGCCGCGAGCCGGGGGCAGCTACTCGGTCCGGGTCGGGCTAGAGGACGCCACGCGCGAGGAATCCGACGTGGACCGCAGGTCGGGCGGCCGCGGCATCGGGCTCCGACCCGGCGCTCCGGCCCCGACGGAGCGAGACGGCGACCCCGGGCCCGGACCGCGCGAGGACGACCCATCCGGGGAGGGCGAACCGGCGAGGGACGCCGGGTCGGCCGAGTCAGCCGGGGCTACCGGCCGCGACGGACCGATTTCGGCCGTCCGCACCGAGGGATCGACGGTCGTCGTCGCCCTCGATCTCCCCGGCGTCGATCCGTCGTCGCTCTCGGCGGGCGTCCGCGGCGGGGCGATCGTCGTCGCCGAGGGCGGGACCGCGGTCGCGCGCGTTCCGCTCGTGCGCGAGGGTGCGCCGCCGGCGGACGACCTCGCGGTCGCATACGCGTCGTACAACAACGGCGTCCTCGAGCTCCGCCTCCGGCCGGAGGGCGATGCGGGATGAGCGAGCCGGAGTCCGAGAGCGAGGACGGCGACGCGAGCCTCCAGGAGACCAAAGAGCGCCTCCGGGAGTCGATCGAGCGGACGGACGGCAACGAGGCGAGCGGCAGCGACGGCGACGAGGGCAGCAGCGAGACGGACGGCACCGAGGCTGGCGGTGCCGACGGGACGGGCGACGGCGGCGGAGTCGGGGACGACCTCGCCGACGCGACGGCACTGCTCGAACGGGCCGAGACGGACGTCGGATCGCTGGTCGGACTGCTGAGCGGCGAAACGGAGTTCGAGGAGGTCGAAGACGACATCGAGGACCTCCAGGCGGTCGCAGACGAGGCCGAGGAACTGCTCGCGTCGGTCGACGCCACCGGGCTCGCCGGGGCCGTCGACCAGGGCGACCTCGACGAGGCGGTCGCAGTACGCGACATCCCCGAAGCGATCGTCGAGGGCGACCCGGGCGAGGCCCTCGACTACACCGAACTCCTCGCGCTGGTGGAGTTCGGGGAACTGCTCGCGTCGGTCGACCTCCGGGGGCTCCGGGAGAACCGCGAGGAGTTCGGGGACGCCCTCGCGGAGTTCACTGCCGACCGCGAGGCCGACGACGACTGGCTGGTGTTCGACGCCCTCAAGGCGATCGTCGAGACGCTCGCCGGCGACAGTGATGGGGACGGTGTCGCCGAGGAGGTCGCGGAGTCCGCGGCCGAGGAGGTCAAGGAGGGGGCCTCCGGCGAGCTCGACCTCGAGGGCAAGGCCAAGCAGGCGGCCATCCAGTCGAAACTGCGCGACGCGACCGAGGAGTTCAGGGAGAGCGTTCTGGACGCACGCGAGCGCATGCAGGCGGTTACCGACCGCGCCGAAGCGGAGGTCGAGGAGAAGACCGGTGACCGCGGCCAGCCCTCCTCGCGGAACCCGACGGCGTTCTCGACGCTCACGAGCTCCTGGAAGGGCACCGGGACCGTCCCGAAGCACTCGACGATCCCCGAGTCGACCCGCTACTCGACCGCCGTGGGCCACAGGCGGCTGTACGGACCGCGCTTCGAGGACGCCGACGGCCCCGGCGACGCCGGAGACGGGGACGAACGATGAGTGAGCAGGGCCAACGGGACGAGCCGGAACGGAGCGGAGCCAGCGGACCGACGCGCCACAGCGGCGGTGCCGGACCGGCACGGCGAAGCGACGGTCTCGCGGACGTACTCGAGATGGTGCTCGACAAGGGCGTCGTCGTCAACGCCGACATCGCGGTGTCGGTTGGCGACACCGAGCTGCTGGGCATCCAGCTCCGCGCGGCGATCGCCTCCTTCGAGACGGCCGCCGAGTACGGCCTCGAGTTCCCGACCGGGACTGACATGCGTCGGGTCGAGCGCGCGTCCGGGCGCGAGCCGCTCCCGAGCAACGATCACGAGGAGGGCGCGATCGAGGGAGGCGAAGGGGACGACGGGAGCGTGCAGACGGCGCTCGAAGGGGCGAGCGGGGCCGTCTCGGACGCCGATGGGGTGTCCACGCCCGGACTGTCGGCGCGGCCCTCGGCCGCCACCGCGTCGGACGAGGGCGGCGAGGGTGGGACCGACGCCGACGGCGGGGAGAGCGAGGTCGATGCCGGGAACGAAGCCGGTGGAAACGACGGGGACGGCGGGAACAGCGGAAGCGACGCGGACACGAGCCACGGGAGCGACGAGGAGGACGGGGCGGAATGACGACGATCGACGTCGACGGCGAGGACGCACGCGACGGACTGCTGACGCTTGTGGTGACCGTCGTCGAGCTGCTCGTCGAGTCGATGGAGCGCGAGGCCGTTCGACGGATGGAGTCGGGCAACCTCACCGACGCGGAGATCGAGCGTCTCGGCACCCAGCTCGCCGCGCTCGAAGACGAGCTCGAACGGCTCAAAGAGGAGGAGGGCATCGAGCGCCCGGTCGAGGACCTCCGCGGCGATCTCGACGGACTGGTCGAGGAGTTCGTCGGACAGGTCCGGGAGTCGCGCCACCGCGAGCGGCGGGTCGACGATGGCTGAGGCCGGCTTCGAGGAGGGGCGCTACCTCTACTGTGCGGTGGGGCTCTCGAATGCCACGGAGGCGGTCGAGGCGTTCTCGGCGACGGGCGTCGACGGCGAGCCGGTCGCTCTCGTTCGCTCGGGCGACCTCGGCGCGGTGGTTCACGCGTGCGACGCACTGTACGACAGCGCGGACGAGGCGGTCGTCAGGCGGTGGCTGCTCGACCACCAGCGCGTCGTCGACGCCGCCGGCGAGACGTTCGGAACGCCGCTGCCCGTCCGCTTCGACACGGTGCTCCGAGGGGACGACGCGCGCGTCCGCGCGTGGCTCGACGAACACGCCACGACGCTCTCGACGGTCCTCGACTCGCTCGCCGACTGCTGGGAGTACCGGATCGAGGTCCTCGGCGACGAGGACGCGCTCGAAGCGGCGCTCGCGGACGACGACCGTCTCGCCGAACTCCGGGACCGACTGGAGGACGCCAGCTCCGGGACCGCACACCTCCTCGAAAAGCAGTACGAGCGCCGCCTCACCGAGCTGAAGCACGACCGGCGCGCCGAGCGCGCGCGGGACCTCCAAGACCGGCTCGCGCCCCTCGCCGAGGACGTCCGGGATCTCGGCACCGAACGGACGGCGGCGATCGAGACGCCCGACCGGGACGCCGAGGGGGCGGTCGAGGCACGCCTCGCGGTGCTCGCGCGCGCCGAGCGCGAGGCCGACCTCGGCGACGCGCTCGACGCGGTCGCGGCGGAGCCGGGCGTCGAGGTGCGCTTCACCGGACCGTGGCCGCCGTACACGTTCGCCCCGTCGATCGGGGACGAGGCCACCGGAGAGAGGGGAGACGGGCGCGCGAGCGACGAGCGTGCGGACGAGGAGCGGACGGACGGGGAGACGGGGCGGAACCGCGACCGAGGGGCCGACCGGGAGGGGAGCGGCTCGTGAAGCCACGGCGCACGCGCGAGGACGCGGTCGTGGACCTCGTGGACGTCATTCTTCGCAACGGTGCGGTCGTCGAGGCCGACGCCATCGTCAGCGTCGCCGGCGTCCCGCTGATCGGGCTCAAGCTCCGCGCGGCGGTCGCCGGCATGGCGGCGATGACCGAGTACGGGATGTTCGAGGAGTGGGACGCGGCGCGGCGACGGCTCGCCGAAGCCGGAGCGCCCGAGGCCGGCGACGGGACCGTCGACGGGCGATCACACGACGACCGAGAGTGACTCACGCCCGCCCCAGAAGCAGCCCACGCTCGCCACAAGCAGTAGCGAGCGACCGTGGTGCAGTAGGCCCGCTCGCGGGTCGTGTCCCCGACTCGCCGTCGGAGGGTGAAACGCCGGACCGGCCCGAAGGGTCCTCGACCGCCACGAAGCGGTGTAGCGCGGCCTCGCGCGTGTCACGGTCCCGCTGCTCTCCTGACCCCTCGCGATCCGTCCTTCCCGCCGCCGCTGCGCGCCGGTAGCCGGCGTTACAGGTCGTACCGCTTTAGACGCGGGTCGACGCGGGAGCGACGACCTGCCTGCGCCGGCACGTCGGCACTCCCGGCCTCACAATGGCAGATCTCGACGCACAGCGTCCGTCCCGACGGCCGTCGCGCCGACCCGTTCTTTTGAAGTGTCTCAACCGACTACGAGTGTCCAACACATGAGTGCGGACTTCTACGACACCCTCGGGGTCTCCCGGGACGCGAGCGAAGAGGAGATCGAGCGGGCCTACCGGAAGCAGGCCGCGAAGTACCACCCGGACGTCAGCGACGAGCCCGACGCCGAGGAGAAGTTCAAGCGCGCCCAGAAGGCAAAGGAGGTGCTGAGCGACGAGGAAAAACGGCAAGCCTACGACCGTCTGGGCCACGAGCGCTTCGAGCAGGCCGAAAAGCGCGGCGGCTTCGACGGCAGCCCGGGGGGAGCCGGCGCGGGCGCGGGCGGAATGGGCGGCGGCCCGTTCGGCGGCATGGGCGGCGGGTTCGACGGCGGTGGCGGTGGCCTCGGCGACATCTTCGAGCAGTTCTTCGGCGGCAGCGGCGGCCGCGGCGGGCGCGGTCGCGGACGGAGCGGCCCCAGACAGGGCCAGGACCTCCGGACCAGCCTCACCATCGACCTCGAAGACGCCTACGAGGGCGTCGAAAAGCAGTTCACGGTCGCGCGCCCGGAGACCTGTTCAGACTGCGACGGCACGGGCCACCCGCCCGGAACCGACGCCGAGACCTGCCCGGAGTGTGACGGCCGCGGCCAGACCACCCGCGTCCAGCAGACGCCGCTGGGCCGGGTCCAGCAGACGGGGACCTGTCGGCGGTGTGGCGGCGAGGGCACCCTCTATGCCGATACGTGTACGACCTGTGGCGGCGACGGCCACGTCCGCCGGGAGGCCACCCTCGCCGTCGAGGTGCCGCCCGGGATACGGGACGGCCAGAGCCTCCGGATGGACGGCGAGGGCGCACCGGGCGAGAACGGGGGGCCGAACGGCGACCTGCTCATCGAGGTCCGGATCCGCGACCATTCCGACTTCGAACGCGATGGCGACGACCTCTACCGCCGGGTGCCGATCTCGTTCCCGCAGGCGACCTTCGGCGACGAGATCGCGATCGAGACGCTCTCGGGCACCGTCGGGATGGACGTTCCGAAAGGAACCCAGAGCGGCGAAACCTTCCGGCTCAAGGGGAAGGGAATGCCCCGACTGCGCCGGCGCGGCCACGGCGACCTCTACGTCAAAGTGCAGGTGGTGACGCCGGAAGAGCTGAACGACGAGCAGCGCGACGCCCTCGAAGCGTTCGCCGCGGCCGGCGGCGAGGAGGTCGAGGTCAGCGAGGGGTTCTTCCAGAAGATCAAAAACAGTTTCTGAACGACGGTCACGGCCGCGGGCAGCCGGCTCGTGACCGGCGACGACCACGGGATCATGGAGACGCTCACCGACCTCCTCGCCCGCGACCGACGGAGCGACCGCCCCGCACTCTCCGCGCCGGGCGACCCGGCCCGGGAGTACGACTATCGGCGGCTCCGGACGGACGCCCGGCGGACGGGCAACTTCCTCAGCCACCTCGGCGTCCGTACCGGTCGGGCGGTCGGCATCGTCGGCGTCGCACCCGAGGTCGTCCTCGCCTTCCTCGGAACGGCGCTGCTCGGCGGCGTCGCACGCTTCGCTCCGCCGCCGAAGGCCGACCTGCGGGACGCCAACCCACCGGACGATGGCTCGCGGGACGGCACCCGAGGATACGCGGCCCTGCGGGCGCTCGTCGCTCCGACCGACCGCGCGAGCACGTACGAGCTCGCGCCGGGCGGCACGCGCGTCGCCTACGGTGGCCCGCCCGAGCACCCCGGGACTGCACACTTCGAGCGCGACGTGTGGAGCGAGAACCCCGCCTTTCCGCCGACGGACGTCTCGCCGGCCGATCCGGTGCTGGCGACCGGCGAGAGGGTGTACACCCACGCCGACCTCCTCGCGACTGCCGGAGCCGTCGTCGAGCGGGCGGGGGTCGACGCCGAGGACGGGGTGGCGCTGCGTGCGCCGCTCGCTGATCCCGGAGCCGTCGCCGCGGGGCTCGTCGCGCCGCTGCTCGCGGGCGCGTCGATCGTCCTCCCGGGCGCGACGGCCGGCGGCGACGGTGCCGCCGCGGTCGAGGACGCCGCGATCGGCGATGTCGCAGTCGCGGCCGGCGACACACCCGAGGAGCGGGTCATCGACCCGTCGACCGTTCGCTGAGCGCCGCCGTTCTCGACTTCTACCGTCGGTTCGACCGGCCGTCGGGCGGGTTCCGGGCACTATGCGCCGCGGTCGTCACGGCGACCGCGCCCGGGCCGGTCGTCGAGCGCGGCGAGCGCGTCACGCGCCGGACGGTCGAGCGCGAGGCCGGCGCTGCTCCAGTACGGGCTGCTCCGCCGGGTGGGACGGGCGGACCGAGCCTCGTCGGTCCCCTGCGGTCGTCCCCCGTACCGGGCCTGCGACGGTAGCGATCCGCGTTCGAGGTGCGCTCGCTTGCCGGACGACGGCGTCGTACGGAGCGTCGGACCAGCGGTGGACGGCGGTGACGCGGGCGGCGAGCACCGACGAGCCGAGGCCGGAGAGGCCGGGAGGATCGCCGTCGATGTCGTCACCGATCGGGTGCCTCCTCCTGGAAGCCGGCGACGGCCTCCCGGAACCCCTCGGGGACGGTGGTCGGCGAGCCCGTCGCCGCGTCGACCGCGACGTGGGTGAGCGTTCCCTCGGCGAGCAGTTCGGGTTCCTCGTCGTCCGTTTCGGGCTTCCGGTGGGCGGCGTACTCGTACGTGATGCTCGCGTCGCCGATGGCGGTCACTCGGATCGCGTTGCCGACGACGTCCCCGAAGGTGGCTTGACCCCGATAATCGAGGTCGACGCCCACCACGTGGACGTCCCAGTCGGCCGCCTCCATCGTCGCGTAGCCGTAGCCGATCCGCCGGAGGTACTCCGAGACCGTCTCGTCCTGGTAGGTGAGGTAGTTGCCGTAGAAGACGATCCCCTGCATGTCGGTTTCCGCGAACCGTACCCGGTTCTCGAAGATCTCCTCCATGTGACCCCCGGGCTCCGGGAGCAGGTAGCTCTGGCGGTCGCGGCTACGCGAGCGGGACCGCCGCGTCGCTTCCAGGGAGCTGGAACGAACTGGCGGCGACGCCGCGGCGACCGATTCCGGGAGTGGTCCGGCGTGGTCGTCCCGAACCGCCATCGCTCATCGCTCCGGCTGGCTGGCGTGCCACTCGCGCGCCAGCAGCCCGTAACGATGGATATCGACGAACGCGCCGTCGACGAACGCCTCCTCGCGATGGACGCCCTCCTCGACGAATCCCGTCTTCTCCAGTACGCGCCGCGAGCCCGCGTTGAACGCGTAGGCGTGGGCGACGAGCTTGTTGAGGCGGCGCTGGTCGAACGCGTACCCGGCGAGCAGCTCGACCGCCGCGGTCGCGTAGCCCTCACCCCACGCATCCGGAGCTATCCAGTAGCCGACCTCCGCCCGGCCCCACGTCTCGTCGAGGTCGCTGAGCCCGATCGTCCCGACCGCCTCGCCCTCGACACAGACGAGCAGCGAGACGCTGTCGTCGTCTTCGTTCCGCTCCTCGAACCACGCCCGTTCCTGCTCGGCGTTGACGGGATCGGTCGCGCCGAGCGACCCGCGGACCCGCGGGTCGTTGATCGTGCGCTGGAGGAAATCGAGGTCCGCCTCCTCGATCGTCCGGAGGCGCACGCGATCGCCGTCGAGAAAGACCGGGCCGGGCATACCTCGCAATGGCTGCCCGCGCTAATCAACCCTCGGCAACCGCGGTCGCCGACTCGCAGCTCTCCGATCGACGTCGGCCACGCTCCGACCGGGCGACGCGCTGCCGGTCGATCGTCGCCAGTGCAGGCGGAAACCACATTCAGTAGCTTTATGCTAGCCGCGACCACCCACCCGACCGTCCTCCACCCATGCACCGGCGAACCTTCCTCGCGGCAGGCAGTCTCGGCGCTGCCGCGGCGCTCGCGGGCTGTGGCGGCATCTTCGGCGACGCCGACGGGAACGGATCGGAACGGTCCTCCGAGGCGGCGGCCGACGGAGAGACGGCGACGCCCGACCCCGCGGCGTTCTCGAACGTGAGCCTCGGCGGGCCGGCCAACGCCTCCGTCGGCGAGGCCGTCTCCATTCCCGTCTCGGTAACGAACACCGGCGAGCAGTCGGGCACCTTCGAGGCGACGCTCTCGATCGCAAACGGGACGGGCGCTCGAAACGAGTCGCTCACGATCGAGGGGATCGAACCCGGCGCGACCCGCGGGACCGAGGTCGGCCCGCTGAACGCCACCGCGGCGGGCGAGTACACGCTCGCCGTCGAGGGCCACGGCGCGACCCGCACGCTCCCCGTGGGCCCGGCCCGGCTCGGGGCCGGCGAGTCCTTCGCCCTCGGCGATGGCCTCCGCGTCGCCGTCCGGGGGATCGCGTTCGAACCCGCGCTGTTTTACACTACGGACGGGGCGGCCTCGCCGTCGAACGGGAACGCTTCGTCGAACGGTACGACGGATCCGAACGCGACGGCCCCGCGGAACGCCACGACCGTCCCGGTCGTCACGGCCGGGGGCTCCCCGGGCGGGAACGCTTCGTCGGCGACGGCCACCCCGAACGCGACGATCGACGGGACGGCGACCGCGAACGGAACTGGAGTCGGAAACGGCACGGCGGCCCCGAACGCCACCGTGGCCCCGAACGGCTCGACGGCCCCCATCGGACCACCGACTGCGAGCGGGCAGACGCGACTGTTCGACGCCGGGACGGACGGGGTGTTCGCGATCGTGCGCCTCGCGGTCGAGAACGCCGGCGACGAGCCGGCGACGTTCGAGGCTGACCGTCTCGAACTACGCGACGGGCGCGTTCGCTCACAACTGGCGGAGGGGGCCCCACTCCACACGCTGGCCGGCGTCGAGGGCGGGCCCCTGACCACCGTCGGGCTGGAGCCCGGCGGGGCGCGGACGGGCTGGCTGCTGGCCCGCCTCCCCCGATCGGGTGCCACGAATCCCGTCGGGATCACCGCCCAGCGCGACGGAGGCGGGCCGCCCGACGCCCGGTGGGTCCTCCCGCCCGAGGGCGGCACGACGCGCCCGCTGGCGCGCTTCGCGCTCGAATCGCTCTCGGCTCCCGAGCGCGCCGAGATCGGCCGCGTGCCGCTCGGGATCACCGTTCGAAACGAGGGTGCGGCGGCGGGGACCTTCCGGGGACTGCTCCAGCGCCGTTCGGGTGGGGGCGCGTGGCGGACGATCCGGGTGCTCGTCGACGGGATCGGGGCCAGCGCGACGGCGCGGTTCGAGCCGTCGCTCGAACGCGAGTTCCTGGGCTCGGCCACCTACCGGGTGCGCCCGTTCGGCGCGGAACGGACGGTCGCGTTCACGCCCGCGAGGCAGGCGTTCGGCGAGCCCTACACGACGCCCGACGGGATCGCGATCACCGTCGGCGAGCTCGTTACCGCCAGGTCGGCGACCACCAGGCGCAACGGGCAGACGACCGTCACCGATTCGCCCGAGGGCCGGCAGTTCGTCTTCGTGCGGGTCGAGACCGAGGTGCTCGCCGACCGGGCGACGGATACGGGCTACGCCGACGCGTTCGCCGCCGTCGCCGGTTCGGAGAGCTACGGACGGACGGCGCTCACCGAGGGCGAGGGAACGATCCGCTCGCCCGTCCGCGGCCCCCGCTATGCGGATCTCGGCGAGCGTGGCGGGGGGTCGTTCACCGCCGGCTGGATGGTGTTCTCGGTCCCGGCGACGCTGAGCACGAACGAACTCGGCGTCCGGTGGGCCGAGAGATACGACGCCGGGTGGGCCGTCGCGGAGTGGTCGGTCGCTCCCGAGGCCAACGTCCCGGACCCACCGACGACTGCCGGCAGCGCGAACGGAACGGCCGCGAACGCCACCGGCGAAAACGGGGGTTGAGACGGGAGTTGAGCCGTCCGGCGGTTCGCCGCCGACGGTGTGAGCGGTCGTGCCTGCCCGCTCGCCGACCGACCGGGTTCGGCGTGTCCCGATCCGTCCGTCACCGTCCGGTCGATCGGTGGCCGTCCTACACACGGGGAAGCCGGCGCTGTGGAACGATCGGTGCGCTTACACTCGCATGGGAAAGTGTTTTGTGGTGTGTAGACAATACTGAACACGTATGTCGCTCCCAGTCGACCCCTCGCGAATCGATCCGGAGGCCATCGGCGAGAAGCGCGCGACCCTCGATATGGACCACGAGACGGCAGTCGAGCACGTCCGGGAAGTCTTCGCCGAGACGGGCTTTGGGTTCCCAGCGGAGTTCTCGGCCTCGGAGCTGCTCAACGAGAAGGTCGATGCGGGTCGGGACCCCTACACCGTCCTCGGAGCCTGCAACCCCGCCGTCGCCGACCGCGCGCTCGATGCTTCGGCGAACCGCATCGGCGCGCTGTTCCCCTGCAACGTCGTCGTCTGGGAGGACGGACCGAGCACACAGACGGTCTATCACGTCAGCATCATGAAAATCGCCCGCCTGGCCGGGATGGCTCCCGACGACGCGGCGTGGGAGGAGATCGTCGCGGAGACGGGCGCGCTCGTCGACGAGGCGTTCGCGGACCTCGACACGACGTGATGTGGATGACGACAAAACCAATCCCGGAAGCGAATGGGTGACGGAAAGCCCGATCGACGGGGAGCGAACGCCGAGAAAGTCCAGTACGATCCCTCGTCCAGTCGGTATGATCTCTTCGAGCGTCCGGATTGTGACAATATCGTCCTCGCACTGGGTCACGACGATCTCCCAATGTCCTGTCACGAAGAGCCGATGGAGCGCGTGACCGACTGCGAGATGAGCGTCAACCCACCGGACGTCAAACAGGTGCTTCTCGATGCCTTCGTACTCCCGAAATCCGGCTTGGACTTTTGTCTGTGTGTCATCGGCGACGGTCCGCTCTCGGCGAACGAGGTCGCCGATACACTCGGGTACGATCGGAGCATGGTAACGCGATATCTGACCAAACTAGTGAAGCTTGGCCTCCTCCGTCAGTCGGAACTGAATCGGGAAAGGGGCGGTGTCGTCAACGTGTACCACTCGGTCGATTTGGACCGGATGGAGTGTGTTAACCTTGGCGTGAAGAGCGTGGCCGAGCGAGGTTCTGGTGGGGTGATCAGAAGTGCTCGACCACATCGTGGAGCAAGCACGCGAGGAAGAAGTATTTTTGCCGAGAGGACACGCCGACCGAGCGGCGTGTCCTCGGCGGGTTACCGTATTATGCCGGGTTGTCCTACCGCAAGATCAAACAGTTCATCGACCGCTCGCACGTTGCCGTCCACGACTGGTACCACCGGCTGGCTCACCTGTTCGAGCCCGACCGCGACCGCTCGCCGGCGGTCGCGGTCGACGAGACCAAACTCGATATCGAGAACCAGGAGGTGTACGTCTGGGCGGCGGTCGACGTTGACAGCTTCGAGATCCTCCACGTCAAGGTGTCGCCCGGCCGGTCCAGCCTGGTCGGCCAGAATCAGTGGCCGACCGCGGCGGGTGGTACGACTGGCTGCTCGACCTCTTGGAGTGCGACAGCCGTCGTGAAACGTGGGGCGACCGCTCGCTGATCGAGGCGTGGTTCGGCCTGCTGAAGTACCGCACCATGCTGTTCAGGCATCGATTTCCCCACTACAGTTCACTGGAATCGACCGACAGCTGGCTTACCGCCTTCGCCGCCCTCCACAATGCGCTTCCAAAGTTAACACCCCTTGGGTTCGATCCGACGACGGCCACCGAAGAGGGGATAGCCGGCCGCTCAGGCCGCGCAGTTGTTCGCACCCGTTTCGAGCATCGTGGCGTCGCGGTCGGTTTCGACGCTCTCCTCGCCGCGGTTGATACCGATGATCGTCTCGTAGTTGTCGGGCTTCTCGGGGACGTTCTCGACCATGCGCTCGACGAACGCCGCTTCGTCGAGGTCGAGGAGGTCGAGTCGGTCACGAACGTTGTCCAGGGACGCTCCGACGAGTTCGCCCGGGGATGCGTTCTCGTAGGCGCCGTCGTCGTGTATCGTGACGTGCCCCGGCAGGACGGCCAGTTCGTCCGGAAGCTCCAGTAGCGTCCCGTGCAGCGTCTCGTACTGCATTCTCGCCCCTCGTTCGGCCTCCTCATCGCCGAACTCAAGCTCCGTGCGGCCGACCGAGTCGAGGAACAGAGCATCGCCCGTGAGCACCGCTTCGTCGCCGATGCGGTAGTTGACCATCTCGGAGGTGTGACCGGGTGCGGGCAGCACCTCGATCTCGATATCGCCGACCGGGACCGTCTCGCCGTCGGCCAGCGACTCGAACTCGTAGCCGAGGTCGCGCCCGGTCGCCCGTTCGCCGAGATGGTAGGGCACGCCGAGTCGCGCCGCGAGGGCGTGACCGCCGGAGATGTGATCGGCATGGATGTGCGTATCGAGAACGCGCGTGATCGCCAGTCCCTCCTCGGCAGCGGTGGTCACATACTGGTCGGTGTGGCGCGTGGGATCGACGACGACCGCCTCGCCCGCCCGCTTCGAGCCGACGAGGTAGGACAGACAGCCCTTCGCGCGGCGCTGGAACTGGATCGCCACGAGGTCGTCCGTGGTATCGACGCGTGCGGTTTCATACAGCGAGTTCCACGCACGCATCCCGCCCGTCAGGACCGCGACGTCTTCGAACCCGTTCGCGTCCAACTCGGAGGCGAGTCGCGTCGACGTTGCCCCCTTTCCACAGACCGTGACGATCCTGTTGCCGTTCGCCAGCGCGTCGATCTCCGCGCGCTGGTCGTCGCTCAGGGTCTCCCCCGGTCCGAACGGAACGTTCTCCGCCCCCTCGATGCGCCACGCCTCGTAGCTCTCCTCGGGGCGCGTATCCACGAGAACGCTGTTGTCGATTCCCGAGTCGCGCCTGTCCGCGAGTTCACGAGCGGTGATCTTCTCGAACATGGTCACCGGATGTACGGTATTGGGTGTTTTAAACATTTCTCAAGCGAGAAAGACGCACCTGCTCCGGCGAACCCGGATCCGAAGACGCTGGCGACTGGAAGCGATCGGCGAGCGAGCGTCCGTTCCCCCGATGAGAGGTGTTGGAGCCGCTACGGACGATCGGGTTCGCCCTGCTCTCCGGCGCAGTTAATATTGTATATTAATGGATACACTATGAGAACACTCATTAAGGCCGGGTCGGCAAGTGTGGATGTGACGAGCGGACGGGACCGTTTCCCCGGATGCGTACGCCCGCCTCTATCGCCAATCACTACTGCTCGGCATCGCCGGGATGGTCCTCGGCGCATACGCCCAAGGACACTGGCGAACGCTTCGGGAGGACGCCGACCGATCGGCCGTATCGGGCGACTGATCGATTCGAGCACCATGAATCGAGGCATGTGCCACACGATACACGAACGCCGGATCGACACCGGACGGACGATCTCGACGGGAGAGAAGACATGAGTCACGACACCGGCACGTTCGATCCGACCGGCGAGCGAGAACGCGACATCGGCCGCGGAATGTTCGAAGAGGAGATGGGTCCCGGGTCGTCGATGGCCCACCTCTACCGTGGGGAAATCCACCGGACGAAGCTCTGGCGCGAGCGCCTCGATCGGACGACCAACTGGGCCGTCACGACGATGGCGGCGATCCTCACGTGGGCGTTCACGGACGACAACCCCCACTACATCATCCTGATCGCGGCCGTCATGCTCGCGGTATTTCTGGTGATCGAGGCGCGGCGGTATCGGGGCTATGACCTCTGGCGCTCGCGCGTGCGGCTGATCCAGGAGAACGTCTTTGCGAACGCGCTCGATCCCTCGACCGGCATCAGCGATCCGGAGTGGCGGCGCCAGCTGAGTGAGGACTACCGCAAACCGAAGATCAAAATCAGCTTCGAGGAGGCGCTCGCCCACCGCCTGCGCCGGGTCTACCTGCCGCTGTCGGCCGTGCTGCTGATCGCGTGGATCATTCGAATCACGGCGTTCACGCCGGCCCAGCAGTGGCCCGAGAGCGCCGCGATGGGCGGTATCCCCGGTCTCGCCGTGACCGGCCTCGTTGCCGTGTTCTACGGGGTGGCAACAGCGGTTGCACTCCGGCCGCGCACGTGGAACGCCAACGGCGAGCTCCGACTCACCGACGTCGACGTCTGGGGGGACACCGAGTAGCCGGCCGTCGGCCCGAAGCCGGTGAGCGCACGACGGAGCGGATCGGCGGCCGAAAGCGAGGACCGCGAGTCACCTCGCGACGCTTCCGGTCGAGTCCCGACGAGTGGCGGCCGAACCCATCCAGATGTCGAGGATAGGCTGTATCGAGCGTGTATCCTGTAGTCGTGCAGGATATGCACAACACCTTTATTCACTCTTTTCCTAACGGCAGAGAGAACGATGCCCGACTCGATGGCGGAGTACCTCCGCGCGGACATGGACTGTGAAGGCCTCCTCGAGTGTATCCACGGCTTCAGGGACCTCGACCGGGAGTGTTTCGGGGTGATCGTCGACGGCGGAGCGCCGCTCACGATCGACGAGATCGCCGCGGAAGTCGACCGGGAGCGATCGACGGTGTACCGAGCCGTACAGCGGCTGCTCCGGACCGGGTTCGTCCAGAGAGAGCAGATCAACTACGATCAGGGCGGCTACTACCACGTCTTCCGGCCGACCGACCCCGAGGTGGTCGCCGACGAGATGCAGCGGATGTTGAACGACTGGTACGCGAAGATGGGACAGCTCATCGGGGAGTTCCGGCGGAAGTACGACACCTCACAGCAGCCGGCCACAGCCGCCGAGAGCTGAGCGGGCCGCGGCCTACTTGAGCCGTTCTTGGAGAAAGGAGGGATGGGCAGCGCCGACGCCCTCGACGGCGAGGATGGCGTCGTTGATGACCGCCCCGACGGCGTCGCCGTCGGGGGCACGGACCTCCGCCATCAGCATGTGGTCGCCACTGGAGGAGTACAGTGCCTCGATCGCGTCGAGGGTCTTGAGCGTACGGACGGTCTCGACGTAGCGCCCGCTGTCGACATCGATGCCGACGAGCGCGATCGACTGGCCCGAGAGCTTCTTCGGGTCGACGTCGGCGGAGTAGCCGACGATCACGCCGTCGTCTTCGAGCCTGTCGATGTACTTCCGAACCGTGGGTTTCGAGACCCCCGCACGGTCCGCGATCTCGGCGTAGGAGGCCTGGGCGTCCTCCTCCAGGGCGGCGAGGATCCGGTCTTCGGTGTGCTGTGTGCTCATGGTCGGTTCTTTCACGTCCGGAGAAAAATACCTTCCGAATCGGTAAACGACGGTCGAGGGTCGGGCCGGGGTCGTCGATCGTGGCCGACCGGCGGAGGTGGAGCCTTCGGGATCGGGCGGTCGGTGGCGATGGGGACGGCTACCGATGGCGGCCCACGGCTACCGGTGGCGGTCCAGCAGGTCGTAGGAGCGCTCCCACTCGTAGTCGGGATCGAAGTACCGTTCCGCGAGCGGCGTCTCGGGTGCTTCGCCCGTGGCGGCCTTCTCCGCGCCGTAGGAGCGTCGACCCTCCTCGACGAAGTACCGACCGGTGAGCACTGTGCCCTCATAGAGGGCGTCCTCGGTCTCGTGCATCATGCGGGCGGCCTCGCGCCGGTCGTGGACGTCGAAGTCGTACTCCTCGGACTGCTGGACGTCGGTGTAGGGGACGTACTGCTTCGCGTCCTTGTTCCACGTGGGACACTGGGTGAGGAAGTCGACGTGGGCGAAGCCGTCGTGCTCGATGGCCTCGGCGAGGATCTCGGTCGCCTGCTGTGGGTTGACCGCGGCGGTGCGCGCGACGTAGGACGCTCCCGCCGAGAGCGCCATCGACAGCGGTCTGACTGGATCCTTCGCGGAGCCGTGGGGCTGGGTCTTCGACTCGTGACCCTTCGGACTCGTCGGCGAGGTTTGTCCCTTGGTGAGCCCGAAGATCTCGTTGTTGAACACGATGTAGGTCATGTCGTGGTTCTCGCGGGCGGTGTGGGTGAAGTGGTTGCCGCCGATGCCGTAGCCGTCGCCGTCGCCGCCGGCGGCGATCACCTCAAGGCCCGGGTTGGCGAGCTTCGCGGCCCGCGCCACCGGCAGCGCGCGCCCGTGGATCGAGTGGAACCCGTACGAATCGAAGTAGCTCGATAGCTTCCCCGAGCAGCCGATGCCCGTCACCAGCAGGACCTCCTCGGGCGTCCTCCCCACCTCGGGCATCGCACCCTTCAGCGCCTTCAACACGCCGAAGTCGCCACAGCCCGGACACCACGTCGCCTGGGGCTCGATCCCCGGCGTGAACTCCTCGCGGTCGATCCCCTCTTCTCGCTCCTGTGCGTCGCCGATCGCGCCGAACACATTGGTACTCTGACTCATGGTTCAATCACCCACCGCCGGGACGATCCGCGTCGACTCGCCCGACGCGTCGCCGTCCGCGTCGGCGTCGCCGACGATGCTCTCGAACCCTTCGACCACTTCTGCGGGTTCGAAGGGGTCGCCGTTGTACTTCAGCAGACTCGACAGGTGCTCGCCGTACTGCCCCAGCTCCTTTCCCGTGAGCCCGCGGAACTGTGCTGTCGCGTTCATCTCGACCACCAGACACTCCTCGACCGATTCGAGGAAAGCGGCGACCTCCGCGCTCGGATAGGGCATGAGGTCGCTTACGCCGAGTGCTTTCACCGAGTGTCCGTCGTCGTTCAGCCGGTCGACCGCCTCCTCGGCGGTGCCCTGCTGGCTGCCCCACGTCAGGATCCCGTACTCGGCGTCTTCCGGTCCATACGGCGTCTGGTGGCTCGTCTCGCGCCCGTCGAGTTCGGCGCGGACGGACGCGAGCTTGCGCGCTCGGCGGTCCATCTGAGCGACCCGGTTGTCCGGGTCCTCGGCGATGTGTCCTTGAGGAGTGTGCTCGTTGCCCGAGGCGAGGAACCGTCCACCCGCTTGGCCCGGGATCGAGCGCGGACTCACGCCGCTCTCGGGGTCGTGGCGGTAGCGATCGAAGACCCCCGAAGCGTGGTGGGCGGCCTCGTCGAGCTCCGCCTCGGTGAGCACCGCGCCGAGACCCGGATCGGGCTCGCGGTCGAAGAACTCGTCGGGAATCACCGCTACCTCGCCGGATAGCTTCTGGTCGATGACGACGATCGCGGGTAAGTGGTACTCGTAGGCCATCTCGAAGGCGGCCCGGGTCTGCTCGTAGGCTTCCCGTACTGTGCCGGGCGCGAACACCACCCGGTTCGAGTCGCCCTGACTCGTATAGAGGACGTGTTCGAGGTCCGCCTGCTCGGGCTTGGTCGGCATCCCGGTCGAGGGGCCGGCACGCATCGCCTCCACGAGCACGATCGGCGTCTCGGTCATCTCGGCCATGCCGAGGGGCTCGCTCATCAGCGCGAACCCGCCCCCCGAGGAGCCCGACATGGCCTTCACGCCCGCGTGGGAAGCCCCGATAGCGAGCGAGGCGGCGGCGATCTCGTCTTCGACCTGCTCGGAGATTCCCCCCATCTCCGGCAGGTTCTGGCTCATGATGGTGAACACGTCGGTCCAGGGGGTCATCGGGTAGCCCGCGATGAACCGACAGCCCGCATCGAGCGCGCCGTAAGCGACGGCGTTCGATCCCGAGAGCAGCACGGGCGAGTCCGCGGCGTCCTCGTGGGTGCCCTCGGGTAACTGGAGGGCGTGGGTGTGTTCCATCCCGGAGACCTCTTCGTGGGCCATCTCGAGGATCTCGACGTTCGTCGCCAGCACGTCGCCGCTCATTCGCTCGTCCATCAGCTCCTCGAACACTCCGGTATCCATCCCGAGCAGCGCGGCCGTCGCACCCACCCCGGCGGTGTTTCTCATTACCTCGCTCCCGTGTTCGCGCGCCAGTCCCCGGAGATCGAGCGGGTAGACGTGCCAGCCTTCCTCGGCGGCGCGCTCCTCGAGGTCGTCGACGTCTCCCTCGTCGAGCAGGCCCGTATCGTAGACGATCACGCCACCCTCGCGGAGATCGTCGAGGTTCTCCGTCAGCGGCTTGGCCTCCTCGTTGCCGTAGTAGGCTTCGTCCTGTGGGTTGCGCGCGAAGCTGTCGCCCAGCGCGAGCAGGAAGTTGTAGCCGTCGCCCCGCGACTTCACCGGATGGCCCGCGGCGCGCACCTCGACGAAGGTGTGGCCACCCCGGATCCGGGAGGGGTAGTGTCTGTGTGTGAATACGTCTAGTCCCGTGCGCATCAGCGCCTTGGCGAAGTTCTGGCTGGTCGAGTCGATCCCGTCGCCCGACCCGCCGGCGATCCGCCAGATGAGTTCGTCGTCTGTCATGGTGAGGTCTCGTCCCGTGTGTCAACTTCGGCGCACGGAGACTAAAGGCTTTGCAACACGTTGTCATACATCTATCGTGAGGTTTTGATATATATATATATATATATATATATATATATATATATTACCACGACGGACGAGCGGGCCGGGCGAGCGCTCGGGGAGCGTGGTCGCGGACAGTCTCGGCGACGGTCCCCGTCCCTCCCGCCGCCGTGCGGCGTCGAATCACGTTCTCCCGCGATAGCAGCCCGCAGATTGATAACGCGCTATCCGCCACCTTGTAGCGAGCGATGTCGCTCTCGGAGATCATCGCGGGCGTCGCCGACCACGAGAAGACGCTGACCGTGCTCAATCCCGCCGATTCGGAGGTCGTCGACGACCTCCGCGCACACCTCGGCGAGCGGAACGTCCGCGTCGTCGCCGAGACGACCGCGAGCGCCACCCCACGGGATCTCGCCGTGCTGACCCGCGATGGAACCTTCCTAACCGCCGCCGGACTCGACGACGACCTGCCGGCGCTGCTCGGTGGCCCGTCGGTCGAAACCGGGTCGGCCGGGGGTGAGGTCTCGACCGACGCCGATAGCCCGGTCGAAACCCCCAGTACGCGCCCGATCCTCGATTTCCTCGACGAGGAACTGTTCGCCTCCCACGACCGGCGGACGATGCTCGCCGCGACCGAGGAGATCGAGGACCGCGCGTGGCGTGTCGGGGACGGCTCGCTGCACGCCGGCTTCCAGCGCTTCTCGAATCTCGTTCCCCGGATCTCCGCCTACGAGCGCCTCGCCGAACGCCTCGACGTCCACGCCTACGCGACCCCCGACGGGCCGGTACCCGACCACGAAAGGTTCGCGCTCCACATCGAGCGCAGCAGCGAGATCGAGAGCACCTGGTTCGTCGTCTTCGACGGCGCAGGCGAGGACGCGAGCAAGTGTGCACTGGTCGCCGAGGAACGGGACGGCGACGAGCCGGAGGGCGGGCGCGAGGAGAGCGAGTTCTACGGCTTCTGGACCTACGATCCGGTCACCGTCGACTGGATCCTCGACCACCTCCACGAGACCTACGGCCTCGTCGAGCCACCCTGAGCGGCAGCCGCTCGGAGTTCCAGTGGTCGTGTTTCGATACGCCGAACGGGCTCCCGACGAGCGATACCTCGCGGACACCCGGGGATTCCTCCACGGCGTGGCGTTCCGCGACGCCACGACGTTCGCCTACCGGACCCCGGCCGACGGCGGCGAGACGCGGACGACCCGCGAACAGTCCCTGCCGAGGGACTTCGAGCCGGCCGACGGTGCCGTCTCGCTGTTCTCGTCGACCGCTCCGTCGATCGCGAACGATCCCCCCAATCAGATAGGGTGTGGTTTTTTGAATCGATCGCATGTCGGCGGTGATATGCAGCCACCGAACGGGGATCCAGCCGACGACACCGCGAACGCAGGGGACGGGAACCGCAGCGAGAGGGCTGCCGAGGCGCGCGATGGGAGCGACACCACCGGCATCAGGCGACGAAACCTCTTGCGGTCGGCCGGGGCGGGCACCGCCGGTGCGGCGCTCGGTCTGGGGGCCTCCAGTGGGGCCGCGAGCGCCGGTTCGGCCGGCGGTGCCGGCCCGCGACCGCTCGTGTTCGGCGAGCAGACCTACGTCGATACCGACAGGGCCGGGGGCGAGCCGACCGTCGAGATGCATCCCGACGGCACCCTCCTCTATGGCGGTCACGCCGGCAGCTCGCACGTCTACGCCCCCGCGGCGGGCGACGAGGACTCCTCGGCGTACGTCGAGAACTACGAGGGCCAGGCCTACTACTGGTGGAGCGACGACCTCGGGGAGACGTGGACGTTCGCCGACCGCACCCTCCCGCCCGAGGGGGTTCCCGGCTCGGGCTTCTCCGACCCCGAGTTCGCCGTCGACAGCGCGGGGCAGGTCTACATCTCCGAGATCAACTTCGCGAACGTCGCGGTCTCGAAGTCGACCGACGCCGGGCGCAGCTACGAGCTCCAGAATCTCTTCGGACAGGACATCGAGGACCGACAGTGGATGGCCGCCGACGAGAAGGACGTCCTCTACATGACCGGGAACGTCTTCGGCGGCGGAACGGTGCCCAACGATCCGGTCGGCAACTTCGGGCACACCCTGTTTAAGAGCACCGACGGGGGCGAGACCTTCTCCTCCGGAGTCGAGGACCCGGACGGCCTCGGCGACATCCACGTCGACAAGGAGACCGGCACGCTCTACGAGACGTTTTTCAGGGACGGGGAGCTCGGAATGGTCGCGTTCCGGGGCGCTCGGGCGGACGACTTCGAGCGCGAGGAGCACACGATCGTCGCCGACGTCGATCTGCGCGCGGCGTGGCCGGCGTTCGACCTCGACCCGGGGGGAAACCTCTACGCGACGTGGGACGAGGGTGGCAACGGCGGTCGGGCCGCCGGCGTCTACTACGCGGCCTCGACCGACGGCGGCCGGACGTGGAGCGCGCCCGTCCGGGTCGACACGAACGAGAACACCGACATCTGGCCGTGGATCGCGGTGGGGAGCACGGGCCGGGCGGCGATCGCGTGGATCGAGGCCTCGAAGAAGCTGCCGAACAACGACTCCGAGACGCCAGGCGATCACACCTGGCGCGTGGTCGCCGCCGGCACCCTCGATGGCCTCTCGGCCGACCCGACGTTCTCGACGGGTGTCGCCACGCCGGACCCGATCCATCGGGGGACGATCTGCAACGGCGGCACCATCTGTCAGGCCGAAGGCGTCGACCGGCGTCTCGGCGACTTCTTCACGATCGAGATCGACAACACCGGACGCGTGTGGATCGGCTACCCCGACACCCGGATGGACGGTGCGATCGCCCTCCCGGGGTTCGTCCGACAGGAGGGCGGGCCGCGGTTCATCGCGGGGGCAGGACGGCCGGAGCAGGCCGTCGACGTGACCGGCGACGGACGGCCGGCGACCGACCCGGACGGCGACGGCCGCTTCGAGGACGTCAACGGCGACGGGGACGTCGACACCGTCGACGTGCAGGCGCTGTTCGCCCACCGCGACGACGAAACGGTGCGGAACAACGCCGAGGCGTTCGATTTCAACCGGGACGGGGCGGCCGACGTCGTCGACGTCCAAGCGCTGTTCCGGGAGGTCAGCTAGCCGGTAACGGGAAATCGGGGGCCGAGAGGGGAAGGACTGACCGCCGGGACGCCCTGGAAGTCACGCGACAGCCGTCGCCGCTCTGGGGGAGCACGACCGTTTAGCGTCTCCGTCCCGAAGGTCGGGCGATGGCGTCTCACTCGGACGACTCCACGGGCGATCCCGCGACCGGCGGCGCGAACTACGACTACCGCGGCGGCGGGGTCGACCGCCCGGCCCTCCAGTCGGCCCTCGACGAACTGGTCGCCGGCGACGTCCGCTTCGACGACTACTCCCGGGAGCTCTACGCGACGGACGCGAGCGCCTACGAGGTGACGCCGATCGGGGTCGTCCTGCCGCGCTCGACCGCCGACGTGGCCGCGGTCGTCGAGTACTGCACCGACCGCGGGATCGCGGTGCTTCCGCGCGGCGGCGGGACGAGCCTCGCGGGGCAGGCGGTCAACGAGGCGGTCGTGCTCGATTTCACCCGGTACATGGACGGTCTCCTTGACGTGGACCGCGAAGTCGGCCTCGCGCGCGCCCAGTCCGGGGCGATCCTCGGCGAGATCGACGAGGCGCTCGCGCCCCACGGCCTGAAGTTCGCGCCCGATCCGGCGTGGGCGGACAAGAGCGCGCTCGGGGGCGCGATCGGCAACGACTCGACGGGCGCACACTCGCTCGTCTACGGGAAAACGGACGCCTACGTCGAGTCCTGCGAGGCCGTCCTCGCCGACGGCACCGTCGCGGAGCTCGGCGAGATCGACCTCGAAACGCTCCGCGCGGAGGCCGACGCCGACGCGGAGGCGCCGCTCCCCCGCATCTACGCCGAAGTCGCGCGCATCGTCGACGAGAAGCGCGAGGCAATCGAGGCGGCCTACCCCGACCTGAAACGCAACGTCTCGGGGTACAATCTCGACGTGCTAATCGAGGACGCGAAATCGGGGATGGTCAACCTCGCGCGGCTGCTCTGTGGCAGCGAGGGCACCCTCGCGGTCGTCACCGAGGCCACGATCTCGCTCGAACCGATTCCCGCGACGAAGGCAGTTGCCCTGCTGACCTACGACGACCTGCTCGACGCGATGGCCGACGTCGAGCCGATCCTCGACCACGATCCCGCCGCGGTCGAGGCGATGGACGACGTGTTGCTCTCGCTGGCGCGCGAGACCGAGGAGTTCGCCGACGTCGTGGGGCTGCTGCCCGACGGGACGGATTCGGTCCTCCTCGTCGAGTTCTACGCCGAGAGCGACGAGCACGGTCGCCGGCAGATCGCCGACCTCCTTGCCGACCGCGTGCCCGACGCCGATCCCGAGATCGAGCCGAGCGACGGCGTCGTCGATAGCGGGGACGATCCCGACGACGGCACGGCCGCCACCGGCGCGCCTCGCCGCGCTCGCGCGGCGATGGAGGCCCACGACGCCCAGACCCGGGCACGCTTCTGGAAGCTCCGGAAATCGGGGCTGCCGATCCTGCTCTCCCGGACCACCGACGCAAAGCACGTCTCGTTCGTCGAGGACTGTGCCGTGCCCGCCCCGGACCTCCCGGAGTACGTCGCGCGCTTCCGGGAGATCCTCGACGCACACGACACGTTCGCCAGCTTCTACGCCCACGCCGGTCCCGGCGTGCTTCACGTCCGCCCGCTGATCGACACCAAGACCGTCGACGGCGTGGAGGCGATGGCATCGATCGCCGACGCCGCCACGGACCTCGTGATCGAGTACGGCGGGGCGATATCGGGCGAACACGGCGACGGCCGTGCGCGAACGGGCTGGAATGAAAAGCGCTACGGCGAGCATCTCCTCGGGGTGTTCCGGGACCTCAAGACGGCGTTCGATCCCGGCTGGCTGCTCAATCCCGGACAGGTCTGTGGCGACGTCTCGCTCGCCGAGAACCTGCGCTTCGACCCCGACTACGCCTTCGACGCCGGCTTCGAACCCACCCTACGCTGGGAGAACGAGAACGGCTTCCAGGGGATGGTCGAGCTCTGTCACGGCTGTGGGGGCTGTCGGGGCACACAGGGGACGACCGGCGGCGTGATGTGTCCGACCTACCGTGCCGCGAACGAGGAGTCCCTTTCGACCCGCGGGCGCGCGAACCTGCTCCGACAGGCGATGAGCGGCGACCTCCCCGACGGGGAACAGTTCGACGTCGAGTTCACGACCGAGGTGCTCGACCTCTGTATCGGCTGTAAGGGCTGTGCACACGACTGCCCGAGCGAGGTCGACATGGCGAAGCTCAAAGCCGAACTGACCCATGAGCACCACCGCCGCCACGGCGCGAGCCTCCGGGACCGGTTGTTCGCGAACGTCGAGACGGTTTCGGCGGTCGGAAGCGCACTCGCGCCCGTCTCGAACTGGCTGCCGCGGGTGCCCGGCGCGCGAGCGCTACTGGAGCGGACGGTGGGGATCGCCGCCGACCGGACGCTGCCGGAGTTTCGCCGCCGCTCGTTCGCCGAGTGGTTCGACGCGCGCGGTCCCCGGGTTTCGGCTACCGACGCCGAGCGACGCGCCCTGCTGCTCCCCGACACGTACACGAATTACATCCATCCGAGAGCGGGACGGGCGGCCGTCTTCGCGCTCGAAGCCGCTGGCGTCCGGGTGGCCGTTCCCGAGGACTGCGGCGACAGCGGCCGGCCCGCCTTCTCGAAGGGGTTTCTCGGAGAGGCCCGTGAAATAGCGAGGGACAACGTCGCCGCGCTCGCGCCACGGGTGCGGGCGGGCTGGGACGTGGTCGTCGTCGAGCCCTCCGACGCGGTCATGCTCCAATCGGACTACCGCGACCTGCTCGCCGGCGACACGGACGAACCGTCGGGTACCGTCGCGGCCGGCGAGGGCGGACCGCAGGCGGCCGCGGACGGCGGCACTCGCGCCGTGGGTTCCCGGGAGGCCAGCTCGGGGGCCATCGGCAGCGACGTCGAGGCGGTCGCGGCGAACACCTACGGCATCATGGAGTACGTCGACCGGTTCCGGCTCGACGCGTCCGTCCATTTCGACGCGCCCGCAGGAGGCCTCACCTACCACGGCCACTGCCACCAGAAGGCCACGAAGAAAGACCACCACGCGGTCGGCGTCCTCCGCCGGGCGGGCTACGAGGTAGACCCGCTCGACTCCGGATGCTGTGGCATGGCCGGGAGCTTCGGCTACGAGGCCGAACACCGCTCGATGAGCACGGCCATTGCGCGAATCCTCTACGAGCAGGTCGCGGCGAGTTCCGGGGAGACGGTCGTCGCGCCCGGGGCGTCCTGTCGCGCCCAGCTCGCCGAGCGCCCCGGTGCCAGGGAGGACGCGACGGGCGTGGACGGGAACGGCAGCGGAAACCAGGAGCCGCCACATCCGGTCGAGAAGCTCGCCGAGGCGATCGTGCGGTAGCCCCGCCGGAGCTCCGTCGGGTGGCTATCGGGTCCGCCGCGGTCGACGGGCGCTCTCGGAGCGCGCTGTTCGTCGGACAGTCCCCGAATCGAGCCTGATGGTCACGGAGCGGTCGCGGGAGAGCTCGGCTCTGCCGCCCGGGGTCGACGCCGGCGATCGACGAGCGGCGACGCTCGGGAAAACGAAGACTCCAGCCGCGTCGGGGGCTCGGGGACGCTCACGGTCCCGGGTGACAGTGTTCGATCGCCTCACGGACCGCTCCCTTCCGACCGATGAACGTGATGTGGTCGCCCCTCTCGAGTACGTCGTCCGCGTGAGGGAGTCGGTTGCTCTCGTTCCGGCTGATGAGCGCGAGGTGACAGTCCTCCGGGAGCTCGGCGCCGAGCTCGGCTACCGTCTCGCCCACCACGTTGTCGGCCGTCACCTCGATCTCCTGGACGTCACCCGTCCGGTCGAGCTCCGTCATCCAGTGGGCGATCGCCGGGCGTTCGACGAAGTTGTCCATCGCCCACGCGACCGACATCCCCGTGGGGATCGGCTCGATGTCGAGATCCTCGAACGCGTCGACGTTGGCCGGTTGGTTCACGCGGGCGACGATGGTCTCGACGTCGAACGCGTTCCTGGCGAGTTGGCCGATGAGGAGGTTCACGTCGTCGTCGCCGGTCGCCGGGGCGATGACCTTCGCGTTCTCCGCGCCGGCCGCGCGCAGCACGTCCGCGTCCGTCCCGTCGCCGTGTCTGACGGTAAATCCCGCGTCCCGAGCCGTCTCGATAGCCTGGCTGTTCGTGTCGATCAGTACGACCTCCTCGCCGCGGTCCTCCAGCCGCTCGGCGAGCGCGGTCCCGACCCGTCCGGCACCGACGACGAGTACACGCATCGGTATCACGTTCAGCGCCTGTGCAATATGTCGTGCGAATCCGCCCTCGACGACGACCGTCGCGAGGATGACGAGAAAGACCGTCCCGACGAGCGTCGTCGCTGCCGCCGGATCGCTTGCCTGGAGTTCGAGCGCGAACAGCGTCGCGATGCTTGCCGGAATGATTCCACGGGGGCCGGTCGTGCTGATGAAGATCCGCTCCCGAAGGGTGAATCGGTCGCCGACCGTACAAAGCATAACGAACACGGGTCGAACGACGCACGCAACCGCGACGACGACGCCGAGCCCGCCGATTCCCAGCGCCAGGACATCACTGATAGAGAGCAACGATGCTAGCGTGATGAACACGAACGACAGCACCAACAGCGTGATGTCGCCTTTGAACTGTTCGATGTCGGCGCGGTAGGGGATGTCGGTGTTGCCGAGGGCGAACCCGCCAACGGCGACCGCGGCGATCCCCGCCTCGGAGGCACCGACCTGCGCCGCGATCAGTTCGGCCACCCCATACGACACCAGCGCTGCGGTGAGGACGATAAGACGGGCGTTCTGCGGTGCGTTCTCCGCCGACAGGTCGACGTGCCGTAATACGTACCAGACGACGGCGGCGACAGCGACCCCGACGGCGATCCCGACGGCAAACCGGAGCGCGAACTCAGAGACGAGCGTGAAGACGCTGTTGTTTTCCAGCACGACGTACTCGAACGTCACGATGGCGAGGATGGCGGCCGTCACGTCGTTGCCGACGCCCTCGGTTTCGAGCGTCATCGCGACCCGTTCCCTGACCGGGACCACGTTCATGATCGGCGTGATCACCGTCGGGCCAGTCGCTACCAGCAACGAACCGATCAGGAACGCGATGTCCCACGACGCTCCGAGCGCGTACCGAACGGCGACGGCGGTTCCGACCAACGAGATCAACGCGCCGACGGTGATGAGCCGAACCGTCTCGTTAGGGGCCTCACGCAGCCGTTCGAGGTTGAGGTGAAACGCTCCCTCGAAGACGATAATAGCGACGCTGAGTCCGACGATCGCCGGAAGCGCATCGCCGATGATCTCCGCGTTGACGAGACCGAGCCCTTCGGGCCCCACTCCGATTCCTGCCAAAATCAGGAACAGAACGCTGGGGACCGCCAACCGATCCGAGAGAACCTGGGCAGCGACGCCGAAACCCATGACCGTGACGACGAGGACGATGATCTCGGTTGCGGCGCTCACTGGTGTTCCCCCCTACGGGCTATCTCTCGTGTGACCCACCGGGCGCTCGTTCCAACTGCGTCTCCGGTCGTGTGGTCCCGTCGGTCCCGGACCGACAGTCGGAGCTGCCCGCGAACGAGCACTCGTGACCGGAGGCGACTGGCGACGGCACGTACTCGAAGAGTGATCTTTCCTTGGGCTGCCCGCTACGGCCGCCAGTCTCGGGGACGCTCCGACGAACGGCAATCCGGCAGATCGCGAATCGACGGGGGTCGTTGCCTCTGTTCGATCTGCATACGAACCCATAGAGATCGGGGGAAGAAAAATGCACGCTTTCAATCTTTCATGGTTTATTTCGATTCCCATATTCCCACTCGCGCGAGTTCGCTTCGTCTACACGAAAAGCGGTTTCGGCGTGAGGGTCGGTACTCGCCGCGGTTCCGATGCTCGTGAACCGCGTAACGGTCTCCCGTGACCGAGTGGAGCATCTAGCCCCGCCGTGATGAAACGCGTCGTTCTTTACGGTCCGTGGAGAGGTCCCGTCCTTTCGTTACAGCGGGTCCGGTCGCCGAAGCCGCCCGAGGACCGACCCGCTACGCCTCGGCTGCCCCGAGCCGTCGTCCCGGCGTCCGACGCCACACTCGGGCGTTCTCGTCCCCTTACTCGTGCCCGCTCCCCTCGAACTGATCGGGCTCGTGGCCGAAGATCACGCCCGCGCCGTGGCGGCGTTCGAGGTCCTTCAGGCGATGGAGGCTCTCGCGCCACGCCCGCGAGTCCCACGTCAGGCTCGCGCCCATCGGCTGCTCCTCGCGGTAGTTGGCCTCAACGAAACACTCGTCGCCGGCGACGAGGAGGGGGCCGTCGTCGGTTTCGATTAGCGCGCCCAGTAGCCCGGGCGTGTGGCCCGGCAGGTGGAGCAGCTCGAACCCTTCGGCGAGCTGGCGCTCGTCGTGAACGACCTCCCAATCGAGGTCGCGGTCGAAGTCGTCGGGCACGTAGGCGATCGACCCTTCCGGAGTGTTCGCGCTGTAGTAGGCGAACTTCACCTCCTGCTCGTGGACGTAGACCGGGGTGTCGGTCCCCTCGAAGTGATACAGGCCGCCGGCGTGATCGAGATGGAGGTGGCTCTGTACTACGGCATCGATGTCCACGAGGTCGAAGCCCGCGTCGTCGAGGTCGGCTTCGAGGTCGTGCTCGTCGGCGTCGACGTGCGCGAACGCTTCGTACAGCGGCGCGGGCCAGTAGCCTGCACCCGCCTCGGGGTGTGAACCCGTATCCCAGAGCACGGTGGCCTCCGGGCCGTCGATAACGAGGTTCCAGACCGCGAAGTCGACGTACTCCAGATCGGGGTCGGGATCGCTGTGGGTCGCGGCGACGCTTCCATCGACAGCGAAGTTCAGGTCGGCCTCGATGTGTCCGCGGTCGATGGCGTGGACGGTCGTCTCGGACATACGCCGTGGTGTTCGGGCGCACGGGGCATAAATCGGTCACCTATTTGCCCGCCGCGGTCCGAACCCGCGCATGGTCGAGTACCGTCCGGTCCCCGACGAGCTGATCGACGAGTTCCGGGGCATCGTCCAGTACGCCTTCGCGCCCGCCGAGACCCCCGAGAGCTACGAGCGCGTCGAGGACCTTCCGGGCCCCGCACGCGTCGGTGCGCGCCGCGGGCTGTTCGCGTCCGCCGGGAATGCGGAGACTGCGGCCGGCGAAACCGGCGAAAGCGACGCCGGGGGCGACCTCCGGTGTGTCTGCGCTCACCACTGGTTCACCGTCGCGCTGCGCGGCGACGACCACCCGCTGGTGGGACTGTCGGCCGTGGCGACGCCCCCCGAGCACCGCCGGCAGGGGCTGGTCGAGCGCCTCCTCGTCGAGTCGCTCCGGGAGTACCGCGAGCGCGACCAGCACCTCTCGGCGCTGTGGCCGTTCGAGTACGGCTTCTACCGGCGGTACGGCTGGGCACGTGCCGGAAGCTACGTCCGGTATAACTGTCCCCCCGAGGCGCTCGCGTTCGCGGCCGAGCCGACCGACGGAAGGGGAACGTTCCGGGAGCTCGCGTCCGACGAGTACGACGAACTGAACCGGGTACTCGACGCCCACAACGAGGGGTATGCGCTCGGGATGCGTCGCACCGAGGAGTGGTGGCAGTACAGGGTGTTCGAGGGGTGGGACCGGGACCCGGCGGTCTACGGCTGGGAGCAGAACGGCGAGCTCCGGGGGTACGTCGTCTCACTCATCGAGGAGGGCGAGGGCGAGACGGAGCTGATCGCGCGGGACCTCGCGTTCGTCGATCGCGAGGCCTACCTCCAGCTGCTGCGCTTTCTCAGCTATCACGACTCGCAGGTCGAGCGGGTGCGATTCCGCGGTTTCCCCGAGCGGAATCCGCTCCTCTTCGACCTCGCCGAGGACCCGCGAGCCATCGAGTGCGAACTGCGGCCCGGCGCGATGGTCCGTATCGTGGACGTGCCCGCCGCCCTCGAAGCGCTCTCCTACCCCCCGGACGCCAAGGGCCGACTCACGATTGCGGTGTCGGACTCGCTCGCGGACTGGAACGACGGGACCTTCGCCGTCGAGGTGGCCGACGGGGTAGCGACCTGCCGGCAGATCGGGGGCCGGGGGGCGGGCAGCGGCGACGATTCGCCGGATGTGACGATCGACGTCGATACCCTTTCGCAGCTGTACGTCGGACACTCCCCGGTCGAGCGCGCGGTGCGCGCCGGCGAGCTCTCGGCCGGGACGGACGCCGTGCGGGAGCTGCTCGGGGCGATGTTTCCGCCACAGGACGTGTTCCTGCGCGAGGAGTTCTGAGTGCGAAACTGGAGTGTCGCCGGGCAGCCACCGCCGGCCGCTGCGGTGCAGTCGCGGGTAGGCTTCTCCCGCGAGCGGACGAGCACTGGAGGGAGTTCGCGGCCTTTTCCTCCAGGTTTCTGGGGGTTCGGAGAAGCGAGTGCCGCAGGCACGAGCGATGGAGGACCCCCTCGAAAAGGTGGGTGTCTAGCCCTGCTGGCTGTAGATCAAGTTGCGCTGGATGTTGTTCGCACCCTCGTAGATGACCGGGATGCGGGCGTCGCGGTAGACCCGGGAGATGCGGCGCTCTTCGAGTACCGACCGGCCGCCGTGCAGTTGCATCGCGCGCTCGGCGCAGTCGACGGCCGCCTCCGTGGATTTGGTCTTCGCCAGCGCGGCCCAGAAGCCCGCCCGGTCGTCTGCCGCCACCTTGTCGGCGGCCCGCCAGTTGAGCGCACGGGCGGACTCGAAGTCGAGGCGCATCTCGGCGAGGTCGTGCTGTACGGCCTGAAACGCCGAGATGTCCCGGCCGAAGGCCTCGCGGCCGTGGACGAACTCCCACGCCTCCTCGATCGCGGCCGCCGCGAGCCCGAGGCCGTGCCCGCCGACGACGATCCGGCCGTGGTTGAAGAAGTCGGCGAGCATGTAGAACCCCGCGCCTTCGACGCCGACGAGGTTCTCCTCGGGGACCCGGCAGTCGTCGAACTCGATGTGGGCCTGCTTCGATGCGCGCATGGCCATCTTCTCGGGGATGTGCTCGGCCTCGTAGCCCGGGGTGTCGGTCGGCACGATCAGCATCGAGTAGTTTCCATACCTGTCCTCGCCGTCGCCGGTCTTCACGTAGGTGGTCACCCAGTCGGCCTCGACGCCGTTGCCGATCCAGTACTTCTCGCCGTCGATGACCCACTCCTCACCTTCCTTCTCTGCGGTGGTGGTCATCCCCGCCAGATCCGAGCCGCGCTCGGGTTCCGAAACCGCGAGGCCCGTGATCGCCTCGTTCTCGGCGACGGGTCGGAGATACGCCTCCTTTTGCGCCTCGCTGCCGTACTCCTCGACGATCTCCGCGCCGAAAGAGGCGAGCATCAGCGTGAGACCGATGCCGGCGTCGGCGCGGTAGGCCTCCTCGGCGATGGCGAGGATCTCGTGCAAGGAGAGGCCACGTCCGCCGTACTCCTCGCCGATGTCCTGAGCGACCAGCCCCGCGTCCATACCCGCTTCGAGGACCTCCCAGGGATACCCCCCGCTCCTGAAGTACTCCTCGGCGTTCGGCGCGACGTGCTCCGCGGCGAAGTCACGGGCCTCGGCTTTGACCTCGCGGGCGTGCTCCGGGACGACCGACTCCTCCAGTAGTTCCATGCCCCGTGTCGGTCCCCGACCATCAAATAGTTCGGGTATGCGGCGGGCAGCGGGGCCGAACGGGGCGGTAACGGCTACCGCCTCGGACCCGCGACCACCGTCGCCCGCCGGACGAGTCGCTCGGAGACCTCTCCGATGTGCACCTGACCCCGCCTCAACCGTCCCCGGGCGCGGCCTCCTCGGGGGCTTCGCCCGCCACGAGCGACTCGTCGGCGTACTCCTCGCGGAGGTCTTTCTTCGAGAACTTGCCCGTGGCGGTCTTTGGCACCTCCTCGATGAACTCCACGTCGTCGGGCACCCACCACTTCGGGTACTCGTCGGCGATCATATCGAGGAGCTCCGTGGCGAGCGTGTCCTCGTCCGCGCTGCCGCCGGGCACGACGAACGCGACCGGGCGCTCCTGCCAGCGCTCGTGGGGGATGCCGATGACCGTCGCCTCGGCGACGTCGTCGTGGGCCATCAGCGCGTTTTCGAGTTCCACGCTGGAGATCCACTCGCCGCCCGACTTGATCACGTCCTTCTCGCGGTCGACGATCTGGATGTAGCCCTCGGGGTCGACGGTGACCACGTCGCCGGTCTTGAGCCACGTCCCGCCCGGGGCCTCGACGAACTCCTCCGCGTTGGCCTCGGGGCGCTCGAAGTACTCGGTGGTGACCCACGGCCCGCGCACCCACAGCTCGCCGAACTCCTCGCCGTCCCACGGCACCTCCGCACCGTCCTCGTCGATCACCTTGAACTCCAGTCCGGGGACCATCAGCCCCTGCTTGGCGCGTTTGTCGTACCTGTCCTCGTCGTCCCAGCCTTCCATGCCGGCTTTGAGGTGGGCGACCGAGCCGATGGGACTCATCTCGGTCATGCCCCACGCGTGGACCACCTCGACGCCGCGCTCGTCGAACTGCCGGATGAGCGATGGCGGCGCGGCGCTGCCCCCGATGACGACCCGTTCGAGCGCCGAGAGGTCCACGTCGTTGTCCTCCATATGTTCCAACAATCCGAACCAGACGGTCGGGACGCCCGCGGTCAGCGTCACCCCTTCGTTCTCGATCAGGCCGGCGATGTCGGCCGGGTCGGGCGAGGGTCCCGGGAAGACCTGCTTCGCGCCCGCGGCGGTGGCGCTGAACGGCATCCCCCACGCGTTGACGTGGAACATCGGCACGACGGGCATCACTACGTCGGTGTCGTCGATGCCGAGCCCCTGCGGGGTGAGCGTCGCCATCGTGTGCGCCCAGAGCATCGACTGGGTGTACTCGACGCCTTTCGGCATGCCGGTGGTACCGGAGGTGTAGCACATTCCGGCGGGCTGCTCGCCCGAGAGCGCGGGCCACTCGTAGCTCGATTCGTGGTCGGCGAGAAAGGACTCGTAGTCTACGAGGTCGAGACCCGATCCGTCGAGGTCCTCGGTGACCGACGGGGCCATCAGGACGAACTGCTCGACCGAGTCGAACGCGCTCTCCTCGGCCGCGACCGCGCCCGCGAGCTTCTCGGCGAGCGATGGATCGACGAAGATCACCCTGTCCGCGGCGTTCTCGACGATGTACGCGATGTGCTCGTTGGGGAGGAGCGGGTTGATCGTGTGGAGCTGTGCGCCGACGTTCGGGACCCCGAAGTACGTCTCGAAGTGGCGGTGGTGGTTCCAGCAGAACGTACCGACGCGATCGCCCTGCCCGACGCCCGCCCCGTCGAGCGCGTGGCCGAGCCGTGCGACGCGCTCGCCGTATTTCTCGTACTCGTAGCGCTCGATCCCCTCCGGAGTGCGCGAGACGATCTCCGTGTCGGGGGACATCCGCTCCGCACGCCACAGAAACGAGCCCAGCGTCTGGTCGCTGCCTCCTGGCATGTAGTATCGATCGCCCCGACGGGTCATGGCTCTTTCCCCGACTGGGCCGCCGCGAACGTCGCCGATCGACGTCGGCGTCAGGAGCGGGAGACGTGATCACCAGCCTGCCCGGCGACCCCGGCTTCCTGCCGGACGCGACGAAGCGATCGACGTCACGCCGTCCGGAGTGCCGTGACGACACGGCCGGCGGCCGTCCGGTCGGGGCGTATCGTCCGGGAGTAACGGCGAACCGTCGGTACCGAAAGTGAAGTGGTCGCTCCGGCGAGTTGTGCCCGGGTCCCCCGAGCATCGTTGCTGTCCTCGTTCGCGAACGTCCAACCCTCTGCTCGTTCGGCGCTTCGAGCCAGCCTCGCGACACCACACCCCCGGTTCGCCAGCCAGAACCGCTTTCCCGGTCGCGGTGGAAGCGACGACCATGCCGACATGGGTCGCGCTCGTCGAAGTCACCGACGCGGAGTTTCAGGACCTCCACGACCTCGCCTCGCTGTGGGGCGACGTCAACGTCGAACTGGAGGCGCTCGACGCCGAGATCAGGGAGACCTACGCGCTGCTGGGCCGGTACGACTTCCTGCTCGTCTTCGAGGCTCCCGACCGTCGGACCGTCTTCGAGCTCTCGCTGGCCGTCGAGCGACACGGCCTCGACATGAACACGATGGAAGGCGTCCCCATCGAGCGGTTCGGCGAACTCGTCGAGCAGTAACCGACGGCGGAAGCTACGCCCACCACTATCCGTACGACGCACGGCTGCAGGGCCGTCAGTCCGTCCGGTGGCTCACCGCGATCCCCTCGCCGACCGGCACGACGGCCGTCTCGAAGTCGGGGTCCGCGCGGACGCGCGCGAGGTAGTCCGCGACCCCGCGCGTGTCCGCGTCCGCGGCCGCGGGATCTCCCTCGCCCGCGACGATCCCAACGAGAGCCTCGAAGTCGATCGGGCCGCCGACCACGTTGTCCGCGATCACGACGCCCCCCGCGGGGACTTTCTCCCGGACGGCGTCGAACGCCTCGCCGTACCTGTGCTTCTCGTTGTCGACCAGCACCGCGTCGAACGGCCCCTCGTACGCGGCGACGGTCTCGATCGCGTCGCCGTGCTCGAAGGTCGCCCGGTCGGCGAGGCCGCCCTGCTCGAAGTACTCGCGGGCCCGGTCGAGCTCGCCCTCGTCGACCTCGGTGAGCACTACCTCGCCGTCGGCCGGCAGCACGCGGGCGAACCAGTACGCCGAGTAGCCAAAGCCCGAGCCGAACTCGAAGACCCGTCGGGCGTCGGCCAGTCGAGCGAGGAGCGCGAGCCAGCCCCCGACCGCCGGGCCGACGGTCGGCACCGCGCTCTCCTCGCCGTGGGCGGCCATCTCTGCCAACAGCGGGTCGGGCTGGGGGCCGACCGCGCGGACGAACCGCGCGACGTCCCCGGGGACGGGGTCGGGCACGGACGCGGTAGGCGCGCTCGTCGCAAAAACGCTTTCGCGTTTCGCGGTCGCCCCGGTCGACCGGTCGCCGCCGAAGCCCGACGGTGGGCCGGGCCACCGAGCGGGTGGCTCGGGGGTTTCGGAAGGTTGAAGCCGGCGACGGGCCGATCGGGCGAAAGGATGCTCGCGCCGCCGTTGCAGGTCGTCGACAACTTCCTGCTCCAGTACAACCTCGGGCAGGCGCTGCTCGTCGTGTTCGTCCTCGCCACGCTCGCCGCGCTCGCCCAGCGCTCGGTGAAGGTGCTCTCGCTGCAGTGGGTCACGTTCGGGCTCGTCTTCATGCTGGTGCCGAGCATCGACGGCCCCCCACACTACCTCTTTTTGGGCGTCGCCCTGCTGATGATCGCCCCGATGCTGTTCGTGACCGCGAGCCGCTGAGTCCGCACCCGCCGTCCTGTACGCCGCTCGTCGCTCGTACGGCGGCTCGCGTCGACGGAAGGGCACTCGACGAGCGGGAAGACGCCGGTCGAGCCCCGGAGTACGACCGCGCTCGGCCCCTCCCGGTTCCGCTACCCGAAGTTTTATTATGTCGTCAACCGCTCTGAAGGACGTGGTTTACGAGACGGGCAACCGAACGATCGACGACGCGGTGGCACGCGTGCTCGACGGCGAGACGCTCGACCGGACCGACGGGCTGGCCCTGCTCGCCCAGCCCGTCGGGGAGCTCGCCGCGGCGGCCGATGCGGTCCGGGCCCGCTTTGGCGACGACACCGTCGACGCCTGTAGCATCGTGAACGCCAAGGCCGGTGACTGCGCGGAGGACTGTGGGTTCTGTGCGCAGTCGGTCCACTTCGACACCGGGATCGACACCTACGGCTTCCTCGACCCCGAGGAGATCCTCCGTGCGGCCAAGCGGGCCGAGCGGGACGGCGCACAGCGTTTCGGCATCGTCGTCGCCGAGAAGGGCGTCAGCAAGGAGCACCGTCCGGAGGAGTGGGCTGAGGTGCTTCGGGCCATCCGGCTGGTGCGCGAGGAGACCGACGTCGAGGCCGACGCCAGCCTCGGCATCCTGACCGAGGAGGAAGCCGAAATCCTCGCCGCGGAGGGCATCAACCACTACAACCACAACATCGAAACCTCCCCGCGGTTCTTCCCCGAGATCGTTGACTCGCACGCCTTCGAGGACCGCGTGCGGACGCTCGAACGCGCGAAGGCGGCGGGGATGGACCTCTGTGCGGGCGTCATCCTCGGGATGGGCGAGACGCCGGCCGACCGCGTGGAGGCGGCCATCGCGCTCCAGGAGATCGGCGTCTCCTCGCTCCCGGTGAACGTGCTCAACCCCGTCGCGGGGACGCCGCTGGGCGAGGAGTTCGGCGACTCGGCGGCCATCACCACCGAGGCGCTGATCGAGACGATCGCCGTCTATCGGCTGCTCCACCCCCACGCCCGGGTTCGGCTGACGGGCGGGCGCGAGGTCAACCTCGCGCCGGACGAACAGCACCTGCCGTTCGAGGCCGGCGCGGACGGCGTCCTGACCGGCGACTACCTCACCACCGCGGGCCAGTCGCCGGGCGACGACATCCGGGCCATCGAGCGGGCCGGACTCGCCCCGAACATGGACGCCAACGCGTTCGATCCCGAGACGGTCAAGGCCCGCGGGACGGAGGACTCGGGGGTCGAGACGGCCGCCGGGACCGCGACGAGCAACGCGGAGACGGGCGACTGAACCGACGTGACGACGACCGTATCAGGGGCCGGTCGCATCGACGGGCCCGATGATCGGCCGTCGCGGGCTCACCTCGGTCGACGGCGCCACGAACCACCATCGACACCGATCACACCGATCAGATACCGACGAACAATGGACGACGTGAACTTCGCCGTACTCGGCACCGGAGGCATCGGTCGACGAGCACTCGACGTCGCGAGACACGAACCGGCACTCACGCCGGTCGCGGCCTGTGATCGCAACGGCGTGGCGATCGACCGCGACGGGCTCGACGTGGACGAACTGCTCGCCGCCACGGAGGGGGCCGTCGCGAGCGACGGCGGTGTGGCCGCGGTCAAACAGCACGGCGGGGCGACGGGCGTCGCGGCGTCGACACAGGCCGAGCCCACGGGAGCGCCGATCGAGGACGTCATCGCGGCGAGCGAGGGCATCGACGCCGTACTCGTCGCGCTGCCGAACTTCGAGCACGACTTCATCCCGCGGCTCGCCGAGCGGTTCGCCGACGCGGAGTACGCGGGCGTGCTCGTCGACGTGCTCAAGCGCTCGCGGGTCATCGGCTTGCTCGACGAGCGCGAGGAGCGCCTCGAAGCGTCGGGCATCACCTTCGTCTGCGGCGCCGGCGCGACGCCGGGCTTTCTCACCGGTGCGGCGGCCATCGCAGCCCAGTCGTTCGTCGACGTCGAAGAGGTCGAGATCCGGTGGGGCGTCGGCCTCAAGTCCGGCTACGAGGACAACCGGGGGACGGTGCGCGAGGACATCGCCCACCTCGACGGCTACGACATCGAGACGGCCCGCGGGATGAGCGACGGGGAGATCGAGGCGCTCCTCGACGAACACGACGGCGTCCTCGAGTTCGAGGACATGGAGCACGCCGACGACGTCCTGCTGGAGCGGGCGGGTATCTGTGACGCCGCCGACGTCACGGTCGGCGGGGTCCTCGACGTGCGTTCCGAGGAGAAGCCGACCACGACGACGGTCCGGGTCACGGGCCGGACGTTCGACGGCGAGCGCGGGACGAACACGTTCGCGCTGGACGACGCCACCAGCATGGAAGCGAACGTCAACGGCCCGGCGCTCGGCTACCTGAAGGCCGGCATTCGTCGACAGCGAGCGGGCGAGTACGGCGTGTTCGGGCCGGCCGAACTGATGCCGATCTAGATGGGAGCGGAGACGGGCCCACACGCCGACCGCGAGACGGGGACGGCCGACCACGGCTTCGACCCCGCGGCCCGCCTCGCCGAGCGCGAGGCCCGCGGGCTCCGGCGCGACCGCCAGCCCGTCGATCGCGTCGCGTCGCGCTCGCGGAGAGCGCCCGACCCGAGAGGCGGGGAGCCGTCCTACGGCGCGGAGGAACTGATCTTCGCGGCGAACGACTACCTCGGGCTGGCCGGCGACGAGCGGGTCGGACGAGCGGCCGCCGAGGCGGCGACGACGGTCGGTGCCGGCGCGGGGGCGAGCCGGCTTCTCACGGGCGATACGGGCGCCCACCGCGCGCTGGAGCGTGACCTCGCGGCCGCGAAGGACGCCGAGCGCGCGCTCGTGTTCTCCTCGGGCTACGCGACGAACGTCGGCACGATCGCGGCGCTCTCGCCGGACGTGGTCTTCTCGGACGCGGCCAACCACGCGAGCATCGTCGATGGCTGTCGGCTCTCGGGGGCGGAGACCGTCGTCTACGACCACTGCGACGCCGACGCGCTCGCGGACGCGATGGCCCGGCGGGAGACGAACGAGGGGAGCTGGCTCGTCGTCACCGACTCCGTGTTCAGTATGGACGGGGACGTCGCGCCCCTGACCGCCCTCTGTGCGGTGGCCGAGCGCCACGGCGCGTGGCTGCTGGTCGACGAGGCACACGCGACGGGTCTCCACGAGGAGGGCGGCGGCATCGTCGAGCGGGAGGGACTCGCCGACCGAATCCAGATCCGGATGGGGACGCTCTCGAAGGCGCTGGCGAGCCAGGGCGGGTACGTCGCCGGGAGCGAGCCGCTGATCGAGCACCTCTCGAACGCGGCGCGGTCGTTCGTCTTCTCGACGGGGCTGGCTCCGCCGGCCGCGGGCGCGGCGCGTGCGGCCCTCCACGTCGCCCGGACCGACGACGATCGGCGCGCCCGCCTCTGGGAGCACGCCGAGCGCCTGCGCGAGGGGCTCGCCGCGATGGGCTATACGGTATGGGGCGAGACGCAGATCCTCCCCGTCGTCGTCGGCGACCGTGCGGACGCGGTGGCGCTCGCCGCAGCGCTCCGCGAGCGGGGCGTGGTCGCGCCGGCCGTCCGCCCGCCGACGGTACCCGAGGGCACCAGCCGCATCCGCGTCGCGCCGATGGCGACCCACACCGAGAGGGCGATCGACCGGTGTCTGGCCGCCTTCGAGGCCGCCGGACGGGCGGTTGGGGTGCTGTGAGCCGTTCCTCGCTCGCGGTCGTCGGGACCGACACGGGCGTCGGGAAGACGGTCGTCACCGCCGGGCTGGTCGGCCGGCTCCACGCGGCGGGCGTCGACGCCCGCGCGATCAAGCCGGTCCAGACCGGCTACCCGCCCGACGACGACGCGGGCTGGGTCGCCGAGGCCTGCGACACCGCGCGGGCGGCGACCTGTATCGAACGGCTCGCACCGCCGCTGGCCCCCGCCGTCGCCGCCCGCGAGGCGGGGCGGACGCTGTCGTACCCGACGATCCGATCGGGCTGTGAGCGTGCGCTCGCGAGCGCCGACGTCGGCGTCGTCGAGGGCATCGGCGGCCTCAGGGTGCCGCTGACCGCCGACAGGGAGGTCGTCGACCTCGCCGCCGACCTCGGCGTATCGACGGTGGTCGTCGCCCGTTCCGGACTGGGGACGCTCAATCACACCGCGCTCACGGTCGAAGCGCTCGAACGGCGAGCCGTCGGGGTGCGGGCCGTCGTCCTCAACGGGTTCGAGGGCGAAACCGTCGCCGAGCGGACCAACCCGAACGCGCTCGAACGGATGCTCGACGTCCCGGTCTACACCCTTCCATCGGCCGACCTGTCCGACCCACGGACGGCGATTGATCTCGTGCGAAACCACCTCCCGGAGCTGACGCTCGGGAGGTCGAGCGGGTAGTGCGAGCCACGTTCGCCGCGGTTCTCGGGGCGACACGGCCGAACGGAAGCGACGCGAGCGGGAGCGACGCCACCGCGACCGTCGTCCGCGTGTCGGCCGGTCACCCGTCGCCCATGTGTCGGTCACCCGGTCCGGTTTCCCGGTCACCCGCTGACGAGTTCCTCGTAGCGCGCGCCGGTCTGTTTCAGCGTCGCGGTCGAGTGGAGGCGCTCGTGGGGGAAGGGGAGGTGTTCGGCGGCGAGCGCGTCGATCTCCGCCGCCACCGCGTCGGGGTCCCGGCCGTGGATCATGGTGAACAGGTTGTACGGCCAGTCCTGCTCGGGCCGGCGCGGGCGGTGATAGCACAGCGTGACGGAGGGCAGCGCGCCCACGGCGGTTCCGCGCGCGTCGAGTTCGGCGTCGGGTACGTCCCAGACGACCATGCAGTTCGCGTCGAAGCCCGTCCGGACGTGGTTCACCACGCAGCCGATCCGCTTGATACACTCGTCGTCGAGCAGGTGCTCGATCGCGGCGAGCACCTCCCGTCCTGGGGCATCGATCCCGCTTGCGACGTCCCGGTACGGGGTCGCCGTGAGCGGGAGGCCGTCCTGGATGGCCAACAGTACATCGACCTCCAGCGCCGAGAGCCCGCCGACAGCGTCCTCGGCGATCCGGGTGGCGCTCGCTCCGGCCCCGTCGGCGCTCGCCTCGGTCCCCTCGGTCGGCCGGTCGGCGTCCTCGGCTCCCGCCCCGTTCGCGCGCGCTCGCTCCGCGCCCGGCGTTCCCGAGGTCGGGAGTGCCGCGGTGCTCTCGCGCGCGAAGCGGTCGGCGTTGACCACGGGGAACTCGAGGTCGATGTAGTAGTCCGTCAGCATCGGGAGCCGGAGCACCGCACAGCCGGTCCGGGCCTCGATCTCGTCGAGAACGCGGTCGCGGGTCGCCCGCGAGCCGGCCGTGACGACGAACCACACGTTCCAGTCGTGGTCGCGGCGGTAGTTGTGGTTGACCTGCCGGTAGCCGTTCACGATCTCCGCGATCTCCGCGAAGCGGTCCTCGGGTGCGTTGAGGGCCGCGAGCGTCGAGGAGCCGATCACCGGCGGATTGAGAACCGCTCCGAACCGGCGGACGATCCCCCGGTCGCGGAGGCGCTCGATCCGCGCGAGCACCTCTTGCTCGCTCGCGCCGAGCGTCTCCCCCACGGCGCGAAAGGGGCGCTCCTCGACGGGGATCCCGCTCTGGTACTCGTCCAGCAGCCGGGCGTCGACGGCGTCGAGGTCGGCCCGCCAGTCCTCCCCGCCCTCGGGCGCGCTCATTACCGCCCTCTGGGGCTGGCGCATCTATTGGTTGTCGGTTCCGGTAGTCGACAAGCGGTGTTCGGCGTCGCCGACGCTCGAAGACGGCACGGGTCACGCCGGCGAGACGACGAGTCCGACCGCGACCGGGAGCCGATCGGATGCGGACCGCGGATGGGAGGGTGATTCGCGCCTCGGGTGGTCGGATCGATTCGAGCGAAGACGCGGTCCGCGAGCGCCGATACACCCGAGAAACCGCACCGCTCAGCTCTGTGACCGACAGCCCGCCCCCTCCCCAGCCGACTCGCTCGCCCGGGCCACCGACAAGGGCCCCGTCGCGGCCCTCGCGTCGCTCGCGGGTCATCTTCCCCCTCGCATCGAGGTGCTCGTCCCTCGTACCGCGCTCCCCCATCCCTCGCACGGCCGGCGCGCCCACGCGGCGCGCACGCCACGCGCCGGCCACCGCCGACGGGAGCGGGAGCCTTTTGGCCCAAGCGCCCCGACACGGGATATGGCTCAGGCGACCGAACGGTACGGCGAGTGGCCCCTGAAGCGGCTGATGACCGAGGTCGTCGGCTCGGGACACAAGTCCGCCGACGACATGACGCGTGTGCAGGCCGGCGAGGCGTTCGATCGGATCCTCGACGGCGAGCCCGATCCCACCACGCTGGGCGCGTTCTGGTTGGCGAATCGCTGGAAGCGAAACACGCCCGAGGAGCTCGCGGCGTTCGTCGACCGCATGCGCGAGCGCTCGGTCGAGACGGCCACGCCCGACGCCAATCCCGTCGACTGCGGGGCGAACTACGACGGCAAGCACACCTCCGCACTGCTCGGCGTGGGCGCAGGCGTCGTCGCCGCCGCGGCCGGCACCCCGGTGGTGACCCACAGCGGCGACCGCGTGCCGACCCAGAAGGCGACGGCCTACAAGCACGTCCTCGACGACCTCGGCGTGCGGACCGAACTCGACCCGGAGGAGAGCGCGGCCATGACCGACGAGACGGGCTTTGGCTTCTACTACCAGCCCGCGTTCAACCCGGGCATGGTAGCGCTCGAAGATCGCCGCGAGACGATGGGCGTGCGGACGTTCGTCAACACCATCGAAACCCTCGCCAATCCCGCGAATGCGAGCACCCACCTCGGGAGCTTCTATCACCTCGCGTTCGCCGAGCGCATCGTCGACACCTTCGGAGCGTGTGAGTCTCAGGACGTCGACCGGGTCGTGATGTTCCAGGGAATGGAGGGGTACGACGACATCCGGCCGGGCTCGACGACGGTTGCCGTGGGTGAAGCCGGCGATCTGGAGGACTTCACGATCGAGACCCCCGAGTACGGGATGGACTTCGCAAGCGAGGATCTCGGGGTCGAGGACGTCGCGAGCGACTCCGCGCGGATCACCGAGGCGGTGCTCGCCGGCGAGCGCGAGGGGACGTTCGCCGACGCGATC